>CAZSPB010000001.1:0-317657 GCA_964608725.1 uncultured archaeon
GACAAAATAGTTGAGTCTTGAGTTGACAAAGAATAGTTTCCTGTACCGCTCACACTAAAATTACCTATTTCTAGCCATGAGGAACCATTGTAAATCTCTAGCCATAAGTCAGGATTGGTATTTCCATTTTGCTGTGAGCCAGAGTTATTGTAGTAAGAAACATTTACTATTACAGTTATGTTTTCAATAGTATCTAACAAGTTTCCAGATAAGACATCATTATAAGTGGTGTAAGATGTATTAGTTTCTATGCCAATTTCTGTTTCATTAGAGAAGAGAAAACCATTCGAAGAATTGAAGAATAAAACCATGAAGGGTTCTGTTGTGTGACTCATCTCAGTATCCCCATTTTCATCTTCTGCAACTAATTCATAAATTCTATCAGCACCCAAGTCTAATGCAATTGCAGGAAAGTTCCCATCTCCTCCATCTGCTCTTGGTAATTGTCCAAACGCTACCCCTTCTGACCAATCTGTAGAAAGTGATACATAATAGGCACTTGCTGGTGAGGGATCATTATCTGGACCTGCAACATTATCACTTTCCCAGAAAGCTTCCCATTGATAGGTAACTGTTCCGTTACCCGTTAATCCGGTATATCTTGTTTCTGCATTTGTCCAACTTGAATCCATCTCCCAAGCTATGTACCCAATACTTTCATCCTGTGTAAGTAATGAACATATATTGTACTCTAGACCAGTTAGCCCTGAGTTGAAACAAGTTGTGTCATAAGCTGTACTTAAAGTACTTGTACAACCATGCGGAAATTTTTCCATAAGTTCAATATTTTCATCATTGTTCGTTGTTTGTATTTGTACTAGTAACAAAGGCATGTAGCTCCAAGAATATTGAAAGTTTCTGTTGTTGTTTGCATTATAATATCCACCCCCTTTGTATACACAGTATTCATTTTGTGCTGTAAAGTTACCTACTTCAACTATTCTTGAATAAACTCCATTATTGGTAATATTATGAATACCATACTCCATAGCTAACCAGTATCCATCTATAGTTCCATTTGGTAAAGTATTGTCTTCTGTTCCTCTATCATCCCAAGACTCAATTCTAAGGAAAAATCCAGTTGTATTAATACCTTTTAATCTCGCTTTACCAGGATTATTGTCATATGTCCAAGAATTCCAATCTACCCTCACTATGACGATAGGGATATCATTAAACTCATGTTGAAACGGTATCCACATCCAGTTTTCACTCCATGTATCCTCTTTTGCTGGTGCGTCAGTAAAACTCCCCCACTCGCCAACAATTTTGTAACTTTCCGCTTTTCCTTTGTACTGAACTTCACCACTCTCTAAATCTTGAGTTTTATTACTCCATGTCCAGTTTGCACCATTAAACCAAGAAAAGATATATCCGCTCAAACCAACATTATCTTCCCATTTTAATCTATGCTCAACTGGAGTTCCTGCTAAAGTTGAGTTTGTTGAATTTAGAGAAAAGGTTGGTGGACTATTATCTCTAGTAAATGTTCCTGAATATATGTCCGTACAATATCCATCACTACAACATGATCTTGCATAATAGTTATGTGTACCTTCTGTTTCACTAGAGTTTGTGTAGTATACTGTTCTATTCTTAGGTGTTGTTAAGTCTGTAGTTATCAAGGAATAATTATAACACCCTGTTTGTGTCGTCCAATCACAATTACTACAATCACTATTCCTACAAATTAACACTTTAAATTGATGGCCTTCACTATCATAACAATCTACACATGTAAAAACTATAGTTTGTTGTAAGTTAGATGGATCTGGTGAATCTGTGAATGTTGGGGGACCAGGATAAGGCTGAGGTGTGGCAGCTACTATTATTGGCCTTTGTACTCCTACGAAATAAAAGTAAGAAATTAGAAAAGCTAAAATAAGAACGTAAAGGAGAATTTTTGTGATACCTTTTGAAATTCCTTTTCTTAAATATATTCTTAACCTTGAAGAATGATAGAATACTTTTTTTCCTATCATGAAAATTGAAAAAGCTGTAAGCGTTAAGAATGCGTATAAGAGTTTTTGAGTATAATCAATCTTAACAAACTCAAAAAACAGATAAAAACATATAAGGAAATATAAGAAAATTTTGTGAGTGAATGAAATTTTATTCCTCATTTTTTAACCTTAAATAAAAAAGTTTTGCAGGCCCTACTTTTCTTTGTTGAATAATACCTGCCCCTAACAATTGGTAAATATATTTCGTAATAGTGTGTCTATGCACGCCTAGAAAGTTTGCTATTTCAGTAATAGAAAGACCTTCAGGATGTTTTGAAAGAATTTTTATTATTTTTTCTGCATATTTATTATTGTTTTCATCAATGTACTCCATATTTGTAGTACATTAAAGTTACTTATAAAGATAGCGAAGAATTTTAACTTTCTAAACTAATTGAATAATATGAAAGTTTGTCTTTTAGATGCTGACTACATAGAAGAAAACGGGAAAAGTGTAATTAGGTTATTTTGTAAAGATGAAAAAGGAAAAAGTATAGTTGCTTTAGATTATGATTATGAGCCATATTTTTATGTTTTACCTTTAAAAGGAAAAGAAAAAGTTGTTAAGAAGAAGATAGAAGAAAAATTTTCTAAGGGAAGTTTAAGAGTTAAAAGAGTTGAAATTGTGGAAAAAGTTATTTTTGGAGAAAAAAGGAAGTTTTTGAAAGTTTTTTGTAATTTATCAACTGATACTCAAAAAATTAGGGATGTAATTAAGCATTGGGAAATTTCAAGGAGTAAAAATGGAATATTAGAAAATGAGTACGAATATTCCATCTCTTTTTATAAGAAGTATTTGTTAGATAAAAAAATTGATGGGATAAGTTGGATTGAAATTGATGGTGAAGAAATAAAAAAAGAATACCAAGCAGAAAAAGTAATAAAATTAAAAAAAATTTTGCCTTTAGAAAAAGAAAAAATGCCAAAACTAAAAGTTTTTTCTTTTGATATAGAGTGTGTAGAAGAGAAAGGGAAACAAAAAATAGTCATGATTTCAATTTTTGGTGAAAATTTTAAGAAAGTTCTAACTTATCAAAAAGCTAAATATCCAAAATACGTTGAAGTTTTGAAGAACGAGAAAGAATTGTTAGAAAAGTTTGTTGAATTAATAATAAAAGAAGATCCTGATATAATTTGTGGCTACAATTCTGATATGTTTGATTTTCAAATAATTCAGGAAAGAGCAAATGAATTAAAAGTAAAGCTAACTATATCAAGAGATTTTTCCCATTTGAAGTTTGCTAGAAGAGCAAGAATATCTTCAGCAAGACTGAGAGGTAGAGTTCACATAGACATATTCAATTTTGTAAACAACATACTTTCACCTCAAATGCAAACAGAAGTTTTAACTTTAGATGCAGTTTCAGCAGAACTTCTTGGTGATAAAAAGATTGAAATGGAATATGAAGAAATTTTAGAATCTTGGAGAAAAAAGAAAGACCTTGCGAAACTTGCTGAGTATTGCCTAAAAGACTCAGAATTGACTTACAAGTTAGCAAAGTTCATTTTACCACAGATTTTTGAATTATCTAAAATTTCCGGGCAACTCATTTTTGATGCTTCTAGAATGACCTATTCTCAGCTTGTTGAATGGTACCTCTCAAAAAAGGCAGCTAGAAAAAATACGATAATTCCAAACCAACCAAAATGGGAAGAAATACAAAAAAGAAGGGTGGCACCTCCTTACACTGGCGGTTTTGTAAAAGAACCTATACCTGGGATTCATGAAGATATAGCTGTTATGGACTTTAGAAGTTTGTATCCTTCTATAATAGCAACTTTTAACATCTCTCCAGAAACTTTGAATTGTGTTTGTTGTAGAAAAGATGGTTATAAAGTTCCAGAGAAAAAATATTGGTTTTGCAAAAAGAAAAAAGGTTTTATTTCTTCTATTATAAAAGAGTTGATTGAAAGAAGAGTTAAAATAAAAGTTAAATTAAAAAAATTGAAAAAAGAATCGGAAGAATATCGAAGATTAAATAGAGAACAGTTTGCTATAAAAACTATAGCAAATGCAACTTATGGTTACTTTGGTTTTGCTGGGAGTAAATGGTATTGTAGAGAATGTGCAGAATCTTGTGCAGCTTTTGGAAGATTTTATATAAAGAAAATGATAAAAGAAGCTGAAAAAGAAGGTTTCACTGTCATTTATACTGATACTGATTCGATGTTTGTTAAAACTAAAGGAAATGTGAAAAGTAAAGTTCAGAAATTTTTGAAAAAAGTGAACAAAATTCTCCCAGGAATGTTAGAGTTAGATCTTCAAGGATTTTACCTAAGAGGAATTTTTATTCCTAGAGGAGTAGGCCCAGGAACAGCAAAGAAGAGGTATGCTTTAATAGATGAAAATGGTGTTTTGACTATAAGAGGTTTGGAAAAAGTTAGAAGAGATTGGTCAAATATAGCTAAAGAAACTCAAGAAAAAGTATTGAGAATGGTTTTAGAGAAGAAAGATATAGAAGGTGCAATAAAGTATGTTCAGCTTGTAATAAAAAAACTTAAGAAAAGAGAAATCCCTTTAAGAGATCTTACAATTCATGAACAACTTACTAAACCTTTAAGTGAGTATAAAGCTATAGGCCCCCATGTTGTAGCTGCAAGAAAAATAAAGGAAAGAGGAAGGCCAATAGGAGAAGGAATGGTAATAATGTTTGTAATAACTAAAGGGAAAGGAAGTATTTCAGAAAGGGCGGAACCTATAGAAGATATTAGTGTTAAAGATATTGACGAAGAGTATTACATAAAACACCAAATAATTCCTGCTGCTTTAAGAATTTTAACTGTTTTAGGAGTAAGTGAAGAACAATTGATAGGAGAAAGCTTAAAAAGTTTTTTTAAGTGAGAATATGAAAACTGGAGTAGCAGATCTTCCTCTTCATTATGGTAGAACTCCAAGATGGCTTTTTAAAAGAATGACGAAGCTAAGTAAAGCCATTTCAGAAATAATAATTTTTGAATATGGAAAAAACGAATTTTTAAGGAGAATTTCAGAGCCATTTTGGTTTCAAGCTTTTGCGTGCGTCTTAGGTTATGATTGGCATTCAAGTGGAACAACCACAGTAACACTTGGGGCTTTAAAAGAAAGTTTGAAATCAGGAGAGTTAGGAATTGTTGTATTAGGTGGTAAAGGAAAGAGTTCAAGAAAAACTCCTGAAGAAATAGAAAAGCTTGATGAAATTTTTTCACTTTCTTTTAAGAAAATAGAAAAGCTTAAGCTTGTTAGTAGACTAATAGCCAAAATAGATAACTCAGCTCTCCAAGATGGTTTTCAACTGTATCACCATAGCTTTATAGTTTCTGAAAATGGGAAATGGTGTGTAATACAACAAGGAATGAATCCTAGAATTCATTACGCTAGAAGGTACCATTGGTTATCAGAAAAAGTAAAAAGTTTTGTTAATGAACCTCATTTAGCAATATGTTGCGATTATAAAGGCAAAGCTTTAAACATGGTTGCAAAGGAAAGTAGAGAATGTAGGAAAGCTTCTATTGATTTGATCAAAGATAATCCAATGCACTTGAAAAAATATTTAATTTTAGATAAGAAACATGAAATAGATTTAAAAAATTTCAGAGGTTTAATGAATGCTTATGAATTTCAACCTAGAAGCTATGAAGATTTGCTCTTAGTAAATGGAATGGGCCCAAAATCAATAAGGGCTTTAGCTTTATTGAGCGAGCTCATTTATGGAGCAGAACCAAGTTGGAGAGATCCTGTTAAATTTTCTTTTGCCCATGGAGGGAAAGATGGACATCCTTATCCTGTTAACAAAAAGGTTTATGACAAGTCAATAGAGATTTTAAAAGATGCTATAGAAAATGCAAAAATAGGAAAAAAAGATAAACTTAAAGCTTTGAAAAGATTGAAAGACTTTCTTCCAAAGGATTATAAATGAGAATTTTTATTAGTGGAAGACCAGGATGCGGAAAAACAACTTTAATAAAAGAGATAATTAAACTTTTAAAATGTTCTTTTTCTGGTTTCATAACAGAAGAAATAAGAGAAAATGGTAGAAGTGGTTTTAAAATTATTGATATAAAAAATGGAAATGAAGGAATTCTAGCGAGCGTAAACATCAAAGAAGGTCCTAGAGTGTCAAAATATAGAGTAAATGTAAAAAGTATAGAAGAAATTGCAATTCCTTCTTTGGAAAGAGATGTAGAAATTTACATAATAGATGAAATAGGGAGAATGGAGCTGTGCTCAGAAAAATTTAGAAATAAAATTAAAATGCTTTTAACAAATGAAAAGAATGTTTTAGCAACTTTACATAGGAATCTTATTGAAGAATACAAAAAGTATGGAGTGGTAATTTGGCTAACAAGAGAAAATTGGGACGAAATTTTAGAAAGAGTGAAATCAATATTAAGAAGACTTAAACTCCTCTAGGAAACTTTTTCACTGAAACTTTTTTTGCATTTGTTGCTTTTTTAATTATTTTTAAAGCAGCATTCGCTTTTTTTAATCCTCCTTTCTTCTCACAAACAAAAATATCTAATGAAGCGTATTCGAATTCTGGCCATGTATGAAAGGCTATATGAGATTCTTTTAGAATAGCAAGGGCTGTAACTCCGTAAGGCTTAAATTGGTGAAATTGATATTTTATAGCTTTTAATTCAGAGAATCTAATTGCATCTAGAAAAATTTTCTTCACGGTTTTTAGTTTTGATATCTTTTCTTTGTCACAACCGTATAACTCCGCATAAACTTGAAACCCCACCTTTCTCATTTCATTTATTTTTAGGAAAAAGTTAAATAAAAAAGTTTCGGATTAAATTCTTTTTAACCAAGATAATTGTTTTGGTATTGAATACTCCATTATATCTTTGAAGTAACTTCCTTTTATGAGTGGTTTTGCTTTTCCAATAGCTTTAACTCTTATTAAATCGGCCCTATACCAAGGCCTGAGAGGTTTCTTTATCCATTTCGGATAACTCATATCTTCCCATTTTAGCTCATCACCAGCTAACTTATACAATTGAAAATTAGTAAGGATGTCAGTTATAACAAAACCCATTTTTAATAAGTTTTTTTCAAACTGTTGAAATATCTTCAGATCTGGGTCGAGATCGCTTTTTGATAAACCTAAGTAACCAACTCCACCTTTTTTTAAACATTCAGCTGCTCGTGAAATGAAAAGAGTTAATCCCCTGAGAGTGTATGGTGGTTCCGTTACAAACATATCAAACTTCCCTTTGAGTTTTGATGGTATTGGTTTTCTTAGATCGTATTCTAAAACATTCACTTTAGTTTTGAGTGTTTTTGAAATTTTCTTTTCATAATCCAAAATTCTTTTATCTATATCTAAAACTGTCACAGAAGAAGGAAGTCCTGTTAAAGCTAAAGCAAGCCCAAATAAATCATCATCACCTAAACAAATTATATCTTTCTCAAAAATATCAACATTGTTAACGATGAACTTTAACTTTCTTATTATAGTATTGAAAGTCAATTGATGCTGGTCATATTCATACTTTAAAACGAACGATTTTCTTAACTTTCTATATTTACTTTTAAATTTTTTATCAATTTTGAAATTAAGTATTTTTTGAAAAAAACTCTCTCCTTTTTTCGTTAATTTTATAGAATCATCAACAACTCTTATTAAACCTCTCTTTTCAAGTTTTTCTAAACTTTCATTAATTGTTTTTGATTCTGCTAAATTTAAGAAATTCCAAACACTTATTTTCTGTCTTTTTTTAAATTGTTGTCCTATTTTGAGAAAGTATTCATTCATAAGATTTAATTATATGAAAAAGTATTAAAAAATATGGAAAAAGAAATTTTAGAAAAGTACTTAAAAGCTGGAAAAATTGCAGCAAAAGTTTTAGAGTTTGGTAAAACTTTAGTTAAACCTGGAGTTCCTGTTCTTGAAGTAGTTGAGAAAATGGAAGAAAAAATGCTATCTTTAGGAGGAAAGCCAGCGTTCCCAATAAATGTTTCAATAAATGATATGGCCGCTCATTGGCATCCTCTCATAAACGATGAAACAACAATAAAAGAAAGTGATTATGTAAAGTTAGATGTTGGTGTTCATGTTGATGGTTATATCGGTGATACAGCCTCAACAGTAAGAGTATTAGGAAAAGATGAACTCATAAAGTGTTCTGAAGAAATGCTGAAAAAAGCATTAGAAATTGTTAGGCCTGGAATTACTATAGGTGAAATAGGAGAAACTATAGAAAATGTTGCAAAAGAGTTTGGTTTTAATCCTATTAGAAATCTTACTGGCCATAGTTTAGATAGATATGATGTTCATTCCGGATTAATAATTCCAAATGTTAAAAATGATTCAAAATACCAACTAAGAGAAGATGAAGTTATAGCAATTGAACCATTTTGCACTTCTGGAAATGGCTTTGTTAAAGATTCTGGCTCAGCTTTAATATTCAGATGGATTGCTGATAAGCCTACAAGAAGTTTTGAATCTAGAAAAATATTGGAACTTGCTAGAGAAAAATTTGAAAAATTACCATTTGCAAAAAGATGGGTACAAAAAATTTTACCTCCCATAAAAGTTGAACTTGGTTTTAAGGAATTGCTTGCAGTAAATGCTCTTTATTCTTATAAGCCTTTAAGAGAAGTTTCAGGAAAACCTGTGGCTCAATCTGAACACACAATCATAGTAAAAGAAAAACCAATTATCATAACATCTCTACAATCTTAGTAAGAATTTCTTTCAAAATACTTCTTGCTATCTCTACAACAGTTGAAGTTACTTTAACGAATAGGCCAGTTATACTAGGTGGAAGCTTTATCGTAATCGCAAAAATTATAATTATCATTAGAATGAACAAAATTTTGTTCATATTTATTATCTAGATTCATTTTTATTTAAGTCTTTCTAAATATTCTTTTTTTAATTTTTAACAATTCAGAAATTATGTATTTTCTTTTACGACGCATCATAAGAGTTCTTGTTATCTTTTTTCTGAAAATGAAAATAAGAGCAGAGGAAAGAATTCCTAGAATAGCAACAGAAGGATTATATTCTCTTATAGAATAGCCAGTTGGCATTTCAGTAACATTTGTTTCAGCAGTAGTTTCATTAAGCTCTTCTTCTACTTCACTAACTTCTTCAATTTCTGAAAGAGGGTTAACAATTAAAGAAATTGTTCTTGTAGCATTTTTTGTTTTGCTAATTGCTTTTAAATTCAAATTGTAAGTTTTTGGTTCTGCATTTTCTGGAATGTTGAAAGTTATGTTAATTTCTATTAAGCTTTTTGCATTTAGTTTATTTATAAAACCTTTGGAAATTTTGTACCAAGAAGATGGAATACCTTCTATCAAAATTGAAATATTTTGAATGCTAAAATCGTAAGTATTATTTAAAATAAATGAAGTTGTTAAATTCTCTCCAAGATTAATTGTTATTGAAGGTTGGGCTACTATAGAAAATTTTCCAAGAGGTGGAGGGGCCTCTTGAGTCTGTTGTGTTTTTCCTACAAATGAAAGAGCAATTGGTAAAATTTCCCCAGAATAATTTGAGTCAGCAGGCGAACAAAATATATGATAAGTTGTTGGTACAGAAGAAGAAATGTTAGTAAAAACTGAACCAAGAGCAAGAGAGTAAAGCATTTTTGTTAATTCATTTATGTATAAAGATAAATTTATAGGTGGAGTAGAAGAGCACTTCACAATTACATTACTTCCTGTTGGAAACGAGAATGTTGTTGGTGCTTCCCATGAAAGATTTACAGGAGCTTTAGAAATGAAATAAGTTTGATTCAAAATTATTGAGTTTGATTCATTATCTTTAAAATACCAACGATAAAAATAATATCCTGCAGCCAAATTCGTAAAGTTAATAGAAAAAATGTTGTTACTTTCATTTACAGAAAAGTTTAACAAGGTTTCATTTCTTGTTGTAAAGTTAGTTTCAAATTTTGCTTCAGTAATATTACCTTTCAACTTTACTTCAAAGAAATATTTTCTTCCTGAATCATAAGTTAAATTGGAAGGAGTAGAATTCGTCCATAGAATGTAAGGAGTAACTTCAAAATATTTAGTTACATTTGAATCTGTATAATTAGGGTTATCACTAAACCAATATGCAGTTAAATTAAATATGCCTGTTTGATCAAGAATGATGGGAGAAAAACTTAAAGGAGATTCACCACTTATATTTAAATTGGAATAATTTGAATAGATGTATATTGTTTTATTCGCAACATTTATTCCATTTTCTAAAACTGCTGTAAAGTTAGCTATACTTCCTAAAATGAACGTTTTATTTTCTTTGCTACCATTCAAATAAAGGCTAATAGACAATTGGCCTGGAAGAATAGTTAAATTTTTTTCTGTGGAATTAGAAGAATAATTTTGACATTCTGAAACATTATAAATGTATGTATAATTTCCTTTACCAAGTAAAGTTATATCACTAAAATTTTCAATACTCAAATTGTTTCTATAAAAAATATAATTACAATCGTAATCGCCTTCATTCATTTCCCAAGCTGTCACATTTGTAGAGTTAGGATATCTTAAAATCCAAGTTGATGAATTTATATCCAAATGTAAAATTGGAATTCCTTTTTCAATAGTAAAGTCTCTAGGTGGAGAAGGAACCCAAGCTGTGCCGTTACTTGCATTCCAATAATAACTATAATTTCCTGCTGGCCCTAATTCATATTGATGAAAAGTTATATTGCAAGATGAATCTGAAAAATTAGCACTCTTATTAACAATATCTCCATCTCTTATTAATGAAAAATTACAAGTTTTAATACTTTCATTTCCCGAAACATTCCAATAAGAAGCAAAAAAGTACACAAAACTATGGTTATAATAAGGTGAAATGTTTTCTGTAATATTATGGAAAGAAAGTGAAAAAGCAGGAGAGGTAAAAAAGAGAAAGAAAAATAAAATTATCAATATTTTTTTCATCTTTTTAATTTTTCTCGAATGTATTTAAATTTTAGTATGTTTTAAATATTTTGAAAAAATAAAAATCAATATGCCAAGAAAAAGATCAATAATACCTGCCGCGGCAATGGCAGAAATATTAAAAAAAGCTGGTGCTGAAAGAGTTTCTGATTTAGCAGCAAAGGCCTTGTCAAATATTGTTACAGACATTGCTTTTGATATTGCAAAAGATGCTGTTAGATTTGCAAAACATGCAAAAAGAAAAACTGTAAAAATTGAAGACATAGAGCTTGCAAGGAAGAATATTTAACCTATGTACTTTATTTCCTCTATCTTGCTTTTCTTTAATTCATCAACTACTTTTTTGTATTTTTCTGTAAGGTCTTCTGTTATAGATGGTTTAATTTTTTTCAAAGCTTCTTCAAAATGCTTCATCGTTATCTTTTTAGCTTCTTTATTTTCTTTCATAGCTTCTCTTAATGCAAACATTGCTGCTTCCCTACAGAGTGCTTCTAAGTCTGCCCCAGAGTAACCATTAGTTTGTTTTGCTATTTTCTCTAAATTAACATCTTTATCTAGAGGCATATCTCTAGTGTGAACTTTAAGAATTTCTAACCTTCCTTTTTGATCAGGTGCTGGAACATATATTACTTTATCAAACCTTCCTGGCCTTAACAAAGCTGGGTCTATGATATCTGGCCTATTTGTTGTTGCTATTACAGCAACACCTTCTAACTCTTCTATTCCAGACATTTCTGTTAATAGCTGAGAAACTATTTGTTCTGTTACTCTAGTTCCTATTTCTAATCCTCTTCTAGGTGCTATGGCATCTATTTCATCAAATAAAATTATAGATGGTGCAACTTGTCTCGCCCTCCTAAAAACTTCTCTTAATCTTCTTTCAGATTCTCCTACCCATTTTGACATTATTTCTGGGCCTTTGACAGCTATAAAATTAACTCCTGCTTCATTAGCCAAAGCTTTAACTATATAAGTTTTTCCACAGCCTGGAGGGCCATAAAGCAAAATTCCATGAGGTGGTTTAATCCCTATTTTTCTGAAACTTTCAGGATGTTTTAAAGGCCAAATAACAGCTTCTTTCAAAGCATTTTTAACTTCTTCCAAATTCCCAACATCTTTCCATTTAACTTTTGGAACTTCTATCAAAACTTCTCTCATAGCTGAAGGTTGGACTATTCTTAAAGCATAATCAAAATCTTTCTTACTAACCTTCAATTTTTCTAAAATTTCTTTTGGAATAGGTTCACCTTCTTTTAATGCTGAAACATCTGGTAAAACTCTTCTTAAGGCATGCATGGCAGCTTCTTTTGCTAAACCTGCTAAATCTGCACCAACAAATCCATAAGTCCTTTCTGCTAATTCGTCCAAATTAACATCTTTATCTAGAGGCATGTGTCTAGTGTGAATTTGTAAGATTTCTTTCCTTCCTTTTTTATCTGGAACTGGAATCTCTATTTCCCTATCAAATCTTCCTGTTCTCCTCAAAGCGGGATCTAAAGCGTTTGGTCTATTAGTTGCAGCTATCACTATAACTTTTCCTCTTGATTTCAAGCCATCCATTAAAGTTAATAATTGGCTAACAGTTCTTCTTTCAACTTCACCTGTAACTTCTTCTCTTTTTGGTGCTATGGCATCTATTTCATCAATAAATATTATACTTGGAGCATTCTTTTCTGCCTCCTCAAAAACTTTCCTAAGATTTTCTTCTGTTTGGCCATACCACTTACTGAAAATTTCAGGGCCAGCTAGTGAAATAAAATGAGCACCAGACTCGTTTGCAACTGCCTTAGCTATTAAAGTTTTTCCACAGCCTGGAGGGCCATAAAGCAATACTCCTTTAGGAGGTTCTATCCCTAACCTTTCAAAAATTTCAGGATGTCTTAAAGGCAACTCTATCATTTCTCTTATCTTTGGTATTATTTTGCTTAAACCTCCTATATCTTCGTAAGTTACAGTAGGTACTTTCAGCTCAGCTATTTCAACTGCTTCAGGAAGAAGTTCGAGTTCTGTCATATCAGTGATTTGAGTTATACCATCGGGAATAGTTTTAACAACAACTAACCTAGTTTCTGCACCCATTGGAAAAAATACTTCTTCTATGTTAATCCCAAATAGCTCAGAAAAAACATCTTGATTTCTTGATCTCAGTTTAAAAACAGGATTCGCTATAATTATATCTCCTTTAGTCATTGGTCTCATGTAAAGATTTTGTTTTAAGAGATTTGGAGATATTCTTAATATGTAACCTTTTTGAGCAGGAGCAAGAACAACTTTCCTTGCTTCTTTAACTTCCGCCTTTCTAACTTTAACGTATTCTCCAATAGAAGCATCACAATTTTTTCTTACTAAACCATCCATCCTTATTAAGTTTAAACCAACATCAGCCGGATAACTTCTTACAGCTATTGCTCCTGTTTTTCTTTTTCCTTCTATCTCTATTACATCTCCTTCTTTAACACCAATTTTTCTCATAGAGTTTGTATCTATTCTTGCTATACCCCTTCCAAAGTCTTCTCTACCTGTTAACTCCCCAACTTTTAACTTTATTTCTTCTTTCATCACATCACCTTTGGATTTTTTCTAGTTCCTTTACTTCTTTTTCATCTAATAAAACAGGAAAAGTCTTTATTTCTATTTTGTCCTCCCATTCTTTAAAAAATTTCATTAATTTTTCTAAATGTTGTAATGCTACTATGAAAACTGAGTTTGAAACCTTTATATGGGGAATTTCTCCTAATAAGCCTTCCTTTTCATACACGTATCTTTTTGAACTTTTAATAACAATTTGCCTCCTTCCGTACAAACCCCAATAAAATCTATTTCTTTCAGAAGGAGATTTGAACTTCTCTTTTAAAGTATCAAAACTTATGAGAACTGCTGTTTTTCCTTTTTTTCTTATTTCTATCCTCATATTTTTGATATATGTATATACTAACTATTTAAAGTTATCGTTGATTAAAAATTTAAAGAAAAGTTGATAATTATTCTTTATGACAACTGAAAAAATAGAAGAATTTATGGAAAATGTTTTTCAAAAGATTTCTGGTGTAGAGAAAGTGGAGTACAATTTGTGTCATGGGCCTTCAGGAAGAAGTGCTTTTAGAGGTGGTATCACTGATGATGTTAGTTGGGTAATTTATTTAACTAGGCTCTACAGTTACGAGGATTGGAACAAACATGAAGAAGGTTATAAGTTTTCAGAGATAGAGGCAACTGGTAAAATATCTACTCTAACAATAAAGTCACAAACTCCAGCAGATGATAGAAATGCTAGGGCAAAAGTCACTACTAAAATAGAAGTTGGTAGAGATATAGAAAGCGTTCAAGAAAGAATAGAAAGAGCCTTAGAAACTCAAAAGATAATAGATAGAATGCTAAAAGATCAACCCCGGGAAATAAAGAATTATTTCACCTCCGAATTGCCAATTGAGTACTCTAGAGCAAAATTAGACAATGGGATTTCACTTATTTACTCAACTAAAAGAAAGTTCAAAGCAAAATTTTATAGAAATCTTGAAACCTTCTCTGCAGGAAAGGTCTCAGTTTTAACTAATCCAGAGCACTTGCAAGATGTAATACCGCCACTAGAGTTTCAAATAGAAAAATTGGAGAAAGTAGTGAATTCTTAAGCTTAAATCTTTTTTTATATTCAATATTAGCATGATAACAGAAAAAGTTGCTTTAGCTAAGTATGAAATTTCTTTAGATTCTTTCTATGATAAATTTACTTTAAATAGACTACGTAAACATTTAGATTTACTTAAGCTTCTTACTTTAACTGTAAATCTTTCAAAGAAGTATGAAAATGAATTTAAAGAGTATATAGTTTATGATGTTACTCACAACAATATTTTCAACATTTGGTTTATAAATGAAGAGAGTAAAATTGTAGAAAGGTTACATGGAAGAAGAGGTTATGGTTATGGTGCAACTAGGATGATAGCAGCTTCACATTATGCTTCTGTCTTAAATGAGTGGTTTAGAGAACCTGTTGATATAAATGAATTCAAAGATGTTGTTTCAAGAATTTATCCTCCTGTAACAAGGAATTTGAATAGAAGATTTGTAGGAAGTTATTTAGAGAGAAGTTGGGCCAGAAAACTATTTTTAGTGGATAAAGAGAAAAATACAGTAAAAGCAAAGTATTTACCTATGGATATATGGACAGAAAAGATTGAGAAAAAAGTTGAATAAAATGCTGCTCATAGCTTTAAGTTTGTTAGACATTTTAGGTGGAATCCTCTTGATCTTTCCTAATCAAACTTTAGCATTTTATGTTGGAATTTTAATTTTAATAAAAGCAATTTCATCGCTTTTGGGAAGTATTTTAGCAAAGGATTGGATAATCTTTTTAGGATTAATAGACTTAATTGTTGCCTTAATGTTATTGCTCAATTTTTCTATTCCATGGTTCTGGATTTTTCCAATACTAAAGGGAACTTACTCCTTAATAGTTGGTTTAGCATAACTATTTTTTATTCCAATTTTTCTTAGTTTCACAGTTAGGGTCTAAACACATTTTAAATGGTCTTTTACCTTTTCTTAACACTAGAATTATCGGTGTATGACATTTTTCACATATTTTACCAGTTTTTTGTATTTTTGCATTATGTGGTAAAGGAAAACCTGTCTTACATTTTGGATAATTCTCACAACCAACAAATTTTTTCCTCGTTTTTCTAGAGAACATGATTCTTAAGTTACTACCACAGTTTGGACATGGGCCAAGAATAGATGCATTCTCTTGAGTTTCAACAATAGCTTTTCCAAGTTCTTTTCCTATTTTCTCTTCATTTAATTTGAACTCCTTACATATTTTTTTCAAAACTCTTCTTGCTTCTTTTAAAACTTTTTCCTTTTTTGTTTTTCCTTCCATTATTTTCTCAAGTTCTTTTTCTATCCTTCTTGTTAACTTTTCATCAACGAAATCAGGAACATATTTTTTGAGGGTTGATGCTAACTTTAAGCCAAGAGATGTAACTTGTATACTCTTTCCAACAATATAATTCCTATCGTAAAGAGTTTGTAAGATAACGCTTCTTGTTGCTCTTGTTCCTAAGCCACGAGCTTCCATCTCTTTTATTATTGAAGCTTGAGAATACCTGGGTGGCGGAGTTGTTTGTTTGCTTAGTAGCTCAATCTTCTTAACAGTTATCTTTTCTCCTTTCTTCAAATCTGGTAGAATAACTTCATCAAATTTAGCATAAGGACCGTAAAATTCTATCCATCCCTTTTCAATCGTTCTTCTTCCAGTTGTTAAGAATTTATAACCATTAATATTAACAACAACTTTCATACTTTCCCTTAAAGCTGGAGATGCAAAAACAGAGAAGAATCGTCTACATATAAGATCATAAAGTTTCTTTTGAGGGCCAGAAAGTTTCTTCATATCCTCTGGTGGTTCTTGAGTTGGAACTATGGCATAGTGCGCTGGATCAGTTTTCTTTCCTTCTACAGGCTTTAATTCTGGTAGCTCTAAAAGCTTTTTACATAATTTGGAATAATTACGAATGTTTGACAATGCCTTTAATATCTCTTCATAATTCAATTGTGATGGTATTTTTTCACTCGAAGTTCTTGGATAGCTTATCACGGCCATTTCATAAAGACTTTGTGCAATGTTAAGGGTTTGTTGAGGAGAATAACCAAAAAGCTTGTAAGCCTCTGTTTGTAAGCTTGTTATATTAAAAGGAAAAGGAGGATTTTGCTTATACTTTCTTTTCTTAATACTTTCAACAATAGCATTTTTACCTTTGCAAGCTTTGTAAATTTCTTCTGCTTTTTCTTTTTTCCAAATTCTATCTTTTTCGTAAAAAGCAATAACTTCCTGCGAATCTAACAATAAAATGAGTTGCAATTGCCAATACGGTTTAGGAACGAATTTCTTTATCTCTTTTTCCCTTTCTGCAAGCAAACAGAGTGTTGGCCCTTGAACCCTTCCAGCTGATATGATAGAAAACCTTGGAGAAGCTTTTTTAACTGCTAAAGTTAGAGCTCTAGAAGTATTTATTCCCCAGATGAAATCTAATTCATGTCTTGTTAGGCCAGCCTCTATATTACCCCAATCTAAGTGGGGCAAGGCATTCTCATAAGCATTAATCAAATCTTGCTTGGTCAGCGTTGAAAACATCATCCTCTTTGCATCATTTTTACCACACATAAATCTCAAGATATTGTAACCTATGGTAGAACCTTCTGTATCAAAATCGCAAGCAATAATGTATTCAGAACCATTTTTAGTTATCTCTTCTATAGTTCTGAAGTATTTTTCAGAGAAAGCCGATTTTTTTCTTGCTTTGAACGAAGGAACCCATTTAACATCAAATATAGGATATGTCCAACCTCCTTTTGATTGTTTCAAATTGAATAAATGACCTACAGCAGCTACAGCAATATGTTTTTTACCATTTCTATAGAATTCGTAATACTCTACTCCATATTTACTCGTTTTTTTCTTCAATCCTTTTTCAGCTAGAGCTTTAGCTATTCTCATGCATGCATCTGGTTTCTCTGCTATTATGATGCAGGGTTCCATAACTATCCCAGATTAATACATATAATATAGGCAAATATTTAAAGATTTAGAGGTTCCAATTTTTTTATTCCATTCATGTATGGCCATAGAACTTTTGGTATCAAAACAGTTCCATCTGATTGTTGATATTGTTCTATTATTGCTATCATTGTTCTTGATGTAGCTAAAGCAGTGTTATTTAGAGTATGAACAAATCCTTTAGGTGCTTGGCCTTCTTTTTCCCTGTATCTTATATTCAACCTTCTTGCTTGATAGTCAGTACAATTAGAATTTGAACCAACTTCCCTATACTTTCCATCAGCCATCCAAACTTCAATATCATATTTTTTCGCAGCTATTGATCCTATGTCACCTGTACAAACATTAACAACTCTGTAATGCAATCCAAGACCCTGGTACAATTCTTCTGAATTTTTTTGCAATTCTTCATGCATTTCCCATGAGTTTTCTGGCAAACAAAAAATGAATTGTTCAACCTTATTAAATTGATGCATTCTGAAAAAGCCTTTTGTGTATTTTCCATGAGTCCCTACTTCTTTTCTAAAACATGGGCTAACTCCAACTAGCTTAATAGGTAAATCATCCTTATTTAGAACTTCATTCATGAACATTGATGCTAAAGGGTGTTCTGCTGTTGCTATCAAATAGAGATCTTCATTTTCTATTTTATATAACTGATCATGGAAGAATTCTAAATCTGTTACTCCCATGTAAGGTTTCTTTCTTATCATAAAAGGGGGTTCTATCAAAATATAGCCTTTTTTAATTAGATGATCTATTGCATACCTCATTATAGCAAAATCTAATAGTACCAAAGGACCTTTTAAGTAGAAAAAGCCTCTCCCAGAAACTTTTTCTGCCCTTTCTTCTTCTATTAACCCAAGATTTTTTAGTATTTCTAAATGACTTTTAGGTTCGAAGTCAAATTTTGGAGGTTCTCCCCATTTTCTTATTTCAACATTTTCAGTTTCATCTTTTCCTATAGGAACTGATTCATGAAGTAAGTTTGGTAATTTAAGGAGTATGCTATCAATTTTTTCTTTTAAATTTCTCACTTTTTCTTCTAAAATTTTTATTTCTTTTGATATTCTTTCTCCTTCCTTCAACTTTTCTTTTACATCCTTTCCTTCTTTTCTGAGTTTCGCTATCTCTACAGAAAGAACATTCTTTTTGTGTCTTAATTTTTCTAGTTTTTGTAAATTATTCCTATACTCTTTATCAAATTCTAAAAGATCTTTCAACATCTTTATTTTTTCTTTTTCGCCTCTCTTTATCAAATCGTTTTCAACTATGTGTGGGTTCTCTCTAATCAACTTTATATCTAGCATACTCTCACCTTTTTATTTAGATTTAATTTGAATTTAAAGATTAGAAGAAATAGAAATATCTTCTCTTTTAACAAATGGATTGGTATGTCATCACTCTCAAAAATTAATAGCTTAATTAAATATATAAAATTATCTCGTAATTTTAGTTTCTTCAAAAACGCTTAATAATTTTTTGTTTGATGATTTTTCAAAATGTTTTCTTACTGGCTCTAATATTTTTGATAGTTCTCTAGCTACATTTTCCTTCAAATCTTCAGGATGTATTTCTCCGTTTTTGTAAGCTCTCTCTAACTCTTCATAACTATGAAATTCTATAGAACCACCAAACTTTTTCTCTCTTTCAATTATGAAACTTTTTACTTCATGAAATATTATGTATTTCACAATTTCAAGAATAGGATTCATTTCAACTTGTTTTGGGGGACACCATGCTTTTTTTAACTTAGCTCTTATTTCTTCTTCACTATCATGAATAAATATAGCTGTCCATGGTTTTGACTTACTCATTTTACTCATTATTACTTGCTCTAACTTGCTTTCCGTTTTTAATTTGACTGGTTTTGCTATTCCCATTAGAATATGATGATGAACTGCAATTGGCTTCTTCCAACCCATTTTTGGAAATATTTCTCTAGCTAACACATGGGCCTTCCTTTGATCCATTCCTCCATGAGGAATATCAGCCCCTATCTCTTTTATATCAACTGCTTGCATTGGAGGATAAAAGTATTGAGAAAGGTCTAACTTTTCATTCTCACTTCTTCCCATTATTGTCATACATCTCAAAGTTCTAGAAATAGTCATGTGCTTTGAAAATTTTATAACATTCTTCCAATAATCATCATTGTTATGATATAGTTCAGAACCTAAAACAACTTTCACTCCTGGACAAAAAAATTTGAATGCTTCTTCATAATATTTTGCTGCTTTTAAAATTTTTTCCCAATCACCACCAAGTTTGTTATTTATAAAACTATGCCAATCTGCAAGATAAACTTGACATTCTATTCCAGCTTTTATAAAATCTTTTATTTTAAAGCCAGATATTATAAAGTTACCTAAATGTAACATACCTGAAATTTCAAAACCTTGGTAATGTTTAGGATGTTTTTTTGTTTCCAAAAGCTGTCTCAATTCATCTTCAACTAAAATTTCTTCTGTAGGTGGCTTTTTAATTAAATCAATTCTTGTTTCTATATCCATTTTTACCATCTAATATTTTTTCTCAATTATTAATATAGCTCACATAAAAAGTTCATTTGCTATTTAAGATAAGAATTAACTTCTTTTAAATTAAATTCTTCAACTTCAGAAACATTTTTCATAAAATTGAAAATTTTATTCCTAACATCAAGAGGTGTTTCAGGATACCATACTGGTGTAGAAATTACTAAACCTCTCCAAATAAAGAATGGCTGTACAACTTTTAGCATTTCGTAATCATTTGTCTTTTTTAAATAATTTTCAAAAAATGAATCTCCAAGTTTTTTGAATTTCCCTTTATAACTTCCTTCGTCTAATAAAGCATAGTTTAAATAATTTATCCACATAGCGGTGACATCATCTGCTGGTTCTCCAAATTCGGCCCTACTTCTATCAAGAACCCAAAATTCTTTTGGATATTCACTAAACCTAATGTTTTCAAAGGGATGAAAATCTCCATGAATACAAGAGCACCTGTGAGTAAGATCTTCTATTCTATCAGCATGTTCAATCGCTTTTTTCTTCAATTTTATTATATCTTTTCTCAATTCTTTCTTTTCTCTTCCAAAATTTTTCCTAACTTCTTCTTCATCTAAAACTTTCCAAAGCAATCTGTCAACACCTAAAATGCCTTCTGGCCCACCAACTATTTCACCAATATGCCTTTTATAAAGATCAGGATAACCCCCTCTTTTATGAATCTCAACTAAATAGTCAGATAAGTTTAATGCAGCTCTAATATCATACTCACTTAAGCCTTGATTGAATTTTCTAGATAATTCCAAAATGTTGTTTAAATAAATGTGGTATGAAATGCCTTTAGCCTCTTCAAGAACAACAACATACTCTGAGTCGCTTTTAAGCGGAATTATCTTTCCATCTTTTGTTATAGAACCAACTGCAATGGCTTTTGGTTGTCTTGGCAAAGTTGATGTCCTGTGAACCCATAATGCATCTCTTGCCCTATCTTCAGGATTTTCTCTTCCAAATTTTTTTCCAGAAATTTTTGCAACAACTCTTTCTCTTCCTTTTTCACTTTCAATTTCAATAAAGTATGCACTTCCTAAACCACCAGTGTAACTTTTGTCCCTTTTAATCGGTTCTATGTTCAAAACTTTAACTTCTTTTCCTATACTCTTTCTCAAAAATTCTTCCCATAGAGATTTTTCATTAAGGAACATATTCTCATTAAGATTGAAAAATTATTTATATGTAAGTCTTTTACAACACATTTTTATTATCCCAAAAAGAATTAATAAAGTTTGATAAGGGGTTAGAATGCTTATAAAGTGTCTAGGAGGTTTTAGAGAAGTAGGGAGAAGTGGGGTATTACTAGAAAATAGAGGAGAAAGAATTTTGCTAGATTATGGTGTTAAAGTTGAGACCGGTGAGGTTCCTAAGCCAATTCATAAAGCAAGCTCCATACTTTTGAGTCATGCTCACTTAGACCATTGTGGTAGCATACCAATGCTATTCAGGAAATTTAAATCACCTGTTTACTCAACTATTGCTACATTTGAACAAAGTCATTTATTGTTAAAAGATAGCATAAAAGTTGCAAGGAGAAAAGGATTTCCTCAAAGATTTTCGAGAAACGATATAAAGAAAATGAAAAAGAGGGAAGTAAGAATAACTTATGGTCAACAATTCGAAACAGAAAATGCTATAGTAGATGTTTACGATGCTGGTCACATCCCAGGATCAGCAAGCTTTTTAATAGAAACTGGAAATTTGAGAATTTTCTATACTGGTGATTTTAACTTAAAATCAACAAGATTGTTAAAAGGAGCAAAAATAGATGTGAAAGATGTTGACATACTTATAATGGAAAGTACTTACGCTTCAAAAGAACATCCTGATAGAAAAGAGACTGAAAAAAAATTATTTGAAATAGTTAGTGAAACTATAGCTAACGATGGTATTGCTCTAATACCAAGCTTTGCGATAGCTAGAGCGGCTGAAATAATAATGGTTTTAGATTCTTTCAAACCAGATTTTCCTATTTATTTAGATGGAATGGCCATAGAAGCTACACAAATAGCTTTAAGGTACCCTGAATTTTTAAAAGAACCAAAAATTTTAAGGAACGCATTTAAAAAAGTAAGACTTTTGCATAATAGAGAAGAAAGAAGAAAAGCAGTAAAAAATCCATGTGTTATAATTTCAACAAGTGGAATGATTGAAGGGGGGCCTGTGATACAACATATGAAATATTTATACAATAACCCTCAAAGCTCTGTAATTTTTGTAGGTTTTTTGATACCTAGAACTGCTGGAAGGTATTTGCTCGATACAGGTAGGTTTGTTACAGAAAACTTGGATTTAAAAGTAAAAATGAGGATTTATTACCTTGACTTCTCTGCCCATAGCGGGAGGAGTGATCTTTTTGAGTTAGTTCATAAAATAAATCCAGAAAAAGTTATTTGCATGCATGGCGACTATTGCGAAAGATTTGCAAGAGAATTGAAAGGAAGAGGGTTTGATGCAATTGCTCCAAGAAATGGTGATATTATTGATACTGATAGATGGCTCTGAAGCTGGTGGCCAACTTTTACGAACAGCTTGTGCGTTGTCAGCTATTACAAAAAAGGAATTTAAAATAAAAAATATTAGGGGTGCTAGGCCAAATCCTGGACTAAAAACTCAACATATAGAAGGAGTTAAAGCTATAGGAAAGATTTGTAATGCAAAAATTAAAGGTTTAAAGTTAAATTCAAAAGAGCTTGAGTTTTATCCTTCCGAACTAGAAGCAAAAAATTTGAAAATTGGAGTATCAACTGCAGGTTCAATAGGTTTAATCTTACAAGCTTTATTGTTAGCAACCTCCTTGTTAAAAGATTCAATAAAAATTGAAATAGAAGGTGGTGGAACGTGGAATAAATGGGCGCCTCCTGTGGCTTATTTAAAAAATGTTTTTCTCCCTTTGTTAGGTGATGAAAGTGAAATTAAAATAATAAGAGAAGGTTTTTATCCAAAAGGTGGTGCTAAAGTTAGTGTAAAAACAAAACCTCTAAGACTAAGAAAAATTGAAATTTTAGAGAAAGGTAAAATGAATGAAATTTTAGGATTTTCAATTTCATCAAAACATCTAAAAAAAGCTAAAGTTCTGGAAAGAATGATAGAAAAAACAAGAGAATTAATAAAAGAAAAATTTAATGTTGAGTGTAAAATTGAAGGAAGTTATGTTGATTCTTATTCACCTGGTTGTGGAATATTAATTTACATAAAAACTGAAAACTCTATCATCGGAAGCGATTCTTTAGGAGAATTAGGAAAACCTGCTGAAGATGTTGCAAAAGATGTCGTTAAAAATTTGATATTTGAGTATGCTAATGGTGCTGTTGATAGACATGCTGCAGATATGCTTTTACCTTACATGGCACTTTATGGGAGTGGAGAGATAAAAACTAGCGAGATAACTCATCATGTAAGAATGAATGCAAAAGTTATAGAAAAATTTTTGCCAGTTAAGTTTGAAATAAATGAAAAAGAAAAAGTTATAAAAGTTTTAAGCTAAGAATTGCTTTTCAAATTGTTTTAAGTATCGTACTGACCTCTTAACATCAACAAAAAGTTTTTCAACTTCTTGAATATGTTCTTTTTTTATCTTATTGCTTTTCTTTTCTTTTGCTAACTCAAATGCAGGAGCTATTAATTGAATAGCATACCTTAGACTTGATTTAGTTCCTATTTGTGTTAAATAATCTAAGGCATCTTTTTCTAACTCAACTTTCTCAGCTTTTGATCTTATTTCAATTATTTTCCTTATCTCTTTTTCATTGTAAGGTTTTGTATTTATTATGAGAAGTCTGTCTAAAAGATCTAATGGTAAAGAGTGGGGAGAAACTTGATCTGTTCCTCTTATTTGGGCCATTCCTCTATTAGTAGCAAAAATTATTATTGGAGCAAGTTCTTGTTCCATTGCCCTATTGAGAAAAGCAAAAGTTTCTATGTCTAGCATTGAGCATTCATCTATGAAAACAACACCAGGGATTATTTCAGCTTTCTTTTCAGCAACCATGTTTCTTACCATTTCATCAACGTTTTTTCTAGTTTCAGCTTCTATTTCTTTTCTATCTCTCCCTCCAAATAATAAGCTAAACATATCCATACCACTTCTTGAACTTGCCATATCTAGTTGATGTAAAGTTAAAACGTAAACGAACTCCTTTTCTTTTAAGACTTTTCCAGAAGGTACTGGTAACGCTTTTTCTGTAGTTATTTCAACTTTTTTCTCTTTAGCCGCATCTTCACTCTTTCCAAGCTTAACTATTCTCCCACCATCAACATCTATTTGGATTATGTCTCCTGTTTCAACTCCTTGTTGGACTAACTGAATAGCGAAACTTTGATCCATAGTTAACTTTTTGCTTTCATCTTTCGTAGCTAGCTTAACTGTTGCACTAACTGGCATTTGGACATAAGGATTATAAGGATGAGGTTCTTTTTCTATGCTTATTTCTTTCACTTCACCCTCGTAAATCTTTCTCATTTCATGAATCCTAACGCCAATAGCTTTCCTTAAAGCTTGAGTTAAAAATTCTGTCTTTTTAATCTCAGCGGAAAAAATTTCACTTGCTGCAATAGGAACAAAGGGAACATCTTTTCCAAGTTCTTTAGCTATAGCTATGCTTAGAGCAGTTTTTCCTGTTCCCGGAGGCCCAGCTATCAGAACTGCTCTTCCGGCAAATTTCCCTTCTTTAACCAATCTAACAACTAAGCCTGCTGCTTTCCTTGCTTCTAATTGTCCAACCATTCCATCAGCCATCTCTTTTGGTTTAAGCCCTTCTAAACCTAAACCAGTAATATGAGAATGAGCTGCAATTCTTTCCCATTCCCTGAGAGATTCAGGAATTTCCCGAATCTCAGGCACTTTACCACCCAACTTCTAATCTTAGAATTTCATCTTTAAATTCTTTTCTTAATATTACAAAACCTTTTGGCATTGGAATAAGCTTAAAGTAAGTTTTATCTTTTGCAAACGCTTTTATTTCAATACTTTGCTCCAATTTCCTTATCTCTATATCTTCAATATTTTTCACTCCAGGTAACTTGATCTCTATTTTTTCTCTATTTGCAGTTTTTTCTATCTTCGCTTCTGGTTCTTCTGTTATTTTTGGCCTTCTCGTTTCAACTTCTTTTATACTTGGCCCAATTCCAAGCTTCCTTTTTATTTCAGGCTCAAGTTTCTTATATTCTCCAGAAGTTTTAATTTTAACTTGAGGTTTCATTCCAGTTCCAGAAGTTATAGTTATGCTTATTCCCCCACTCTTGAAAGGTCTCACACTTAACTTAGGAAACTTGAAAAACTCAGAAGAAAACATTTTATCTATTCTCTCAAACTCTTTCTCTATATCATCAAAAATGCTCTTCTCTTTTAAAGAATAGCCACAAAAAGGGCAAAAATTCCATGATTTACTAATATCTCTACCACAATTTGGGCATTTCTTTTTGAATAGCATGAAATCACTCTATTTTTACTTCTCTTCCTTTTTCTTTAGCTTCTTTTTTCTCAACTATTATCTCTAAAATTCCATCTTTAAATTTTGCTTTTGCTGTTTCTGGCTTAACTTCTTCTGGCAAACTTAAAACTCTGCTTGCTGAATCATAAATCCTTTCCATTTTAAATATCTCTTTATCTTTTTCAACAGCTTCTTTTTTCCTTTCTGCCTTTATATAGAGAGTTGTTGGAGTTATCCTTACGCTTATTTCATCTTTGCTAAAACCTGGAAGTTCTGCTCTCACTACAAGCTCTTTATCTGTTTCTCCAATTGACACTGGAATAAATCTTGATTTTTGAATCTCTCCCCATGTTTCTCTCATCGCTCTATAAAAGTCTTCTTGAATCTTTCTCAATCTTTCAAAAGGTTCCTCAAACCAAAATGGATACCTAGCCATATTTATCACAGTTAGTATAGATATATATCAAATATACTATTTAAATTTGATAATTTATTTCTTTTTCTTCAACGCTGCTCTAGAAAAAACATATTCTATCTTTTCCCTTTTGAAATAAAATATTATGCCAAATATTACTATAGCCACAATAACAATCACTATAACTATAGTTGTTGGGAAACCTGGTGATGGGGGAACCTTTTTCTCAACAACACAACTCCTTTGCTCTTCAGGCTTATTCAAAGTTGTTCCACAAGCATTCAAGTCTGTGCAAGTTCTTGTTTGAGTACCATTTATACACTCGCTCCATTCTGTGCATTGCCAATTTTCAACACATGCTGGTGCAGTAACATTTTCTGGAGGTGCTGCCTGAACTGCTTTTGTTCCTATTGCAAAGTAAGATAAACCTGGTGAAATAGCTTCATACAAATACTCGTCCCAAGTTTCATCAACTTGGTTTGTTGTTAAAGCATTCCACTTGTCAACTTCCCATCTGTAAAGAGTTATGTTTGAAGGATCAATATTACTTTCATTAAGCCATGTTTTATTAACTCCAAATCTTATTATAACTTTCTCTAAATCAGCATCAGTTATATTTGCTTTATCTATTTTAATATAATGATAAACTTTACCTTCCACTTCTTGAGTAACTTCTGCAGGCTTTCCTGGTAGTTTAAATATATTTATCTCAACGTTGTTAACTGCATTCTTAACAGAAATGCTAATTTTTCTTATAGCAACATCTTCTGTTTTAGTTATAGTTATATTCTTTGTTACACCAGCTCCAATAGAAGGTATTGTGATGTTAACGTTACCTTTTGTTCTTTTAATCTTCAGAGAAACAAAGCCTTGAGTTGTTCCAGCTGTTGTGAGTATAGTTACCGTAACAGTTGGTGCAGTTCCTTTCAAAGTTGGTTGGATTCCTGAAAAGTGTGGGATTTTTATCCAAAACTTATTTTCAGTAGTGTTAATATAACAAACCTCTGAAGAATTTGTAAAGTTACATTGCTTACCATTTGTTGTTAAAAAGCTGCGATAAGGAGAATTTGTAGCATTATAATCAGTATAATCTTCAGGAACGTTTGTTAAGCTGTTAATTGAAGAATCCCAAATAACATTCCAGTTCTCATCAAACAATTTTGTTATGCTCATATTATAAGTCCAAGTTGAATTTATTGAAGGATCAGTAATTCCTATGTAAACGTAATCATAAACCTTAGGAGCTAAACTTCCCAAACGCCATGCAACTTCTAAACTACTTGCCCCTCTGCTTTCTGAGAATGCTCTTTCAGAATGCTGAGGTTCTGGAGGTCCAGAAGCTAACATATCAACGTTAATGAAATAAAGAGTTATGTTTGGAGTTATTATTCTTAAGTTAACTTTTCCTGCTAGCATTGCTTTCATTGGATCAAATTCGGCCATAGAAAAGTTACCTCCTTCCAAAGCACAACTTTCAGGAGGATTCTGAACATCACAACTTCCTCCAGATCTATAGAATCTCATTGTAAACAATGCCTTTTCAGTTTGATTGAATTCTTCAAGCTGGCCATTAGGATTTATCTTTTCTGGTCTGAAAGGATACAGGGTGATATTGTTAATAGGATTACTCAAGTTTAGAGTTCTTCTCTGAGGTGCTGTGTCTTGACTGAATATATTCACTTTAGCTGTACTTCCACTTAAAAATGGCATGCTGAAGCTTCCATTAGAAATTTCTTCTATTATGTAATGGACAGGTGAGTTATTGTAAATATACGGGCTTTTCACTTCAACTTCAACATGAGGATTCTGCAAATATTGACACATAGTTCCATCTGCTACTGTACATTCTGATTTGTTTACAAGATTTTTGAAAAGTCTAACAGTAACTTTCTTTGTGCTTAAAGTAGTTCCTTGAACAAAGGCACCAGCTAAAGGCCTTAAAGTTATGTTTAGATTTATGCTTTGATTATGCATAGTAACATTCTGAAATGCAGCATAATATTCAGTAGAAGAATTACCATAAAATTCTATCATATATTCTATACCAGAAGGTGAACCCATTAACTCCAAATTATACCTTGCAAACCCAGAACCACACTGAGGATCAGAATAATTCAAATCATTTGGATCTGAAACGTTAAATGATGAAACTTCTGCATTTACAGGAGGAATAAACCCTGCCCATGGTATCAACTTAACAAAAACGTTAGTCATATTAATTCCTCCTGAAACATTAATACAACCTGTTAAATTATAATGAGAGAAAGAAAGGTTTTGAGTCACATCAACAACATCTCCTTGATTTAGAGTTGGTAAGCTTGAATTTGACATTGGTGGGGTAGGACAATGAGTTTCATTCATTACATTAGGACAATTATTTATCCAAGTAAAGATTTGAGGATCTCTTACGAACATTACAGTATAATTCCTATCAATTGGAAGAGAAATATTCTTTTCTAAAACATTGCATTGAACACAACTCTCTACTGGATAACCTAAAGCTTCGTCCATGATTTCATAACCAAATCTTACGTATTGGCCTGTTGAATTTGTTGCTCTTAAACGCAAAGTAGCTGCAGGTTGTAAGTAGATTGTTGAACCATTAATACTAGGTGGTCTTGGAGCACCTGGAGGCAAACTCCTTTCAAAACCAAATATTAATTCTCTTGGGAAAGAAGGTAATAGTGGGCCAACTTGTGTTACAATACCATTTGAATTATTATAGAAAACTTTAATTCTAAATTCTGGTTGACAAGATGATGGAATAGAAACGTTAATTCCATCAGGAGAGGAACATGTTCTAGTCGTGTTTACATAATAGAAAGTGAATTTTCCATTAGAATCTGTTAAATTAGACGCAACAGGAGTTTCTATTGGAGGTCCAAATTGTTGCATTTGAACTCTATAAAGAGTTACATTTGCACCTTCAACATTTCCGGTAGAATTTCTAACGTAACCTGTTAAATTCCTTAAAGAAACTATGAATGAAATGTTAGATGAAGTGAAAAGATTGCCTGAATTATCCATTGCTTCACATCTAAAGACATACTTATAAAAATCTGAATAATTCCCATATAAAGAATAAACCCAAGAAGTAGAGTTATGAGTTCCACTTACTGTTGTAGTATTGTTAATGTTATTCCAAACTGGTTGAAGCCATTGTTGAGAAGTTTCATTCCATTTCGTAAGATTTGAGATGTATAAAGTCATGTTAGAAAGTGAATTATTACTATGAGCTACACAAGTTATATTAACATTTGGACTTCCAAATTCTAAAGATGAGGGCAAGTCAACTGGAATTATTCCATTAACTTCTATGGTAACGTTAGTGGTATTAACTTCTCCAGAAGTATCTAGAGTTTTTACTGAAATGTTAAAGAAGCCTACCATGCTTATTGAAGCGTTAAACCAAAAGTATTGAGCTGTGGTGTTATTAACTAAACCTTCTGAAGTTATGTTAGAAAATCTGAGTATTTTTCCTGTTTGAGTTAGATAATAATTGAATACCCAATTCTGGGCTGTTGTACCGTTACTATTCGAAACAAAATTGAAATAACTTGGAAGAGTAAAATTTATTTCAGTTATGTTTCTACCTTGTGAATCTGTGTTGTTAATAGTAAAATTAAACAACACGTTAGTTGAGATTCCAGTTATGTTAGGGTGTGCACTTATTGAAAAGCTGTCCAAAGCAAAAGCTGTTTTAATAAATATAAAACTAGACAAAACAAAGAAAATTAAAAGTTTCTTATCCAAGGTAACACCTAAAAATATTTTTTGGACTTGACTTATAAAGTTTACGAAACCTTTAAATATTTATTGGTAAATTGGAAAAATAAGGTGAAAATATGACAATTTGTCCAGAATGTGGAACAGAGTTTGAAGATGATACTTGCCCAGAGTGTGGATGGTCAGAAGAGGAAAGTGAAGAGGAGGAAGAAGAGGATTGGTAGGCTTTAAGTTTTTTATATTTGCTTTTACAATTTTTCTTAGTTGGTTATGAAAGTAATTAATTTTTTAGTGAAAAAATGGTGGATTTTTGCTTTAATTCTCATATTCTTGTATTCATATTACATAAGAGCTATAAACATAGTTCCTGATAAATTGCTTTCTTTTGACCCAATATTTCAATATAGATTTACAAAGTATCTTGCTGATTGGGGTCATTTACCGATATGGGATGAATTAACGTACTATGTTGGAAGAAAAATTACAATTAGTGAAAACCCTCCTTTTATGTTTTATCTAACAATCCTTCTTTATTGGCTTCAACCCTTTGGTTGGAGTTTAATGACAACTTGCGCTTATGCCTCTGCCCTGTATGGAGCATTAATAGTTTTCCCGGCATTTCTTTTAGGTAAAGAATTATCAAATAAATATGGAGGATTATTTTCAGCAACACTTATAGGAACTGCACCACAAATTTTAGTAAGAACTTTTGGTTCTTCTTATGACAATGATCAACTTGTTGTGTTTTTTCTACTCTTAACTTTTTATCTTGGGATAAGGTTCTTAAAGAAAAGGAATATATCGAATTTTTGTTTAAGTTTATTAGGTTTTACAGCTTTTATGTTAACATGGAATATGTTTGCGTATTCATTTTTAATTATAATGGGAGGTTTCATAATTTATTTTATCTTAACTCTCCTTGTAAAATTTCTGAAAAAAAATGAAAGATTTGACACTTCTTTAAGAGATATTAAAGGATGTGCAATCGGGTTAACATGCCTATTTTTTGGCTTATGCTTAACTACTTTCATAGTAAATGAAAATTTTATCAACTACATATTAAGTTTAGTTGGTTTTGCTATTCAACCAGAAACAAAAATAGTTAATATTTCTATAGCTGAATTACAACCATTTAATATTTTCGATATCCAAGGTTGGATACTAGCTACTGGTAGGTTTATAACAGGCGATTATATCATAGATTCTCTTACTCTTATTCTCATTGTTTTTCTGATATTTTTCGGACTCTTAAGTGCTTATAGGAAAGACTTTAAGAATACTTCATTCTTACTTATCTTACTTTTAATAGGTGCCTACACAACAGTACGAGGTATAAGATTTACAGAATTCACATCGGCTATGTTCATAACTCTTGCAGCTGTAGGTTTCGGTCATTTAATAGAATATTCTAAAAAAGATAACTTCTTAAAATCTGTTTCATTAGGTATTGGGATTTTGCTTTCAATTGTTGCAATTAGTACGGGCTTGCAAGTAGGAAAAGGGTTAGGCCCTGATATAAATCCAAATTGGGACAATGCCTGGAATTTCTTAAAAACAAAAACTCCAGAATTATCTTTAGTGGGAACATGGTGGGATCCAGGTCATATGATTGCAGGTTTAGCTGAAAGGAGAAATATGGCTGATGGAGCACATTGTGGTAAACTTTGTTTTATGGGAATAAATGATAGGATAGCAGATGCAGGAAAAATAATGGCGACTGAAAACGAGGAAGAATCAGTAAAACTAATAAAAAAGTATCAAGGTAATTCTCCTGAAGTTTATTGGATAGCCTCTGATGATTTAATTGGTAAATTTCAGTGGGTTCAATATTTTGGAACTGGCTGTGATGCAAGGGTTAACTCCAAATGTCCACTTTACATCCAACTTCCACTACAATACAATATGATAGATAATGAAGGTAATATTGTTTTAAGAAATTACGGGAATGTTTATCTTTTTCAAGATAGATTCCCATTTTACGTACAGGATATTAATGCTGCTATTTTTGATGAAATAATTTATTATGAAAATGGAAAAGTAAAAATCTACAAATTAAATGAAACAGAAAAACAATTTATAATTAGCTATCTTAAACCCTTAGAAAGACAATTAAATGTAAGGTTTACAAATCAAACAATCCCAATGACAGTATGGATACCCCAACATTATTCTTATATTGTTATAATACCACCAAATCAAAGAAACAATGTTTTTACAAAAATGTTTTTCTTAGAAGGCCAAGGATTAAAACATTTTAAACAAGTATTTAGAAATGAACAAGTTAAAATATATAAAGTAATATTTTGAGAAAAAAATTACAATTATTTTGGTAAAAATATGAAAGTTGGAATTTTATTGCCTGCCTATAATGAAGAAAAAAACATAAAGCTTGTAATTGAAGAGTGTAAAAAATACTTTAAAGGGTCTGAAATTGTTGTCATAAATGATGGTTCTACTGATAAAACAGAAAAAATAGCAAAAAAAACTAAAGTTACCGTTATTTCCCATACAAAAAATTTGGGAAAAGGAGAGGCCTTAAAAACAGGACTTAAATATTTCTCAAAAAGACCAGTAAATTTTATATTGATTGCTGATGCAGATAGACAATATTCTATTAAGGATTTAAAAAAACTTTTAAATTCTTTAAGTAATGTCGATTTTGTTATGGGTTATAGAAATTTCTCTAGAATACCTTTCAGACATAGATTTGGAAATTTAGTGTGGAGAAGTACTTTTAATTTTCTTTTTGGAACAAATTTTAAAGACACCAATTGTGGTTTAATGGGCTTATCAAAAAAAATTATTAAAAAAATTAGAATTGGCAAAGGATATACAGCTGAGAGTTATATATTGGCTTCTATAGTAAAGAATAAAATAAAATTTACTCAAGTTCCAGTTAATGTAAAATACAAAAAAATATCAAGTATAGGAAGAGGAGTAAAAACAGTTTTTACTGTATTAGCATTTATTATCAAAGAGGGTATTAAATTCAGGTTAAAGCTCACAAATGAATAGGGAAAAAATAAGTTTCTCCTATTTTGATTTTTTCTTTTTCTTCTCAGCTATAATTAGGTAATCGCCTTTATGTTTATCCAAGGCTTTAAATATTAATAAAAATGGGACCTTAATCATTCTTATTAAAATATGCGGTTTCAAAGCCTGCTGGTCTGCATGAATTTTGATTTCTTTAAAAGTTTTAATTTTGAAACCATTAGCTTTCAATTCCTTTATAACATCAAACGGGTTCAAAGCCTTTTCATCTGTTGGTGTTAATCTAAAGGGTCCACTAACTAAGTTTCTCATATGGATACTTCTAGCATCATGATCAATGATTATAACTTTCCCACCTGGCTTCAGAACTCTGTAAATCTCCTTTATAGCTTTAGGATATTCTTTGTATATATGATGAAATAAAGATAAAGCCAAAATATTTTTAAAACTGTTTTTTGGATAAGGTATATGCTTTGTAACATCACCAACTTTTGCTTCCTTATAGTGTTTTCTTGCAATTTTAACACTTTCTGATGAAATGTCGACACAATACCATTCCCTTCCAGTGTTTTTATTTAAAATGTAAGCATAATGTCCTGTTCCCCCGCCTAAATCCAATATTTTACCTTTTGGTAAAATTTTATCAAGAAGTTTTATACTGTCTTCACTAAAAATTACTTGAAACCCAGACTTAGATTTACTAACAATCTCATCATAAGTCTGTTTTTGTTCTGTTCTCCAGTCCATCTTATTATCCTTTTTGAAATGGTAAGATATGAACCCTATCAGCATCCCAAATAAAAATAAAATTCTTGATAATATAACCGTTATTTCTCTTTTTAAAATATTAGAAGGTTTCTTTTTACTAGCTTTAAAACCAATAAAACCATATTTTAGATAAATTTTAGTATTTAAAATACCATATAGATAGCTCCTTTTAAGAATCTTACTAAATTCTTGTCTTCTAAAATGTAAGACAGGTGAAATTGGCAATTCTTTAACTTTGTAACCTTTTTTTCTTAACCTAGTAAAAAATTCAGTGTCTTCTGCTACGGGAAAATTCTCATTTATTTTATTTTCCTTTAAAATATTTGAATAAAAACACATATTACACCAAGTCCAAGATAGATGTGGTGAAATTTCAATCCCCTTTATTATCGTCCTTTTTTTAGGATCTTTTTTATTATACTTCTTAATTGCTTTAACCATATCCCTTAACCAATATTTTGTCAAAATTTTTACATCACTGTCAATTGTTATGATTATATCACCCTTAGCTTTACTTATTGCATCATTCCAAGCTTGTGGTATTCCTTTTTTTAAAGAGTAAACAAACTCGAAATTTCTAAATGTCTGTTTTTTTAAATCTTTTTTTAAAGAATCTAATTCTTTTTTACTTTTTGCTATTGAAACTATGGAAACTTTCATATCTTATCTAATTATGTTTATTGCTTTTAATATACCTCTTGAGGAAACTTTGAATATCCCCTTTAGTCCTTGATATTTGTAAACATTATATAAATGAAAAAGAATTATATTTGGCTTTTCGAATAACATCTTTCTTTGCCATAATGCCACAGCATATTTATGCATATTTTCGATCTCTTCATGGGTGTAACCAGGATAATCCACTACACACTTGTCATTTCCCGTAAAGTTTCTCCAATCTTTGACCGCAAGATAACCATTTTTTAAACACCAATAATACATTTTAGTTCCCACATATGGTGTGCATATAGAAAATTGTAAAGTATCTGAAGGTAAATTTAATGCAAATTTTATTGTTTTCATGTCACTTTCTTTTGTCGAATAAGGTAGACCCAAAACCCAACAAACATGTGATCTTAGGCCATATTTCTTACATAATTTAACAGTTTTTATTATTCCTTCTCTAGTGATAGGTTTCCCTAGATGCTTTAATACTTTAGGGTCTGCCGACTCTGCTCCTATTGTTACCCCTGTGCAACCTGCACTCTTCATAATTTTAAGAAGTTTTTCACTTACCAACGCATCTATCATACAATTCCAACTAAATTTCAGTTTACGTTTTATTATCTCCTTACATATATCCATAACATGTTTTTCATTCACAGCGAAGTTATCATCATCGAAATAAAGTTCATCGGGTTTGTATTTTTCCCATAAATATTCCATCTCATCTACTACTTTCTTTGGATCACGCATACGATAATTTGGCCTACCATAATAAACTGGTGATGTGCAAAAAGAACAGCCGTATGGACAACCTCTAGTTGATATCAAAACAACATTAAACCCGTGAAGTTTTGGATCATTATATTTCCTTATTGGCAGTTCTTCTCTTTCAGGCCAAGGCAATTCATCAAGATTCTGTATTAGCGGTCGTGGAATTAATTTGTGTCCTTTTGCTGCAACGCCTCTAGGAAATTTTTTTATATCTTTATTTAGATATCTTACCAAATCTCTGATACTATAATCACACTCCCCTACTATAACAAAGTCATACCCACTTTCAAGACACTCTTTGTATGCCGCAGTGGCATGGTATCCCGTTGCAACCATTATAAGATTTGGGTTAATTTCTTTTAGCATTTTCATAGTTTCTAAATCGTAATTAAAAGAAGAAGCGACTGTTTCCCAAATCAATATATCTGGGTCAATTTTTTTAAATCTTTTTATGAATTCTTCTCTGCTTAATTCTTCTGCTGTTGCATCTATTATATGAGCATTATATCCGTATTTTTTTAGAACAGCAGTCGCGTAAGCCAACCTGACCGGATATGGACGGTATTTCATTGTAGCTTTACGAATTTTTATATCCCATCTGCACCTTACCCAAGGGCCAGGAGGGTTAGCTAATAAGATTTTCATAATTATACTTAATCTTACTAAAATATTTAAAAATTATAAAACTTTTAATACAATATTATTTTGATTTTGGTATACTATTTCGAAATGTTTTTTATCATTTATCACAACGTTAGAAAATTTATATGTCATAGCTCCCATTATATTACTCTCTGGTATAATAACATCTTCTGCTAGAATACCTCTCCAAATTAATATATAATCAATTCCTATTTTTTTAAATATGGAATTAATTTCCTCACTATTTGGATTTTTCATCATATGATTAAAATTTGTTACATATTTACCCCATAAATTGTCTCTTTCTGCAAAATACTTTACACTTCCACCATATGGCGTAAAAATGACAGAATCTTTAGGAGTGTTATTTTTAATCCATTCTAAGGCCTTAATATAATCTTCTGGATATCTTTGAGAATTAATAGTTCCTTGTGCTACTGTGATACTTATATAAACTGAAAATGTAATCAAGAGAATTATTAACAGCAGAAAGTAATTATTTTTTTCCTTTAATTTCCAAAGAAAAAATCCTCCTAATAATGACATTTGTGGAAATATGACAAATAAATATCTATTTTCTACTATTCTTACATTTCCTATGTAGGTTAAATTGAATAATAACAAAAATATAACGATGAAACTTAGAAGAAAAGATAAAAAGCTTAACTTCCTATCACAACAAAATAAAGAAAATCCGAATATCATAAAAAAGAATAATGGTAACCCAAATGTGTTAAAATAAAAATTTATACTTAGTATGTTTGGCGAAAGTTTTGTATTTATGCCTGATGGTATTTCATTGGTACCCCACATATTCATTAAGTGCTCAGTTGTCATAGTTGGATTCTTGAAAAAATAATTTAATCCTTCAAAAAAAGGATAATTGTAATAAATTATATTTTTTACAATTATTGGTCCGATAAGTAAAAGTGCTATAGAAACCGAAACTAAATATAATTTCATTCTTTTTTTACTTCTTTTATAAGAGACCAAAGAAAAGATAAAAGTCATGAATATCAAAAATAAACCGATAGTTTTTGTATGATAAGAAATACCTAGGAGAATTCCTAGAAGAATTGCTTCTTTTAAGTTATTCGATTTTAAAATCAGGTAAGTTATTAGTGCTGAAAAAAAAGCTATAGGAACATCTACGTAAGCCAAAAACATAAAATGAGTAAATAAAGGTATTGAAAGAAGTAAAGAGGACGAAAATATACCATACCATATATCAGTTTTCTTTCCGATAAGATAGACTACTAAAATAGTTAATATACCAAAAATAACACTAATTATTTTAGATATTCCCAAAGAAGGTCCAAATATCATAAAGAAAAAAGAATATATTAAAGGAATAAAAACTGGTAGTACTACTGGCTTATTGATTGTTCCTACTTTTTCAAAAACTTTGAAAACACCTTCTGAAAATTCTTTTCCGCAGAAGAAGTAGGAAGCTTCATCTTCTCCAAGCATTTGGGTATTTGAAGCTATAACTATGTAATATAACCCCAATACTATCAAACAAAAAATGAAAATTCTTTCTACAGTTTTAGTGTTGATAATATTTCCCACCTATAAGCCAGGGTGAATTAATTTTTTCATAATACTTTCCCCTTATATTTAGCCTTCTTACCATAAAACTTTAATAAATCTCTCCATTGAACAAGAAAAACATCTGCTATATGATACAATATTCTACCTGTTCCAGAGGGTATTGTAGTTCTTGTAAACGAGTCTATAAAAATCGTTTTTATCCCAAATAATTTTCCTAAAATGAAGAATGGTATAGCTATTGCCCCTCCAGTTGAAATTAGTAAATCTGGTCTTTCTTTTATAAATATCGGGAGAGTATTTAATGATAATATGATTTCCTTCAATATAATTGAGTCATAATCCTCGAATTTATATGCCTTCATATTCTCTGTATCTTTACCCTTAAATGTAACAAAAAAAGTATTATAACCACTAAAAGATTCTATTATTTGGAGCATTTCTACTAAATGACCTCCATTTGCGCAAATCAAACCAACTTTTTTTATTTTATGTTCTTTTATATATTTTCTTAAAAAATTGACCAAATTGTCCCTTTCAAACTTTTTCTTTTTGTAAACTATGGGTTTTTTAAAACTTTTAAAGATCACACTTTCAAGTTTTTTCATGTCTTTTATGACTGGAATTCCATATTCCCTTCCTATTCTTTCAGCTAAATCTTCTTGGTGCTCGTCAATATGTTCATTTTTTTCTTTAAGTCTAGGAACTATAATAAATGGCCTATTATACTTTAAGCATTTTATTATATTACCTTCACCTGCATGAGTGATAATTAATTCAGACTGAAAAAAGAATTTATCAAAATCTTCATTTGAGAAGAATTTTTTAAATTCACAATGTTTTGGTTTATACTTGCTATTACCAATACTTACTATAAATTTTTTCTTTGACTTTTTTGCAATCTTATCCACTTCTTTTAGTAATCTGGAAAAATCATAAGGAGAGGTTCCTACTGTAACAAATATAAATTTTTTAGGCACTTGCCAGCACCTTGTCTTCAATAAGTTTATAAAAATCTGTTAGCTTTGGCCTTTTTAAACCTAATTTTACATTTGAAGAATAAAATGCATATCTTGCATGAATACCTCTTTTCATACCATGGTCGGATAATATAAGAACAAGTGTGTTTTTAGGTAATCTTTTTTTCACCTTTTTTACTAATTCTTCCACCTCTTTATAATATTTCTTTATGTATTCTAAATCGTTAAAATATACATGCTGAATATGGTCCAAAACAGCAAAATAAACCATGAATAAATCCCAATTTTCATTAATTCTTTTAAACATAGCTTTTTTACTTTTTTCAAATCTTAACCTCACTAATTTTTCCCAACTAAGCTTACTCATCTCACCATCAAAAACTTCAAATTGTTTTTTCACTATATCATATGCTAATTCAGGAAGTTCATCATAACTCGGGACACCTATATGGATTGATTTACAAAAATCAAAAATTGTAGGGCAATTAAGCTTAAATTCTTGTTTAATGCGTCTCTTTTGAATCACTTTCGTTAAAACTTTATTCAAGATCTTAGATGACATTAACATTTTATGAACTTCTTTATCCATGTTCATCTTTTTAATCAGTAACCTAATTTTACTAATAAATGGATGCTTATACTTTCCGACATACCATCCGGATCTAATTCCATGCTTTTCCGGAAGTTGACCTGTAATAATGGTGGCCCAAAGAGCAGGAGTGCTGAGTAATTCTATTTCTTTAGGTATGACAACTTTCTTGTATTCTTTTTGTTTAAATCCTTTCAAATTCCATTTTTTAACAAGATTATAATCCAAAGCATCAATACCAAAAATAAAAACTCTCATATAAACCCTTTCATTTTCTTGATTTTATAATCAAGAAGATGTAAGAATCCTTTAAATTTTCTTCTAAAATCTGAAAAGTCTCTAATCGTAATTATATGATGAAGCCACACATCTGGCCTGAAATAAAAACTCTCATATAAACCTTTATCAACAAGTTCTAGAATTTTTTCTTTTGGCAATTGTGGATAGCTGATAACCGTTGATTGTTCCCCAGCATCTACCCATTCCGTCCAATTTTTTGCAATTATAAAATTATTTTTCTTACACCACTCATAAAATTCTGTTCCAGGATATGGCACTAAAGCAGAAAACTGTAAAGTGTCACAGCCTAATTCTCTAGCAAGCTTTATTGTTTTCATAGCAGTTTCTTCTGTCTCTCCAGGCCCACCTATCATAAAGCAACCATGAATTTTTAATCCTGCTTTTTTAGTTAACTTTGCAAATTTCTTCATATTTTTTACAAGCTCACCTTTATGTACTGCATTTAAGATTTTTTGATCACCAAATTCAAACCCAACAACAAGCATTCTAAAATTGGCTTTTTTCATTAATTTAAAAAGTTTTAAATTAAATACATCCGCTCTAGAATTACCTGAAAATGAAAGTTTCTTATTTAATCCTCTTCTTATAATTTCCTTACAAATTTCTTTGCATCTCTCTTGATCTGCTAACAATGTATCATCTTCAAACATAATTTCTTTCAAATATGGAAAGAGTTTTAAATCGTACTCAATTTCATCAACTACATTTTCGGCTGTTCTCATTCTGTATTTCCTTCCGTACATTGTTTGAGGTAATACACAAAAAGTACACCTATGAGGGCATCCTCTACCTGCTAACAGAGTTAAAAAAGGATATAGTTTTCCTGCATCAAAATAATCCTCAGGTCTAATATGGTGCCAAGCAGGGAATGGCAATTCGTCTAAATTTTCTATAAGTGGTCTATCTTTGTTTGTTTTAATCTTATTTCCACATCTGTAAGTAATACCTAAAATGTTTTTCAATTTCTTTTTTCCATCAATATAATCTGCCAAATCTCTTAAAGTATAGTCATACTCACCTCTTGCGACAACATCTATATTTTTATCAACTTTAAGAGAATCTATTGGTAAAGCTGAAACATGGGGACCTATTAAAACCACTAGTGCATCAGATACGTTTTTCAATTCAACTGCCTGCCTTATGTCGTTATAAATTGAAGGCGTAGTAACTGTAACAACTATCATTTGAGGTTTGAATTTCTTTGTAATTCTTTTTATTTTATAAAATGGGGTTTCTAAACATGCAGCATCTATGAACTTAACTTTATGCCCTGAACTCTCTAAAACAGCAACTGCAGTTAATAGATAATCTGGATGCCTCTGAACTCTACCCCGAGAAACTGCAAACCATCGAGCTGATCTACAGAAATTTTTCACTCCATAAAATGCTGGATTGAGGAAAAGAACTTTGGCCGTACTATCACCTAGCAAACTTTTTTTACATCTTTAAAATATATAAACTTATTAACTAAAAAGTTATATACCCGCATCTTTTAACATTTTTCTGTGGTCAAAACCAATATTCCTAGGGAGTTTCGAAAAGAATTTAACTTCCTTTGCTTGCCAACTACCTTTTAATTTACCACCAATAGGCTCTGTCAAGAAACATAAGCTTATCACATGCCCGCGAGGATCTCTTTTTGGTGAGTCGTAAATTCCTATAAACTTTTTGATTTTAACTTTAAGACCAGTTTCTTCTTTTGTTACTCTTTTTACAGCCTCTTCCACCCTTTCTCCATATCTTATTATACCACCTGGTAAATGCCAACAACCTTTACATGGTGGTATCTCCCTTTTACTTAAGAGGACACCAACTCTACTTTTAATTATTACATCTACTGTAAACAGTGGAATGAACTTAAACAATTTTTTGAATAATTCTTCGGGTATCCATTTCTTAGATTTTTTATACAAAAGATCACCTTTTTATCTTAATAACACCCCAAAAAAACCCTAGAAGACAAACAACTGTCCTTAGGAATATTATTGGTGGTGCAAAAATCAACATTTTCTTTTCTTTTTTTATTAAGTAGAGAATGAATTTTATATTCAAAAGATAAAATCCTAAAAGAAATAAAATTGGCAAGTATGGGGGTAAAATGGAGACAAAAACCAATAAGAGACTTAACCAAAAAAATATCATAAAAAAAGCGAAAAGGGGAATAAATTTTCCTGTATAACTGTCTCCGATTATCTTTTTAGGATGTTTTTTATAAAGAAGAACCCTCCAATAGGCTCTTATGAATTGTTGTTTTAAGTATTTCCAAAGTGTTTTAACATGAAAATGCCAAACATATGCTCTAGGTTCTAATACCAACTTATAACCTGCCTCTTTTAATCTATAGGATAAATCAAAGTCTTCGCCAGATGCCTTAGCAAATCTTTCATCAAACCCACCAAATTTTAGGAATACATCTCTCCTATAAGCTGCTGAATAAGTTCCAATTGAGTCGATTTCCTTTTTATGAAATAATTTTTTATGCCTATATTCAATTTCACCCTGGATATACCTTGAGACAATGGAATCTTTATTTAAGTTTCTGTAAACACCACAAACACCCACCACATTGTCCTTTAAATTTTTCGTCATTAGTCTTATCCAATTCCTTGGTGCAATACAATCTGAATCTATAAAAAGTAATACTGAACCTTTTGCAAGTTTAGCACCATAATTCCTGGCCTCTGCAGGATTACTCTTCTTTTCTATAAATTTGACCTTCTTAAATTTTTTGGCTATCTCTTTAGAACCATCTTTTGAGAAGTTATCTACAACAATAATTTCATATTTTTGCTTAGGATAATTTTGTTTTATCAAAGAGTGTAAACATTTTTCTATTGTTTTTCTACTCTTAAAAGTAGGAATTATTATTGAAACTTCTATTTTATTTCCAGAGTGTGTTTGCTTTTTGTAACTCATTTTCATCATTGATGTTTAACCATACCCCTTCAAACGGATACCCTATTAATAAATTCTTTTTAGCTAATTTGGGGAATAAATCTAATTCTAAAGATTTCATTTTTGAATTTATATATTTGAATATTTCGGGTTCAGTAAGAAATATTCCTGATGAAACTAAAAAGCTTTCTGCTCTATGTTTTTTTGGTTTTTCTATAAAATCTATTATTCTGTTACCTCTCATTTTTACAACTCCATAATTAGAAGGATTCGAAACAGTTGTTAATGCAATTGTAGCAAGAGCTTTTGTATCAACATGAGTACGAATCATATCAGCCAAATCAAATCTACATAATGTATCTCCATACCATACTAGAAATGTTTTATCAAAAAAATTCCTAGCTAGCTTAATAGCTATTGCCCTCCCTTTGGGTTTTTTAGATATTACATATTCTATATCAACACCAAATCTCTTCCCAGAAGAAAAATATTTTTTAATTTCATCGGCCATAAAATCGCAAGAAAAAACAAACTTTTTGATTCCTACTTCTTTTAATAGTAAAACTATATTCTCGAGAATCGGTTTTCCTTTAACAATTTGCATACATTTATGGATATGAGAATTTTTGAACCCTTTATTATAACCTCCTGCCAATACAAGTGCACTTTCAACTTCATACTTAGAAATCATTTTTGATAACAAATATTCTATCGCTTGTGATCTACTACGAATTGTTAGATTGTTAATTAATTCGTCAACTTTTTTTATGATATCCTCTCTTAAGGTTATGGTTATTCTTTTTCTCATATATTATCATACAATATATGATATATAAATATTTATATAAACTCTTACAATTTTTATGAATTGGTGAAAAAATGGAAATATTAATAACTGGAGGGGCAGGCGAACTAGGAAGTTGCCTAACGAAAGAATTTCTAAATATGGGTTTTAAAGTAAAAATAATGGAAATAGTACCAAAAGAATTCGCTTGGAGACTCAAGGAAGTAGTAGATAATGTTGAGTATGTTTGGAAATCTGTTCACGACATTACGCTAAAAGATTTGGAAGGAGTTGATATAATAATTCAATGTGATGCTCAACCAGATAGACCCTTAGGTATTAGCTCTCCCACTTTTACCCTTTACCATAATTTAGAATCCCCAATGAAACTCTTAGAGACTGTAGCAAAATTAAAAAAGAAGCCATGGGTTCTCTATCCAGGTTCAGGCACCATTTTCTTAGGTGTACCTTATGAAGAACAACCTATAACTGAAGAGACACAACCAAGGCCAACTAATGCTTATAGTTGGAGTAAATGGGCAGCTGAAGAATTGCATAGGACGTATTCAAGAAAATATAACATTCCATCTACTATTACAAGAAGTGGTTTCGTTTATGGTCCTGGGGCAAGATTAGATATTTCAATTATGAAATGGATATTGCGCGCCTTAAAAAATAAAGATTTATATGTAAGAAGTCCTGAAGCATCAAGAACACCATGTTATGCACCCGATGTAATTCAAGCTTGGAAAAGATTAATTGAAAAAGGAATAAATGATTTAGAGAGTGTTAATGGTCTGACTCTACATTTTGTAGATTCAAAAGAATACTTGATGAAAGAAATTGCAAATATTGTCGTAACTACACTTAATAGTGACTCTAAAATAATACCTGTTGAATATGAGATAGGCGAGTTTGTTAATGGAAAGCCTGTAAGACAGTGGGAAAAAAATGTCCTTGCCAAAAAAATACTAGGTTGGGAAGCTAAGACAAAATTGAAAGATGGTATCAAAAATGTAGCCAAATGGTTACAAGAAAGTAAAATTTGGTTACTTTAGAATCTTAGCTATTAGAAGTTCCTAGTAATTTAATTTTTAATCTCATCTTCTATAATCTTAAAAAAATCTGTTATTTTCAGAATACCAAACCCATTCTTTTTGTTAAATGAATAAAATCCATTTTTAGAATGATCCCCATATCTTCCTACAGCCTTCATTCCATGATCCGAAATTATCAAAATAAAGTCATCGTAATTTTTAGATTGTTTTGCAATTTTATCTAATTCTTTATAAACTTTTTTCATCTTTTTAGTAATTCCAAAACTTAAGTGCCCAATTGCATCTGCGAGATTAAAATAACTCATCAAACATTCAAACTTTCCAAGATTTTCAAAAAATTCTCTTTTATTCTCTTCATGATTTTTCCAAATAATTTTATCATAATCCTCTATGGTATTTCTATTTTCAAAGTAACCTTTCAATAATTTTCTTTCTAAAGTATGATTTTCTTGCTTATAAGAAAAGGCTGGAACATCTATTGCTTTAAATGATTTAAAAAACTTGAAAAAAGTTTCTTCTTTCTTTAGTTTAAAGTTCCATTGCCCTTTTACTGGAATTTTCTTTTCCATGTTCTTTCCAGTCAAAAATGAAGCCCATAAAACAACTGTTCTTTCCAATTGAAATTCTGAAATATCTGTTTTGCCAAATTCAACTTGCATCAAATTTTTACAATTAAACTTTTTCACAAGATTTAAATCTAAAGCATCAAAAGCCAAAATTATCATAGAACCACCAAAACTTTTTAATCTCTTTTATACCCATGTTTAATGAAAGACCATATTCTTTCGAAAATATAGTAACTTGGTATTTTGACGAAAAACTCTAATATACTAAATTTAAATGAAAGTTGAAAATTTCCTGTTAAAAGGTAAATTATTAAGGGGGAAATCAAAAATGACTGATATATTCTATAACTGAGAGTTTTTGCAAAGCTTCTTTTATGAGTTTCGTAAGTTTCCATTAAAATCACATATATCCTAAACTTCTCAACCTTCTCATTATTTCTTCTGCTTCCTTATCTTGAGCTCTTCCACTTCTTTCTTCAACATCAGTTGTTTCTAACTCTTCTATTATCTCATCTATTGTGCTTGCTCTTGAATTTACTGGCATTGTGCAAGGTTGACAACCTAAAGATCTAAACCTTTTATTCTTCCATCCATAAGCCTTTTTAACGTAATCAGCAAAGTATAATGGGTTTACTGGTATCTTTTCTCTTTTTATATATCTCCAAACATCAAGCTCTGTCCAATCTAAGATCGGATGGACTCTAACATGAGAGCAATTCGGCCCAAAGTCAGTTTGATACAAATCCCATAATTCTGGTTGTTGCAAAGCTTCAAAAGGTGCATCTCCTTTTTCTCCTTTTCTCTTTGGCCTTACAAAATGCCACTTAAACTCTTTATCCCTAGGTGAAAAGTGTCTTTCTATGTTTCTCATAGCATGCTCATCATGTCTTATTGAAAGGATTAAAGCATCAAATTTATACTTTCTCAAAACCATTTTCAATGTTTCTGTTTTTAATGCTGTGCAACAGTTAAACCTTGAAGTAACTTCTGGTGACATCCCTTCTTTTAAAGCTTTTTCATTTCTTGCAATTATCAAATTTAAATTCCATTCTTTTGCAATTTTATCTCTAAACTCGTAAATTTCAGGAAATTTATAACTTGTGTCTAAATGAACAACTGGAAATGGAATTTTTCCATAAAATGCTTTTTTGATTAGCCAAAGCATTGTTGTGCTATCTTTACCAGTAGACCACAAAACTCCAATATTTTTAAACCTTGCATTTGCTTCTCTAATAATGAAAATGCTTTTTTTCTCAAGCTCATTAAGATTCATTATCTCACCTCAAATGTATCCTAAAGCCTTTAGTCTTTGCTTTATTATTCTTATCTCTTTTTCAGTCAGCTTATTCTCTTTAGAAACTTTTCCTGCTACTACCCCCCTCATAACATAAACTATGAATTCTGTAACACTAGAAAAGCCTGTTCCTTTAATCATTTTTTTAATTTTTTTGTATAGTGGCCTTGGAATTTTTATAGTTACCTTATCATTTGACACTCTAATCACACTCCATTTGTAGTGTATTTAGAAAGATAGATATTTAAAGTTAACCGAAAAATGAAACTAACTTTTTAATAAAATTCTTGAATTTTTTTACTCCAAACTTATTTGGAAAATAATCAAGTAACAAAAGATCTTTTTCATTTATAATTTTGAACTTGAATAACAAAACAAAATAAGAGAGAAAAGCAAATGCTATTAAAATTATTTTTAGGAAAGAATTAGATAAAGAAGCTAGTAACAAAATTATCAAAAAAATTATGTTATTTGGTATTAAAAATATGCTTCTTCTTGAAATTTTTAATGGTAACACTTTGTTAACAAAAAATATTGATATGCTTATTATGAAAATTTGGGATGTTAAAAATGAGAAAACTGCTCCAAGAACATCATAAAGAGGAATGAGAAGAAAACACAAAATAATGTTTAAAAGCATTCCGAAGAAAAGGATAAGCAATCTTATTTTTGGTTTGTAAGCAGAGTAAAGGAACAAAAGAAGTAAGCTACTTATTCCCATTAAGAAAAATGCAAGTAAGTAAGGTGCAAACAAAAGAGATGCTCCTAAAAATTTACTTCCAAAAAACAACTCTACAAAAAATTTTGAAAATATTGAGAGAAAAATGATGAGAGGTAAAACTATAACAACAATAGTTTTTACTGCTATAGTTAACAACAACTTAACTTTCTCTTTTTCTCTAACCCAAAATTCTGAAAAACTTGGAAATATTGCTCCAGCTATTATAGAAGGAATAAAAAGAGTTATCATACCAAAAAGGTAAGCAACACTTAATAAGCCAACAGAACCAAAAGTTGAAAGAAAACTAGAAATTATTATCCCTCCTTGAAGTATGAAAAAAGATGAAATAGAAGAAAGTAAACTGAAAGAACAAAATTTCAAAAAAATCTTCTTATCAAAACTATTTTCTTTTTCAAAACTCATTTTAGAAAGGATTAATGAGTACAAAATTAAACAAGAAAGGAAGTATGATATCCATGCAAAAACTCCACCCAAAACTTTAAACCCGATAAAAGTTAAGAGTAAGGCTATCAATATTTTTAAACTTGCACTAAAAGAATCAACTAAGAACATGCTTTTAAAATTTTGAAACCCTTGAAAAGTTGATTTCAATATTGAAGTCAAAGTGAAAACGAAAATTAAAATTGAAGAGTATTTTAAAGGTAAGGCCAATTCTTCAGAATTGTAAAGGTTAAGAGCAATTAACTTTGAAAAATAAAATATTAAGAAAGAAATTATTAGAGAAGTTATGATGATAACTTTTATAGAAAATTTTATTGTTGCTTTTACTTTTCCTTTTTTACCTTTTTTCAAAAATTCTGGTATGAATTTTGGTAAAGCTTCTTGAAAACCTAAGGTTGAAAATAAGGCTAACCCATTTGAAAAAGAAATTATTGTAAAAAGAATTCCATACTCTTCTTTTGTTAAGAACCTCCCCATCAAAATCCAAAATAAGTAACCTAAAATAGTAAGAACTAAAGCATCCAAGAAATAGTAAAAAACGTTTGAAACTATTTTTTTCATTTTTCTCCCTAATAAATTATATCACTGTCAAATGATATTCTCTTGGGAAGAAGCCAAGGTAAGTGCAAAGCTAAAAATCTTGCTAATTTGTCTCCAAGTTTTGAAAAGAATATTTTTGGTTCAAAAAACTCTTGTAATTCTTCTTCATATTTTTTAAAATCTGGAAAATTTTCAACCAATATTTCACTTGCTATTAAACCCCACATTATTCCTCCACTAGATAAAGGTTTTGTTAGTCCTATTGAATCACCACATAATGCAACTCTATCTTTTGCAGCTTTCACTAAACCGTATGGTATAGGTGCTGAATAAACTTTTTTTATTTTCACCTTCTTCCTTTTACAAAATTTCTTGAATTCGCTTTTGGCAACTTCAGGAAGTTCTAACAAACCATATTCAATTTTTTTACCTCTGGGAATTTTCCAAGCAAACCCATTTTTTAAAGGAAAAACATCAACTTTTTTGCTTTCATCTTTTTTATTAACATAACAATAAATACCGAGAATATAGTCAGGATCTTTTATTTTAAGTGTTTTTCTAACTATGGAGAAAAAACCATCACAGCCTATTAAGTAATCAAATTCAATAACTTTTCCAGAAACTAAGACTTGTGGCCTTTTCTTCTTTAAAAAATAAACTTTTTTTACTTCACTGTTCAAAAAAATCTTTGCTCCATTCTTTTCAGCAAGACTCGCAACATATTGATCTAATTTTTTTCTATTTATAACGAACATCCTTGGATAAAAATCAAGAATTACTCTCTTCTTCGGAAAATGTACATAAGCTTCTTCTATTGTGTTCTCTATCAGCTCATTATTCCTTGGAATAAAATCCCAAATTCTCTTAGAAACTAAACCTGAGCATGCTTTTTCGCCAATTCTTTTATTCTTCTCAAAAACTGTTACATCGTGTTCTTCAGAAAGCCTCCAAGCTAAATAAGAGCCAACTATACCACAACCAACTATACAAACTCTCATATTCCTAACCAATATATAGTTTAATACAATATCTATTTTCTATGAATTATAAAATATTATTCCCGCTTTTGTTTTTAGTTTTTTGTATGGTATATTTGGTTTACCAAGTAACTACTGTAGGCCTTAATTTAGATATAGATTTGAAAGGTGGTACTCAAATACTAGCAGAATCTTCGAAACCTTTAGATGAGAAGGAACTTGAAAATGTTTTGAAAGAATATGATGCCTCTGTTAGAAGTGCCAAAGGAGTGAAAGCTTATTCTATTTTCATAGAGTTTGATGCAAGTATAAATCCTGAAAATGTTATAGAAACTTTAGAAAAAAATGGATACAAATTTGAAGATTATTCTGTACAAACTATAGGTCCTGCTTTAGGTAGTGCTTTTCTTCAACAAGCAGTTTTTGTTTTAGTTATAGCTTTCATATTTATGGCCGTAACAGTTTTCATAATTTTCAAAATACCACTCCCAAGTTTTTATCTAATCTTAACTTCATTTTCTGATATAATCGAAACTTTAGTGATAACACAAATTCTAGGAATAAAGCTCTCTTTAGCAACTTTTGCATCCCTCCTCTTGCTTGTAGGATACAGCGTTGATGATAATATTTTGCTTACAACTAGAGTTTTGAAGAAAGCTGGGGGTGATATAGAAACTGAAATTAAAAATACTAGAAAAACTGGATTCACAATGATGGGTGCAACTATAGTTGCATTATTTGCACTTTTCATAATTTCAACATCTGTTGTAATAACTCAAATTGCTTCAGTTCTCTTGATAGGTTTATTAATAGATTTGGTAAACAGTTGGGTGTTAAACACAAACTTGCTAAGATGGTATGTTAAGAGGAAGATAAAATGAAGGAATTGCTTAAAGAATGGAGAATTTGGCTAGTTATAGTTAGCTTAATAATTGCAATTTACTTGATATCGCCTTTTCCTCAAAAAGGAGTTATAGTCACTTACATCTCAGAAGATTCTCCATTTAAGAACAAAATAGAAATTGGGGAAACCATAACATGGGCAAATGAAAAAGAAATAAGCTCTCCTGAAGATTTTTATTCTTTTGAAAATTATACTGGAACTTTTAGGTTCATTCATTCTGGAAAATTAGATTTAGTTAATATAGAAAAGCCTGGGCTTGGAATTATTGTAAAAAAGAAGCCTTTTTCCAATTTGCAGTTTGGTTTAGATTTAGTTGGAGGAACAAGAGTTTTACTAAAACCAAAGGGAAATGTTAGTGATGCCACTATACAACAAGCTATAGCAACCTTAGAAACTAGAATAAATATATTTGGCTTAAAAGAAGCAACTTTCCAACCTGTAAAAGATGTTGCTGGGAATAGATACATTCAAATAGAGATGGCTGGAGGAACAAAAGAAGAGGTTAAAAGTTTGTTGGCAAAACAAGGGAAATTCGAAGGAAAAATTTTGAGAACTATAATTTTCAAGAATAAAACTGGAAGTATAAAGTTGATGAATAATCATTTAATAGAACTTCTTGATCATGAAATAAAAATAAATGGAACTGTGTTAAAAGAGAATGAAACTTCAAAGCTTGAAGGGGTTGATTTTCAAGTTTTAAACTTAACTCAAGAAAATGTAACTTTAGCTTTTACAGTTTTTACTGGAAGAGATATTCAATCAGTATGTTTACAAGATCAGCCAGGAATTTGTGTTTCAAGAACTATAAGGCAAATGGGAGGGTGGCAATTCAACTTCCAAGTTTTCATATCCCAAGAAGGAGCTGAAAAATTTGCAAAAGTTACGAATGGGATGGAAGTTATAACTGATCCAAGAACAGGAGAAAAGTACTTAGATGGAAAAATTTCTTTATATCTAGATGAAAAGTTGATAACAGAACTTAACATAGCTTCAGAGTTAAAAGGCCAAGCCTATACAACTCCTGCTATAACAGGTTTTAGAAAAACTAGGAGTGAAGCTATAAAAGAGCAATTAATGCTAAAAAGTATTTTGCAATCAGGAGCTTTACCAACAACTGTTGAAATAGTAAGAATTGATGAAATTTCTCCAGCTTTAGGAAGAGAGTTTTTTGAATCAGCAATACTTTCAACTTTCATTGCTTTAGTCGCAGTTGCTTGTGTGATTTACTTTAGATATAGAAACTTTAAGATATTATTGCCAAACATCCTTTGGAGTTTAATAGAGTTGATATTAACTTTAGGTGGTGCCGCTTTGATAAAATGGACTTTAGATTTATCTTCTATAGCAGGAATAATAGCTGGGATAGGAAGTGGAACTAATGATCAAATTATGATAATAGATGAAATATTAGCTGGTGGTGCAAAAGAAGAAGAAAGATTTTACACTTTAAAACAAAGGATAAAGAGGGCATTTTTCATTATATTTGGTTCAGCTGCAACTGTAGCAGCATCAGTTGTTCCTATGATGTTTATTGGAATAGGAGCTATGAAAGGTTTCGCAGTTACCACTCTTCTTGGAATATTCATTGGTGTTTTCATCACAAGGCCTGCTTTCAGCATAATTGCTGAAAGGATATTAAAGAAGAGCTAACCACTCCTAGAAGTTAAATAGAATTTTCAAGTTTTTTTTACTTTCTTAAATTATGCTTCTCATAATATTTTCAATTTTCATTGGAATTTTAATTGGAATAGTTGCTGGAATACTTCCTGGCCTTCACCCAAATAATACTATTCCAATGATATTAAGTTTATCTTTTCTTTTTGGGCCTTTACCTACTGCAATAATTTTAGTAACTTCTGGAATTGTTAATTGTTTCATTAATTTCATACCTTCAATTTTACTAGGGGCTCCAGAGGATTCTTCTGTATTGGGAGTTTTACCTGGCCATAAGTTATTGTTAGAAGGAAGAGGATATGAAGCTGTTAAGTTATGTGTTATTGGAAGTTTTTATGGAATTATTTTTTCTGTGTTAACTTTACCATTTTTTATAATTTTCATTCCATTTTTATACAAAACTATAAGGCCTTATATTCATTGGTTGCTAATTATTGTAATAGGATATTTAATTTTGAATGAAAAGAAGAAAGGGATTGCAACCTTTGTTTTCATAATTTCAGGAATTTTAGGTTTCATTGTATTGAACAATTTTTCAGATTCTGCTCTCTTTCCTCTTCTTACAGGTTTGTTTGGCTTACCTATCCTTCTCGTTTCAATTTTTCAAAAAAACAAAACTTCCTGAAAAATTTGTTTTTAATGAAATCAAGTTAGAAAGGAAAAAAGTTTTCTCTTGTGTTAGCATTGGAGCTTTAGCAGGAATAGTAGCTGGTTTATTACCTGGAATAGGAGCAACTCAATCAACTATATTAACTCAAAACGTTTTTGGAAAAAATAAAGATGAGAGAAGTTTTTTAATATCAATTGGTGCAATAACGACTTCAGACATAGTATACTCTATTCTTGCCCTTTTCTTAATAGGAAACCCAAGGTCTGGAATAGCTGTTGGAATATCTAAGTTATTAGATGTTAAGCTAATTGAAACTATGATTTTTATTTCAACTATAATTTTATCATCTGGAATAAGTGTTTACTTAACTCTTAAGCTAACAAAAATTTCTCTAAGTTTTTTGAAAAAATTAAATTACAGAAAACTATGTTTTTCAATCATAATTTTCCTTTTAGTTTTAACTTTCATTTTTTCTGGTTTTGAAGGGATTTTTATTCTCACTGTTGCAGTGGCAATAGGTTTAATACCAAATGTCGTTGGTATAAGAAGAAGTTATGGAATGGGTTGTTTAATTATTCCAACTTTGATCTTTTTCTTTAACTTCTATGGTTGAAACTCAACCCTTTTACCTAAAGAGCCATTAAATGAGAAATAAAGTGGCCCGGAACACTTAGGGCATTTACCACTTAAAGTTGGTCTCCTAAAGCTCCAATTACAATTAAAGCAAACAACATTATCAAAATCGCTTAAAACAGTTTCTTCTGGTGATTTTGGTTTCTCCTTTTTCAAAATATCTAACAAACTTTTCTGTCTAACACCTTCTAATAATTCAGAAGCAGAAATGCCACAAACTTCAAATATCCTTTCGAGGGGAGGAAGAAGCTGATTGTAAATGTAATATTCAGAATCAATTGGTAAACCCCTTTCTTTTACGAATTCAGGATCTTCTGCTCTCTTTGATAAGAGTTGATTACCTTTTATTATAACGTAACCTAACCTTTCTCCAACTACTGACCTAGTTTTATCTCTTTTCAAAATTTTTTTTGCAAGCTCAACATGAGGTTGAACGCCTTCATACTTATCTAAAGACTTTGTTATACCTTTAACTATAGTTAGTTTTTCTATCGGTATTCTTCCTTTTGCAAGGTCTTCTATCACTTTTCTCACATATTTCGAAGCTTTCGTAATATTCTTTTCTTTTAAGATTATTTCAAGAACATTTCCCAAAGTTTCTGATACTAAATCACACCAATCTCTTCTTACAGTTTCTATACCTTTCATCTCTATTTTATCAACCCACTTATCCCTTTCCCTTTCAAATGCCCAACCAGCATACCTCTTCTTAGCTTCTATCAAGAAAGTTTTGTAAATTTTTTCGAATTTTAAATTAAGACCTGGAAGTCTTTCTGAAATGAATTTTGATACTTTTCTCCCAAATTTTTCAGCTTCATCAAGATCTCTTATATCAACTTTAAGAAAAACAGAATCAGTATCTGCATACAAAACTTTAACTGGAAAGTTTTCTTCTATAAGTTTTTTTGTTTTTGTTATAGTTTCTCTACCAAAAGCTGTTATCGAGTTTGCAATTTCTATAACATACAATCTTGATCTTATGTAACCTGTGTAACCATACAAAGAATTTAAAAGGTCTTTTAAAGCTAATTGTTTTGCATTCAACAACCTTTTCTTCTCAGGGTCTGTCTCAAGTTTTAGTTGTTTTTTTATAGCTATTCTTGCTGACAAAATTTCATCCACAACTTGAGGTAAAATTCCTTTAAAAACTTCAGGTTTAACGAACTTCGTACCAAAAGGAGAAACTATATGTTCTACATCTTCTCCATTTTTTAATAAAGTTGTTGTACAAATGTTGTAAGCCCTTATTAAAGAAGGATACATACTAGTAAAATCCAAAACAACTACCCACTCATGCAAACCTATTTCAGGTTCTAAAACTATAGCTCCTTTTAAAGTTCTACCTTTTAATCTACTCTTTATATCTCTTGGCTTACAAGGCATTAAGAAATTTCTTTTGTGAAATTCATGTAAAAGTCTACACTCATGTCTTTGAGCTTGACCACCAAAACAGTCTTGTAAAAGTAACCCAGAAAGCTTTGAAAGCTCAAAAAATTTATCTAGCAAACGTTTCTCTATAACTAATCTCAAAACTAAAATAGCATCTCTTTTAGCATAATCAACTAATAGTTGCATATCTTTTCCATTCCATATTTCTCTTATTTTTTGTAAGTAATTTTTACCCAACTCTATTTTTCCTATCCCTAAAACTTCTTTTGAGATTGTACTCAAATCATACCTTTTAAACTTTACCCAAGGATCTCTCCTAAATATTTCAAAAGTATCAACAACAATTCTTCCAGAAATACTTGGAATGTAGCTATGTTCTAATTTTCTAGCAATAGAATTTTTCTCTGATCTTCCAAGATCTCTTGGAATTTTATATTTTTCGAAACGTTTTAAAAGAAATGGTAAATCAAAACCATTAATGTTATGGCCACAAATTACATCAGGATCGAAATCAATTAAGATCTCTTTAAATTTTTTTAACATTTCTTCCTCGCCAGAACAAGTTATGGCCCCATTTGCTTTTCCTGATTTTGCAAGTAAAACTAAAGATTTCCTACCTTTATATTCAGGGTGAAAAGCTAAACTTATAACAATGATTTTATCTTTTTCTGGTGTTGGTATTCTCTCTTCTTCAGTCAAGCATTCTATATCAAGAGATAAGTATTTAAAAGGTGCGTTTTTCTCTAATTCAATTGGCCTTATTTCTTCTGCTTTAATTGCCTTACATTTTACTGTGTTAGTTGATATGAATTTTCCTTTTACATCTATCCAACTCATCCCTTTCAAGTTATGATCTGCCATAAATCTATACTTAAAAAGAATGTCTGCTTCATAAGGAATTCCAAAATTTTTTGCAAAATCTCTTATTTCAGGTATCTTTCCTGGATCATTACCTGTTATTTTCAAGACTTTAACTGGAGGCTGAAAACCTATTGGCAATTTTCTCTCAACAACTTCAAATTTTAGCTCTGGATACCTATTTTTCAAAGCTTTAATAGCGTCTTCATAATTCTCTTCTTTAGAATATAAGTAAAAGTAAGGAAGAAAACCTTCGTAAAAAACGCATATAACTTCACCTTTAATGTTTTTACAAAAAATTCTTATAATTGGTTTTTTGTTAAGCATTATGTAATCGCAATCAAGAATTTGGAGTTCCATGAAATTATATTTAAGTTAACAATTTAAACCATTTTCGTTACTTTAAAATTTAAATTGGAGTAATATCTCTTGTTTTCAGATTTATTATGTTATTTGGTAAGACTATAGTTACTCCTTTATAATTTTTTATTTCTCCTTTATTTGTGAAGAGAATATCAGGTATAGGATCAATTAAAAAATCTGTTTTCTTCAAATTTACAAACCTCTTTTTTAGCAGTTCTGAGCCATCTAAATCAGGTGCTATCAAAATAATTATATTCTCTATCTTTAGAAAGGCTGGTGTTTTCACTTTAATTTTCTTATTCTTTAAGTTATCAAAAACTTTATCAAAAAACACTTTATAGTGTGCTTCACACTCTTTTTCATCTTTCAAGAATGCAACTAAAATTTTGTCTTTTGTGTGACTTGCGGTCCTTAATGGAATATCAGGATAAAAAATTTTGTTAGCTATTAATTTCTCAGAATAAAAACCAGAAACAGCTATAACATCATCTAGCTCAAGTTTTTTCCAATCCTCTTCTTTAACTAAAATATCAATATCTCCTGTTGGATCCTCTAAAGTTATGAGAAACTCATTATCTTTTTCTTTCTTCTCTTTAACAAAACCAATCACACTTATTTTCCCTTTACTTCTCTTGTTTATCGAAATAACATTCGTCAACTCAAGTTTTTTTAAAAGAATATTTTGAAGAAAATTGTACCTTTCGTTTAATTGTTTAACATACTCTTGAATTGAAAAACTTTTTCTTGGTTCAAATTCTTTTAAAATCTCAACTTCACTACTTAATATTTTTTTGATAATATCTTTAGAAAGAATAAAGGTTTGAGTTTTTTTAAGTTCTTCTAAAAGTTTCTTAATTTTTTCTTCATTAAGTTCTTTAATTATTTCAACTGCATCTTCTTTTATTAAGAAACCTTGGTTCAAAAGTTCTTTTAAAAAATTCATAAGAGTATTTGAACCTAGAAATTTTTATTCTTTAAGAATAAAATATTTGCTCAAGAAGTTTTTTCAACTTCCTAAAAATAGTTTTTGATAGGTTTATACTAACTACCCTTGTTCTTCCATATCTTCCTTTTGAAACTATTTTAGCATTTATTATCCCAAAAAGATCAAGTTCACTTATAAGATCTGAAATCCTTCTTTGAGTTAATACTTTAAGGCCTTGTTCTTTACATATTTCTTGGTAACAATCAAAAATGTCTCCTGTTTGTATTTCTTTGTTCTTTTCAGCAAGCCTTAATATAGCATAAAGTACAGCTTGGCTTTGTTTTGGTTGTGTTTTGACTGTTTCAATTATCCTATCTAAATCTATTTTTTCATGGGCCATATCTACATGAGCAACTCTAACTTTGTCTTCTCCATTTCTTTCTGCTAATTCTCCAGCTACTCTCAAGAGATCCAAAGCTCTTCTCGCATCCCCATGCTCTTGAGCTGCAAGAGCTGCACATTTTTCTATAACCCCCTCTTCTAAAACACCCGGCTCAAAAGCTATTTTTGCCCTTTCCCTTAAAATATCTTGAAGTTGTAAAGCATTGTATGGGGGAAAAATTAGTTCTTCTTCACTGAGCGAACTTTTTATCCTTGGATCTAAAGTTTCAATAAAGCTTAAATTGTTTGTTATTCCTATTAAAGAAACTCTAGAATTATGAAGCTCTTGATTCATTCTTGTTAAATTATAGAGTATTTCATCACCTGTTTTATTTATAAGAGCATCTATTTCATCAATAATAATTATAATAATTCCTTTATTCTCTTCTAATGTTTGAAAGAATGTATTGTATACTTTATCTGTTGGGAGCCCAGTAAATGGAACTTCTCTACCAAGCATCCTAGATAATTCAGCCAATAATCTATATTCAGTATCTGCAACCCTTTTCATTTTACAGTTCACATAAAGGGTTTTAACTCTTTGGCCATTACAATTACTTATCTCTTCTAATTGGGATCCAACATATCTTGAAACTAAAGTTTTTCCTGTTCCAGGCCTCCCATACAAGAAAATATTGCTTGGCCTTTGCCCTTTCAAAGCAGGTGCTAATATTCTACTAAGATCATTTATCTGTCCTTCTCTATGGGGTATTGTTTCTGGAGTAAATGATATTGTTAAAGCATTTCTATTCTTAAATATTGGTTTAGATTCAAGAAATTTCATAAAAATGTTATTATTCAATTCCCCTTTCATAGAAAAAACCTCTATTTCTTTTGAAAGTAAATACGTGAAGTTATATATTTTTTTCTTCACGTTAACCCCTTTATTTCCTGTGAAGTTCATATGAAGTTTTTTCTCAAATCACACCCTATTTTTTCCTGTGAAATCTCCAGAAGAAATAAAAATTTGAAAATTTTTTAGAACCTTTATTTCTTATAACAATGTTAATATTTATATATAAGAATAATTTTGGAAAAGTAATTACTTGTTCGACAAGAAATTAAGGGGAGCTAAAAAGATCTTTTTAATAATTTTAGAAATTCATTTTTATCTTTTATTTCTGTAATGGCAACTGGTATATTTTCTAATTCTGCTATTCTTTTCGCTAATTCATCAATTTTTTCAGAACCATGTAAAACAACTAATCCAGGCCTTAAATTTGTCACTTTTATAGCTACCATAGAACTTTTTCCTGTATGGGCTCCTATGAATATTAAGGCCCTTTTGCTTGTTGCACCATACAACTTTACCATATCCATTGGGGAAAGATCAATTATAGCTTTTAAACTATCAATAACAGTGTAACCATAAAGAGTTTCATCTGAAAGTTCTTCTTTTACAACAACATTTGCATTTATAATTTTACAAAAATCTGAAATCTTTTTTGGTATACTAAACTCTTTCATATCTAAAATAGCTTCAGAAAGGGCTGGTTTTGGGGGATAAATTGAAAACTCTTTTATAATTTTTCCACCTCTTTTCTCATCTATGGCTAACATAGCTTCGACAATTTTTCTTATTATCTTTATTCCTGGAGATTTTCTTCTCCCATTTTCATAATCAGAAATAACAGAAGGCATTACTCTCATTTCATCAGCAAGTTTTCTTTGTGGTATCTTGAAGATGTTTCTCCATTTTTGAATAGTTCTTCCAGCTTCATTACTAAGAACTATTTCACCAGCTATTCTTTTAGCTAACATTTCTCTTGCTAATTCTTGTGTATTCATGTTAATATATTGTCGAAAAAAGCTTAAAAAACTTTCATTCTCTTCTAAACCCGAGTACACATAACTTTAAATATTTTTGAAAGACCAAACAATTATATGCCCACAGGAATTAAAGTGAAAGATGCAATGATAAAAAATGTAATTACTGGTAAACCAGACCAAACAGTATTTGAAGGATCTAAAGTAATGAGAGAAAAGGATATAGGAAGTCTTATAATAGTTGAGAATAGTAAGCCAATAGGTATAGTGACAAGGGAAGATATTGTTAATAAAGTAACAGCAGAAAATAAACTTGCTTCTGAAGTTTTATTAAAAGACATTATGTCAAGAAATCTTGTAACTTGCCCTCCTGATTGTGATATTTCTGAAGTTGCCAGAGTAATGTCAAGGTACCAATATGAAAGAATACCAGTTGTTTCTAAAGGTAAGCTTGTGGGTATAATTTCTACAAGAGAAGTTGCTAAAGTTGCGCCAGCAGCACTTGAAATTCTAACAGAACATTTAAGAATTGAACAACCTCCAGAACAACCACCAGAAGAAACTATAGCTGGTGAGTGTGAACTTTGTGGGAATTTTTCTGAAGAACTTCATCATGTAAATGGATTGTGGGTTTGTGAGAATTGTATGGAAGAGGCCCAGGAACTTTAATATATTTAAATATTTTTAATCTAATTTTATGTTTAAAGAAGAGATTGGAGAATTGTTGGAGTTACTAGATGAGATAAAAGATAAAACAATAATAGTTGAGGGTAAGAGAGATAAAGAAGCTTTATGCTCATTTGGTCTTAAAAATGTAATAACTTTACATAAAGGCTTGTACGAAACTGCTGAAAGTTTAAAAAGTAGAGAAGTAGTAATTTTAACTGATTTCGACAGGGAAGGCAAAGGGATAGCAAAAAAACTTAATAAAATTCTCCAATCTCTTGGTTATAAGGTAGATAAGGAAAGTAGGAGGAAAATAAGCTTCCTATTTTCCAGACTAAGGATCAAAAAAATAGAAGAATTGAGAGGTGTTATTCATGAGTAAGTTGGCCCAAACAACTTCGAAATACACTATTTATGTTAAATTTGAGGCTGATGGTATTGTTGAGAAACCGGATGTTATAGGAGCTATTTTTGGCCAAACAGAAGGATTGTTAGGCCCTGATATGGAGTTAAGAGAATTACAAAGAACAGGAAGGATAGGAAGAATCGACGTTAATTTAAGAACTCATAATGGAAAAACAACAGGAAAAATAATAATACCTTCTTCTCTTGATAGTGCAGAAACATCTTTAATAGCAGCTTGTGTGGAAACTATAGAAAGAGTAGGGCCATGCAATGCTAAAATTCAAGTTGAGAGGATAGAAGATGTAAGAGCAAATAAAAGAAAGTATGTTGTTGAAAGAGCAAAAGAATTGCTTGGAAAGATGTTTGAAGAAAATTTCTATGATATTGAACAAATAACAGAGCAAATAAAAGAAGCTATAAGAACAAGTGAAATTTCAGAGTATAAAGGTTTACCAGCAGGCCCAAATGTAGCTAACTATGACTCGATAATTATAGTTGAAGGGAGAGCAGATGTTTTAAACCTTTTGAAAAATGGTATAAAGAATGTTATTGCGATAGAAGGAACTTCCGTACCAAAGGCTATAATTGATCTCTCAAAAGAGAAAGTAGCAACAGCTTTCCTTGACGGAGATAGGGGAGGAGATTTAATACTAAAAGAGTTGTTAGAAGTTTGTGATATTGATTTTATAGCAAGAGCTCCTGAAGGGAAGGAAGTTGAAGAGTTAAGTAAGAAAGAGATTTACAAATGTTTAAGGAGTAGAGTGCCAACACATCAAGAAACAGAAATAATAAAAGAAGAAAAAACTCACAGAATTCCTATAGAAACTAACAAACTTGATAAATTCAAAACTTTGTTAGAAGAATTAATAGGAACGAGAGCTGCATGCTTTTTAGATGAGAATATGCAAATCTTAGGCAAAGTTCCAGTTAAAGAGATGTTTTCTGCAATGAGAGGCCTTAATGCTAATGCTCTATTGTTTGATGGTAACATTGATCAAAAGCTTTTGAATCAATGTTCAGCCAATGGAATAAAATATGTAGTTGGAATGAAGATTGATAGGGTAAGAATACCAAAAGGCATTTTTGCTTTAACTATTCAAGATTTGAGATAATTCTTTAAGTAGGAGAAAAGAAAAATTATTTGAAATGATAGGAATAGCTGAGAAAGTTTTAAAGTACGCTGAAAAGAAAGTTGAGTATGCAGAGGTTAGAGCTGAGAGTTCTCAAGAGAATAGTATAACGCTTAAAAATGGCAATTTGGAGGTATTTGAATCTTCAAAAAATATTGGTTTTTGTATTAGAGTGTTAAAAAATGGTGCATTAGGGCTGGGATTTTCAAATAGTCTTAAATTTTCTAAATTGAAGAAAGCAGTTTCCGAAGCAATTAAGATGGCAAAAAGTTCGAAAAGGAAAACGAAAAAAATCCAATTTTCTGAAGAAAATGTTGTTAAAGATAAGTATGAAGTGAAGCAAGTTTTTGATCTTAAGAATATTGAACCAGAAGAAAAGATAAACTTTCTTTTAGAAGTGGATAAAACTCTTGTCCTTTCAAAATTCCCACTTTTAACAAGAGTCTTTGAACTTCTTGATGAAGTAAAAGAAAAGTATTATATTAACAGTGAAGGGACTAAAATATTTTCAAAAATATCAAGAGTGAGTTTAGATTACTTGTTAACAGTTGCATCAAATGGCCAAATAGAACAAAGAAGTTTTCAACTAGGAGGAACAGGAGGTTGGGAAGTTGTAAGGAAGTGGAATTTAAGAGAAAGACTTTTTGAAGAAGCAGAAATTTTAACTAAATTGTTAAAAGCTAAGAGAGCACCAAAAGGAAAGTTTGATGTTATTTTATCTCCTGAATTAGTTGGTATAGCTTCTCATGAAAGTTGTGGCCACCCTTACGAAGCTGATAGGATACTTGGAAGAGAAGCGGCCCAAGCTGGAGAATCTTTCATAACTAAAGAAATGTTAGGGAAAAGAATTGGAAGTGAAGTTGTTAACCTAGTTGATGACCCAACTTTAAAAGGGAGCTATGGTTTTTACTTGTATGATGACGAAGGTGTTAAAGCAAAAAGAAGATTTTTAATAAAGAATGGAATTATTAATACTTTCCTTCACAATAGAGAAACAGCTTTTGAATTTGGAATTAAAAGTAATGGTGCTGCTAGGGCAGCAGATTGGTGTTTTGAACCAATAATAAGAATGGCCAATACTTTCATTTTACCAGGAGATTATAAATTTGATGAATTGATTGATGTTAGGAACGGTATTTACATAAAATCTTACATGGAATGGAATATAGATGATAAAAGGTTTAACCAAAAGTATGTTGGGTTAGAGTCTTATTTAATAAAAAATGGGGAAATAAAAAGTTTAGTAAAGAGACCAGTTCTAGAAATTAAAACACCAAAATTTTATAGTTCTATTGATGCAGTTGGCAATGATCTTAGCTTTTCGGCAGGAACATGTGGAAAGGGCGATCCAATGCAAGGAGTCCCAGTTTGGTTTGGAGGCCCACATATTAGATTAAAGAATTTGAGGGTGAGTTAAATGAACATAATAAAATTTGCGTTAAAGAAAGGTGCTGATGATGTTGTAGTTGAAAAAGCAGATGAAATAATGAAGCAAATAAGATTTTCAAATAATTTAATTACGGTATCAAAGGTATGGAAAACTTCTGTTTACAAAGTGTTTTTAACTAGGAATAAAAGAGTTGTAAGTACTGTGATTTATGATACTAGAAAAAAATCTATAAAAAATGCTATAGAAAACTTGATTAAAGCAACTAAAATAATAGAACCAAATAAAGATTATTATGGAATTGCTAAAGGTCCGTTCAAATACAAAAAAATTCCAAGGCTATTTGATAAAAAACTTCTAAATGTAGATTGTGTTGATTTAGTAGAAGCAGCTATAAATTCAGCTTTAAAGTATAGCAAGAAAACAGCTGGAACTTTCGTTTTACATTTTTTAAAAAGGAATCTTGAAACTTCTTCCAAAATTTCAGCTTCTGAAAAAACAACAGCAGTAAGTTTATCCATAAGAGCTTTTAATGAAAAAGATGAGTCTGGTCATGCTGTTTCTTGTTCTAGAATTTTAAGCGAATTTAGGCCAGAGAAAGCAGGAGAGAAAGCAGGCAAAATAGCAAAATTGGCAAAAAAACCAAAAGAAGGAAAAAAAGGAAAGTTTGATGTAATATTTGATCCTCTTTCTATAGCAAACTTGTTAAGTTTAGTAGGTCAGTTTTCTTCCATTTTTTATGTTGAGTCAGGACTTTCATTTTTGAGAGACAAGTTGAATAAAAAAGTTGGCAGTGAAAAAGTTACACTAATCGATGATGGGAGAATAGAAAATGGAGTTAACTCAACTTTATTTGATGAAGAAGGAGTTCCAACAATGAGAAAAGTAATTATAGATAAAGGCATACTAAAGACTTATCTTCATAACACATCAACTGCAAAGAAGTACAATGTAGAAACAACTGGAAATGCCGGTTTAATTACTCCATCTCCAACTAATATCATCTTAGAAAAGGGGAAACTTAAGAAAGAAGAATTGTTTGAAAAAGTTAAAAACGGCCTTTACATAACAAACGTATGGTACACAAGATTTCAAAATTATGTTACAGGAGATTTTTCAACTATACCTAGAGATGGTATATTCTTGATAAGAAAAGGAGAAATAGTTAGATCATTAAAAAATATTAGGATAAGTGATAACTTAGAAAGAATATTGCTAAATGTTATTGATATTTCTAACAAGCCTGAATGGATACATTGGTGGGAGGTTCAGTTCCCTGTTCTCACACCTTACGTTTTGGTAAAAAATGTTAACATTTCAAAACCAATATAATTATAGTTTACATGTAGTACAACCACCGCTATAATCAGCTGGAACTTGAATTTCAAAATTGATTAAATCTTTCTTTTCTTTCAAAGACTCCTCTGTTACCAAAACTTGTTTCTTTCTACTCCCATCTCTATAAACAGTAACACCTTTACATCCAAGTTTATAAGCAAGCCAATAGGCCTTTTCTATATCTCTCGGTGTTGCATGATAAGGGAAATTGATAGTTTTACTTACCGCATTATCAACATACTTTTGAAATGCAGCTTGAATTCTAATATGCCATTCAGGTGTTATGTCATGGGCCGTAACAAAAATTTTTCTAATATTTTCTGGAATTTCCTCTATATGCTGAATAGATGCTTTTTTCGAAACTTTTTTCATCAATTCTTCAGAATAAAAACCTTCTTTTATTGCAATGGTTTCAAACAATGGATTAACTTCTACTAGATTGGTTCCAATTGTATCACCAACGTTTCTCACATAAGAAATTGCAAACAATGGTTCAATTCCACTTGAACAGCCTGCTATAACACCAATTGAACCTGTTGGTGCTATTGTTGTTACAGTAGCATTTCTCATGGCATCATACTTTCCATCCCAGATACTCCCTTTAAAATTCGGGAAAGAACCTCTTTCTCTTCCAAGCTCAACTGACATTTTTCTAGCTTCTTCAGAAATGAACTTCATTACTTTTTCGGCAACTTCTAAAGCTTTTTCAGAATTGTAAGGAATTCTAAGTTTTATGAGCATGTCAGCAAATCCCATCACTCCAAGGCCAATTTTTCTATTCGCTTTTGTCATCTTCTCTATTTCTGGTAATGGATACTTGTTAACATCAATAACGTTGTCCAAGAAATGAACAGCACTTCTAACTGTTTTTCTTAATTTCTCCCAATCTATTTCACCATCAACTACCATTTTCGAAAGGTTTATTGATCCTAAATTACAGCTTTCATAAGGAAGTAAAGGCTGCTCTCCACATGGATTAGTAGCTTCTATTTTACCAATATGAGGAGTAGGATTCGATTTATTAATAGTATCTATGAAAACGACACCAGGCTCACCATTTCTCCAAGCCATAGTTACTATCAAGTTCCATATTGCCCTTGCTTTTATTTTTTTCACAGGCTTCTTTGTCCTCGGATTTATGAGATCTATATTTTTATCTTTCAAAACAGCATCCATGAATTCATCAGTAACAGCAACAGAAATATTAAAATTATTTAGCTCACCTTCTGTTTCTTTTGCAACTATAAAATCTAAAATATCAGGATGATCAACTCTAAGAATACCCATGTTAGCCCCCCTTCTCTTACCTCCCTGTTTTATTGCATCTGTATTTGCATTAAAAACTTTCATGAAAGATAACGGCCCAGATGCAATACCACCCGTTGACCTTACAACATCGCCTGCAGGCCTTAATTTTGAAAAATCAAACCCAGTACCACCACCTGTCTTTTGGACTAAAGCCATAGCCTTTATAGCATCATAAATACTTTCTATACTATCTTCTACAGGAAGGACAAAGCAAGCGCTTAGTTGTCCTAAATCAGTACCAGCGTTCATAAGAGTTGGAGAATTTGGTAGGAATTCTAAATTCACAAGCATGTTGAAGAACTCTTCTTCAGTTCTCTTAACTTCTTCTTCACTTTTTCCATAAAGTTTGTCTGCAGCTGCTATAGCTTTTGCAACCCTTCTAAATAATTGTCTTGGAGTTTCAATTATTCTCAGATTTTCATCCCTTCTCAAATACCTGCTTGCTAAGACAATAAGTGTATTTAAAGGCAATTTCAAATCATCTTCTACTCCAAGTAAAGCTTTTGCTCTCCTAATTTCAGCTCTTTTTTGCCTATAAAGTATGTAAGCTTTTGCAGTTTTTGCATGTCCATTTTCAATCAAAACTTTTTCTACAATATCTTGAACTTGTTCTACTGTTGGTATTTCTCCTTCTTTCAATTGCTTTTCTAAATATGAGACAACTTCATCAGCAAGTTTAGCAGAAAGTTTTTTATCTTTACCACCAACAGACTTTGCGGCTTTCCATATAGCTTCAGTAATTTTATTCTTATCAAAATCTACTATTCTTCCATCCCTCTTTCTTATTTTTTTAATCACACTATCACCTCAGAGCTTTTTTGAAAGATTTTACATCTTTAAATGGTTTATAATATGAAGCAAATCTAACATAAGCAACTTCATCCAACTTCTTCAATTTTTTCATCACAATATCTCCTATTGTTCTGCTTTTTATTTCAGGTGTGTGCAATTCTCTTAATTCTGATTCAATTTCATTCACTAGCCTCTCTATAGTTCTCAAACTTATTGGCCTTTTTTCACAAGCTTTCATTATGCCAGTTTTTAACTTCTCTCTATCAAATCTCTCTCTTCTTCCATCTTTTTTAATAACGATAAGGTCAAGGCTCACCCTTTCGTAAGTGGTGAATCTCTTTTTGCATTTTAAACATTCCCTTCTCCTACGTATAACTTTTCCTCTTTCAGTATCTCTTTTATCTATAACGCGAGTTCTGGGTGATTTGCAAAAAGGGCATAGGATGGTTAACACCTATACAATATATTGTGTTTAAAAGACCTTGAAAACACAATTGTAAAGAGAAAAAGTGATTCTACATTTAAACATTTTTCTATACTTCAAAAGATATGTTTTGAGATAGTTTTAAAATTTCATAATTTGATATAAGATTATGCGTGCTTTTGTTGGGATTCCAATACCAGAAAAGCTAAAACCAAAGATAGTTAAAATTCAAGAGAGGTTTTCTAGGTTTGATATTAAGCTAGTTGAACCTGAAAATTTGCACTTCAACTTAAAATTTATTAAGGAGATAGGAGAAGATAAGATCGAAGTTTTAAAAAAAGAAATCGAAAAAGTTGTAAGTATTTTTGAACCTTTTTCTCTAAAAGTAGCAAGTTTTGGAGTATTCCCAAATGAAAAGTATTTAAGAGTTATCTGGTTAGGTGTTAAAGATGGTAAAGAGACACTTATAGCGTTAGCAAAAGAAGTAAACAATTCTCTTGAAAAGTTTGGTTTAAGAAAAGAGGCCAAGTTTGTACCACATTTAACTTTAGGGAGAGTTAGAAGTGGAAAGAATAAAGAAGAAATACTAAGAATAATAGAAGAATTGAAAGATGTTGATATAGGTGAAATGAGAGTTGAAAAAGTTGTACTTTTCAAATCAACTTTAACTTCTAAAGGCCCTATATATGAAGAAATATTCTCAGTAAATCTTGGGAGTAAAGAAAAATGTTAAATTTACCTAAGAATTAATAATTTTTAGATTAAAATGGTAAGCCTAATTAACAAATTAGATGTACCTTTACTAGGCATAGTTTACATAGTTAGTGTTATTATAGTTTTCTTATACTATTATGAAAAAATTGATCTAGGATTTTTAACTCTCATCTCTTGGTTTATAGTTTTGCTTGGTGCATTAGGATTTGTATGTTATGTTTTCAAGAAGGTTAGTAAAACAAGATAGGGTATTTTGTTTTCATACTTTCTAATAACCTTTCAGAAATAGCAAGATCTATTTTCATATCCATTTCAGCTAACTTTAACAGTTCGATAATTTCATCTTCCAACAGCTTTTCTTTACCTATAACGTAAACACGTCTTCCATTTTCTTCTCTAACTTCTATCTTTTTTCCTTTTTTTATACTTTCATATAACTTCTCCAAAGGCCTATATTCTTTTGGTAAGTTCATATTTATAATTACTATTTGGTAGTATATAAATTTACTACTAGAAGTGGTAAAGAATGTTTATCATCCCTCTTTTCTTATTCATTTTATGAACTTATTAAAAATTTCAGTTATAACATCTATCATAGGATTAATTCTACTTTTTCTTTTTGCTAATTCTCTTACAAAAGAAGTAACAAAAATATCTTCTCTTAAAATCGGCCAAATAGCAAGAATAACAGGGATGGTCACATCTTTTTATCATAGTAAAAAAGGTCACATCTTTTTGAAAGTTGCTGATAATACTGGAGAGATAGATGTAGTAGTTTTTAACAGTTCAAAAGAAATAGAAAAAGTTAGAAATCTTGAGTTAGGAGACGAGGTTGATATAATAGGGAGAGTTGAAGAGTATAAGGGTAAAAAGGAAATAATACTTAGAGAAATAAGAAAAATTTAAATATAACTGAGTAGTAGTAAATAATATGGAAACTAAAGCGAACTCTCCTTATGATGCAATAAAGAGGCACTTAGAAGAAGTAAGATATGAGGGCGTTGATAGACTTCAAAAAGTTGTTAGAGGCTCAGGTTTTGATGTTGGTATTGAAATTATTTACAGTATCTTAAGGAACATGGAAGGAGCAGGTGAAATAAGAAGGACAGGGGACGTTGTAGAGTGGATAGGCACTTAGATTATGTGTTTTATTCTTCTCTTTACTTCCCAGTAATGCAATACATCTTTTGTTGTTAAATTTTCTTTTCCTTTTTTCAGTTTTATTATCCTAATACCCATAAACCTACCCTTTTCGTCTCTATAACCCAGATTTTCAACAAAGTACTCTAGAAAATGATCTATATAATAAGTAAGAGTTGAGATTGGAAGATGAGTTTCTTTTGCTAAATTTCTTAACCAAATACCATCTTTGTACATTCTTAAGACTCTCAAAATTATTTCCACCTTTTTAGGATCAGGGCCTATAGGTCTTCCGCCTCTTCTTTTCATATTTTTTCACTAAGTTTTTTGAACACTGTTCAATAAAAGTTTTATGTAATCTTTAATATTAATATTTTTCCTTTTTCTCTGATATTTTTTCGTTTATTGTCGAAAAAAACATTGTTTTATAATCGTCAATAAACGACTAAAATGTTCACGTGCATGTTCACAAAACCTTCACACTTTCACGTAGGAACTATGAAAATCTTCTCTCAATTAACTCACACATTATACTCATTTTATAATCAAAAAGAAAATTTTATTAAAAATGAAATGTAACATAAAATTATGTTCACGTGAACTTCACGCGTGAAGATGTGAACTTCACGTGAACTTCACAAAATCTTCACGTGAACATCATGAACTTCACGTTAATGTTCACAAAATCTTCACGTGCAAAACTAATCTTCACGTGAAGATAGCAATTTCTCGAAGAAAAACAACGAAATATTTAAATATTTAATTCACGTGAATATATACAAGTTCACGTGAACTTCACATGAACATTTTGGTGTGAATATCATGGTTAATGAAAATAAGGATATCTCAAAATGGGGCTGGAATGCCAACCCATTTGTATTAAAAATTGATCCTAAATTATTTGTTGGTTATGAAGAACAAATCGATGCAATAAGGAGACATATAAAACATAAACATAAAATAGCTTTGATAACAGGCCGTACAGGCTCAGGAAAAACAACTTTTTTGAAATGGTTAGAAACCCAGTATGATACAGCTAAAATATATGTGAGTAAACCCCCAAAAAGACCTGAGGAATTTGTATCTTTATTTACTGAGATTTTTGGGTTTAGTTTTTTCGAAAGATTATTAAGAAGAAAGCCTAACCTTTATACTTTACCGAACTATATTAATAAAAAATTAAAGGGAAATCATTTAGTTTTTTTGTTAGATGAGGCCCATGAGACAGAGAGAGATGTTTTAGAATGGTTAAGAGTTCTTACTGACCAAATAAATGAAGTGAGCTTAGTAATGGCTGGCTTACCTGTGATGGAAGGAAAAATAAAAACAGAGTTAGAGACATTAGATCAAAGAATAACAACAAGAATATCTCTCACTTCTCTTGATTTAGAAGAGACAAAAGAGTTAATAAAGAAAAGAATAGAATCTGTTGGTGGCAAAGGAACATATCCTTTCACAGATTCTGCTATAGAAAAGATATACGAGAAAACAGGAGGGTTTCCTAGAGAGATTTTAAAGCTTTGTGATAGACTTATAAACACAGCTTTAGAAAAAGGCTTGGACATTATAGATGAAAAAGCAGTAGAAGAACATAAAGAAATAGAGCTTCCAAAAGTGAGATTAGAAGAGCCAGTTGTCACTTTCATGCCGAAACCACCTTCAGAAGAACAAATAAGAAATTTGCCTTATAAACAAAGAAAGATTTTAGAGCTATTAGCTAGAAAAGACTGGCTCACACCTACAGCTATTGTAGAAGAGTTAGGGATAGCAGATAACTACAAGTCAAAAGGCCATGCTATAAGATCAATAAACAATATCTTGAAAAGACTCATGCTTGAAGGTTATGTTCAAAGAGAATCTAGAGGAAAAGCTTTTATGTATGCTTTAACACCAAAAGTAAAACCATTTTTTGTTCAAGCTTAATCTTTTGTGAGACTTTTAAGATTCAGTATCCTTTCTGCAAGGGATAACTCGTTAATTTCTCTTCTAGGAAGGCCTAAAGCTATGCCAACATATTCTGTTGGAAAACTTTTCTTTCCTTCAGGCCCTTTGAAAGTGCAATAATCACTATTTACATGAGTTTCGTAAGAGTTTAGGGCAGTATAAATTATGTTTTCAAGCTTTTTGTATTCCATATTAATTACTTTGAAGTAGTAATATATAAAGATAACGTTTGAAGTAATAATAATTTAAAAAGGAAAAATATTGTATGCGAAAATTAATTTTGATAGTTGGATTGCCTGGTAGTGGAAAAACTACTGTCGCAGAATTCATAAAAAAACATTTTAATGCTTATATTCTTCACAGTGGTGATGTAATAAGAGAGGAAATTAAAAGAAGGGGTTTAAAATATACACCTGAAAGTGATATGTTAATTGCTCATTGGTTTCATACTCACGGAAGAGAAAAGTTAATAGCAAAAAGAGTATGGGAAAAGGTTAAAAAAACAAAGAAAAACATAGTAGTCATCGAAGGTTTTAGATCATTAAAAACTGTTAATCACTTTAAAAGAATATCCAAAATAACACCCATAATTATAGCTGTTGAAGCAAGCTTTAAAGTGAGAGCTGAAAGAGAGTTAAAAAGAAAAAGATTTGGGAAAAAAGAGAGTATAGAATATTTAAAGGCTAGAGAAAAGTTAGAAAGAAAGCACGGGATAATAAAATTAATAAAAAAAGCAGACTTTAAAATCAATAATTCAAGGATGACTAAAAAACAAACAGAAAAGAAAGTTGTGGAGATTTTAAAAAAAGTTCTTGAATCAAAATAAATTTAAATATACAAACTAAAGATATACTAGATAAGGTGAATTTTTATGGAGATTGTAAGAGCAAAAGATTTAATTGGTAAGGTTATTGTTTCTAGTGATACAGGAAAGAAATTCGGTATAGTTGGTGATGTGAATTTTATAACAGAATCAGGAGAATTGATGAATTTGATAATTTCTGAGCCAACAAAACAGGCCCTAGAGCTTAAACTTTCTGAAGATGAGAAAGGCAGGCTTTTAATACCATTTTCAGCTGTAAAGTCTGTTGGAGATTTCATTGTTGTTTCAGAGAAGGACATCGTTTAATAAAATTTGATTAATTTTTTTATTTTTCTTTAGTTAGTTTTTCATTTCTGAATTCTTCTATAATTAATGAAAATAACTCATAATCGTTAGTCTCAAATTTTCCTGCCTTTAAAACGTACTTCTCTTTCATTATTTCCCTTTTGGATCTCTTATTCCTTCAGGAGTAATGACAAATACTGTTTCACCTTCTGGTAAAGATGGACTATCTACAACTCTAGCAATTCTTGTATTGCCTCTAGACTTTCTTAAATAAAGTCTATGAGTACTAAAGTGACCTAGAATATGACCACCAATTGGTGCTGTTGGATCACCAAATAGTATATCTGGTCTTGCCATAACTTGGTTTGTAATGTAAACAGCAATGTTATATACATCCGCAAGTCTTTGTAAAGTGTGAAGATGCCTATTGAGTTTTTGTTGTCTTAAAGCTAACTCTCCTCTACCAGTATAATCTACCCTAAAATTTGAGGTTACACTGTCAACAATCAGAAGTTTAACATTTTTTTCTTTTATTAATTCACTTGCTTTTTCAGCAAGTATCATTTGATGGTCAGAATTATAACATCTAGCAACATAGATATTATCTAAAACCTTTTTTGGATCTAAACCTAAAGCTTCGGCCATTTGTTTTATTCGAGATGGTCTGAAAGTATTTTCCGCATCTAGGAAAAGGCACCCTCCTTCTAAACCACCTTCTTCTACAGGTAATTGAACATTCACAGCAAGCTGGAAACCAATTTGTGTTTTTCCAGCACCAAATGCACCATGAAATTCTGTAACAGCAAGAGTTTCTATACCCCCTCCTAATAAACGGTCAAGATTTTCACTTCCAGTTTTAATTTTACCAATATTCTTCCTTTTTTCTAATACATCAGTAGCTTTTTCAAAACCTATTTCTAAGGCCTCTCTTGCAGCATTTATTATTTTTGAAGCAGTTGTCTCACCTATTTCTGCTATACTTGAAAGTTCCATGGGTGATGCAGCAGCAATAGCCATTACATCAATATACCCAGCATTTCTCAGTTTATCTGCTATTTTTTCTCCTACTCCAGGAAGATCAGATATATCTTTAATTTTCTTACTCATAAAATTACCACACTTAAACATTCGGTACCAATTTATTTATTATTTTGTTTATCTCACTTTTAACATCAACTTCTTTTACTTCACTAACAATGAATTCAGGCCTGTTAAAGAGCTTATTTTTTCTTACTTTACCTTTCATAACAAACTCTTTACCAAGAATGTCTACTATATCAAAAATTGACTTATCATGCTTTAATGCATTTTCCAAATCCATACCAACTAATTGGAGAGCAACGTCTCTAAAAAATACAGCCCTCATATTCATTGTACCATCATCAATAACACCAGATATTACCATAGCTTTTTCTGGTTCAACTTCTCCATGTTCTTTACACACAAATTTATTCTCAACTTTTTCCACTTTTCCTCCACATTTAGGACATATTTCAAAGAAAAGATTTGTTTCAAATATTTGCACTATGGCAGCTCTCACTTCAGCTATATCATTTAACTTTAATTGAGAAATCTTCTTTCTTACGACTTTTCTTTCCAAAATTCTTTCTATTTCTTCTAAAGAAGGAAGGTCACTTTCTTCTAGTATTTTTATTCCACCTCTTTCACTAAGTCTTAATTCTACACCACCAATTCCATTATCTCTTGTATAAGCTCCAAAAGTTTCAATGGCCATTCCAGGCTTTAATTTTTCAGCTATTTCAGTTTGTTCATCCCATAGAGAAAGTCTTATTGTGCCAGTAGAATCTCCCAATATCACACTTGCAACTTTTCCTTTCCCACCTTGTCTTTCAAATTCTTTTGGTTCAAAAACTTTCAATACTCTTCCACTTAATGTTAAATTTCTTATCCTAGGAACAACATTTTTTATTTCTAACCTTCTTTTTTCTTTAATTTTTGGAAGAAGATCTAAACCTAACTCTTTTGCAACTATGTAAGCAGCACCTTCCTTTGAAACTAAGTGTGATAACTCTTTTTGTTTTTCTATTATTTTATTTTCAATTTCTCTTCTTTCTAAACCTGTCTTTTCTTTGATCTTTTCTATTATCTCTTCTAAGTTCATAAGAACAAATTAAATTCTAAAGCTTATATTATTTTTTCACTAATGTATTAGAAAAAATTATTCTATTTTCCTTTTTGCTTCTAAAACATCTTCAAGCAAAACCGTTTTTCTTCCCTTACTTTTTGCTATAGCAACCGATTCTGCAGCTATGTCAGAAATTATCTCTTCTAAAACATTTGCAAATTCCTTTACAGCATTTTTACTAACTCTCATATTAGTTTTTTTCAGTATTTTTTCAGCTGATGCCAAGGAAATATCCATATTTTTATATTCTTTCCCTTAAATTTTAAGTTTCTACCTAACTCTCACTTTTAATTTTGTGAGAGTTCAAGCAAAATTCAATTTTAAAATATATTTTACGAGAAATATTTATTGAAATATTTTATGTTTAAGTTATTTTTAAAAATAAACTTTTTAAAAAGATTTTTTATAAATATTCTACAAAAAATATATTTACGGAATACAAGATAGGTTTAAATAATTGTTTTATCTTAAAATTATTAAGGTGTTGAAAAGTGAGAGTTAAAAAGTTAAAGAAAACAATATTTGAAAACTTGTTCTTAAGGCCAAAACCAGTAAATATGTTAACAAGCTTAAGAAAAGATGCTATAAGGTATGCTACTCAAGTTTCTAAAGCAGTTGATTGTACTTATTCTCACACTGTAAAAGTTCTTGAACAATTTAGAAAATTGGGTTTAGTTGAATTTGAAAAGAAAGGAAGGATCAAAATAATAAAGTTAACTAGTGATGGAAAAAGTATTGCTGAAGATTTAGCGAATCTAAAAAAGAAGTTTCTTTCATTATCAAAAAAAGTTAAAGAATCTAAGTAAAAATTCTTGTGGACAGTTGATGTTAATCTTAAACTTTTCAGCATCCTTTTTCTTGTATGATCAAGATTATTTACTCAGATATACCACTCATTAATACTATCTCTGAACCAGAAAATGCAAAGTTTTATTAACTTGGACACTTAATGTTAATCTATGAAAGAATTGTTAACTTGGCTTTATGGAAAGTCTGCTAGGAACGCGCACATAAGAGAAATGGCCGAAAAAGCTATAAAAATTCTGAGTGAGCAGGGATCAATGGAACATCAAGAGCTTTGTGAGGCTTTAGGGATAGGGTTTAACAAGTACAAAAAGCCTAAAAGAACATTTTATTTTGTTGTTAATCCTTTGAAAAAAGTGAGATTAATAAGAGAGAAAAGGATCTTTCCAGAAAAAGGTTCAAGAAAGTTTAAAACACATTACATCTTCACTCCAGAGGAATTTAAAGGTTATATGGCTAGGGTAATAGAGGAATTTTATGAAAAAGTTAAAAGCAAGTAAAAAATATATTTTAGAAAATATTTTAATAAAAGAAACTTTTTAAAAGGTTATTTTTAAATAAATTTCTAAAAAAATATATTATTTAAAAGATATATTTAAAAATATATTGTTCAAAATTTGTGAAATTGAACTCACATTGAAATGTGAGAGTTCAGCGAAAAATGTGAAGGAAAAAAGGAAGTTTCAAATCTTAGAAAATCTCACAAATTAATTATAAAAATCATAAAGTTCTCTTACCTCTATATAAGGCCTTATATATGAAAAGTAAAGGAAAGTATTAGTGCTTACACAATTCGTATTTTACCTTCTTTTTATAAAATTCTTTAGGAGTTCCTTTAAATGTTATTTTTCCATCTTTGAGAACATAAACTGTATCTGCAAATTCTCTTAAAGTTGTTATATCATTAGTAGCAAGGATTATAGTAGTTCTCTTTTCTTTACTTAATTTGTTAAATTTTTTGATCATAAACTTTTTTGAAACAACATCCAATTCAGCTAATGCTTCATCTAAAATTAAAAGTTCAGGCTCAATAACTAAAGCTCCAGCTATTGCAACCTTTTTCTTTTCACCTCCACTTAAGTAACGAGGTATCTTATTTTTAAGATGCTCAATTTTTAATTCTCTAATTATATCATTCACCCTCTTTTTAACCTCTTTTTTATCAAACCCAAAATTCATTGGAGAAAAAGCTATATCATCCCACACTGTTGGTCCAATCAGTTGTTCATCTACATTTTGAAAAACAACTCCAATTTTTTTCATAATTTTTTCAAAATTTTTTGAAGGATCAACTCCAAAAACTTCTATAGTGCCTTCTGTAGCCTTTAAAAGACCTACAATGTGATGAAGTAAAGTTGTTTTACCAGCTCCATTAGGGCCTATTAAAATAACTTTTTCACCTCTATGAACAACAAAGGATAACCCACAAACTCTCACTTCAGTTTTGTCCGGATATTTGTGTTTTAAACAATTTACTCTCACTATTACTTCTTTCATATGAAAATCACCAAGAAAATAATTATTCCAATTATTACTAAAAATAAATCTGAAAGTCTAAATTTATGTTCCTCAAAAGAATAAATTTTTCCTTTAAAACCTCTTATTCTTAGGATATTGTAAATTCTTTCGCTTTTTTCAATAGAAGAAATGAATAAAGAACCTATGAGCATGCCTATATTTTTCATTCTTTTTAGCAAACTACCAGAATAACCTCCTCTCACTTTCAAAATTTTTAATTTAACTTCCATTTCATCAAGAAGCAAAAAGAAAAACCTGTAACTTAAAAACATAATTGATGCTAAAGTAGTTGAAATCTTATTAAAAACTGAAAAAATTCTTGGATACGGAGTAGTACAAATTATAAGAAACATGAGTGAAGATGCACAAAATGCTCTTAAAATTGTTTGCAGAGGGAGTAACCCATAACTAATTTGACTTATTGCAAAAAGGGAAGCAAAGAAAACTAAAAATAAAGACCAACTTAAAATTTTGAGAATTGGAAGTTTCGCTACTTTAATTAAAGTTATTATAACAAAAATTATTAATAAAAGCTTAAACAAAGATTTGGTCAATAAAATTGAGATTAAAACTAAAATTAGAAAAATTATTTTTGAGATTGTCGAACTTTTGTGAATTACACTTTCTAGGTTGTTTGAATAATAATCTATAATGTAAATTGAGCTCATTATTTCACCAAGTTTGGCTTAATTTTTTTAATATACTGGATAAGAAAACCTGTAACTAAAGCTTCTATTATTGATCCTCCAATAGCTATAGGGAGAATTAAAGATATGTAAGTTGGTAAAGAGATTTGTAAGTGTCCCAGCTCTTCATGTAAGAATTCGCCTGGGTTTATAGTTGAAATAGCAACTATTCCAATAACTAGGAAAGTTGAACATATTAATGAGAAAAATGTTGAAATGCTTGCTCTAATAAAATAATTTTTTAAATATTTTTTAAGCACTTTGAATAAGAAAATCCCTACTATTGCTTCAAACCAAAGAACTAGAGCATTTAGTCCAACTATAGTTATGCCTCCATGACCTAAAAATGCAAGAATGAAATTTACAATAAAAGAAATGATAAGAGAAAAATAAATTCCAATTATTAAACCAGAAAAAACACTTAAATTCATATGAAATGGAACACCAAGGGGAATTGACATTACTACTAACATCAAAGCAACTAACATCGCTGCCAAAGGAATTTTTTTAACTTCTTTTTTTACTTTGTGTAAAGCTATAGCTAGAAAGATTATTGTGATTAAGTAACCACTCACCCATAACCAAATAGGTAAAACACCGTCAGGTATGTGAATGTGCATGTTAATTTATAATATCCTTCACAATTTATAATAGTAAAGTGAGAAAATGAGAATTGCTTTCGCAAGTGATGAAAACAAGGGTCTTGAAAGTAATATTGCATTTCATTTTGGAAGATGTAAGTATTATGTGTTTGTTGATGTTGAAGATAAAGAAATTAAGAAAATTGAAGTAAAAGAAAACCCTTTTTTTAACCAACATCAACCAGGAATTATACCTCAATTCATTGCAAAAGAGAAAGCAAATGTAATTATTGCAGGAGGAATGGGGCCAAGAGCTGTTGATTGGTTCAAAAAACTTGGCATTAGACCAATAACGGGTGTAAAGGGAAAGGTTAAAGATGTGTTAAATGATTTTCTTGAGGGTAAGTCGTTTAATGTTAAAACTTGTAAAGAATAATTTTATGATTATATGGAAGAGAAAAGAATTTTCTTTGTGAAAAAAGAAGTTTCAAAAGAAGAGATACCCAAAAAAATCGAAGTAGAAGAGATATCATACTTTGGTTATACGGGCAGACATTTTTTGTACGAGTTGGAGAAAATAGAAGATTGTGAAAATGGTTTTATGAAAGTTATTTATAAAAAGAAAGGCTTTGTTGAAAATAATCATAAAACTTAAATTTTTTATTTTTTATAAGAAGTAAATGAAAGGTATATTCATTACAGATTTAGAGGGCCCGCTTTCTAAAAATGACAATGCATTTGAGTTAGCAAAAAACTATATTCCTGATGGTGATAAATTCTTTTCTTTAGTGAGCAAATATGATGATGTTCTTGCAGATGTTTTTCATAGGCCAAACTATAAAGCAGGAGATACATTAAGGTTAATTCTTCCATTTTTGAAAGCTTATGGAGTAACAAGTAAGGAAATGGAAGAATATTCTTCTGAAAGCATTCTTCTAGTGCCTAAGGCTAAAGAAACTATAAAAACTGTAAGAAGTTGGATGCCATCTTTCATAGTAAGTACAAGTTATGAGCAATATGTAAAAGCAGTTTGTGATTGGCTGGAATTTCCATTTGAGAATGCTTTTTGTACAAGAGTAAATATTGATAAATATGAAATGGATGAAATTGAAAAAGAAAAAGTAAAAAAGTGGAGTAGGGAAATAGTTAAAATGCCTATGATTCAGATACCAAGAAATGCTAAATCTTTAAAAGATTTTTCAAAAAGAGATCAAAAAACTATAGAAAGGTTAGATGAAATATTCTTTGAAGAAATTCCTAAAATGAAATGTGGAAAAATGCTTGAAGAAGTTAACCCAATTGGTGGTTATGAAAAAGCAGAGGCCGTTAAAATGATAACGGAAAATATGAATGCTAATTTTTCCAATGTTATTTACTTTGGTGATAGCATAACGGATGTTGAATCTTTTAAGTTAGTAAAAGATAATGGAGGGGTTAGTATTTCTTTTAATGGCAATCAATATGCAATAAGAGAAGCAGAAATTGCGGTTTTGTCAAAAGATACATTTCCAATTCTTACTCTTTCTCATGCCTTTAAAAGGAAAGGTAAGGAGGGAGTTTTTGAGTATGTAGAAAAATGGGATGAAATGTTTGGAGAAAGTGATTTATGTCCAAAAGTTCTCCCCCAAATAAAAGTAATAAATGATGAGAACAAAGAAAAGCTGGCAGAAGAGAGTAGTGTTTTCAGAAAAACAGTAAGAGGAGAGGCTATAGGGAAGTTAGGTTGAAGTTGCTAATGCTTTTACTGTTGTTTCTCTTATTTTTAGGCCTTTATAGAAAATGTTCATCATTTCTTTTTCAGTTAAGTTTGGCCATACTAAAGGTACACTTAATACTTCTAACACATCTTCAGGGTTCACTTCAGGAAATGCTTCTATGAATTGGTTAGCAATTTCATATTTTGTATCACCTTTTAACTTTTCTCCTTTTAGAATTACAGCATTTCTAAAGAAATTTCCTAAAGCTTTCGTACTTTTCTTAAAGTTGTAGGCAAAGCTCCTCTTATTATGCTTTCTAAGATAATCAAGAAGAGTTGCAGTTTTCCTAGTTCTCCATATAGAATAAGCTAAACTTGACTCTTCATTAGGGCCAGGATTTTTATCCGACAAGATGTTTCTGAAATCTTTACCAAAAAGGATCTTACCAGAACTTCTAAGATGTTCTTTGAAAGATTTTATAATCCAAGCATACTTTCCTGATTTTACACTTCCCACATCATAAACACTAAACTCTACTTCTTCTTCAATACCCCAATTTATCTTTTTTTCTAATCTTTCTCTAACTCTTGTGTAAGTATTAGATAACTCTTCATAAAATTCAACTGGGCAACAAAAATTATATTTTGATAAAAATAAAACATCAACATCACTCCACTTTTCTTTATAATCTTCTTCTCTCGCTGCGGAACCATAAGTCATTATTCCAAAACAATGTCTAAGAAGCGAAGGTTTTAACTCTTCTTTCAAAACTTTTAGAATTTCATTCAATTTCATAAAACTATAATAAAAAGAAAATTTTAAATCTTAAACAGGTAAAAGAAGGTTTAGAGTACATTCTTCTTTCACTTTTATAATCATCGTGTTTCCAATATTTTCACTTTTAAAACGAACATTAGTTCTTGTAATTCCTTTTGACCATTTCTGTTCCTTCTCTATCCAATCATAAAGTCCTAATACTATACAATCTCCTTTTATTTCATCAAAGGATAACCCAACCATTTGAGGAGTTATATGAATAAAATTCCAACCTTTATATAGGTGTATCTCACCAAGTTTTGGCATAAATTGAGGATTGTAAAGGTAATATCTCATTTTCCCGCTCTTCTTTGAATAAACCCATACAGAACTCGATCTTACATAACTTTCAAGTTTTGAATTACTCTTTAACTTTTTCCCGAGATCTTCTAGAGCTAAGTTCATATACTTTTGTTTTTCAGGATCAAAAAAGTAGCTTACTATAAAATCTTTTTCATCGATTTCAGAATAACCAACAATATCTTCAATTTTAGTGCCATTTTTTAAAATATATCCATAAGATGAAGGAATGAGATTCCACCCTTTATATATTTTTATAGTTATAACGTAATTTGAACGATTAGTAGATCTCAAAAATTCTGTGTTGTAAGAGGTTAAGTAGTCTGTTTTTGAAAATGCTGAAGGAGGAATTGAAGGAGGAATTGGTATGATGCACTTACAATTTATACATACCTTATTTTCAGGACAAGGAGAATTATCACATTCTTCACCAATTTCAATTTTACTATTACCACATATAGCTTTAGGTTGAATGCATCCTAGGAAAAAGATTAAGAGAAAAATAAGGAAGATTAATTTTAGTGGGAAATTCATAAGATATATTCGTAAAGGTTCGTATAAAAATTTTCTGGTTAAATTTAAATCCTTTTCTTTAAAATTTATTTTCATGTCTTACAATGTGAAGTGTGTTCATAAAGATTTCATTGCAGATAATTCATTAGGCAATTGGAAAAGATTCAAAGTTTATTACTTAGAAAATCTTCCTAAAAACACTTGGGAAAATGCACCACTTCCAATCAGGGACTTAAATGAAGAAATGGAAAGAAATTCGCAAATAGTTGGCTTGGGCTATATAATTTCTTGGCCAAACCTTATAAGGAAGTGTAATTTTGTAAAAGAACACGTTTGCGAAGTTACTTGTTTTCATCCTCCTAAAGCTAAAGGTGAGAGGTTTGAAGAGTATCCAGAAATGGAGAATGGTGCTTGTTTAGCAGAATTACTAATAGGAGGTTATGAAGCATCATTTTGGTGGAATTCAGAAACTATAGATGAATACCTCAGTATGTTTACAGACGCCTTAGATAAGGAAAAACGTCTTGAACATAAAAAATTACCGTGGTAATTATAAGTTTTAAAATAATCTAAAAATTAAATATGAAAAAATTGATATTAATATCAATATTTCTAATTTTTTTGGTATTTTTTCTTTCCTTTAATTTTTTAATGAATACGATTAAAGAAAAAGCCACAATTTTTACAGAGAAAATTTCTGATCAAGTGATAGTAGATGGTGCTAAGTTTAAAGCTAAACTAATAACTACTCCAGTAAAAAATGTTGAAACTCCATTTCAATTAACAATAGTAAATGGTGTTACACCTCCAGACCCTCAAATTTGTGTTTTAAATGTTTCAATAAACGGAGAGACTGTTCTTTCAAATAAAAGTTGCATAAATGAAAATGAAACTTTAAACCTTACATTTGACTACAAAGTTAAAGAAAATGAAACAACATGGAACATTTCAATATTTTACTCTGTTGAAAGTATAGTGAAGAATGTAAGTTTGTTTTTAAAGAAAAGGCCAGCAGAAGAAGGCAGTAAAATTAACCTTATCATCATTTTACCTGAAAAAGTAAAGAAAGGAGATATTTTAAGAGGGAGTGCAACTTTCACTTCTGATTTAGATAATTGGATAAAAGTTGAAAAAGTTGTGTTGATAATAAAAAAAGAAAATACTTATTACAAATTTGAAAAAATTTTAGATTATTCTATCCCTCCAAAATTTCATTACACAACTGATTATGAGACTGCTTTGCCAGAAAATATCCAAACCGGAAATTATACTGTTAGGGGAATTCTTTTCTATTTTGAAAACAATGTAGAGAAGGCTATTGGTTATTCTAGAAACATTGAAATTATTTAATTTCACTTTTTGTGAAAGGTTATAAGTTCTAAAATTTTCGAAAAATGAAGGAAGAAATTAAATCCCTTCTTTATGGAAAAAATATATGGGGCTATAAAAGATCCTTTATTTCATGAAAGGGTAATACTTGGAGAGGATTTACAAAAAGAATTACTTAAAGAATATCTTTCTCTATTTCCAAATATGAAAAGTGCATCTGAATCTTTAGGTCTGAATTTAACAACGTTTTTTGCATATCTTAAATATCAAAACAAATCTATCCCTAAAAAAGTTTTTGAAGTTGTAGCCTCTCGATTAGGTATTGAAGACCCATCAAAACTAATAAGAGAAAAAACTACACTTAAAGAAATTCGAAGCAAATTTCTTAAAGAATTTTGGAGAAACGATAGAGAACGTGCTTTGAAGGTAGCTAGAAAAGCGGCACCATTGGGGATAAAAAAGCTAGAAAAAAAGAAAGGTAAAAGTAGGAAAGAGATAATGAAAGAGGTTCGGAGTCATCTTTATAATAAGTATGGACTAGATGCTCACCGTGTAATTGGTAATTTAAGAATCGAGAAAGCAAAAAGGGAGTTTGGTAAAAACTGGAAAATGGAAATGATCAAACCTGCAATGGAAAAACTTAAAGAGAAATATGGAGAAAAATATTGGGAAGTTCTTTTACCTAAAGCTCGAGCTGCCTTAGAGAAAAAATATGGCCCTCTTTGGGCCTTGAGGCTTTCAAGAAGAGGAATGAAGGCTTTAAGAGAAAAATTTGGTGAAAATTGGAGAGAAATAACTTTAGAGAGGGCTAGAAAAAAACTCAAAGAAAAATATGGAGAAGATGTTTACCATTTTCTTAGTAAGTTGTCGAAAGAGACAAGAAAAGTTAAATCCTTTGCTTCAAAAAGAATGGATATGAAGGAAGAAGAAAGGAAGTGTTACAGTTGTGGAAGTACTAACCTTATCAAAGATCATGAAACTGGTGAAACTGTTTGTGCTGATTGTGGTTTAGTTCAATATGAAGCTTCACTTGATATGGGTCCAGAATGGAGAGCATTTGATGAAGAACAAAAGAAGGCTCGCACAAGAGTAGGACCTCCACAATCCCATAGGTACCATGATAAAGGTTTAGGTACTACAATAGGATGGATGGATAAAGATGCGCATGGTAAATCGTTAAAACCTGAACAAAAGGCTCAAGCATTTAGGCTTAGAAAATGGCAGAAGAGAGCGAGAGTACAAAGTTCAGATGAAAGAAACATAGCTTATGCTTTAACTTTAATTAATGGAATAGGAGAAAATCTTAATTTACCATCTCAAGTTTTGGATAATGCTTACATAAATTACAAAAAAGCAGTAAAGAGAAAATTGATCAGGGGAAGGTCTATTCAGCAGGTAGCTGCTGCAACAGTTTATTTAGCTTGTAGATTGTGTGGTATAAACAGAACTTTGGAAGAAGTTGCTGAAGCAGCTTCTCTGAAAAAGAAAGATGTTGGAAAGCAGTATAGATTTATTGTGAAAGAATTTGAGTATTGGAATATTCCTCAACAAAAAGCATCAAATTATGTTAGTAGATTATGTAGTAGTATGGAACAAGAAGAGATATCTTACAAGATTCTTAATGCAGCAAAAAAGGCTAATCTTACTTCCGGCCGTGGCCCTATAGGTATTGCAGCTGCCGCAACCTATATTGCAGGTGTTTTATGTGGAAAGAAAGTAACTCAAAGAGAAATTGCTGAAAGAGCGGGGGTCACAGAAGTCACAATAAGAAATAGGTATAAAGATTTAATGGATGAATTATTATTTGAAATTTCTCTTTAATCTTCTTTCCAAAAATATTCTGTTCTTTGAGGGAATTCTTTTACTAAACAACCTCTTTCTAGTTTATAGAATACTTCTTTTATTATATAATTTAACTCGTAATAGTCAAATCCAGTATTTTTAACTATAATCTTACACTTTTTCCCATTGACTAAAATACTTTCTTTCTTTTTATCATTGACCTTGTAAAATTTTGTACAATTTTTGCCAAGCTCAATTACATAACTCTCAGAAACCTTTTTCTTAATTTCTCCTACAAGAGTTTTCCAAATTTTCATGAAATTCTTATAATTTATCTATTCCTTTTCCAGCAGCTAAACCAATGTTGGATTTTAAAATTTTATCAAGAATTTCCATGTTAAGTTTCTTAAGCTGGCACATATGGCCACCTTTTAAAATTTTATGAAAATCTCCAAGAAATTCAATTTTTTCAATATCAGGCAGATTAATATCAACACCACCAGTATAAAAATCTCTTTTTGAGTTAAATTTCATTTTATCATATTTTGCAAAACCTTGTGAGAGGAGAGAATAGTCGAATTCTGCTAACCCTACTCTCAAATTTTTTAGTTTAATATTTTTGTCAATAAATTTAAGAATTTTCAACGCAAGCTTTTTATTTTCAACATAATCACCAGCTATAGTTTCTATCAAATCTTTAACACCACAAACTTCAACAATGCTTATTCCATCATCAAAATGACAATATTTATCCCTTCCAACTCTATGATTTAAATAATTTAATTCAGTAAGAGCTTTTGAGTTTATACTTTCTACTGATGCTACAATACACTTTTTTATTAAATTAAGCCTTTCTAATAGTAATTCATAAATTTTATCTTCATCCTTTGTTATATAACCTAATCTAGGAAGGTTTAAAGCAACCATTTGCATTTCAACAGTTCCGATTGTTCTTTCCCAACTTTTCCAGTTTGAGTCGAGTCTTGTCCAATCAAACATGTAGTTTGCATTTTCAGTTTGCCATTTTGGAATGAGGTTAGCAACGTAAATTTGGTCAAAGACTTTTTTGATATTTTCTGGTATATCTTTTCTGTTTCTAAATTTCAAAATAAATTTTGGGCAAATTGTTTTTCCTTTTTCACTCAAAACACTTAGAAACATTTCTAACAAAGTTCTTGCTTCGGCTTCATAATCTTTATAACTCCCAACTTCTTTCCCACCACAATAAGCTGGTTGGTTTTTCAAAAATTTTGGGATGCTAACCTCCAAATTTATATAAACCCTTAAAGATTTTGCATTTGTGATAGTGTATAAGTGATCTAAAGAGTAAATTATTCTTTCTGCCATTTGTTTTACTTCATATTTATTCTTCTTCCTTATGTATGGTGCTAAGAAAATGTTAAAAAAATCAAATGTTTGTTGCAGGTCTGCTAAATTTTCATTTATGGCTTTTATAGCTGTCTCAAAATGCGAAACACAAGAAGTCATATTTTTTGGTGGTTCAGCTTTTAGGCCAATTATTTTCAAACCATGCTTTAAGATGAGCGAAAAATTATGCTGAAGGTCTATAGGGTAAGATTTTCCTACATTTCTTATATGAATATCTTTTTCTAAATGTGCTCTCACAATTTCTCCCAAATTTTTTTCTCTTAATACATCAAGGAAATTTTTCTTTCTAAATAAAAACTCAGTTGATTGTAAAGCTTCTCTTAAGCGATATATTTTTCTATTTTCTTCTTCAAGAATTTCGAATAAAATTTTCCTAATTTCTGCAAACGTTATCCCATTATAAACTCTCTTTGCTAACACTCTTCTTATTTTTTCAATAAGATCTTTTGGTGTCCCTGCTTCAATTGCAATTCTCTCTATTACATCTATATCAAATTCTTGCAATTTTCCTTCCCAATCTATTGCCAACAACTTTTTCTTTCTTCCTCTTTCTTTTCTAGAGAATACTTGTGAAATGCCTTCTGGAGAAATATCTAACTTAAATTTTTCTAAAGTATAGATATTCTTTTTCCTTCCATCTCTTATCTTTCTACATCTTAAAATCCCAGCTTTCTCCATTTGATTTAAGTACTTGAAAGCTGTTGAGAAACTTATTTTCAATTCATTTCTTATATCAGACAAAGATTTTGAGCCTTCTCTTGCGATTAAATCTACAATTTTTAATTTTATAGGATTATCAAGAGCAGAAAGTAGTTCTGCAAGCTTTTCAGGTTTCATAATATTAATTATTTTTCAAGTTTTATAAAACTTTCATAATTCAAGAAATTATATTTTATGAAGAATGAAATAAAAATTGAATGCAATAAAAATTTCTTATGGTGAAAAAATGGAAACTTTAGTAGAAAAATCAAGTAAAGAAATTTTTAAAGAGTTTTCAATTAAATCAGGAAGATATGCAGAATCTTCACTAATAAATTCTTTAAGAGAATTGAGAAATTATTCACCATTACCATATGAAGCAGAAAAGAAAGAATTTTATATAAAAAGTTTAGTAAGGGAATGGTTTTCTTACAGAATGAGAAGAAAATATGAGGAATTGTCTCCAGAAATATTTGAATTAAAAAGAGAAATTGAAATTGATGCAAAACACTTTACAAGGAGAAATTCTTACAGAGGGAATGGATTTGAAAAAATTAAAATAGAAATTCCTATGCTTGCCCGTGCAAGACTTGATAAAGATAAAGGTTGGAGCAGTAATATAGAAGCAGAATATCCTTATGAAATTTCTTTGAGTTCAAGGATGCCAAGAATTCCATTAGAAGTAAGAAGAGCTGGAATGGAAGCTCTAGGATATGCTTACAAAACATTTGGAGATGCTCTTGCTACTGAAGTTCTTGGAGAAATTATAATGGAAAAGCCAGATTATGCGCCACAACCAAAAGATGCGGAACTTCTTGTTCTTTGGAAGCCCAGAGCATCTGAGATACATGTTGAAGCTAAAATACTGGACGATGACCCAGCTTTAGTTTTGAAATGGGATAGGCCTTATTTAGTAACTACATGGAAAGAACCAGAAGAAGAACCATTTATGCGTCTAATCACAGCTTGCAAACTTCCTAATCTAGATGAATTTTTGGTGAGAAAATGATAAGATTAAACTCAAAAACAGAAATTTTAGTGAAATCAAGAGAGTATGAAGCCTCCATTTTTTATAATTTTTTAATTAAAAGATTATCAAAGTTAAAGTTTAAGTTAGTAGATGAATGGTATGAGATAGAAAGTTCTAGTGGAGAAATTGAAAATACTCAAAATTTAAGGCTTTTGGAAATAATAAGTAGGAGTTCATTCATTAAGAAAATAATAAATGTTAAAAGATATAGAAAAGGTAACAATTTTGTTACAATAAGAAATTATTATTTAAACTTTGATGATTTAATAGATAGCATAATTGAGAAAACTATAGTTTCTATAAAATTTTCTTCAATTAAACTCTGTCAAAATTATTCAATTATAGCTTTCTTTAAAGAGTTAAAAATCTCATAAATTTCAACAACAGTTTTAGAATCAGTTTCAATCACTGGCTTTAAATTGACTATTGCTTCAATAACCTTTTTATCATAAGAAATTTTTCCTAAAAATTTGTCTTTCGACCATCTTTTTATTTTTTCTGAGAGTTTTTTGTTTACATCCCATTTGTTTATCACTATATTATACCTTATTTTGAAATGATTAACAATATCTAGAATTCTTTTTAAATCAGAGAACCCAGAAGGTGTAGGTTCTGTGATTAAAACGACAAAATCACAACCTGAAAGGGAAGCAATAACAGGGCAACCTATTCCTGCTGCAGAATCAAGTATCATTATATCATGATCAAACTTTTTAGCCAGATTCTTAACTTCTTGAACTATTTTCCCTGATCCAGATTCTCCAGGATAAAGTTGTGCAGAAATTAAAGGAAAACCATATTTAGTTTTTTTGATCCTTAATTCACCATTATTAACTGGTTTTGTTTCTATTGCTTTTGGATAAAAAATTTTACAAGCCCCACAACCTTCACATAAGAACTGGTTAATTACATATTTTTTATTAACTTTTTCTATAGCACGAAAATTGCATATTTCCAAAACTTTATCATCTAAGAGTTTTTGATTAATTATTTTTGCTTTTTCGGATGTTGAAATTTTTTCAACTTTATCATAATCTGTAATTCCTAACCATAAACCTAAATTTGGAGCATCGACATCGCAATCACAAGCAACTACCTTCTTTTCTTTTGAAAAAAGAAGGGCTAAAGAGCTTGCAAGCATCGATTTTCCTACTCCACCTTTTCCTGATGCGACTGCTATTTTCATATTTTTAGCCTGTTAATAACTTTTATTAAAGATGCTTTTCTTTTAAAGAAATGTAAATGGCCTTTACACTTACAATCACTTGAACCAAAATTTTTGATTGTCTTATCTGCATTCTTCTCAATATATTGAGAAATAAAACATTCTATTTTTTTCTTACTTTGTATTACTATTGCTCCATCTATGGAAACTAATGGGTTTGAAAGTAAATAATCTATATGCCATTTCTTTTTCTTATTTCTTCTAAAATGTCTTTCTAACCTATTTTCAAGGTTTATATTTTTTCCTAATGCAGAACCAACATAACAATAATAACCCTTTTGAAAATCAATCAAACCTAACTTTCCAATTTTTATTTTTGATTTTTTCTTTAACTTTAAGACTAGGATATAACTTCCCCTCATATAAGATCAACTACTTTTTCTAAATTTTTCTCACAATATGCTTTAAGTAATCTTTCAGAATATGGGATTTCTAGTGAAATTTTGGTATTAAACTTTTCCGCTATTTTTTCAATAATTTTTCTCTCTCCTATTCCTGATTTGTTCAAAACAACTTTACCATTTATATCCATCTTTTTTAATAACTCAAGAATTATCTCTAAGTCATGTGCACCTAGTGGTGTAGGTTCTGTAACAGCATAAACTTCATCACAATTAAGTAAAGCATGAATTACATTACAATGTGTTCCAGGTGCTGTATCTATGATTAAAAAGTCAGCCCTTACTTTTTTCGCAAAATTTATTGCCCTTTTCTTTACTTCATTAACTATTGGCCCTGTTTCTGAAATACCTGTTTTTGATTTTCCTGTGAAAAGCCAAAAATTTTCTTTAACTTTATTCAAAAAAGATTTACCAGCAATTTCTTTCTTCTTTTTTATAGCTTTTTTAGGACAAGACATCCAACATGCTCCACAACTGTTACAAAGATCGTGAATAAATAAAGGATAATTATCTTTTACCCAAAATATTGCGTGTTCTTTACAAATTCTAGAACATAAACCACATTTTTCACATTTACTTTTATCAAGCTCAGGAAAATTTTGATAAATTGGTTTAGAATTTTGGAGTTTTTGGTTCAAAATTAAAAAGTCGTTAGGACATTCAACATCACAATCACAAAGTACAACTTTTTTCTCTTTTGAAAATTTCAAAGCTAAAAGGATAGCGAAAGTTGATTTTCCTACTCCACCTTTTGCACCAGTTGAAGCAATAATTTTCATTTTATACTAACCCTAAAACCATTCCAATACCTAAAAAGAAAATTATAAGGCCAGCTATCAAATGAAGGTATCGAATATTCCTTTCTTTCCATCCTGAAATATCTTCAACTTTTGCTATTCCAAAATAAACTATTAAAGTAATTCCCAACATTGGTGAAACAAAAATTGCATTATAAAGAAGAAGCCAAGGAAGTGTTTTGAACAATTCAAGAGCTGAAAGAATACCACTAGCTATTACATAAGGACCTATGGTACATGGTAAAAGGAAAACTGTTACAAAGGCACCAACTAAGAAAGCACCTCTTGGCGATGTTATTTTAGAAATAATTTTCTTTACTTTAGGCCTCCAACCAAGAGGCATTTCTGTAAGAAACCCTCCAGGTTTATATTTAATAAAATCTTTTATTTGAAGAATTCCTAAGAGAATAGCAGCTAAGCCCAATAATTGATATAGTAACAAACGTATGGAAGTAATAACTTGAATAATCTGGAAAAATTTTACTAAAATAAGACCATAAAAAAGGTAAATAATAAAAACAGATAAAGTAAAAGCTAAACCAGCAAATAAAACATTCTTTTTTTCTTTTGGATTATAAGTAAGAATAGCTATGAGCATTAAAGTTAAAACAGCAAGAGCACAAGGATTAACTGCATCAACAGCAGCTAAGGAAATAAGTTTAGCTATTGTAAGTTCACCTTTTGTTAGTTGTTCTTTTTCACCTCCTGTTATTTCTCCTTTAACAATTTTTTCTTTTACTGATTCACCATTCCATTCAAATATCCAACCATCAATTTTAATAGCGTTTTCAAAATTGACGTATTTCCCAGAAAGTGCCACTGGCTTAGGTTCTATAGTTTCATAATTTTGGCCCTTTAAAGTTTTCGATAAATTTTTAGTGAGGAGTAACTCTCTTAACAAAGTTTCATTACCTCCACCACCAGAATAAATCAAAATTCTTTCTCCATGCCATATTTTTGGTTTGCCAGGTAAATCGTTTATTTTTAGAGTTTCAAATTTTTCAGAACCATTTATTAATGGGCAATCATTTTCTTTTATTCTTTCTATTGTACTTCGAATATTTTCCAAAATAGGTAAATCTCCAATTATATGTGTTTCTTTATTAAAGATTATCAAAGGTACTCCTAAGCCACAATTATATTGAGAATCAAAAGAGTAAAGTAAAGCAGCATTTCCAGTTTGTTGATAAATTTCATATTCAATTATTATCAATTCTGGATACTCTTTTAATAAATCTTCAAGTATTACAGGATCAGTCTTTGCGCAATGAGGGCAACCAACTCCAGTAAAGTAAACAGCACAAATTTTAGCCTCTGCGACAGGGATAAAAATAAGAAAAAGGAAAATTCCACTCAAAATTGATGTTCTAATTTTCATATTATACACCTAAGATTATGAATATTTTAAATAAAACATATGAGAATAAAATTCCGCTTAAAAAAATTAAAAAGATTTTTGTATATGGGATAAGATGTAAACACTTACAATTAAAAGTCTGATAAAACGGCATAGTTAATTCCAATTTCTTTCTCCAACTTCTCACCAAATTTAGGAGATATCCTTTTTTATAATTATGACCTTTTTCAACTCTTTCTAAGAAGTTTTCAATTTCTTCATATAAAATTTTGAAAATTTTAACATTTTTTGGTTCAATTCTGGATGCATGGGCTATAGCTTCTTCTAATTCACCTCTAATGAAAATTAAATGTTTTAGAACACAGGAACCTTCACCCTCTATGAAAGAGGGTGTATTCATAGCTTTTATATGATTTTCTGCTTGTAGAAAATTAGTTAAACAATTCTTTTTGTTATAAGATAAAAATTTCTTATCTTGATTTTCTCTTTTCATTTTAACAACACCTAAAATTGTCTAATATTTTTAATACCTTTTTCTTAATTTTACTTCTTTCTGAATAAACTTTCCCACCAATTATCATTCCTATTAAAACTATAAAAATGATTGCTATTAATATATCTTCATTCATAAAAAATTTGTATAATGAAACCATATTTAAAGGTTGGTTTCAAAATTTGAAACTGAGAATATGCTTAAGAAAATAATCATTACGATGATATTGTTCGGAGGTTTCATTTTCCTAGTTTCAGTTACAACATTTTATGTTCAAAGCCAAATATCTCATTATGGTTATTGTCCAATTCCTATACCCGTGCTCATGCCTACTCTTGCATCTCTTGGGTTATTTGTAGGCTCTCTTGTATATTATATAATGTTGGGTAAAGTTGAAGAAAGTAGAGAGAAGAGGACAGAAGCAATAAATTTTTTGTTAGAGCTCTTACCTACAGATGAAAAAGAAGTTTTGAGGAAAATAATAGAGAATAAAGGAAAAATAACACAAAGTAAACTTTCCTCTTCCTTAGGAAAAGTTAAGGCATTTCGCGTTTTAGAGAGTTTAAGAAAGAGAGGCATTATTTTAAAAGAACCCTATGGAAAAACAAATATAATCAAATTAAATGAAAAATACTCTAAAATTTTGATTTAGTTATATTTTAATTATTTTTCCAACCCCCACTTTAATGAAGTTATTCTTATAATTCTTTTCAAAAAGATTCATAGCTTTTTCTCCTGTGCAATGGCATGGCGCAACTTTCTTTACCCCTAATTCTTTAAAGTTTTTGATTATACCTTCTATTTCTTCATCACTTTTTCCTATTAAATGAAAACCACCTATAACAAGGTAAACATTTGAATTACTTAGTTCTTTAGCTTTTCTAATTATATTTACTATTCCAGGATGTGCACAACCTGTAATGAGTACCACTCCTTTTTCTGTTTTTATTATCAAAGATTGTTCTTTTATCCAAGTTCCTAATTCACCTGTAGAATAAACTCCATCAAAAATTTCTTTACCCTCTTCAATGTTTACATAATTTGCTCCATAGTGTTTTATTCTATCTTTAAAATCTTGGGGGAATGAATTTGGTAAATATATAGTAACATTAGGATTTACTTCTAAAAAGCCAAAAAGCCCACCAGTATGATCACCGTGAATATGAGATAAGACTATTATTTCTATTTCCTCCGGTAAAATACCAAGGGCCTTTATATTTGAAAGGAGAATAGAAGAATCACCACCAGTATCAAATAGAATCTTCTTTCCTTTAACTTCTATTAAACAAGCAAATCCCCAAGAAGTTTTTAACTTTTTATCAAATTCGTTGTTATCGTAAACTACAAATAAAGTTACATTTGAAGTATTTTTCATTTGTAAAACCTCTTTTTTATGGAAAGAATAAATTAACATCAAAATGATTATTCCTATAATCGAAATAAATTCTTTTTTCATATTTGACTATAAATTTATAGCTTTGTTAGGACATGCTTGAACACAAAGTCCACAACCTCTACAACGTTCAGGATGGACTATTTTTGCCTTTCCATTAATTATTTCTAAAACACCGAATGGGCAAGCTTTAACACAACTCCCACAACCTGTACATTTACTTTCATCTATTTTTGGAAAGGGTGGTTGTGGAGGAGCAACTTGGCCTCTTCTCATTCCTGCTCCTCTTGGCGGACCTTTATCTAATCTATGAATAAATTGTGCAGGTGCACCACAGTAAGGACATCTCATAGGTTTAGGAATACCTCTAGGAACTTCTATTATTTTACCACAGGAAAAACACTTGAATTTTTTTGTTAGGTTCATTTTTCTTGCAACTCTTTAATTTTTGCTTCTAGATATTTTATTTCCTCTTCTATCATTTGTTTTTGGAGTTCAAGCATTTTCTTTTCAAATTCAATATCTAACTTGCTAGGTTTGAACTCTTGAACTCTTGGTACGGCCGGTATAGCTTGTGTAGCTTGCATAGTTTTGGAGCTTTTTAAATAATCTTCAACTGCTTCTCTTACTTTTCCAACACTTATAAAAACTTCTATTCCAGCTTGGTTTAAGACCATTGATGCATTTGGGCCAAAATTTCCAGCTATTACTACTTTTGCACCTTGATTTGCTATAAACTGAGCTGCTTGAATTCCAGCACCACCAAATGCAGAGGCTGAAGGATTTGGTTTAACTTCAACTTTTCCTATCTTTTCATTTTCAACTTCAACTATGGTAAAAGTTGGTGCTCTACCAAAAACTGGTGACACTTGATCTTCTAAACCACCTTTACCTTGAGTTGCTACTACAATTTTCATTTTTTCTCACTTAATTCTTTTAGTCTTTCTTCTATATATTTTAATTCTTCCTCTAGCATTTTCTTCTCTTGTCTCAAAGCTTCTATTTCACTAGCAGGCTGATAAGGCACTGAAGTTGGTGTAAAGCTTTGCGGAGCTGTTTGTGAAGTTAGCATAGGCCCCATTGAAGTCCATGTAACTGGTCCATAAATTCCAGACCACCACCATCTTGGTAGCCAAGGAAACCATCTACATCTCCCAAACCAATTATATGTTGGCCAAGTTGCCCAACCAAATCCTCTACCAAAAGCTGGCCATCCCATTCCAGCTCTCATCCATCCTGGTAGACCGGTTGCATAAAACCACCATCTCCATCCTCTTCCCCATCCCCATGGCATTTTCTCACCTCCTATTATTCAATAATTCCAATATCGTAAAGTCCTACTTCCTTTGATGACTTTTTATAAATTCTAACTACACCATTCTCTTCTTCAATTCTAATTTTTCCTTTTAACAAGCATCCTAGATTTTGATAAAAATATCTTTTAAGTAAGTCTTTTTTCATTTCTCCAAATGACTCTTTCCCTTCTTTTAATTCGTTATTCATAATTTTTGTGATATTGCACATAATAATTATGTGCATATGCAAATATTTAAATTTAACGGTTGCTAATAATTTATATGCCAAGATGGAGATGGTGTTGGAGAAGGAGAGGCCCAGGAAGACCTTTTAGTTATTTATTCTTAACTTCTTTGCCAAATGTGAAAGAGTTTGTTCCAAGGCCTTGTTTAAATCCTCAACCTATAGAAATAACTTATCCAGAATACAATGCTCTAATTCTTGTTGATTTAGAAGGATTAGATCAAGAAGGTGCTGCAAAAAGAATGAAAACTTCAAGAGGTACTATATGGAGATTATTAAATAACGTTAGAAAAAAGATAGCACAAGCTTTAAGTGAATCAAGACCAATTATTATATCTTCAAAAGGAGAAGTAGAGAAAGTCAGGTGATAAGTTGGACATAGAAGAAATAAGAAAAAAGAAATTAAAAGAGCTGAAAGAAAGGTTAAATTTTCCTGATAAACCTATAAAAGTGACAGATGAAAATTTTGATGAGGTAAAGAGAAAGTATTCTATGTGTGTTATTGATTGTTGGGCACCTTGGTGTATGCCTTGTAATTTGATTGCACCAGCAATAGAAAAATTAGCAAAAAAGTACAAAGGAAAGATAGTTTTTGGAAAACTTAATGTTGATGAAAATAAGTTAACACCTATGAAATATAATGTAATGGGTATTCCTACTCTCCTAATCTTTAAAAATAACAAATTAGTTGATAGAATAGTTGGTGTTTTACCTTTTGATTTGTTAGATTTGAGGTTAAAAAGTTTACTTGAAGCTGAATAAATTGGAGGTGATGGAAGTGTTAAAGGGATTAAGGAGACATTACAATGCAGATATAACAACAAATACAAAATTGAGTTTTCCTGAACACACTTCTTCAAGTGGAATGTGTTCAATTTGTATAAAGTGTGGACAGTGTGAAATTGCTCAAAAAGCAAAAACTGGAAGGACTTTATTCCCTTCACCATTCGGTAAAGCTCAGTTTGGTGCTGAAAAAAGGCTACCAGATATAAACGATATTCAAATATTAGCTGAAATGTGGGGAGAAAGTAGTTTCTTCGTTGATGTAAAGACAGAAGTGAATATAGGAGGTTTTGAGTCTAGTGCACCAGTTGTTATAGCAGCATTAGGTTCTACAAAAGTTGCCTCTTCTGGAGCTGATGTTTTATCAGAAGGTGCTGCATTAGCAGGTATACCAAGAGTTATAGGAGAAAATGTCTTTGCAACTTTTGGTAAAGAAGGGCTTAAGAAAATGATACAACCATATCTTGATAATTATCAAAATAAAGGAGCTATAGTAGTTCAAGCTAATGTTATAGATCAAAAGTTAGGTGTTCCTGAAATGGCAGTTGAGTTAGGGGCACATGCTATTGAGCTAAAATTAGGCCAAGGAGCAAAACAAGGTTTAGGAGGGGAGATTAGGTTCAAAGAAAAAAGTGCAGCTGAAAAGTATAGAAAATATGGTTACTTAATTTTAGAGCATAATGGAAGTTATGAGAGGCATGTCTATCCAGGAGATATAACTAAGGAAGGCTTAAGAGACATGTTAATAAAGTACTCTGACTTAAAAGTTCCTCTTTGGATCAAAGTTGGGGTTGGAAGAGGGATAATAGAACTCATAGAAGAGCTTCAAAAGATAAAAAGCGAAGAAAATGTTCCTCTAAAATGTTTAACTGTTGATGGTCATGGCGGCGGAACTGGAATGTCACCATGGTTAATAATGAATGAAACATGTTTGCCATCTCTTGCTATACTTCCTAAAGTAAGAGAAATGAAGTTAAGTTTTGATGTTTTAGTTGCTGGGGGTTTAACAAGTGGAATAGATATTGCTAAAGCTATGATGTTAGGTGCAGACGGGGCAGCAATGGGAAGAGCAATGATAGTGGCTGCATCAGCTCATGGAAGTAAAGGAATAGTCAACTTTGTAAAAGCTATGAAAGAAGAATTGCAAATGATTGCAACAATTCAAAGGGTAAAAGAAGTTTCAAAATTGAAAAATAGAATAAACAACTTAGTGGCTTTAACTGAAGAAGCAGGAAGGATGTTTGGAATAGAAAGTGATAGCAAAAAAGTTTTGTGATTAGCCTATGTATTTACTTTCTTCTCTTTTTCTTGCAAATGGTAGTGCTATTGGTGGTGGGAGTTGAAGTTCTTCACTTAGGTTAAGAGCTTTTACGAAGCTCCTCCTTAAAATTGTATTTATGATTTCCAAATTTGTATCATCTGGTAGCTTTTTATCCTTTTCCCAACCTTTTAAAATTTTATCTTGTTGTGGGTCAATGAATATAACATTCCCTTCAATTACTATTTCACCTATAGTTTTATTTTTCGATAAATATTGTGTTTTAAACTCAAAATCAATAGACAAACCATTTTTGTTTAGAAGGGGTAAATTTTGTTTTTTTACATCTTTTAAATTTACATTACTGTTAACTTTTACAGGGCCTTTCAAGCCTTCATATTTTTTTGCTGTAATATTCCTTATATTCATTCCAATTACTGGCATAGTATCACGTTAATAATAGAAAGGATAACTATTTATTATTTATTTTCTAATGAGCTTAATTAATTTTATGGCAAAAAAAGTGTTGATGGTAATAGCACCAGATAATTTTAGAGATGAAGAATTTTTTGAGACTAGAGATGTTTTAAAAGATGCTGGTATTGAAGTAACAGTGGTTAATTCTACTGGACAACCATCAAAAAGCATGTTTGGAAGGATTGTGACTCCAGATAAGAATTTTTATGAAATTGATTCAAAAGATTTTGATGCAATCGTTTTTGTAGGTGGTACTGGTGCAGCTGCCTACTTCGATAACAAAAGAGCTATAACTCTTGCAAAAGAATTTTATGAATCTGGAAAATTGGTAGCTGCAATCTGCATTGCACCAACAATACTTGTTAATGCAGGAATTCTTGATGGAAAAAAAGCTACTGCTTTTCCTTCTGAAAGAGAAAAAATAAATGCTGTTGGAACTTACACAGGAAATAATGTTGAAGTAGATGGTAAAATTATAACAGCTTCAGGACCTCAAGCAGCAAGAGAATTTGGTAGAAAGATTGTTGATGCTTTGAAGTGAGAGAATGAAGCACTTAGCAATTTTTTTAATTTTACTAGTTATTCTTATTAGTGGTTGTACAACTAGTGGGGATACAGAGTCATTTAAAAAAGCAGCAATAGATGCTTGTATCAAAATTTGTAATTCGATCAAAGACAAACAAGATTTAAGTAATGGACCTTGCATAGGTGACCCTATTCCAGAACATCCTGGTTGGGTTTGCGATGTTGCTCATTGGCCTAGAGAACCTGTAGATAATTTACCAGAAAATCAATGCGAGGCTTATAGAAATGGGACAGCAACCCACTTTGTTGAAGTAACTCCAGAATGTACACTCATCAGAGCAGTCTAGCTCTCTCTTTTTAGTATCAACATCCTGATCTTTGACTCATTTTAAATGGAAATTATTAAAGTTTTTTATTATATAAGCTATTCTTTCATTTCGTATTTAGGTTTACAACCACCTCGTCCATGACCAGCTGCGGGTCCCCTTCTTCCTATCTCATACATATAACTTTCTTTTCTTGGTCCTGTCCCATCTTTATCAGGCATTAAATCACCCCTTCTAATTTTGGACTTATAAATTTATAAATCTAAATTTTGAATTTTTTTTAGAAGGTTTAGGGTATAGGAGCATTTATTTAATTATATATTTATATTACTTTGATTTCAAACCATCGGAGTCTAGAATTTCACTATAGTTCAACGCTCCTACAATTTCCTATTATTTTCATCTACTGTGGTCAAAAAATTTGGAGTGTGATATTCCTTAATTCTGGTAGGCATGATTTAACTTTCTTTTCTAATTTACTTAATAATCTTTGAGGTAGTTTATTCACTTCCATTACTTCCTGAAAAAAGTAATGTTTCTTACGGAATATATCTTTTTGTTGTATTTTCAACAAAGGTAATTTAGAAAAGTTCTTAAATTCTAAAATTTGAATATTCTTTAGTTTTTAATAGCCCCGTGGTGTAGTGGCCAAGCACAGAGGGCTCTGGACCCTCAGACGGAGGTTCGAATCCTCCCGGGGCTATTCTATTTTATAAAGAAGAGAACAATTTTTCTATATGTATGTAATAAAAGCTTCTGGTGAAACTGAAAAATTTAATGTAAAGAAGATAGAAAGAACTTGTTTAAGAGCAGGTGCACCAAAAGAACTTGCTAAGAAAATAGCAAAAGAGGTTAAAAGAAGAGCTTATGATGGAATTACAACTAGAGAGATTTTACACATAACTTTAACCCTTCTAAGAAAAGAAGAGCCTCATATAGCTTCTAGATATGATTTGAAAGGAGCTTTGTTAAGATTAGGGCCAGCAGGTTTTACATTCGAAAATTTAATAAGCGAAATTTTGAAAGAGTATGGTTATTCAATCAAACTACGAAGTATTGTTAGAGGTTTTTGTGTTTCTCATGAGATAGATATTATTGCTACTAAAAATGGCAAAAATTTTATGATAGAATGTAAATATCACAATTTTCCAGGTGTTTATACTGGTTTAAAAGAAACTTTGTATACTTATGCTAGATTTCTTGATTTAAAAGAAGCTTGGAAAAAAGGTTTTTGTAGAAAATTTGAAGGGCCTTGGCTTATATGTAATACAAAGTTCTCGGAAGATGCTATTAAGTATGCAAATTGTAGAGAAATTAAATTAATAGGATGGAATTACCCTTCAGCCGGGAATTTGAAAGATCTTATAGAAAATAGGAAACTTTATCCTATAACTATATTAAGAAGTTTAGATAAAGACTCACAATTAAAGTTAGCAAAAGTAGGCCTTGTTTTAGCTCTTGATTTAATAAGAGTAAATCTTAAAGAATTGAGACACATAACTAAAATTCCGTTAAAGAAATTAAAAGTTCTTGTAAAAGAGGCAAGTGGAATTTGTAAAGTTAACGGTTAATTTTATATATAAAGGTTTTCTAAATATTTTCAAGATGGTAGTTTCTATATCAGACTCTTGGTTCATGATTGTAACATTCATAATAATAATTATCGGTGTTATTATTCTTGGAAGTGGTTTTCCTTTTTTAAATGTTATAGAGGTTTGTAGCGGTTTAATATTGATAATTCTTGGCATAGTTTTCCTAGTTTACTACGTTTACTATGCTTCTCTTCACTATTCAAGAAAAGTTAAAAGTAAATAAATCCTTCTATAAATATTAGATGATTTTATGGAGAAATATGACGTTATTATAGTTGGTGCTGGACCAGCTGGTTTAACAGCAGGAATTTACGCAGGAAGAAGAGAATTAAAAACTCTCATTCTTGGAGAAATTTTAGGTGGGCAAATGTCTTATGCTCATTTAGTTGAAAATTATCCTGGAGTAGAACCAATGAGCGGAAAGGAGTTAGCAGAAAGAATGAAAAAACAAGCTGAGAAGTTTGGTTGTGAAGTTAAAATGGAGACTGTAGTGAATATGGAATTGCAAGGTGAAATTAAAAAGGTTATAACAAGAGAAGGGGAGTATAGAGCGGATGTTGTAATAATAGCGACAGGAAGCAAGCCTAGAAGATTAAAAATAGAAGGTGAAAGTAAATTTTTAGGTAAAGGAGTATCTTACTGTACAATATGTGATGGCCCTTTATTTAAAGGTAAAAAAGTTATTGTGATCGGAGGTTCTGATGCAGCTGTTACTTCTGCGCTTTATCTTAGTGAAATAGCATCTCAAGTTTTTCTTGTTCATAGAAGAGATCAATTAAGAGCAGAAGAGGCTAATCAAGAAAAATTAAAAAAATCTCCAGTTAAAATCATTTGGAATTCTGTTGTAGAGAAAATAGAAGGGGATGAAGTGGTTAGAAAAGTTTTGATAAAAAATTTGAAAACTAATGAAGCTAAAGAATTGGAAGTAGATGGAGTTTTCATTGAAATTGGTGAAGTACCTACAACCGAGATAGTAAAGAAAGCAGGAGTTGAAGTTAATGAAAAAGGGTATATAAAAGTAAACGAAAGGATGGAAACTAACATTAAGGGGGTTTATGCAGCAGGTGATGTTATAGGTTCATTGGCCCAAATTGTCGTTGCAGCATCAGAAGGGGCCCAAGCAGCAACTAATGCTTATTTATACCTAAAAGGAGGAGTTTATGGGGAGAGAAGGAAGTTTGATTGGGGAGAAAAGAAATAAAAAGATATTTGGATATTTAGAGCATTCCTTCTTTTACTGTATCATAATTTTTTTGTTTTTTTCAATTTTTGGCTTTAAAGATTTTTATTTATTTCTCAATTCTTTCTTGGTATTAAGTTTATTTTTCATATTCTTGAATCTTTTAAAGAAAAAAAGTAAGAGAGAAATTATCCTAAGTGGTTAAATGAAAAGGGAAAAAAAGAAACAGATAATGTCAGCAATAATACTTCTTGTGTTTTCTGGTAGCATTTTAACTTATGCTATTATGTTTGCTTTTCCAGAAGAAGAAAAGGAAGGTGTTTGGAAAGTTGGTTTATTAATTTACATTTATGGGGAACCAATTCAAATTCCAGCTGGTATAGGAGTTTTTAATGAAACAAAATCTAAGCTATATACTTTAAGCAATGACAATATAATTTATAAAAAAGGAAGCGAAGAAGCTACACTTGGTGAATTCTTCAAAATTTGGGGAAAAGAATTTAATAGAACATGTATATTAGATTATTGCAATAATGAAAACCATTCTATGAGAATGTATGTGAGGAAAAATGGAAAATGGGTCGAAAATTTTGATTACGATTCATACGTTCTTAAGAATGGTGATGTAATTTTAATAGATTACAGATGATCATAACTTTGGTATTTCAGTCTCATAAATTATTCTATCTTCTTTAATTTTCATCTTACCCTTATTATTAGTTCTTATCCTTTTAAAACCAATTTTGAAGTACTTACCATCATTTTTGAAATACAAAAAAGTTTTATCAATTTGTGTGCTCCAGCCACTATAGCTCCCACTGGAAGGATTGGAAGGACAAGAGTAAACCATAACAGAATCTTCACCAGGTTTTTCAAATCTTTTGTCTATGAGACTTTCAACCTCTTTTTTAATTTTGTTAATTCCTTTATCTTTACCATGGTAAGAAGTTGAAATAACAATATTAGCTTGATTTTTCGCTTCCATTTTTCTAATTTCAAAAAGCTTTCTTCTTGCTTTCACATCTGCAAATCTAAGAAGCCTGTTTGGTATCTCATTAGCAAACTTAATAAGGTTTTCATCTTTTCCAAAATCAACTACACCATCCTTTTCTATTTTATCTGCAATTTCTCTTAGCCATCTAGCTACGTATGCTCTCCTTAATAAAGAAATTTCACTCTCATCTTTGAGTAAACTTTTTTGCATATAAAAAGAAAGAATTCTAGATTTATAAAATTTTCTACTAAAGTTTCAAAAATTTATCTTTTAAAATATTGAGAAAATCTTTAGAAGATAAATAGCCTGAAACACTTGCTGCACAAGCAACTTTATGCCCTCCACCTCCAAAGAATTTTGCGATTTTATAAACATTTTTATTAGTGTGAGTTCTAAGATCAACTCTAGTGAAAACCTTTCTATTTCTCATGTTTATCCTATGAGTTAAAATAGCTATAACATCAAAGGGTGCTTTTTCATGATTCAAAAGAGCGTTGTTGACGACATATACAGGAACACCTTCTGTAGTTTCATAAATTGCAATTTTCATACTGTCTATAGAAAACCATTTGAATTTTTGGCGGACTGTTTTCTTGATTTTTTCTATCCATTTTAAGTAATTTTGCATTAATTCAGCAATTTTTTCATTTCTCTCAAATTCTTTTAAATCAGAAAAAGCAAGATTTTTAGCAAGATTTTTGAATTTATTGTTTAATATACTTGGAACTCTATTTTTCCATCTCAAAGCACCAACAAGGTTTCTTAAAAATTCAGCATCTTCACTTTTAACATTATTTTTGTCTATTTCGTTAGCTAACCTAACTAACTCTGTATCTATGTTGAAATATTTTGCAACTAATTCTGCAGCACTGTCACTCCTAGTATTTACCAAAGCTTCAACATTTTTTGGTATATTTAATTCTGGCCAAATATGGTGGTCTATCCAACGAACATTTTTATAAACTGATGCCAAAATTAGTGTTTCTCTTTTTGCAGTTAAATCAAAAACATATAAGTTTTCAAGGTTATTTGCTTTCATTATTGAAAGACATAAGGTTTCTTTTAGCTTTGATAAGGGAGAAAAATAAACTCTACAATCCATACTTCCAATTTTCTTTAGAAATATAGAAAAACAAAGTATACCATCTGCATCTGCGTGTGTTATTACAGTAGGATACTTCATAATAGTTCACTTACTTTCTTAAAGGCTTCTTTCCCTTTTTCTTTTAGTGGGCCACCCCCTTTATACTCATTGCCTTTACCACCTGCTGAACCACCCATGATTTTTGCTATTTCTTTCACTATAGGTTCTATATTAACATTACATTTTTCTCCTCTTATCCCGAATACTATACCCCTTCCTATGAGAATAGAATATTTTGTTGGGTCTTCTTTAATACTTTCTTTTCCTATAATTTCTAGTTCTTTCATATCCTCGGTTTCTATGTAGTTAATTCCAAATAATCTTATTCTTTTTTTCTTCAACAATCTAATTTTTTCCTTTTCTTCTTTGATTCTTAACAATTTTCTTTTTAATATCTCTTTCTTCTCTCTTTCTTTTTCCTCTTTCTCTCTTTTAGCTTTTTCAACTAATTCTTTACCAGCAACGTATTCTATCCTTATTACACCATCTTGTATTTTCTTAGAATCTGTGATGAATATCTCTTCTACTTCTTTGGTGTTGTCAACATGTAAGCCACCACAAGCTTCTACATCCCATTCATTAATAGCAATGATTCTTAATTCTTTCCCAGGAATAGCACCACCTTGGTATAATCTGAAGCCGTATTTTCTTTCAGCTAAATTTCTGGGAAGAATAAGTTTTTTCACAACAACCCCTCTTTTTACTATATCATTTGCAATTTTTTCTATATTTTTCAATTCTTCATTAGTTAATGGATTATAGTGAGTTATATCAAGATGAGCTTTATCATAATCTTTCTTACTTCCTGCTTGCCACACATGATTTCCTAGAACTCTTCTAGCGGCACCATTGATTATATGTGTAGCAGTATGATGTTTTTTTATTTGCTCTCTCCTTTTTTTATCAACAACACAATTTACAATATCGTTAACTTTAAAGTTTGGATTTTCAACTTTATGAATTATTACACCATTTAACATTTCAACATCGTAAACTCTACAACCTTCAATGGTTCCCAAATCTGGTTCTTGTCCTCCACCTCTAGGATAAAATGCTGTTTGATCTAAAATCACATTTTCATTCTCAATTTTTATAACCTTAGCCTTAAAATTGAAAAGTTTCTCATTTTCATAATAAAGCTTTCTAGTTTTTGTTAAATTTGAAATATCAACTTCCTTAATTTTTTCCTTAGCTTTGACAATAGATTTTTGAACAGCTATCCTAGTTTCTATATCAGTTAAATCAAGTTTTATTTCAGGAATAAATCTTTTTACATCTCTTGGTAATAAACCATGAGAATCGTAGAGCATAATCAAAATTTTTCTATCAACTTTCTTTTTTCCTTTTAACAATTTTTTTAAAATAAATTTTCCTCTTTTTAACGATTCCAAATATTTCTTTTCTTCTATCTCAACCATTTTCAATATATCAGTTTTATTTTCTTCGAATTCAGGATAAACATCTTTACTCTCTTCTATTTGCATTTCAACTATTTCAGAAAGAGGAATTTTTAACTCAAGATCTTGTAGGTTCCTTATACTTCTTCTTATAAGTAGTCTTGCAAGATATCCTTCCCTAACATTTGAAGGTACTACTCCATCACCCAAGATAAACATTATAGCTTTTGTATGATCTGCTATTTGATAAATTTTATGGAAAAAAAGTATTTGCTTCAAAATTTCTTCTTTTCTTTTTCCAAGTTTTTTTGATATTTCTTCTATGATTTTATTTCTAAGCAATTCCACGTTTCTTTTTATTTCCAATTTTCCACAAACTTTACAAAATTCAGAGAGTATCTCCTTTTCAACATTTTTTTCTTTTTTCAAAAAATTTATTATACTTTCATAAATGTTATCATATATAGTTGGTGTGCCTTGAGATGCCCATACATGTCTTTCTAAACCATAACCTGTATCTACAACTTTCATTTCCATTTTTTTATACTTTCCTTTAAAAGGGCCTTCATATTCCATAAAGACTAGGGTAGCAAGTTCATTACCATCTACTATAACCTCAAAACATGGGCCTGCGTTACCTCCACCTTCCCACCAACTCTCTTTGAAAGCAACTTTTTCTGGTTTTATTCCCAGACTTTCTGTTAACCATCTGTAACATAAATCAACAGTTTCATCTTTCCAATAAATTTTTTTCTCATTGTTAAATGCATGGTGAGCCATCATTTCAAAAACTGTTAAATGTCTTCCTGTTCCTAGGCCAACATTATCTAAATCAACAAATCTTAAAGAAGGTTGACTCATGACTAAAGGGTTGGCTGGTGGTTCAACAGTTCTATTTAATACCCATGGCATGAAACAGTAAATTGATGCTCCTGTATAAAAAGTGTCTGGTTTCCACCTTGCTATAGTTGGATACCTGTTTATTGGTTGATGCCCATTTTTTTGAAACCATTTAATGTATTTTTCTCTTAATTCTTTCCAATTGTATTTCTTTGGAATTGTGGGATTATTAATAAATCGATAAATATCACAGGGTGGTTCACCACAGTTTTCTCTCTCTTTCAATGACCAAAAAAATGAACCACAACTTTCGCATTTATATCTTTTAAAATTATTTTCTTTAAAGAAATCTAATTCGAATATACTTGCCTTTAATATATCTTTCTTTAGCATAAGTATCTAATATAATTAGAAATACAAAAAACTTTCTTTTAAAAGAAAATTAAGCCGTTATTTTGCTGGTTTCTTGAACCACAACTCCCAAACTATGATTATAACTGCTGCAACAGCTATGATAACAACACCTAACTGTAAAAAGTTTTTAGTTGCAATCAAAGTACCAGTAGGTGCGGTAGAAACTTCAACTGATACTTCTTTTGTTGCTGTTATTCCTTCTTTTGAAGAGCTTGTAAATGTTATTGTTTTACTTTCTGTTTCGTTTTCTGGTAAAGTCATTACTACTAGAAAATCTTTTGAATCATTAGGTGCTATATCAACTGAAGGCGGATAAATTTCTATCCAATCTCGAGGCACACCTTCAAAAGATATTGCCACTTCACTTAATTCAACATTTCCTATATTTGAAACTGTTAAGATGAAAGTTTCATTTTCCCCAGGAGAAATTGTTATTGAATCAGGACCACTAAAGCTCATGTTTGCTATTTCAACTTCTTTTGGTACCTCAACTTTAACACCAGTTTTTACTCTTAACGTTGCACCATCAACTAAACTTTTACCATTATATTCGTATATCGCTGTAACAGTCCATAAACCTTCATTCCCAGGCGTGTAAATATTTGCATCCCAGGTACCATCAGCTTCTTCATCGATGCCAAACTTGCTTTTTTCAGTAACATCAAATAAATTGTCATACTTATCTTTTGCTATAACTGTAAATTCTATCGTTTCATTTGTTAAAATTTCTTTGTTATCTGGGGAAATTTCAATGGCAGTAGGTTCTGATGGTATTACTTTTACTTCAAAACTTTCACTCACTTTTAATTTTTCATCTGAAATTGTAATTGTCTGGTTTCCTGCAGTTTTAAGTTTTATGTGAAAACTTTTTGTCCCAGAATCTTCTTTTTCAAAGGTATAATCTTTTGGTAAAATCGCTCTTTCATCTGTTGAAGAGAAGGTTACAGTTCCAGTGTAATCAGTTTTTACTTTACCAAACTTATCATATACTTTTACTGCAATGTTAAAAGCTTCGCCAGCTTTAACTTCCTTTGGAGCTGTTATTTTAAAATAGCCTAATGGAGCTAAAGTTGCTTCAGAAGTTATAGTTGTAACAAAAGCTTCACCTTCTTTATCAAAAGTTGTCACTTTCCATTCATACTTTCCAACTTCTTTTGGGGCCTCTGCTGTAAAGCCAAAATCTAATGAAGAGTCCTTTTCAATTCCTGTCCCTTCTGTAATCCATGTAATTTTATAAGGATACGCTTGGCCTATTCTGCTTCTAATTTGATAAGTCCAACCAGCAGGACTAGAAATTTCTTTTATTTTGTACAGTGGGATGTTATCACTTTCAGGAACTAGCACTTCTATTTTAACTATATTGCTTCCATCTAAGTTAGTAACTTTAAGTGTTATATCAGCATCTGTTCCGCAAGCCCATTCACTAGGAGTCATAGAAATATCTGCTTCATGAGAAGCAAGTACTAAAGTTACTGTAATAAGAAAAGCTGTTATTATTGCTAATTTTAATCTCATAATAACTAATAATGATACTAAAAAATTTAAACTTTCAAAAACTTCTCAATGTAATGTTTACGTAATGTTTTTAACCAAAAAGACTTGCCAGGCCCTCTACAGCTTCTTCTGCCTTTTTCTCCTCTTCTTCTGCCTTTTTCTCTTCTTTCTTTTCTGGTTTTGCTTCTGCTGGGGCCGGAGCTGCAACGGGCATAGAAGCTTTACTTATAGCTTCTTCTATATTTACATTTTCTAGTGCTGCTACTAACGCTTTCACCCTAGCCTGATCTATGCTAACTCCAAGCGCTGAAAATATTTTATTTATATTTTCTTCATTTATTGGTTGCTTCAAAGAATGAAGCAAGAGGGCACTATAAATTAATTCCATCTTTTACACCTCCATTTTTATAAGCATTATGATAATTTTTTATTTCCGAAATTTTTATTAAAATTACTTTTACAAGACTTTCAATTAATTCTTTTAACTTGTTATTCATTTTAACCACCAACTCTTTCTTTTAATGTTTCAGCTTCAATTTTTGCTTTAGCTAACAAATCTTCTATTACTCCAGGTTCTATTAATTTAGCTTCTATTCCTAAACTCTTAGCATTTAAAAATGCTTTAATTATCATAAAGTTAATTGTCTCTTTAGTAGGATAATTAGAATTTAAAGATAAATTAAACGCATTTTGTACTCCTTTTGAAATTTTCATCAAAATTTCTTCTTCATTTACAAATAGTTGTTCTTTCGTGTAAATTGAACCATTTTCCATCATCGCTAGCACATTTAACCCAACTTCAATTGGTTTAATTTTGAGTAGTTGCAAAGCAGATGCTAACTCCAATGATATTTTTTCCCCAGCTTTGCAAACAACTTTATCCTTCATAATTGCTATTTTCCCTGCTTGAACTTTAGCTGGTATTCCAACTTTTGTTAAAGTTGAAATTGCTGGGCCAGGAGGTAAATCAGTAGAACCAGCTTTTACTTCTATATCTTTCGTTGCTATATCTCCAGGTTTTGCTGAAACGTAAGACTTCATCTTTTGTAAGAGAAGACAAAGTTTAAAAGGATTCATATTTGTTAAAATGAGAGCTGGATATTCTTTAACGTAGTTCTTTAAATTATCTTTTCCTACTTTTTCTAATGCGAATAGAATAGTGCTCTTTTTAGCAACTTTTATTAAAGCTTTATCTTTTAATTCTCTCTTCAATTTTTGTAAAGCAGAAGTTGGAGTTTTATGTAAGTTTAAAATGCCTATTACAGAATATTTTTTAATCAAGTTTGCTAATTCTTCAACTTTTTTTATTTTTTCAGGTTTAACTTTAGACATTTTTAACCCTCACACTTTTTCCCATAGTCAATTTTATGACAATATCTTTAATTTGCTCTTTACCTTTTGGCAAAAGTGAGATAATAGTGTTTAGTGCAGCTTCAATATTTTCTGCAACTTCTTCATCTTTCATATCTTCTGTACCGACAGGCAAATGTATTACAGGAGAATTTTTTAGCTGCACTCTAATAGTTTTCTTTTTCCTTTCAACTACAGACTTTAAATCAACAGTTGGTGGAATTGGTGTTGGCATTAAATTTCTTGGTCCTAAGACTTGTCCTAAGAATCTACCTACTAAGGACATTAGCGGTGCTTCAGCCACAAAGTTTAAACATTTTTTTGCAATTTTTTTAACAGATTTTTTATCTTTTCCTAAACTTTCTATTTCATCTTTCCTTATTACTATCACATCTTCTAAATTCTTTGCTTGAGGCAATAAAGTATCTGCAATAATTCCTATCGTAACTTTTTTACCTAGGCCATGAGGAAGGAAAATTTCAGCCTTTATTCTATTCTCTGGTTTTTTCAAATCTATATTTTTTAAGTTAATAGCAAGATCAAAAGTTTGTCTAAAATTTCTCTTCTTTGTATCTCTAGCTTTTTTAACTGCCTCTAGTATTTTTTCATTAACCATATAAAACACTTGCGCACCATGCTACTGCCGAAGCAGTACTAAATACTTTGAAGAAATACATTTAAATATTTATTCCCTAGATTCCAAAGTTTCTATTCTACTTTCTAATTCCTTTAAAGAATCAGCTAGTTTTCTTCCAAACTCATTCAAATTTTCCTCCAATTTTCTAGTTTTTTCATTTATCTCATTTAAAGTTTTTTCTGTACTTTCTTTCTGCTTTTTCATCTCACTTTTCATATTCATAAGTGAAAGCTCAGTGCTTATATTTCTTAATATAATTGAGCAAAGCTTTTCTATGTTTTCTAATTTTGAAGTTAGTTTATCATTTTCTTTAACTTCTTTCTTTTCCAAACTCATTCCAAGAATTATTAAGTTTAAAGTTAGCAAAACTATTACGATCTCAGAAGAAAATTTTACTAATTGAAATGAGGCAATAAGTATTGTTATTACTATTAAAATCCAGAAAATCACTTTATAGTTCATGAAAATATTCTCTCGCTAAATAATTAATTGTTTTAGCTTTTCTTCCTTTTAAATAGATTTATTACTTTACTCCAAAACGTTGGCCTCTTGTAAGTAGCACCAACGAGCCTAGCGGCAATTTCAAAGAATGCTTGACTTGCTGGAGAGTTTTCTTTTAAAATTGTTACTAATGTTTTTTTATTTACGCTTTTTAACACATTTTCATCTTCAGGAACAATGCCAATTATTGGGAGGCCTGTGAACTCTCTTATTTCAGTAGAATTTATTTCATATGGTTTATTTCTTGTTCTGTTAATAATTATTCCAAGAGGAATGGGCTTAGGATCCATGTTGTTGATAAGTTGATAACACTTCACTATATCAATAAGAGATGGTATGTAAGGATCTGCAACAAATAATACTTCATCACTTGCTTGCAAGGCCATTAAAGCTTCTCTTCCTAAACCAGGAGCTGAATCTAGCAAAACTATATCAAAGTTGTAAAATGCTGTTTTTAAAGAGTTTCTCAAATTGCTCACATCTATATTCACAATATCTTTTAGTTCTAATGATGCAGGAACTATTTTTAGTCCTGTTGGATGTGAATAAATTATATCTTCTAATCTTGCTTCATTTCTTAAGAAACTGTTAATAGTCATTGGTGAAGAGTAAAGATCAAAGTACAAACCAAGGTGAGATGTGGTGAGATTACAATCTACTATGGCAACTTTTCTGCCAAATTTCTGAAGCCCAAAACCTAAGTTCGCCACAACAGTAGTTTTTCCAACACCACCTTTTCCGGAACATACATCAATTATCCTTACCATGTTTAACCTCTTTTATTCAAAAAAAAGCAAAAAAAGACTAATAAATATTTTATTTTTTGGATTTAAAAATATCCAAGCCACTTTAAAATTTCCTCTTCTCTTTCCTCTTTCTTTAAGAAATTCTTCCTATGCTCTATAATTTCATTACAAATTCTTTCTATATTTTCCAACTTACTTTTAGCATTTGTTTTTTCTTCTTTTTTTCTTAAGTAAACTAAACTTTCTAATACCATGAAATCTACTATTATAAGAACTATAACAAGTTGCGAAATTTTAAAGAAAAAAGATAAAATTAAGTAAATTACAGTTAAAATGATTGAAAACCAAAAAAATTTATATAACATACTAAGACTTTTCGGCTTCTGAATCTTCCACGTATACTATTTCACTCACAGGAAAGGAAGCTTCTTTACTTTTTTCTATAGAATTTGCTAATATTTTGCCAAATTTATTCAACCTTTCTTCTAATTCTAGAGACTTTTTTGAGATTTTATCTAGTAAAAAAGTTATTTCATTTTTTTGCTTTTGGAGTTTCTCTTCTATTCCTGGGTTTGTTTTTATATGAGTTAAAATTTCATTACACATTTTTTCTATACCTTCTAATTTAGAACTCAAATTTGGTTCAATTTTCTTCCTTTTTTCTATTTCAAGATTTGCACCAAATGCTATTAAATCAATGACAAGCATAAGTACAATAGATTCCATTACCTGATATCCTAATAATTGTAAGATTGTGAGAATCATTGTTACAACTATAAGTAGCATAAAAAGTTTAGTAATCATAGAAAATATTGTGGAAGAAAAAGATTTAAACTTTATTTTATACAAACAATTCTTAACTCATTTGGTTTATCAGTTTCCTGCATCACAAATTCCTTAAAATCATACTTGTCCCCAGAGAGGATATGCTCTAACATGATAAGATCGGTTGGAATTATTTTACTTTTTATCCTTTTTAAGAGTGTTAAATCAAACCACTTAAACTTTTCTATATCTGTTTTTTCTAAATTTTCAGAAACTTTCTTATCAACAACAGCCTTGCAAACTCTGAAGATGAAATGATCTTTAGGATTCCCATATTTATCAAGTAATATTTCAGAGTAGAGGCCTCTTACTTCTATAGAACCTTCTTTCACAGAAAATCCTGTTTCTTCCAAAACTTCTTTTTTGACAACATCTTCAGTAAGCATACCAAAAGTTTGTCTTCCTCCTAATATACCATAAAAGCCTTTATAAGGTTCTCTTTTCCTTTTTGCCAGAAGAATTTTATTTCCATCAAATAAGGCTATTAAAACAACTGGTAAAGGATTTCTTTCTTTATACATATCAAGAGACATAGATAAGACCTAATTGTCCTTATTATTTAATTCTTTCATCCCATTTTCCTTCTTCAACTTCTTTCATTATTTCTTTAGGTTTTTTTCCTTCAATATATACACCTAAACTCACACAACTTCCTATCACTTGCTTAACAGCTTTTTTTAAGTCATCTACTTTTAAATCATTTAATTTGGCTTTTGCTATTTTGACAACTTGCTCAAAATTTAAACTCTCTTTAAACTCTTCTTTAATATCCTCCTTTTCATAAATGTTGAAAGGAGCTTTTGCAAGCTTTTCTACTTTTAACTCTTTTTTCACCAGTGAAGAAACTGGTGGTGTTCCGACTTTTATTTCAAATTTTTTTGTCTCAGGATCAATTTGAATTTCAACCGGAACTTGAATTCCTTTAAAATCTTTAGTTTTTTTGTTTATTTCAGATATGACTTCATTAACATTAACTTTAGCTTGTGCGAGAGCTGGGCCTAAAGGTGGTGCTGGTTTGGCTTTTCCTCCTTCTACCAAAGCTTTTATTTTTATCATTTTTTCACCATGTGATTAGTATGTTTGGACAATTTTTTCTTATCCATTCTATTCTTTCTGGCTCGCAATATACTTTTCTAAAAAGGTTCGAAAATCCTATTGTTGGCATACAATCTATATGTTTGACAGGAGGGCATGGAGGGCAACAAATTACTCCAATGTAATAAGCTATTGTGAGGATTATAATTATAAAGATAAAGAATATAAAAATAACTAAAAAACCTCTTTTCATTTTTCTTCACTTTTTTCTGCCGCTTCAATTAATCTTACAGACTCTATAGGTACTGTGATTGGTATTGGGACTGCAGCATCTAATAACTCTAGGGTGACTTCTTCTTTAGCTTCATCAACTCTCGTTATTTTTCCTTTTTCATTTTTGAATGGCCCACCTACAACTTCTACTATATCACCTCTTTTTAACTTTATCTCTATTTTTCTTTCTTCTAAGAACCTTTTTATTTCACTTATTTTAACTTTTCTCCTTATCATTCCTTTTATATGAGGCATTCCTTTAATAGTTTCAACAACAGCTTTTTCATCACCTTCTATGAATATATAACCTTTTAATTCATCAGGATGGAAGATAGACTTTATGTCAAGATTTCTGCTCTTTATTCTTTTCACTAAAGCTTCTATTACTGCATTTTCTCTTCCAACAGTTGTTCTTATAGTGTATATCATCTTATCACCAAAAAGTATAATAAGAATATTATGAAACCAATAAATCCTAGTAAAAGCATACCAGCAGTCGTTACTTTTAGAGATGTTTTGAATTCATCAGCTTCAGGTTTTCTAGCAATATCTAAAACTCTCTTATACCTTAAAAGTTTCGATTTTAATCTTTTTAAAAAACCTTCTTTTTCAGCAATTTCTGACACTTAGACACCTAGAACTTTCTATTACTCATAGGTATATAAATGTTTCAAACGAACTCTATCCCAAGTATTTTTTCTATCTCTTTTCTCTTTTCTTCAGGGAAAAATACTTCTGGCATGTAAAGTTTTGAAGACTTTACACCAGTGACTATTAATAAGGCTCTTATGACATTTCCCAATTCTTTCATTATTTGTGCTCCCCATATGACTTTTGCGTCAGGAGATAATTTTGTTGAAACTGCTTCCACAATTTCTTCACATTCTCTTATTGTAATATCAGAACCGCCCGAAACGTTAACAAGTGCTCCATTTGCACCATCTATTTCTACATCTAGTAAAGGATTACTTAGAGCTTTTTCAACTGCCTCTAAAGCTCTGTTTTCCGTGTCAGATTCTCCTAAACCAATCATAGCTAGGCCGCCATCTTGCATAACAGCTCTTACATCTGCAAAATCAAGGTTTACTAATCCAGGTTTTGTTACAAGCTCAGTTATACCTTTTACAGCGTTGACCAAAATTTCATCACATATTTTGAATGCAGTTACTATGGAAACGTCTGGAACTATTTCTAAAAGCTTATCATTTGGTATAACTATAAGAGTGTCAACATTCTTTTGTAATTCATCTAAACCATACTTTGCATTTTCCAATCTATGTTTACCTTCCATAGTAAAAGGCAAAGTTACAACTCCAACTGTCAATAATCCAAGCTTCTTTGCTATCTCTGCAATTACAGGAGCACCACCAGTTCCAGTTCCACCTCCTAGGCCACATGTAATGAAAACCATATCAGCTCCATCTAAAACTTCTTTTATCTCTTCTCTGCTCTCCCTAGCAGCTTCCATACCTATTTTTGGATCACCACCTGCACCAAGACCTTTTGTTAATTCTCTTCCAAGCAAAACTTTTCTATCAGCATCTGTATAAAGAAGGTCTTGAGCATCTGTATTTGCTGCTACTACTTCTGCACCAACTATTCCTACTTGCATCATTCTAGAGACTGTATTATTTCCTGCACCACCTACACCAATAACTTTAATTTCAGCTTTTCTAGCTTCTAATAATTTCCTTAAATCTTCATCTGTGTCAGAAATTTTCTTCGTTCCTTCAATGCTTCCAACTGCCATAAAAACCTCCTTTTAAATTTTTTCGAGCTTAGATTTTTAAAATTAATTAAAATATTATAAAACTAAATATAATCATTCTTTCTTTGGTTTTTCAAAAACTTCTATGAATCTAATTTTTTCAAAACCTAGTAATCTCATTATTTCATCTGCTATTTTCTTTTTAAATACAGGATTTATGAGAGGTGGTATTTCTATTTCCACTTCTTTTTCAATAACTTTAACTTTTCCTTTTTTAATTCTTGTATATACTTCAACTATAGCTTTCACCTTATCTTCAATTTCTTCTAACTTTTTCTTAATTTTCACATTATAAATTAACGTTTTTCCTGCTAGGGGATGATTAAAATCAACTCTTACTCTCCCACTAGAAACTGAGAGAACTTTTCCTCTAAGGTTATCAGCTTGAACAATCATTCCAGGGGAAGGTTTAGTTCCATGTCTCTTAAATTCCGATTCACTAACTAATTTTATTAAGTTTGGGTCTCTTTTTCCAAAACCCTTTTCTGGCGGTATCTCAATTGTCCTTTCTTCACCTTCTTTCATTCCTTTTAATGCTTCTTCAAGACCTTTTATCAAATAGCCAGCTCCAAGTATCACTGGAGAGTCTTCTGATTTGTCAAACTCTTGACCAGTTTCTTTAATTTTGGCTGTATATGAAATTCTTAGGAATTCAAAGTTTTGCATAGAATTAGTTGTATCAACTTACTTTTAAATATTTATAAGATTTCTTAGAAAAGAATTTAAACGAAAAGGTTCATATGATATTTATGGAAATAAATAAGTTTTGTTCTTTGTTAAAAGATAGTAAACAATTTGACGATCTTGAAATAAGAATTATTAGGGCCATGCTGATTCTTGCAAATAGGGACCAGTTAAAAGTTACGGCAAGTATGGTTGCAAAAGAAGCAGGAATATCTGTTACAAATGCTTACAAATATCTCTATTCTTTACAAAGGAAAGGAATAATAGAAAGTGGAGAAGATAAAAACAAAATTTTTTGGTTAACAAGATCATCAAATCCGTTTCCAAGGATAATGAGTTATGTTAGTAAAGATTATTTAAGATTGAAAAAATTGTTTTCAGATTTGGAAGAACAATATAATGAATTTTTAGATTTGAGAGGGAAAGCAATATGGCAAGGAGAAAAAGCTTACGAACAATATGAAGGAGATTTTATTAGAAGGGCTGCATTCCTTTTTGATATAGCAAACGAAGAAATATTAATTACAACAGAAAAATTTTATAGTGATATAGTTCTTTTAGAAGCTATTAAGAGAGCTGTTGAAAGAGGAGTAAAAATTAAAGTAGTTGCCGAAGAGCTTCATCCTGAAATGCTACAAAAATTGAAAAGTATAAATATAGAAATGAGATTGGGAAAGACTTGGCCACATTTGATACTTGTTGATGAAAAGCATGGTATGACTATTGACAAGAATGAAAAGGGAATATGGTTCTTAAACTGTAAAACTAATTATAAAGATACTTTTGAAAAAATTTGGGAAAGAGCACATGTGATAAGGTAATTTACTTCCAAATACATTTTCTTAGTTTCTTTGCTTCATATTCTGCTTCTTTGAATAACTTGTAATATTTTTCATTTTGATTCAAAACAACTTTTGCATAGCCTGATCTTACCATTATTAGATTAATAAATAGAGAATCTAAGTAAACGTATCTTAGTAACCTTCCATATTTGTCTCTTTCCTTTGAGTCTTTCTTTAATATTACAACTTTATTTCTTAACAAACTTTTCAAAACATTTTTTGATTCATTGAAACATAATTCATTTTTCTCAGGAGCATCAATCCCTATTAGTCTAACTATTCTGCCATCTTTCAATTTAAAAGTATCACCATCTATGACTTTTAAAACTTCCCCAGCCTCGTAATCGAAAAATTTTATAAAGATGAAAATGGTTATTATTATAGATAAGAATAATAAGAATCTTTTATTCATAAACTGAATGACTTTATTTTATTTAATAAAATTTTTTAACTTTGTAGAGTTGTTCATTCTATTAGAATACCAGGTTTCTGTGGTTCAGCAGCAAGTGCTTTGGCATGTTTAAATTCTTCTGCCTTAAAAATGAAAACATTACATTTATACTCTTTTTCAAAAAATTTTTTTGCTTCATTTAAGACTTTATATTCTGTTCCAGAAGATAAGAATAAATCTTTTAATTTCTTTTTCTTTTTCAATTTCTTATAATACTTTATTACTTCTTCTGTTGGCTTTTTAACTTCTTTCAAGATTTCTTTCAATTCTTTCTTCTCTAAAACACTTTCATAAACATGATACTTCCAAGGTGGTGCAACAAAAATTGTTATCTTTTTTGGCTTAGTGATTTTTGAAAGTTTTTTAATTTCTTCTATATCAGAAAGAACTTCTTTAATTAATTCTTCACAAGCTTCAGCTTTTAAACTTATATTTTCTTCATAAAATTGAGGCCATTCTTCTTTTGAAATTAGAGTTTTACTAATTTTACTCCACAATTCTTCACATGTATGAGGAATAAAAGGTGCTAATAACTTTAACCATATAGGCAATATTTTTTTATTATATTTACCTTTTCTTTTTTTGTACCAATTTAAGTCATTCAAAAAAGTAAAGAAAGCCAAATCTAAAGCTTTTTTTATTTCATTATTTTTCATAGCAATTGTTACATTTTTGATTATTCTGTTAACTCTAGAATTTAGCCATTTATCAATGAATTCACCTTCATCTTCAACACCTTCTTTCAAAATTGTATTCACAATATTGTAAAATTTTTCTAAATGTCTCTTATAAATTTCACAATTTTCATTTCTCCAATCAAAATCTTCCCATTGGTTAGAACCATGAGCTAAGTAAAATCTTACTGTGTCAGATCCATAATTTTCTATTGCATCATCCCAAAAGATAACATTTCCTAAATGCTTTGACATTTTCTTTCCATAAGTTATGAGGTGCCAATTCACGAATATTCCTCTTGGCCAATACTTTTCTGGAAATATAGCAACATGATTCATTATGAAAAAGGGTAAATGAACGGATTTATGTTCTTTTCCTATGGCATTTAAATCAAGGGGATACCAATAATCAAATTCTTTTCTTATTTCCTTCCAAACTCCATTTTTAGGTTCTCCTTTCTCTAAAAAAATATAATCAAAAAACTCCTCAGTCAATTCCTCTACTTTTATTTTTCCCATGTTTATATACTTAGAGACTATGAAGAATGCCATGTATATAGTTGAATCTGAAATAGCTTCTATAATCCAACCTTCTTCAAATGGGAATTTTGTACCTATGCCTCTTTTTCTTACGCATGCTCTTGGTTCAAGCCAATCTATGATAGAAGGTAACTCATTTTTATATTCAGGAGGATAAATGTTCATTTTTTCGACACATTTCTTTGCCATATCTTTAAGTTTTTGATTTCCATAATCTATGAACCATTGGCCTTTAACAGCTTTTATTATGATTTCAGCTCCGCATCTACAGTGTATTGGTTTAACAGAAAGTTCATAAATCATATCACTATTTCCTTCTTTTCTTAACCATTCTGCTACTTCTCTTTTAGCTCTTTGAACAGGTAACCCACCAAATTTAGGAATTGAAGGGAGCATCCTTCCTTTATATTCTATTTTATAAAGCTCCTTAGTAGCATCTTCTATCCTAGGATCTCCAACATATTTTATTCCATACTTCTTTAAAATTTCTTCAGCTGGAATTTTGCCGAAACCTTCTGTTTCTACAACTTGTATTGGTTTTATCTCAGGTGCTACTTTCTTAAGGTAAATAAAATCAAAAGGATCATGAGCAGGAACACTCATAACTATGCCTGTAGCTTCATCAGGATCTACAAAACTTCCAGCTAATATAGGAACTTCTTTTTTTGTTACCGGATTAAAAGCATTAAAATTCAAGAATTCTTCTGGTTTAACTTCTTCTATAATCTCAACTTCTTTCTCTAAGTTTTTTAGTTTTTGAATTGCTTTTTTAGATACTAACCATTTCTCTCCATCTACTTTTGCTATTACGTATTTAGCTTTTGGATTTAACCATATATTTGTAACACCAAAAATAGTCTCAGGCCTAAGTGTTGAAGCAGGAATTATGATATCGTTAGTTTTGAATTTTATCACAATATAATCTTTTATTTGGGATCCTTTCCATTCTTTTATATCAGCTTCAGCAGGATCTAAGCTAACAGGATGATTACATTTTGGACACCATGCTAACCTATAATCTCTTTTAATTAAGTATCCAGAATCTTTCAATTTTTTAAATTGCCATTCTATGAATTTGTTGTATGGTAAATCTATTGTTGATATAGCTGGCCTAAAATCAAGAGATATGCCTAATTTCTTAAAGCATTTTATCATTTTCTTTTCCAGATATTTTTCAACATCTAAAACAGTTTCAAATTTTTTTGCATCTTCAGGATTGATTCCATACTTTTTGGCATTTTCAACATTTTTCTTTACTTCATTTAATATCTTTTCACAATCTATACCAGTGGCATGGAATCCTAAGGGAAAGAAAACGTTGAAACCTTGCATTCTTTTAAACCTTGCTATGATGTCAGGAATAGTATAAGATCTTGCATGGCCCACATGTAATGTGCCTGAAACAGTTGGATAAGCGAAGAGCATATAAAACTTCTTCTTATCACTAGGTTCAGCTTCAAACACTTTTTCTTCATACCATTTCTTCTGCCACTTTTCTTCAATAAACTTAAAGTTCATAAACATCTCCTTATCTAATTTTATAAACCTAATTCATTTGAAATTTTTTGTAAAGCTTTTAGTGAAATTTCAAAAAATTTTTCTCTTGGTATGTTAATTTTTTCACAAAATAAAATTCTATTTCTGTTACAATTCCTTGCAAAGTCTTTTTGTTTAAATTTTTTCTTTATTGTTTCGACCTTTACATCTCTTAATTTTTTTGATGGCATGACCAAAGCACAAGCAATTATTAAGCCTGAGATCGAATCAGCTGCAATCAATGCTTTTTCCATTTCACTTTCTGCTTCTATTTTTGTATTTTCAAAATTATGAGATTTTATTGCTCTTATTATTTTTTCATCTACTTTTCCTTTCAAAATTTCTTCAGCTACTATTCCGTGCTTTTCGGGTTCATTCATAGTAATTTCAAAATCAATATCATGTAATAAGCCTGCTAAACTCCATTTTTCTTCATTTTTGTTTAAATAAATAGCTATTTCTCTCATTATGGCTTCTACAGCAAGCATGTGTTTAAACAAATTTCCCTTTTTAATATTTTTCTTTACAAGCTCTATTGCCTCTTCTCTTTTCATGGTATCAACTCTTATAAATTTATAAACAAAGTAATAAATAAAATTCAATATGCCCCGGTAGCTCAGTTTGGATAGAGCGCTTGCCTTCTATTTTTAGATAGAAGGTCTGATTTAAGATGAAGAAAGCAAGAGGTCGCGGGTTCAAATCCCGTCCGGGGCATCCTCATTCAAACGTGTCAATTTTAAGTCGTTATGGAATGGAATAAACAAAGAATTTGTAAGAAAAATAGAAAGTTACAAAAGGGATATCATTATTTTTTTATAATTTCTTTTAACCCTTCAAACGCTTCAAACTTCATTTGTGCTACTTTTTTACTTTCCTCTAAAGATTTTATTCTTCTTTTCATTTCTTTTGCCTCTAATTCTATCAATTTCGTAAGTTGAGAAGAATTTAGAACATAATAACTTGTTATATGTTTCCCATAACCAGAGCCTATCTCTGTTCTTGATACACGAACATTTGGAAACATCTCCTCAATATGTGTTGATAAATCTGGCATAGCTGCTATATATTTGATACTCTTCTCTTCAAAATCTCTTAAGAAAGAAGCAGGATAATCTTCATGAACTAAAATATATTTTCCTTCATTCTCTATTTTCAAAACCAAAGGCATAAATTTAATTTCCTTACAAACTTTAAATAACTTTTTATTCTTTTCAAACAAATTATTTTCATATGGCTAGAATAATAGCAGTTGTTTCTGGTAAAGGTGGAGTTGGAAAAACAACTTTGGTCTCAAATTTAGGTGCAGCTCTTGTAAAAAAAGGAAAAAATGTTACTATTATAGATAGTAACGTTACAACACCAAATTTATCTTTACATTTAGGTATACCATTCTATCCTATAACTTTACATGATGTTTTAGAAAAGAAAGCTCCAATAGATTCAGCTATTTACCACCATCCAATTGGTGTGAAAATAATTCCAGCTTCTTTGTCAGCAGATTCTATTAAGAATGTTAACATAGAAAGACTTGAAGGTGTTTTGTTAAATATCCTTGGAGATAGTGATATAATAATTTTAGATGCTGCAGCAGGTCTTGGTAAAGAAGCTTTAACTGCTATGAAAGTAGCAGATGAATTGATAATAATCACAAACCCTGAATTACCTGCTGTTACTGATGCTTTAAGAGCTATAAGGATAGCAAAAGATAGTGGTACAAAAATTTTGGGCGTTGTTATAAATAGGGTTAAGGGTTTGAAACATGAATTATCACTTTCAGAAATTAAATCAATGCTTGGCGTTCCTATTTTAGGTGTTATACCAGAAGATAGAGCAGTCCCGAAATCAATTGCAAAAAAAGTCCCAGTGGTTCATCATAGGCCTACAAGTAGAGCATCAAGAGCATTTAAAAGAATAGCTTCTAGAATTTTGGGAGAACCATTTGTTAAAAAAAGAAAGAGAAGTTGGGTTAAGAGACTATTCTTTTGGTTAGAGTGATCATAATCGATCTATTTCCTTTTTCTGCATTTTTAATTTTACTCTTCAGAAATTTTCATTTCTAATGCTATTACAGGTCTTTCCAAATCCCAATTTTCCAAAACTTTTGGGTGTAATTCTCCAAAAAATCCAATTGGAATATTATTAACGACTATTTCTCCACATCTAGTTTGGATAAAGCTAGGATGCTCCAAATTTCTTATTAAGTAGTTATAATTTAATGTTTTTAGAATTGATTCAACTACTGATTTCATTTCTGTTAAATTGGCATTATCATAGGAGATAACAGCAGCAAGTTTCCTTACTCTCTTCGTTTTTGTTTCAGAGGTTTCTTCTAATAAAATGCAATCCCCTATCTCAAAAATTTTTTGAGGATATTCTACATGTTTATTTGCCATTAAAACTTTCATTAAAGATGGCAATAGCCAAGTTCTACATATTTCAAATTCATTAGAAATAGGGTTCAGTATTTCTACAGCGGAACCTTCTACACACATTTTTTCAAAATTATTCTTTTTGCTTGTGAGAATGAAATTTAAAACTTCTTGAAAGCCTAACCCTATCATAAGATCTCTCACTTTACTTGTGAATCTTTCTATTTCTGATTGTTTTCCAATTGTTGCAATTTTTGGTAAAACTGGCTCGATCTTATTGTACCCGAAACCTATTGCAACATCTTCAATCACATCTATCATATGAAGAATGTCACATCTGTAAGGGGGTATCAAAAGATTTATTTTTCCGCCTTTAGCTTTAATAACGCTATATCTCATTCTTTCTAAGATTTCTGCTATTTCGTTATCCATTAAGTTTAAACCTAGTATTTTATTAACATCTTCACTCATGAGGACAATTTCTTTTGATCTCAAATTTGGAGTAACTTTATTACTCACTTTTACTGAAAATATTTTTCCACATCTTTCTGTTATGTTACAAACTAAAATGTTTAAAACTTGATTAACAGCTTTTTCTTCAGTTCCTGTAACATCAATAAACAAATTCTTTGTTCCTTCTGTCAATTTTGTCCTCTCTGAATTTATTATTGGAGGGAAACTTATCACACCTTCTTTATCAAGAATGATAGGATATTTCTCCCCTACTAATTTAGAAAATTTTATACCCTTTGGATGAGTAGCTAGAATTTCTTTTATACTCATTTCTCTTTCACTACCTAAAGGAACGAATTTTATCTCATTTACATCTTTGTATACCAAAGGAGGTTTAACTTTATCAAAATCATGAATTCCTATAGCAACTTTTTTTCTATTTCTTCCAATTGTTGTATGCAACTTTTCTTGTAATTGCATTAAGCTTTTTATTAACTCTCCTGAAAGATTTATATCTTTAATTATTGCGCAAGCGATATGAGGTCTTACTTCTGCACCTTCCCTCTTTAAAACTACATCAGAAGAAGATACTTCGTATTTTGGTACTCCAATCTCAAAACCTAAAAATCCCTTCATTTCTCTTGCTATACCTTCAACACTAAACATGTCAGGCCGATCTGGATTTAGTTCACATTCTATTTTATCTCCATTTATTTTACTTTCTACTTTTAACAGGAATAGAGTTTCTTCTATTTCACTATCACTCAATTCTTTTCCGATCAACTTTAGTAAATCATTTTTGTTAACTTCAATTACAACCATCCTATCACTTTAATAAATAAGATGGCCATTATCTCACCAGAGGTTTATTTCTTAACCATTCCAAATTACTTGTAAATAACATTCTAATATCGTTTACACCCAATTTAATCATGGCAAGTCTATCAATACCAATACCCCAAGCTAAAACTTGAGATTTTTCTAAACCTAATGGTCTTAAGACTTCTGGTCTAACCATTCCAGCAGGCAAACATTCTATCCATCCTAAAGTAGGGTGTTTCACAAAACCTTCAACACTTGGTTCTGTGTAAGGGAAATATCCTGGTTTGAATCTAATTTCTTTTATTCCTATCGCATTAGCAATTTCTTTCAAGAAACCTAACAAGTGTCTAAAAGTTAAATTTTCTCCTATTACTATTCCTTCACATTGGTAAAACTCAACTAGATGTTTAGCATCTATAACATCTGGTCTAAAGTTTCTATCTATTGTGAAAAACTTTGCAGGTTTATCTCCATTTTCAAAAAGAGTTCTCGCTGAAATAGCTGTTGTGTGTGATCTTAAAACTAATTTTTCAGCTTCTTCTCTTTTCCAAATTCCTCCCCATCCTGTGCTCTCTGTTATCCAACCACCTTCATGAGTTGCTTTCACTTTTGCAACTAAATTTTCATCAGGTAAGTTGCCTCTAGAAGGATTTTTCAAATAAAATATATCATGGAGACTTTTTGCAGGGTGGTCTTGAGGTATAAAAAGAGCATCACAATTCCAGAAAGAAGTTTCTATTAGAGGGCCTCTCATCTCTTGAAATCCTAGGCCTATGAGTTTTTCTCTAATATCTTCTATGAATTGAATGTAGGGTTGTTTTTTTCCAAGATAAATTCTTGGAGCTGGTGCATTAACATCATACTTTTTAAAGGAAACATTCTTCCATTTTCCAGTTTTTATTAATTCTGGTGTCAATTGTCCAATTTCTTTTATCTCTTCCTTTTTCTTCCTTCTGAAAAATTCTAATATCTTTTGAAAAATTGATTTTTTTCTTTTCTCTTTATATTCTTCTATTAAATTTCTGCTTAGCAATATTTTTGTTAATTCAGAAGAAGTTTCACCCTTTTTCTTAACATCTTCTAAAGCTTTTTCTATTACTGACTTCTCTTTTATAGCTTTTTTTCCTTCTTCTGTTATTTCGACAAAACCTTCTGAAATGTTTATCCACTTATTTTTCTTTGCCCAACCTATAGCTATCTCTTTTCTAGGTAAATTGATTTCTTTAATACTTTTCTTTTCTTTTAATAATTTTAACAATCTTTTCTCTGGTAAGCCATGCTTTAAGTACTCTTCCCCTTCCTTCGTTAGCCTATACATCTTCAACCCTAAAAATAAATTTATCAAAAATATCTTTTGCTTTTTCTCTTTTTCTTTGATGCTCTTTTAGAAAGCTATTTAATTTATCAATCAATATAGCTTTTAATTCACCAGTTAAAAGTTTACCTGATTTATAATCTTCTCTTATTCTTTCTAATTTTTTATCATCTTCTTCAAAAAAAGTTAACCATTGAAAAGAAACATCTATATCAGGATTTCCTCCTTTTTTTCTATGTTCTTCTATAGTTGGTTGGCCTCCTGAAAAGGCATACTTCATAATTTTTTCTTTTACTATTTCTGGTGTATCAGTAGTAAAAACAGCTGTCTTTTCCTCAGAAGAAGACATTTTACCTTGTTCCATTAAACCACTTAATCCTGGAAGAAATATGCAATGTATAGCTGCAGGTTTATAATAGCCCAATTTTGGTAAAACATCTCTTGCAACTCTGAAATGAGCATCTTGATCTATAGCATGAGGAATTAAACAAGGAATATTTTTTCCTTTCAAAATAGATGGTAAAAATGCTGGGACCGCTTGCATGGCAGTATAAAATATAGACCCTATGTTTGTTTCGTTAGTAAAACCAAAGACTGCTCTTGCTGTTGAAAACGTTATTTTTTTAGCTACTCTACAGGCTTCTTTATACAAAAGATTCGCATGAAGAGTATCAATTAAAAAATGTGTCTTCTTAGGATCAAAACCAAGAGCTATCACGTCTAAAGCATTTTCATAAGTCCATTTTTTAGTATCTTTAAGTGTTAGCTCATCTTTGAATAAAAATTTCTCTTCATCTGGAAATTGAAACCATAATTCTACATCAAATTTATCTTGTAACCATTTTGTAAAAATCCATGGAATTAAATGCCCAAGGTGCACTGGGCCAGAAGGTGCTCTTCCCGTATATAAGAAAAACTTATTTCCCTTTTCATATTCGTCTAAAACCCAATCTAGATCTCTATGTGAAAAAAATATTCCTCTCCTAAGAAAGTGGTGCAGTTCTCCTGTATGTTTTTTTATTCTTTGAAGCAAAACAGAATCAATTCGTTTTGTACCAAATTTCTTAATAAGTTTTTCATAATCTATTTTTCCTTTAACTTCCCAGGGAGTCACAATCATCTTTTCTTCCATAATATCAACTAGAACTTTTTTCTCTAAATATTCTTATATTTGTGATTATAAAAAAGTCCCTACCCTTAAAACTTAAATTATTTTCTGCTCATCTAATTTTATGAAAGATGCATATTTGTATGTTGAGAGATGTTCTGAAATAGAGAAATGTAAAAGTGGAACATTCTGGAAAAGATTAAATGAATATGGAAAAGAAGAGTACATTTCAGATAAGGCTCCTTTTGATGGATTTTGTCCAATTTATAATGAAGTAGATAAAACTCTTAGGAAAAATGGCTACTTCTGGATTCAAGGTATGATAATTCCAAAAGCAAACCCAGATGTCCTTGTGAGAGTTTTTGGAAATGTAGAAGAACCTAAAATGGCAATAGTAAAAATGTCAAGAAGAAAAGAGAAATGTGAACATGAAGTTCTAATTGCAGGTATTGATGAAGAAAAACTAATAAAAGAAATTAAAGCTAAGATGGAAAAAGCAAAAGAATCTTTGAATTTTAGATAAAATTTTTTATTTCAATTTTTTCATAAAAATCTTTTAATTTTTCGGCCGCTTTTTTTACATCTTCTACTTCTATCTTTTCAGCGTTTCTATTTTCAGCAATCTCTCCTGCATTCTTCATTAAAAATAAACCTATTCTTATATCTTTTGTTTTATAAGTTTTTCTTACAACCAATTCAAAAGCATCATAATCCCATGAATTCGGCATAAAAGCATACTTTTGTCTCTCATAGAGTATTCCTCTCGTTTCTTCAAAATTGTAAGGTTTAAATTCAATTTTTTCTAGAGTTAACCTAGAAAGCAACCTTCTATCCATTTTCAATATCCACTCACTTATGTTAGTAATGAGAAATATAGTCTTAAATTGAATATCTTCAAGGATCCTGTAAAGGAAATCATAGTCTTTCGCTCTATCTATTTCGTCAAATGCAAAAACAACTCCTTGGTATTTGACTAGATTCTTTATTACTAAATCAAAAATTTCATCGGAAGGCCTTTTTTCCAAAAATTTTATGTTCAATTGCTCTGCTATTTCATTTATTATTTTTGGTGTCGTATCTTTTTTCCAACAATTTATGTAAATTGGTAAAATATTTGTTACATTTTCTCTTAAATCTCTTAGAACATATTTTACGCAAGCAGTTTTCCCTATTCCAGGGGCTCCAGTTATTAAGAGGTTGAATCCACTTCTTCCTTCAAGTAACGGTTTTATACAATCTGCCAAATATTTGTGTTGCTCTTCCCTATACGGAAGTAGTCTTGGCAAATAATTTTGATCAAGTATTGCTGGATTAGCAAAAAGATGTGGCATAATAAATAATTCAAAAATATTTTATTTATAGGTGTGTATAAAAGATATTATGACAAGCATAGAAGCAATAGAAAAATTAGCGAAGAGGAGAGGCTTTTTTTATCCATCTTGTGAAATTTATGGTGGGTTTAAAGGATTTTATGATTATGGGCATTTAGGAACTTTATTAAAGAGAAAATTAGAGAATTTGTGGAGGAAACATTTTTTAGATGAAAACAATTTTTTTGAAATTCAGCCTTCTAACATAATGCATGAAAAAGTGTTCGAAGCTTCAGGTCACTTAAAAAGTTTTGTTGATCCAGCTGTAAAATGTGAAAAGTGTGGAGCTATCCATAGGGCTGATCAAATAATAGAAGAAAAATTGAAAAGAACTTTTGAGGGTGTAACTCCAGAAGAATTAACAAAATTAATAAAAATTCATGAGATAAAATGCCCTAATTGTGGGGGTAAGTTAAAAGAAGTTGGAGTTCTAAATATGATGTTTCCTGTTGAAATTGGGGCAGAAAAAGAAGTTAAAGGATATTTAAGGCCTGAAACTGCTCAGGGTGTTTATGTTTCATTTTCTAGACAGTTTGAAACTCTAAGAAAAAAGTTGCCTTTAGGCCTAGCTATAATAGGGAAAGCTTATAGAAATGAAATTTCTCCAAGACAATTGTTAATAAGGATGAGAGAATTTACTCAGGCAGAATTACAAATTTTCTTTGACCCTGAAAAAATAAATGAACATGAAAAATGGGATGATGTTAAGGATTATAAATTAATTCTTCTGCCAGTTTCTCAAAGAAATAAAAAAACTGTGAGGTTGAGTTGTAATGATGTTAACACTAAATTGAAACTTCCTAAATTTTATGTGTACTATATGGCGAAAACACAGAAATTTTTCTTAGAAAAGTTAAGAATTCCAGAAGAAAAATTCAGGTTTAAAGAACTAACGGAAGAAGAGAAAGCATTTTATAACAAAATTCATTGGGACATTGAAATTAATCTTGAAAGCTTAGGGGATTTCAAAGAAATTGGAGGTATTCATTATAGGAGTGAGCATGATCTTGCTGGTCATGAAAGGGTTTCTAAGAAAGATCAAAAAGTATTTTTTGAAAACAAAAAGTTCATCCCTCATGTTTTAGAGTTGAGTTTTGGTGTCGATAGAATGATATTCTCTTTGCTAGATTTATTTTACTTTGAAGAAAAAGATAGAACAATTTTGAAATTACCAACTAGTATTGCACCAATAACAGTTTCCGTTTTTCCATTAGTTAATAAAAATGGTTTGGACAAAAAAGCAAAAGAAGTTTATGAAAAAATGAAAAGTTGGTTTGATGCTTTTTATGATGATTCGGGCTCAATTGGAAGAAGGTATGCTAGGTCAGATGAAATTGGTACCCCATTTTCTATAACTATAGATTACCAAACTATGGAAGATGATACTGTAACAGTAAGGGATAGAGATACAAAGAAACAAGAAAGAGTTAAAATAACAGAGCTTACAAACTATATCTGTAAAAGATTTAACTAGTGAGTTTAAATTATGAAAATGGGCTACGTCTCTATAAAAATTGCAATAGTTTGCATCATATTTTTTGTATTACAACTTTTATTTCCTCAAATTAATGAAGAATTTGCTCTTGTAAGTTCTGATTTCTTCTCAAAACCATGGACTATAATAACTTATATGTTTCTTCACAGTACATACTACATACCACATTTACTTTACAATATGTTAGCTTTAGTTCTTTTTGGGCCAATATTAGAAAAGATAATAGGTAGTAAAAGATTCTTAATTTCTTATTTTCTTTCGGGTGTAATAGCAGGATTTGGTAGCATCATTTTTTATGAGGCAACAATAGGTGCATCTGGAGCGATTTTTGGTATTTTGGGGACACTTGCTATTTTGAAACCAAGAATGATGGTATTTATTGGATATTTTCCAATGCCTATGTCACTTGCGGTTTTCTTTTGGGCTTTAGGTAACTTTGCAGGTTTATTTTCACCAGATAATGTTGCATATGCTTCACATTTGTTTGGCTTATTTTTTGGTTTGATTTATGGTTTTTACTTGAAAAAAGATTTTGGAGAAATACGTTACAAGAGAAGTTATGAAATTAGTGAAGAAGAATTTGAAAAATGGGAAAATAGTTATCTTACGTAAATACCCAATTTCTTCCTACATTCTTTGCACAATCTTTGTGTTATTCCTTTCCATTTAACTTTAATTAACCTTCCAACATCTTTTACAGGCCTTTTACATTTATCACATCTTTTCTGAATTTTCCTCACCTTAACAATTTCGTAAATCTTATCTTTTCTTTAATCTTATCTTTTATGCCTTTCTTTTTCAACATTATCCTTTCAAGTCTATCTAAAGCTTTTCCAACAGCATCTCTTAAATCCCATGCATAAGATTTACTAATGAAAACTCTTTTTTCAGTTCCAAATCTTACTCTTATAGAGTATTTTTTCTTCCCATTTTTATCATACTTTTTAATATGTAAAATGAAAAATTGCGGTTTGAAAATATTAGACATTTTTTTAATAGTATCTCTAATCATTCTGTCAATAGTTTCAACTATAAAATCATTTTCATCAGTTAATCCAATTATTTGGTAGAAAATACCTTTCCGTTTTATACTAGAGATATAGACTTCTAATAAATCTTTGGCTGTTATAACACCAACAGGAAAACCATCTTCAACTACAATTACACCATCATTCTTATCCTTTAGCATAAGTTTAGCTATTTCACTTAGAGAAACTTTCCTTCCAGCAGTTAACGGCTTCTTGTTAAGAATAGTTGAGACTGGAATTCCCATTATAGTCTCTTTCTCAGCAGCCATAGAATACCAACTTATTCTCTCTTTAGGTTTTATTGCTTTTAGTAAGTCAAAGATAGTAACGATGCCACACAATTTTTTCTCTCCATTAATCACAGGCAACCTAGAAATATTCTTTTCTCTCATTAAGAATCTTGCTTTTCCTATGTCTGTATTTTCTTTAATAATTTCTGGTGTTGACATCACGTTTTCTACCATAGTCTCTTTAAATTTTTTCATTTTAACACAAGCTTTTAATATATCAAAAAGAGAAAGAATTCCTACAACTTTTTTATTTTCTATTACCGGTAAGGCTCTTAACCCTACATTGAACATCAGTGTAGCTGCATCTTCTATTTTATCGCTAGGAGATATTGAATGAGGTGGGAATTTCATTATAGAGTATATTTTAAGTTTTGTAGGATCAACTATTCCTTTTTCTGCAATATCTTTAGAATAAACTATTCCTTTTAATTTTTTTCTATCAATTATCAAAATCTCTCTTAGTTTGTATTTTTCTATTAATGAGATTAATTTCGAGACGGTTTCCTCAGGAGAAACTGAAATAAATTTTTTTGACATCACATCTTTCACAAGCAATAAATCACCTTATGGAGATATGTATGTTACCTCATAATAAGTTACATCACCTTCGTTATCAACTATGGCCCATAACATCCTTGCTCTAATATTATGTGCTAATCTAACAGCTCTCGATAGCTCTTGAAAAGAACAGGTGAAATCTTCTGGAACACTAAAAACAATCCATTTAGTATGTTCGTGAGGAGCTTTTGGTCCTTTCTTCACAGGGCTTACTCCTCTTTCATAAACTCTAAAATCACAACCAAATTTAAATCCTGTCCTAGTTGGCAATCCTCTTCTTCTCAAATCTTTATAAACTGAATATCTTGTATTAAATCTTGAATCTATAGTTAAGCAATGGTTATAAAAATCTTTGAAAGACATTTTCTTTTTTCCTTTGAAAATTTCAATTTTCCCTCTTTCAAATAAAAAAGCTGCTTCTACAAGTGATAATTCCAATCTTTTGTTTATTAATTCTCCAAACCATCCATTCTCAAAAATATTTTTAGCTTCTTTTTCATCCCAAACAATTACTCTATCTTTAGCTAATTCAGCTTTACATTTTTTCTCTTTCATGTTCTCACTCCAAACTCACTCCTATTGTCATCATTTTAATTTTACACTCATTACAAAATTGTTTACCTTTTTTATCCACATCGTAAACAGATGGTGAAAAACACATCACACAAGATTTATTTTTACAATGTCCCAGACCTAAATAATGCCCTATTTCATGTATAACTTCTTTTACAGTTCTCTCTTTTAAAAGTTCTGGATTAGGCCTTTCACCATAAAATTCTGGTTTTAATCTAGCTATTGAAACTATGGCTGCACTTTTTGTTGGATCTTCAAGGCCGAATATGAAATTTAATCCATTATAATATAAATCTTCATCAGTTATCATTAAAGTTGGAATATTTTTATCTATAAATTTTACTTCTGATTTTTTTGATAAAATTTCCATAACGATTTCAGCGTTGTATTGCTTTCTCCAATGGTTGTAAGCATCTTTAGGTATTTTTAGTGCTGGCATTATTCTACATTTAATATTTAAATTCACTTCTACTTCTTCACGTATTTTTTCCAAGAATCCTTTTGATAAATTACCAACAGGCACTATACGAAGAAACATATTTAATTTTATAATTTCAAAGGTTAAAAAACTATGTTATGTAAGAAAGCTTTTTATTTTCATTCCATTTTCCGAAGTATTCTTCCCATACTTTTCTATAAGCTTTTTTTATTCTTTTCAAAAGCTCACTTTTTTCTATTCGTTTCTCATAAGACTCAACTAAAGGTAACAAATCTATTTCTACAATTTTATCACTATTTAAAAATGCAAAAGGAATTTTTCTTTTTATAGGATAAGTAGAAACTAAAATTTTTTCATTACAACTTTCATCTAAAATATCGCGGAACTTAGGCCAATAAATATCTATGGTTGTTACATATTCTCCATTAACTAAAACTTTTCTAAAAAATTTGCGTTTAGATAATATTTTCAAAATTTCTTCTTCAGTTAATTCACTTTTTTTAGGTTCGTAAATTTCCATTTTAAATAATTTTGATATAACTAAGGGTAAATTTTCATCAAAAAAATAAATGAAGTTATTATCGTAATCTATAGGTGCTATTTCATCCTCCTTTAAAATATCATTATAAAAATTCATTTTATCTATTTCAGTTATAGTGAATTCTCCAAAATTTGGATTTGTAGAATTATTAAACAACTTTTCTCTTTTAGTTTCTAAAGATTTAAGTCTCATAAAAAAAATAGAACAGAAATCTTTTTATGTTAAATGGGACGGGTGGGATTTGAACCCACGACATCACGGTCTTCAGCCGTGCGCTCTTGGTTAAAAACTCCCAGTCTGAGCTACCGTCCCAGACTTATAAGAATATATTCTAATAACTTATTAAAATTTTATTTTAGAAAAAGAGAAAAAGGAAAAAACCTTCATCGTTTCCTCAGGTTTAAAAAGATTTTATCTTCTTCTTTTCTTCTTTTTCTTCTTTGTTTTTTTCTTCTTCTTCTTTCTCTTTGCCATCTTTTTTCACCTCAACTTTATATGGAAAAATTTTGTTTTATATGAAAAATTTTACATTTTTTATATTTAAAATTATCATTAATCTAACCATTCTTTATTTTTTATTTTTTCTGGAATGTATTTTTCTGAAATGAATGTTATTCCTTTAGAAGATAATGCTGCTAACTCAACTTTTCCTTTTAATTCTTTCATTTTTTTGAAGAATTTTTCCCATTCCTTTTTCTTAAACCATTTGTATTTAGATACTTCCTTTAACCTTTTGATATCAACATCTTTAAACTTTATTAAATGTCTCTTTAAATCATACTTTTCAACATCGTAAGGAGTAAGACCTAAAAATCTTGCATCAGGAATAGCTAGCTTATCACTCATATGAGCTAATGATATGCTACCATATTTTAAAACAGAATAAATGTAAATCCCCCATGGATCAAGATCGACCAAAACATAAACAGGTAAACCATGTTCATTATGTAATCTTTGCAAAAGTCTTCTTACACCCCTAGTTGCTTGTCCTTGAGAACACATTATTATACATTTTAACTTATCCCAAACTCTATCTTCATGTAGTCTTTCCCATTCTGCAGCTTTTTCCATGTAAATTATGAATTTTGCATTAACTTTTTTGAATTCTATATCTTCCACGTTTGATGGAATAGACCAACCTCCACTTCCTAACTTAGCCCAATTAACCAAATCACCTTTATCTTTAATTATTACTCTACCAGCGACTGAGCCCATTTTGTTAGCATTTATATGTAACTCTTCTCTAGAACAACCTGTTATCAATTCTAAATCTTCAATGGCCCTATTAGATTCTTCTTGTTCATCAACAATGTTTATATTTGAGTTAGGTAACGTTCTTTTAATCCTATAAAAAACTTCTCTCAAACTCAAATGTTTATTAACTTCTAACAATTCTTTAGAAGTTGCTGCTACCTCCAAAGTTTGTACAAATCTCTTAACATGAGCTATATTAAAAAAATATCTTTTAGCAACTTTGTTTCCTAAAGTGATTAAATTACTTTTTTCATCAAAAATGATATTTGAAAGAGTTCTCACTGGGACATCTAGAGAAGGATTTAAGCCAGATTGTATATCGTTCACAAGTTTCAAACCTATTTCTTTAAGCTTCTTTTTCGCATCACGAGTTTTTTTCATTCGTTTCACCTTTTACTTTTTTTCAAAAATTTTTTCAAACCATTCATTATTATTTCTTTCTTAACATCTGAAATTTTTGAAATAGTTTCAGCAACTTCTGGTATATACTTCTCAAATATACTTTCTCTTAACCTCATTTCATAAAGTCTTTTTCTTCTTGAAACGTACTTCCTAAGATTTCTTCCCGCATCTTGAAGAGCAAGTTTTATTTCTTTCATTATTTCTGGATAACTTGCGATAGCTTGTTTACCTTCTGAAGTGAATGGTACCCAAACAGATACAAAGTGAACTAAAATTATTAATGGCCCTATTGGTAACGATCCAGAAGGTTGTTGCAAACCATAACGTCTCCAATCAGTATCTATAACAGCTTTCGTTATAGCACAATCGCCTTGATGATACAATAAAGGAACTTTGTTAGCAAATCTTAATAACTTGGCTGGTTTGTTTGGATTTAATTCTCCGCCATATGCTATTCCACATTCAATGGTAAATGGTCTTCCTCTATATACTGAAGGTGATCTTGTAACAGCAGTAAAAAATTCTGCCTTAATTTCTTTTTTCAAACCCTTTAATATTATTTCTTCTCCTACTGGAGAAAGACAGTTAGTAGGTGGTGAAACAAGTTTAACAGATTGCATAGCTTTGTGTAACTTAACAACTTCATTGTGTAATAATTGGTGAGGATCTTTTTTTGGATCAATTTTTGCTAATTTACAAATTTCAATTGCTGAAGTTTTTCCTACTCTTGAAAAATCTTTTCTCAAAAATGCTATAATGTTTTTTGCTTTAGTATTTCTCAACATTCTTCTTAAAACGCCTAACTCAACACCATAAGGATGAGGTTTTATTTCTTTGGGCAATCTTGGTAATTGGTCAGTTGTTCTTGAAAAATGTAGTTTTTTATTAGGGCCTTCATAAATTATTTCTGCATAAGGGTTCATTACAGCAGTTTCTTTTAAATATTCTATTACTGATTGGGCTCTTTCAGTATATCTCCCTTCTATTTCTAATTCAATTTTCACCCCATGCCATTTATCTTTGTTTTTCTCAACTTTATGTGAAATTATATGAGGTTCATTTTTAATTACATCTATCATAAGTTCAAAAATATGAATTTTTTTACCAATACTAGAAATTATTTTTGCTGGTTTGCCAGTAGTTAATTGTGCATACAAAATTGCCCCTGAAATACCAATTCCTTGAGTTCCTCTAGCTTGTCTTAATCTATGAAATTTACTTCCATATAAAAGTTTTCCGAATGCATATGGAAGTTTTTCTTCAATTATTCCCGGGCCATTATCTTCTACTTTAACTAAGAATCTATTTTCTCCAGTTTGTTTTATTGAAACGTAAATATTTGGCAAGATTCTAGCTTCTTCACAAGCATCAAGAGAATTATCTACACATTCTTTTATTACCGTTAATAATGCCTTGGTAGGATTATCATAACCTAGTAAATGTCTGTTTTTTTCAAAAAATTCAGCTACTGAAATTTCTTTCAATTCTTTTGCTAATTCTTCCGCAATTTTTGGTTCCATTTTTATCTTTATTTGTTTTATACTTTAAAAAAATTTAGTTATTTAAAATTTGTTAATTAAGTTATAAATAATAGAAATAAAAGGTGCTTAAAATCATAGAAACTATTTTGGTTCCTCATAACAGAATAAATGTAATAAAAGATAAAAAAACGAAAAATAAAATAGAAAAAGAATTAAAAGTCAAAATTTCTTTTGAAGAAAATAATGTGATAATAGAAGGGGAAGGTGTAAATTTATTTCAGGCTAAAAATATAGTGAAAGCTATTGGGAGAGGATTTTCTCCTCAAAACGCATTTCGGTTATTAGATGAAAATGAAATGCTTTATATAATTGATTTTGGTAGATTTAACAGAAATAGACAAAGAATAATAAGATCAAGATTAATAGGAACGAAAGGAAAAACAAGATCATTAATAGAAAAATATAGTGGTTGTGCCGTTTCAATTTATGGCAAGACTGTAGCTTTGATAGGAAAATATGAACAAATAAACATAGCTAAGGAAGCTGTGATGATGATAATTAGAGGAGCAAAACATTCTAAAGTTTACAGCTTTCTGGAGCGGGCTAAATTGTAATTATTCTGCTAATGAATAAATTAACTCATTTCAATTTTTTAAGGATATGGCGAATTTTTCAAAATTTTACAGTGAGAATAATTTTTTAAAAATAATAGTTTAATACATTTCTTCAAGTCTTTTAAAGAAGAAATTTTCTAAAAATAAAAATTCTTTTCGTTTTTTTGTTTTTAAATGCTATTCTATTTTCATAGTTTTTCCCCATCTTTATATTCTTGTTGAATTTTCTTTTTTCATCAGCCTTAATAAAGAATAAGATCGTTTTAAAACAAAATCTTTTAAACTGAAGTTTTAGTAGTCAAAATAATTAGAGGGCAAAAAAACTTTCTCAGCTTTTCTTTTTTGAAAAATTTTAATTTTTTATTCATTGAACCTGCCATTTGTTCTAATCAAACTTTCTGTAGCCTTCGTTATTATTCGTTTCTTATAATTTTCTATGCTCATATGCCAGTAAATATTACCTTGTGCAATTCTTTTTTTCTTTATTTTACCTTGATTGCATAACCAATCCAATTTTTTTCTTATGGTTTCTAATGTATTCGGTTTTATAGGAATCTTTTCAATTTTTAAAATTTCCGTAGGAGTACAAGGCGAATTAGCAAGAACTAAAATTTCTAACCTCTCATCATCAGGATATTCATAAACTTTTTTTGGCATAAAATCAACTTATTTTTAATATAAATTAATTTATATAAAAAAATAACTTTAAATACAAAAATAAAAAATGAGGTAATAAAAAACAAATGAATTTTTTAATCAAATTTTCAAAGTTTGGGATATCCTAAATGAAACTAAAATTTAGAAAGGAATATCAGCCGAAATATTCTTTAAGAAACCTTTATTTTTAAGCCAAATTGCCTGGGCTTTAGAATAAGACCATATTACATCTCCCCTCTCGTTAGACTGGACATCCCAAGGCTTTACTAGGACAATATTACCTACTCGAATCCAAAATTTTCTTTTTATTTTTCCAGCTATTCTACATTTTCTTGTAAAACCATCTTCACATTTTACTTCTACTCTTCCCCCACCTAACATAGCAGTCACAATACCTAAAGTTTCACCTTTTTCTGGTATTCTAACCCTTATAATTTCTTCTTCCTGTTCCATAAAACTCACAAAAATCTTAATAAAATAACATTTTTATAAATATTTTTTCCTTCTTTTCTTGTTATTAATTCGAAACTTCTTATAACTTTACATTTATATTTTTTTGAAACAATCTTTGCTAATCTTTTAGCAACAAATTTTCTATTAATAAAAATGTCTATCCCTCCTTTTACTTTTTTAGTATCAAAATAAATGTCTTTTTCCGAATTCAGTAACTTCTTTATAAAATTAATTTTTTCGTCAGAAATATTTCCTCTCAATTGAATAACACTTTCAAAATACCTTCCTTTTTTTGAACAAAAAGGACAAACTTTTTTCTCTATCTTTAAAATTATTTTGTAATTTTCTTTCTTGATTTTTCTTGATTTTTCTAGTTTACCAATTGCCGAAATTGATAAAAAATCATTTTCCTTTTTTATATTCAACTTGACATTTTTTCCAAGTATTTTTATTTTTTCTTTAACAAAATCTTCAATACTTATTTTTTTCCACTTATTTTTTTCTTCAATTTTAAAACATTTTCTACAAATTTTTACAGAAATTTCTTTTGGTAATTCTATCAAACTAAACTTTTTATTATAACATTCTTCACAATAACCTTCAATTAATTTTTCTGTTTCTTTTCCACACAAAAAGCAAAATTTTCTTTTCATATTTTATACCATAACACAAGGATAATTTCCCCATTTTCTGGAGCATCACAACACAATGTTAACAAAGAGGATGTTGTTACAATTTCTCCTCTAGTCTTAACTTTTCGCACAAACCAATTTCTTACTCTTGATAATATTGCAGCTTTTACTAGACTTTTGTATTCATCACTTTTTGGGAAGTCGGAAATCCAAATAGCAGAGTTATTTGACACCATTTCAGCTCTAATTTCTGAAGGGAGTGGTGGCATGTTTATTACAATATTAATTGAATTCCCGTTTGCTTTTACATCATTAAACTCTGAAAAATCTTTGAAATGCAAAGTTGTGTTTAAAAGTTGAAAGTCAACCCTATTTGGCCACCATATTTTCTTAACTTTAAAAGTATAAAATTTATTATCAACTGGATTTTTTAAATTAAAAAGACCACCTTCAGGTATGTTTTGTAAAATACCTTCATCAGCAGTTTTATTTTCTATGTCTACTGTGCTAGAAGTTATATTTACTTTTCTAGGTTCTTCCCAAATATACCAATATCCCCATTTTTTACTATCTATGTTATTTTCTGTTTTTACATCAAAACCTAAACCTAAAAAATATTTTTCTATTTCATCTTTTAATGGGTCATAAGGTTCTAAAAAGTGAAAATCTTCTGGTCCTGCAGGAAAAGCAGAGACTAAACCAAAAATTTCATTAAAGTCTGGATTATTGTTATTAAAGGTTGCATTTATCCCTATGACAACACCACCTTCATTTAAGTAACTTAAAATTTTGTTTTTATTTAAAGAATATTGAGTGTAGTTAACTAAGACTATAACATCAAAGTTTGGTGTTTCAGAAGTTAGATCAAACTGTTGAACGGTAAAATTTATCCATCTTTTATTAAGGTAAGTGGGTGTTAGTAAATTTTTGACATAATCACAATAATTTACACAACCTACTGTTATGTTATTTTTTGTTATACCTTTTACTTCTAAATTAAAATCTATGTTATCTGGTAACAGCTCTTCTATTTTGCTAAAATTTCCTTCCAACAATTCATAAAAATCTTCTTCGTTTAAAGAGTTAATAACATCATTTCCTATTGAAACTAAGTCTGAATGACCCCAATCTTGCTTAACTTCTGTAAGAAAAAACATACTTATAACAGAAATTATCAATATAGATGCTATAACAATTTCCAATAAGTAAATAAAACCCTTCATAATTTACCACAATTCTAAAACCAATCTTCCTATTTCACTATCAATCCTTACTCTCCTTTCCACTGTAGCTGAAGGTGGAACTCCAAAAATTGGTGTTGCAGCAAAGGTCGGTGTTGCAGCAAAAGTTATTTCTTCTTCTCCTAATCCACAAAAAAGGATTTCATTACCAGAACTATAGATTTTTAATCTATAAGAAGTTACATCCAAAGTTTCAAAAAGACTACAATTGTCTTTAAGTTCATTTATTTTATTGATAGATAATCTATAAGGTTCTTCTGCTAAACCTAATCTTTTCAAGTCCTGAGTATGAGTTTCCCAATCAGGAGGATAACCTTTATCTTCAACTAAAATTTTAGTTATAGTTACAGCTTTTGCTTTTATTAGATCACTTCTCGAACCATATAAAGCTGAGGCTAGTAATGTATTCTCTTGAAAAACTATGAAAAAAATTATGAAGGAAAAAATTAATATTCCAAACAAAAATTCTACTCTTATTTGCCCCGCCATTATATCAATCCAAATTTGAGAACTAGAATTAATATTCCAAATCCTGAAAGAGTCATTATTATACTATGCTTAACACCAGCGATAACCGAACCCTCGCCAATTTGTCCTGCAACTAAACCCGAAAATATACCTTGAACTATAACCATCAAAATGAATAAAGCGTTATAATAACAACTCCCACCTTCTCCTAATTCAAACATTACACAGAGTACATGGAAAATAGAACAACTTACACAAAATATTTGAGGGTTAGTTGCACAAATTGTGCAAGGGTCTTGGAAAGAAAGGAAAGTTCCTAGTGCTCCCCCACCTTCAACATTAAGACTTAATAAAGGGATTAATGTTTTTGATAAACTTATTACAATTCCTATAAATATGAAGTAAATAGCATACATTATGAGCATGTGTTGGTGAGTTACAGATTTTCTTTCCTTTTCAGCTTCTTTTATAGCTGTTATATCTGAAGCTATAGCTTCCATAGTTCTTGCAAGGTTTCCCCCTGAAAAATAAGCATCGTTTATAACTCTTACAACTCTTCTTATTAATTTTGATTTTTCCATTCTCTTTGAAAAATTATTTAAAACTTGTTGTAAAGGTATGCCCCAAGAGAGTTGGTTGCTCATCTTTTTTATTTCAGGTGTTAATTTTCCATAATCTATTCTCGATGCCTGTCTTAATGCTTCTGGTAAAGTCATTCCAACTTTTTGAGATTCTGCTAAATCTAAAAGAAAAGTTGGTAACTGGTCTTCTATCGATTTTATTTTGCTGTATTCCATGTAAGATAAGAAAGCATAAGGTGCAATACCTATAACAATTCCTAAAAAAATAAAGTTTCCCATTAAACCAATATTATTATAAAAAAATAGACCAACAACTATCAAAGCTATTGCCACAATAAGTGGTATGCGTTTTATATTCATGTTTTCACATTGAAGGTGCTATAGATTTCAACAGTATTATAAAACCTATTGATACACAAGGCAAAACTATAAACACTACCAAAAATTGTAAGAATGAAATGAATATGTTAGCCCCTCCGCCTATTATAGACATTAAGGCTGTCAAAATGATGAAGAATATAGAACCAACCAAGATAACAGTTAAATAAACTTCTACAAGTAAAGATAAAGTTCTTGAGTATTGTTCTAATCTTCTTCTATATTCTGCCATAAAAAGTCTAGATTTTTCATGAAGGTAATCACTCAGCTCTCCACCACTTGTTAAGACAGTATCAATACCCCATAATAATTCTTTTAATTCTTCAGAAGGTGTTCTACTAGCAGTTTTTCTTATCGCTCCAGGCAAATCCATACCAAAAGCTTCTATATCCCTGTAAATTTTTTCAGCTTCCTTTGATATTTCACCATATTCTTTAAATTCAGCTAAAACTTTGAACATAGTTGCAGGGGGTGCCCCAGAACTTGCTACAGTTCCCATATAAGTTGTTGCAAATGGTAATGAAGTTTCAATATCCTTTCTCCTTTTTTTTGATATCATACTTGGATAAGTGTAAAAGAGAAAGAAAATGAGAAGCAAAATTATTATAGTCAAAGTGAAAGAAAATAAAAAAGCAATTGCAGCATCCTTCAACAAAATTGACATTATTAAGACAAGTAAAGGAAATTCTATTATAAAAGTTACAAGCATAGTGAAAAAAATGACATAGACATATTCTGTTAAACTAAGGCCAAGATTAGATTTTATCAAGTCTGGTTTTATACTTTCAAAAAATCCTACAAAAGGTTCTAAACTTCTTCCAAAAAATTTAAATGACAAATTCTTAATTATCTTCCATAAATCCATTTAAATCAACTAATTGAAGCTAATAATTCTTCAGGATTAGAATAATACAATTTTACTACTCTTGCAACATCAACATAATCTTCTATATTTCTTTCAACCATCCAATTAAGAACTTTAATCCTTTTCTCCATCTCAATTTTTAATTCTTCTAAAGGAATTCCATACTGCTCTGAAATTTTTTTCAACACGCTAGGAGGATTTACTTCTTCAAAAGTATCGTTTGCAGGATTCCATCTAAAAATTTCGTTAACGATAGGTCTATTATTTTTTCTATCGTATCCTATTATTTCATAAATTTTGTTAACTCTTCTTACGTACACTTGTCCATATTTTATCCTAACTACGAATATAATCAAGTCAAGTGCTTCTATGAGTGTTGCTGGTAAACTTATTGGTGGTGTTGTTAGCCTGTCAACAAGTCTTTCAAAAGTATCTGCGTGAATTGTTGAAAGAGAACTATGTCCAGTTGCTATCTGCTGAAATAAAACGTAAGCTTCTTTACCTCTAACTTCTCCAACTATTAAATAATCTGGCCTTTGTCTCAAAGATTCTTTTAGTAAATCAAATAAATCAACTTCTCCTAATTTTTTACCACCAACTTCAGCTATAGGTAACCTTGCTACGCCTGGAACCCAGTGGGGGTGTGGTAAAACTAATTCAGCAGTATCTTCTATAGAAACAATCTTTAATTCTGGCCTAATGAAAAGAGAAAGTGCATTTAAAAGGGTTGTTTTTCCTGAAGCAACACCACCAGAAATTAAAATCGACCTTCCATATTCTACGGCCAACCATAAAAATGCTGCAATTTTTGGATCTATAGTTTTGAATTTTATTAGGTGTGTTGGTGTTAAAGGCCTTTTCGTAAATTTTCTTATGGTAAAATTACTACCTTTTCTTGCTATATCAGTTCCTAAAGTTGCCTGAACTCTTGAACCATCAGGAAGGGTACCATCTACTAAAGGTTGTGCTATAGAAAGAGTTTTACCACATCTTTGAGCAAGTTTCATTACAAAAATATCAAGCTCTTCTTTATTTTCAAAAACAACATTAGTTCTGACACTTGCTATGTATGGATTTCTATGATAAACGAAAATTGGTATTCCTACACCATCGCAAGAAATATCTTCTATGTAAGGGTCTTGCATTAAAGGTTCTATTTTTCCTAAACCTATAAAGTCTCTTTCAATATAATACAAGAGATATTTTTTCCTTTCTTCTGATAATTCTGTTGCCATCAAATTTACTTGTTCTTCAAATTTTTTCTTTAAGTACTCTTTGGCTTCATCTTTTCTCAAAGTTGTAAAATCAACATCCAGTTTTTCTATGAGAGTTGTCTTAATTTTTTCTAGCAAATCTTTTTCTTGAGAAGTAAGTTCTGGTTCAATAAGGTAATAAACTAAAGAAGATTCTGCTTCTGACCATTTTATTTGAGCAGTTGCAAGAGGGGTATTATCTTTTCTCGAAACTATTAAAGGGTAAACAACATTTATTGTTCTCAAATCAACTTGAGGTTGTTTTATTTTTACAATTTCCTTTTTTTCTATTTTTTCTTCTGGCTTCCTCACTTTTTCTTCAGGAGGTTTAGCTTTTTCAGGTAATATTTGAAGATAAGAAGCTAAAATTTTCATAGTTTCTAAAGGTGGTGAGACTTCTTTCTCTTTCAAACTCTTTAGTTTTTTATAACCTTTAACAGCTTTTTTAAAGACTTTGCCTAAATTTATCCTTTTTTTCATTTCAATTCAACCTTCCCATTTCTCACCAATATTTCAACTAGATTTTTTGTACTGTATATTATATTTTTTGTTGTAGTATTAAAGTTATACAAACTTAAGGTAATACCGATAGGAACATCACTACAATTTAATTTTAATGAATTGTCTTCAACCTTTATCCAGTAGTTATAATTTGAAAGTCTTGGAGGAATTGTTAAATTGTAGTATATTGTAGTATTAGTGGAGTTTGAAATTTCGAAAGTATTTACTATAACTCCTCTCAACAATTCACCAACCATCATAAGCTGGTTTTCTATCACACTTTTTTCAAATATTTTATTAAGATTAGAAAAAATGTAGTAAATAGAGATTATCATGAGAACACCTATTGCAAAAAATATTACATACTCTACAGTAAGGTATTGGGCCTTCATAAGAAATAATTTATTGGAATCATATAAAAGCTACTTTTATTTTTATCACAGTAGTGCTATCAACAACATAAGTTGAATTTTTTTCTATCCTTATAGTTTCCGGTTTGGCTAATTTTGGGCCTTCTGTGAAGAATTCTACCTTATAACTACTTTCAGGATAAATTAATTGGATTCTTAAAATATTTCCCTCTAATTTTTCTCTTATGTAAGAAGAATCAGTTGTTAGGTTAACCCATTTTTCTGGTAAATTTATCGAAACTTCTGTTTTTATTTCTATTTTATTATGTTCAGGATCATCAATTAACTCAATAGTTCCATCTAAATTGTAATCAATATTTCTAGAACCACCAAATTTTATCAAATCTTTAATATTCTTATCTAAATCTATTAAAGTTTTTCTTGCTAACTCAATTTTTGCTAAGTCAGTATTTTGTTTGAAAATATTTCTACTCCAAAAAGTGGAAATAATAAATAAAGAAAGACCTATAACAAACAAAAGGATAAATACTACTATCTCTGCTTGTCCTTTCATAAATTTCTATTTCTATGAAGCACATTCAATGACTGCTGATTTTGAAAGTCCAGTTTCTATTGTTATGACTATTGCCTTATCACAAGGGCTAGGTACATCCAAAACTTTGAAAACACCGCTTTCTCCGTTGTTTATTGAGCCTAAAGCTGCTTGATTTTCAATAGTGTAACTAACATCATTTACGTAAGCAGCTATTTTTGTTAAATCTATTGGCTGTGAACCTACATTTCTTATTGAAACTGTTACATTATTAGGATCTGCTGTTGTATCGCTAGAAGCAGTTTCTATCACGAAGTTTGCACCCATTGCAGTTGTAGTAGTTGTAACAGCAGTCTGAGTTGTTCCTGTTAAAGTTGTAAAAACTCCAGTGAACCATGTGTAAGCTAATGCAGCTAAAGCTACCACTATCATCAATATCAAAACTATCACAATTATAGTTGATACTCCTTTCATTCTCTATTCCTCCTAACAACTTATATCCTTAGTATCTGATAAACCTGTTTCTATTGTTACTTTTAATGCTCTTCCACAAGCTTCTGTCTGGTTTTGGACTGAAAGGGTTGCTGTTCCACCTACTACTAATACTCCATTAGTGCAAGTAGGATTACAACTAAGTAATTTAATATCTGTGCATGGTGTACCTGCTATATAAGCTGCACTTTTGCTTGCATTGAAATCTTGTGAACCTGTGTTTCTGATCGTGAAGTTAACATAACCAGTACCTCCAATTTTGTTGAATTTGGCTGACTCAACTCTGAATTGGACTCCCATTGCAGTTGTAGTAGTTGTAACAGCAGTCTGAGTTGTTGCAGTTATTGTCCCAAATATGCCAGTGAACCATGTGTAAGCTAATGCAGCTAAAGCTACCACTATCATCAATATCAAAACTATTGCTATTATAGTTGATACTCCTTTCATTTTTTCACCTTTTCAAGTTTTTCGTAGAGGTCAGTTAACACATTTATAGTGTATAACTGGACCATTATCATCACTAATATTAAGGCATTTGTGAATAATAAAAGTTGTGTTGGTTGCATTGCAAATGCTGTAAACATTAGTAACACTATTATCGCTAGAATTATTTGCACTAACACAGTCAAAGCTCTTAAAAAAGTCCTCTTATTCATTACCTAACCTCCTTTCTCAATTTTAATCCTGGGTATGATGCCAGAAGACGAGAAACAGGTGTTCCCCCTTTTAGTTTTTTATTCATAGTATTAAGTTGTTCTAAAATAGCTTGATTACTCTCTAATATTTTTTGGTTTTGTTCTATCATCTTTTCAAGTTTTTCAGAGATGGGTTTTAAAGATTCAGTAGGAGGAGAAGTTTCTTCTTCTCTCCCAGCTGCCTCAACTAAAGAAATAAAATTTTTCATAGTAGTTAAAACATCGTCAAGTTTAGGGGGTATTTTTGACAATTCATTCCTTAATTCAGTATTTGCTTGAATGACATCGTTCACAATTTTTTGATTACTTCTTATTAGTTCAATGATTTGATTTATTAATGCTTGTAGTTGAGGAATTGTTCCAGCTCTTTCTATTCTTTCTATCCTTTTTTCCAATTTTTTTAATGGAGTTACTGGTATAATCTCATAGCTCTCTATCTCATCTTCTGGCATAACAATAGTTTTTCTAAACCACTATATAAAACTTTCATAAAAAAATTAAAGGAAGGGCTAGTATTCACTTGCTTCACTTGGCATTTTTGGTGTTTTTTCCTTCTCTAGTTTTCCTGCTGAAATTATATCATCTATTCTTAATATCATTTCTGCAGCTTCGGCAGCTGACTTAATTGCCTGAGTTTTTATTTTCAATGGTTCTATCACTCCTTTTTCTTGCATATCAACTATTTCACCATTATAAACGTCTATTCCATAAGTGTACTTTCCTTGCTCATGTGCAGATCTTAGTTCGACTAACATATCTATAGGATCTAATCCAGCATTTTCTGCTAAAGTTCTAGGAATTATTTCCATAGCATCTGCGAATGCTAAAATAGCTAACTGTTCTCTTCCTGAATATCCTTGAGCAAATTCTCTTAGTCCTTTTGCTATGAATGCTTCAGGAGCACCTCCGCCTGCAACAAATTTTCCAACTTCTAAGGCAGAGCTTACTGCACCTATTGCATCTTCTACAGCTCTTTCTACTTCATCAACAACGTGCTCTGTACCACCTCTTATTAAAATTGACACTGACTTAGGATTCTTGCAATCTCTAACGAATATCAACTCTTCTCCAGCTATTTTTCTTTCTTCTACTACTCCAGCAAACCCTAAATCATCTTTTGTTAGGTCAGATACGTTGGAAACTATTTTTCCTCCTGTAGCTCTAGAAAGTTTCTCCATGTCAGATTTCTTAACTCTTCTTGCAGCTAGTATTCCTTTCTTTGCTAGATAATGTTGAGCTATGTCATCTATTCCTTTTTGACAAAAGAGAACGTTGCAACCTGAAGCAGCAACTTTTTCTACCATTTCTTTTAACATTTTTTCTTCTTGTTCTAAGAAAGATTGTAGTTGTTCTGGAGATGTTATTCTAATTTGGGCGTCTGTTTCTGTTTTTTCTATTTCAAGAGAGCAATCTAGTAGGGCTATTTTCGCATTTTTAACGTATTTTGGCATTCCTGGATGAACAACTTCTTTATCTATTACGACTCCCTTAATTAATTCTGTATCTTCTGAAGAACCACCTTGTCTTTTCTCTATTTTTATGTTATCAGAGTCTATTTTGATTTTGCCATTTACTTTTTCCATAACTGTTTTAACAGCATCAACAACTAACTTTGCCAAGTGTTTTGAAGCTCTTTCAGCACTTTTTCCTGTCATTGAAGTGATTGCAATTTCCATTAACTTTTCTGTGTTTTCTGGTGTTACTTTTTCCGATATACTTTCTAGCAATTCCAAAGCTTTTTCTCTTGCTAACTTGTAACCTTTTGTTATGACAGTAGAGTGAATGTCTTGCTCTAAAAGACTTTCAGCTTTTTTTAATAATTCACCTGCTAAGACTGCTGCTGTAGTAGTTCCATCACCAACTTCTTCGTTTTGTGTTTTTGCTACTTCTACAAGCATTTTAGCTGCTGGATGCTCAACTTGCATTTCTTCTAATATTGTTACTCCATCGTTAGTTATCACTATGTCTCCTAGGCTATCTACAAGCATTTTGTCCATTCCTTTTGGGCCTAAAGTTGTCCTAACAGCATCTGCAACAGCTTTTGCTGCAGCTATATTAGTTCTTTGTGCATCTTTTCCTAATGTTCTTAAAGTTCCTTCAGGCAAAATCAATATAGGTTGACCAGCTAGTTGAGTTTGTCCATTAGTCATTTTATCACCTCATAACTATAATTAACATCAAAAAATATGTGTATGTAAGTATATTTAAATTTAACTAAAGAGATTCTTTTGCTATTTCTATAACCTCTTCTTTACTTTCAATTTCTTCTAACTTTTCTCTTTTAAGAACAGGGATACCGAAAATATTATCTTTTTTAACTTTTTCTGTTATTAATATAGCAGGTTTTTTCACAACTTTCAAAAAACTTTTTAAATTAACAGCTCTTCTAATCATCCTCTTTTTGTTCATTTCTACATCTGAGATTATTAAGACTTTTTCTTTTGCAAAAATATCCAGGGGAGCTTGACCTACATAATCAGTCTGAAAGCCTAATGTCTCAAATTTACCTCCAACTCTCTTTTCTAAGCTATCTTTTGGTTCACCCCTTTCTTCAAACTTTTTAAAAATGTTCACAGGCTTTATCAGTTTTTTGTTAAGAATAGCTTCTAACTTTTGAGCTATATTTAAAACCATTCTCAACTGTATTTTTTCGTGCTCATAAATCACTTTTTTATTTATTCCAACAGCTTCAGCTAATTCTCTTTGAGTTAAACCTTTTCTTTTTCTACTTTCTCTTAAAAGCTTGGAATCTATTTCAACGTAAAGGCCACCCCTATCTCTGTAAATTTTAGGGAATATAGAATAGCATATCAAATTCTCAAATGTTTTTAATGAAACAGTAGGTAATTCAAACCTCTCATAAACTATACCTACTTGTAACATTTCTCTTCTTGTTCTCATTCCTACAACTAAAGGGTGTGCATTTAAATTTTTAGATATTATCTTCAAGTTTTTTGCTTGTTTTTCTTGAAAAGAATCAACGTTAAATAAAACTTTTAGTAAAAGCAAATTATCTTTCTTAGCAGCTATATCAAAACAACCATGATACCTACAAGTAACATACTCATTTTTTTCAAGCAGTTTTTGAACTTCTTTTCTTAAATTTAGCATAATTTTAATTTATCAACAAAACAAATAAATTTTTTTGAATTTTTGTTAAATTCTTAAATTAATTAAGCATGAAGGATAATTTTATAAAAATCTAAACATCTTATTAGAATTGAGGGCCGGTAGCTTAGCCTGGTAGAGCGCCAGTCTTATAAGGCTACGCTCTTAACAGCGTAAAAACTGGAGGTCGCAGGTTCAAATCCTGCCCGGCCCACTTAACCTTTCATACAATGCAGCTATTATAACTGGTAATAATACAGTTGCATCTCCATTTACTGTAACATATTTTGCATCTTCTTTTACCTTACCCCAAGAAACAGCTTCTCTCATCCTTGCTCCAGAAAGGCTCCCATCATATTCTACAGCAGTTGTTATATAAACAGCATAATCTAAACCACCTTTAAACTGATTCCACCAAATAACATGATGCTTAGATATTCCTCCACCAATTATTAAAGCTCCGGTTTTCTTTTTTGAAAAAGCAATATCAGAAAGTTCTTTTTCATCTTTTAAGATATCCAATTTAAAGTTGTGATCTTGGGAAAACCATAACAAATTCGTTCCAAAAGCGCCATCAGTTATTCCAGGAACATAAATAGGTATATTTTTCTTGTAAGCTTGATGTAAAATTGAGTTTTCATCTCTAAGCCTTTTTCCGAACTCATAAGCTAATTCTCTTGAAGACCACTCATTCTTTTCTTTAATCAATTCTTTAAGAATAGGTTTCATTTTTTCTTCTATTATAATTCCATAACTTTCATTAGGTACTAAAATATTCCCAAGTCTGTTTATCCCATATTTATGTAATTCTTTATCGTCAAGGTTAAAAGAACCATGATAATACTTCCCACCCCATGCTCTTGCCAAATCATGATCTAAAGTACCACAAGTTGTAATAATTATGTCTACTAACCCTTTTTTTATCATTTCTGCTATTACTCCCCTTAAACCTGTTGCAACTATACATGCAGGGAATGATAAAAATTTTATGCAATCATCTTTATTCATTTTTTCTAAAATAGAGACAGCAACTCCTAAATTTTTTGCAGAAAAACCGCCAGAAGACTCCATTAATTTAGCTAATTCTGAAAAACTTATTCTTTCAAGGTTCATATCCTTTACTTCTTTTTTAAGTAAATCTTTCATCATTTAGAATATTAAACTTCATATTTATTAACTTTAAAAGTTAGAAAATTTTTATGGGCCGGTAGATCAATGGAAGATCGCTTCCTTGGCATTAAAAACAAAATGGAAGAGGTTCCGGGTTCGAATCCCGGCCGGTCCACTAAAAGATTCATAAAGTGATAAGTTGAAGCTCGGAATCAATTATCAATCGGAATGTATGTATCCCATCAAAACTCTTTCTCAAATAAAAAGAGATTTAAGAAGAATGAAAAAATATGGGTTCAAAGCGATTAGAGTAACAGGTCACGAATTACTTTGGTTAACAAAGATAATTAAGGAGGCAAAAAAAGTAAGATTAGAAGTTTGGTTGTGTCCAAGATTTGCACATAGTAAACCAATGCTTTCCAAGGAAGAATATTTTAAAGAAGTTAGAAAGTTTGCAAATGAGGCAGAAAAACTCGATATCGATATCTTTATGATTGGTAATGAACTTTCTCTTGAGTTAAGAGATTTTGCGAAAATTCAAGGTTATGAAAATCGTTCTGAACATTGGACCTTATTTGAAGAGCAATTTAGAGAAAGGAAACTTGATTTTAAAGGATATCTCAAATCATTGGTAAGGGAAACAAGGAAAATTTTTTCAGGGCCAATTACTTATGCGGCAGGCCAATGGGAATTAAAAGCAATTGACTGGTCAATATTTGATATTATTGCGGTGAATCTTTACCTTTGGAAACAGTTCAAAGAAAAAGAGTATATCAAGACATTGAAAAAACTGAAAAAATATGCGAAACCCGTAGTAGTTACTGAATTTGGGTTCACCACTACGAAAGAAGCTTGGGAGATTGGCCCAAGACATATTTATGGGATGCGAAAGATTCCATTTCGTGATATTTTGTTATCTCATCCTACTTTAGTCAGAAAAATTATTAAATTTGGCATGAACATATTACTAAAAACAAAAATCCCTCACCATTATGATGAAGAAATGCAAAAGCAACTTCTTAACAAGAATTTGAGAATTCTAAATGATCTAAAAATAAGAAAAGCCTTCGTTTTTCAATGGTCTGAACCTTGGGAAGCAGGTTTTGGGCTCATAAGAAAAAATGGGAAGCCAAAAAAAGCTTTACTCTTACTCTCGAAAGCAAAACATTAATTTTATAAATTTGATAGTACACCTTAAGAAATATTAGGTAAAAATGAAGAAAAAATTTTTGGTTATAGGAAATAGAATTCCAAAAAGCTATTTCGTTACTTCTGGAACTGGTGAAAGTGATTTAGCAAAACATGCAGGCTCTTATGATAGAGCTTTGAGAAAAGCAGGAATAGAAAATTTCAATTTTGTTCCTTATTCATCTTTAATACCACCTGAAGCAAAAAGAGTAGACTTACCAAAAAATTATCATTTTGGTTCTGTTTTAGAAGGTATAATGGCAGTTTCAACAGTTAAAAGAGGAAAGAGAGCAACAGCAGGCCTAATAGTTGGTTGGGTTTATGATGAAAGTGGGAATAAAGTAGGGGGTTTAGTAGCAGAGCATAATAAAAACTTTGAGCCCGAAGATGCGAGAAAACATCTTAAAGATTGCCTACATGAAATGTTTGAAGAAAGATTTCCAAAAAATTATCAATTAAAAGAAGAAGAAATACTTGGGATAGAAAGTTTTGTTCCAAAGAAAAAATATGGAACAGCTCTTGTTGTAGTTGGTTTTCTAGATTATTATTACCCTATACTACAATAAAGCTCCTATACCACTCAAACTAAGAAATTTCTCACCTGCTTCATGCTCACTACTTATAACCATTATCTTACATTTCATCTTATCTGCAATATCTAAAATTTTTTCAAATTCTCTTATTCTTTTGTCAGAAACTAATAACAACTTAACTTTCCCTTGATTTAAAACTTCTTCTGTTTTTTCAGGGCCATAAACTGCATTTCCATTCTTTCCTATTCTTGTAAGCATTTCTTCAACTACTTTCGTTTCTTCTGCAACTCTACTCATTTTTGTTAACTTTTCTATCAAGCCTTTTCTCAAAAGTTCTTGTAAGCCTAAATTTCCAGAATGGAAAGTATGCTCTACTATAACTTTTTCTAATAATTCTTTTTCTCTCTCTTTCATTAACTTTTTTAAATTCTCTTTTGCAAAACCAGGGCCAGCAATTATTATCTTTTTAACATTTTTTCCTTTTTTTCTAATTTCCTTTAAAATTTCATCATAGTATTCTTTTATCTTTTTTTCAACTTTTTTCATTTCTATTCCTTTACCAAAGGCTTCGGAAGAAATATGAAGAACGTGTTTGTATTTTTCCTTTAAAATGTAGAAGTCTGCTTCTCTTTCATCTAATATGCAAATTAATACAGGTTCAACTTTTCTTTCAGCTGATTTAACCCTATCAACTTCCCAGCCCTTCCATTCTTTTTCCACAACTAAAAACTTTCCTGGTTTAACTTCTATAGTATGATAGCCTTTTTCAACATCTTCTGGAGCTTCTATTATTTTTCCAGTTAACCTTAAATTTTCTCTGAGTTCTACCTTTTCAACTTCTATTTTCAATAAGACTTCTCTCCTCCCTGTTTTAGCTCTAATTATTCTTTCATTTCTTTTTATTTTCACACTTCTTGGTGTTTTTGCTTTCACTAAAGAGCCTGGAGTTATAACTTCTTTCAAAATTTCTAAATCTTCTTTTGTTTCAGGAGTGATTTTTGCTAAATTATGTTTTAAATCAAAACTCGAACGCATAGGAATATTTTTATCCTTATTTCCTTAAATAAGAAATATGCCAGAGTTCATTCCAATTCTTATAGTTGCTATTTTATCTTTGATTGTACTTCTTCTAGCATTTGGAAGTGGAAGAGTTTCTTACGTTTCAACTATACCTTCTTCAACCAAAACTTTAGTTTTAGGTGAAAAGTTTAGCGTTAGCTATGTAAGTGGTGAAGAACTTATAGCAAACTTGAGTGGTGAAATTTCTCAAGGATTGTTTTCAAGTGAAACTAAAAAAATTAATTTTAATATTGAAGATCCAACCGATATTTCAGAAGGTAGGATAAAACTAAGAGTTTGGAATTCAAATTACTATGGAGATATGATAATTGAGGTTAATGGAGAAAAAATTTATGAAGGAACTCCTGAAATTGGCGAAAAAATTGTAACATTTGGTGGAAATATTTTGAAGCATAGTAATACTTTAGAAGTTCTAGCTGAAAGCTCTGGTTGGAGAATATGGGCCCCTACTGTTTACATTTTTGATCTAAACCTTTCAGTTAGTTATTTAGGAAGGAGAAAACAAAGCTTTACATTTGAGCTTAGTAATCTTGAAGTTATGAACACTAATAGAGCAAGGTTGCTGGTTTTTGGTGAAAGAAGAGGGACAGGTGATTTAATAGTTAGGTTGAATGGGATTGAAATCTTTAGAGGTTTTACAAATGTTTATACAGACTTTCCAACAGATATTCTTAAAGAGGGGAATAACACTTTAGAGTTATCAACAGAACCTAACACAGCTTATGACATTTCTTCAGTAGAAATAATTTTGTTCTTTGGATGATAAATTAAAATACTCCTTTCTATATTCAATTTATAGAAGTTCATAGTGTGTTTTCATGTCTTTAAGAGATTTTTTCAGAAGATTTAGGCCAATGACTGAAGAGGAAGCGATAGCTAGGGCAGAAGAATTAAGGAGAAGATACGTTAGAGGTCAAGCAAGTGATGCTGAAGTAAATCGCTTCTTGGATAAATTACAAAAAAATACATTGATACCATTTGAAACTTATAGAAGAATAGTTATAGATTTTACAAGAGAGAGAGAAATAATGCGTTCACGGAGAAGAGGTAGGCCTAGGCCAAGGATAGGGGCAGAGGGAATACCATACATAGAACATAAAGGCCAGTTATATGCTAAAGGTGTAAAATGGGTAAAGTGTCCTAATTGCGGAAATGAAGTTAACATATTGGCTACCACAATTTGCCCTACTTGTGGTTTTGATTTATCGAAAAGAAAATTCATGTTAAGAGAAAGGTTTGGAAAAAGAATTAAAGGCAGAATTTATGAAGCATTTATTTCCGTTATTATAGGAATTCTTTGTATATTTGTTCCTCCAATTTTTGCACTCCCTCCCCTAATGCTTTTAGGTATTACATTGATGACAGTTTTTCCAGCTTATATTATTTTCCCAAGTGGTTGGGATGTGAGAGTAGAAATGGAAAGAACAGGAGTAAAAGAAGTTCCAGGCAGATATGTTGGAATATTATTCACTAAAGCACTTTTAAGAATAACTGCTTTTCTTTTAATTGCACTTCAATTTGTTTTATTCACCCCTAATTACTTAATTGCTTTAATAATTACTTTCTTTTTTTACTTTACTTTACCAACACGTTATAAAACTAACCAACCTTACAAGGCTGTGGAAGCTTGGTTGAGAATGGGTGTTGGTGCTTTTCTTGCATGGTTATTCTTTATGGCATTTGGGCCTGGAACACCAGTGGGGAATTCTTTGCTTTTTCTTGGTCTTGCATTTTTTGTAACACTTCCAGTTCACATTGAAGCTGAAGAAGAGGGCGGAATAAAAATAACAATTTTCACTAAAGGCGGGAAGCCAATTTATGGTGAATTCGCCCATTTAGAAGCACTTATTTTCGTAATTTTTATGTTAATATCTTTAGCATTTTTCCTAAGTGGGATTGGTGGCATTTCTTTTTCCAACATGTTTCACATAACATTCCTTGCTATTTGGGGTCTTTCTTTTTTCACAGGGTTAACTGCAGGACCAGAAGGGAAACCAATGATGGGTGCTTTAATGATAGCTATTTCACTATTTGTATTCTCAGGAACTTTTACTGATACAATGGGTCAAGCTGTATTTGGATATTGGTGGCCTCAAGTTAGAAGTTTTGGTGAAATGGTATTTACTCCTCTCAGCGATTATTGGTCTCAAGCACAAAGGGGTATGTCAGAAGCATGGTTGTTATTAACAAATCCTGCAGAGTATTATAGGATACAAATGCAGAAGCAACAAGCAACAAAAACTGTTGTAAAGTCTGGAGGGACAACTAAATCTATTGAGTTAACGAAATTCGATCTATTCCCTTCCATTCCAGGACAACTTGATCCACAAGAAGTGTTAATAGGTTCTATCGAACTTGAAAATCAGGGCGAGTATGATGCAAATTATATTAAACTAGAAGTTTATGCTAGTTGGAGGCCTCCAGATGAAGAAGAACAAATAGTTGGTTCTTTAAAGAAAGTGACATGTAGTGGAACAGAGCCAACAGATAGTAGTTGTATTTGGGATAGTGTAACTTATCCACAAGAAATAAAGTTGTCTACATTCGTATTTGATACTTCTTGGGTGGATGAATTAGGAAATGATTTAGGCACTTGTAAGAATGAGAATGGTGATTGCAGTTCTTGTGATGCTTCTGTCTGTCCAAACGCAACCTACAAATGGGGAGGCTATTCAGTCTACATAAATGCAAACTACACTTTTGATTATAGTGTTAATGTTTCAATCCCAATAGAAATAATAAATCAAAGCTTGTACACTAAGCTACTTGAAGCTAGAGAAATAACTTTACAAGAGTTAACTTCTCAATACACTGGAGGTCCAGTGAAAGCGACAATATGGACTCAAAGACAACCTTATAGAAATAATGAAGAATCGTTAGTTGTGGCTTCTGTTTATAATGATGGAAACGGTGTAATAAGAGAGATAAGTAGTTTTAAAATCTATGTACCTAAAATTTTAGGTAAACCTAATATAATAGGCGATACCTTTGGCAGTTGCCAAGATCCAGTTCTTAAAAATGAGAGTTATGAAATAATTTGCACTTATGAGAAAGAAATAGAACCTGGTGAATTCAAAAGAATATCTTTCTTAGTGAGGCCTAACATAGGTAATGAAATAGACAAAAAAACTACTCTAGTAATTGGAGTTGTAAATTATGAGTACAAAAAAACTAGTAGACAAACTCTTCAAGTTGCTCCATTTCCCCAAACCCAATAAACTTTAAATTTAAAAAATAAATTATAAAAGGGAAAAGAAATGAGAAAGATAATAATTTTATCAATTTTGAGTATTCTTTTTATTTCTGGATGTGTAGAAATGCCTGAGGCTTTTAAAGGTATATTTCCTGGTATGGAAGGAACTGAAGTAAAGGAGTTACCACCTGATGTGATAGTTATTCAGAACATTAATGTTTTACCTAATCCTCCTGTGAACAGTGGAGATCAATTTTCTGTTTCATTTGAAGTGAAGAATCAAGAAGAAGCGAGAGAAGTCCCTGAAATGTATATTCAGCTTTTTGATTATGGTTTATGTACACCTCAAATAGATACAACAGAATGGGAACCTCAGGCGGATGGAATCTCATATAAGAAAGATTATAAAAATTTTGCACCCTTGCAGACTGAATTCGTTGAATGGACATTCACAGCACCGTCAACTGATATTATAGGTAACCTACCAACAGAATGTCCCATAAGATTTAAAGTAAGTTACAAGTTTACATCTTTATCTAGAGTTAATGTGGATGTGATATCTAAGGAAAGGTTACAACAAATTCAAAGAAGTGGCAACGTATCAACATTTACACCTACTGTAAGTGTAGGTAGAGGTCCTATTAAAATTTACTTTAGCTTTGGTGCATCTTTACCAATAAGGACAAGTTCAACTGGTTTTGAGAGTATTCTCCCAGTTTTCATATCAATAGAGGATAAGGGTACTGGACTATTGAGCAACATTCCTGCTGGTAAATTGTCTATCAAGTATCCAAAAGAATTTACTATCAAATCTTATGATAAATTCGACTGTTCGGATAATATATGTACAAATAATGTTGAAATTCCAATGATAAAGAAAAAATCACCTCCATTAAGGCTTTCGTTTATAATGCCAACAAATGACACTGTTCCTGTTGAAAGAACATTTTTTATCTCTGCGGAATTGAATTACACTTATGACATAACAGGGGAAACGAATGTAGAAGTTAAGCCAATTCTTATGAAGTGATAAGTTTATTATTTATTCATTTCTAATATTTCTTATGAAATATTGGCCTTTAATAATACCAATAATTCTTATTTCTCTTTGCACAGGTCTACCAGAAATACCATTTTTTCAGGGAAATAAAACACAGGAAGCAAGTGTGATTTTGCTTGATATTGGCAGTCCAGATATCTTCCTGAAAATAGAGGCTATACAATCTCAAATAAAATCTGGGAGAAATCTTTACCTCATGTTCGAGTTGAGAAATAAGCATAATTATGAATTAAAGAATGTTGAAATAATTGCTTATGATCAATGTTTATTCTCAGGTGAAAGTAAAAAAGAAATAAAAACACTTAAGCCAAATCAAACCCTAACATGGACTTGGAAATGGACTTCTGAAAAAACAGATTTTGATACTGTTTGTAATATAAAATTCAAAACCAGCTATGAAGCTACAGTCACTTGGTCTCAAGGAATTGCAACTTTGAATCAAATAGAATATGAACAAAGAGAGCTTTCCGGAACTTTGAAAGAAATTCCAATACCTTCTTTTTATCCTGATAGCCCATTAGGAATTTCAATAACTTTTTCTAATGAACAGCCATTCTTAGGAAATGGAGAAAAGGAGTATATGTATATCGACTACTCAAATAAAGGCAAAGGTTTCATAAATCTTGAAAGTATAAAAATAAGATTTCCTTCTAATATGGGTGTAACAATCTCAAATATTGTTAATGAATCAGTAAATTTTGCAGCAAATGACACATATTACCAAACCTCGAACATGCCTTTAGTTGGAGTTTTAGCAGTTTATTGTGATGCAGCACACACAGTAAAATATCCTACTTCGGCTTATGCTTGGGATCATGATTCAGGGATTAAAATCTATGTCAATGGAACAGGAAGTTGTCCTAATGTAACTACAGGTATTCACTATGTGGATTATTATGTTTACGGTGAAATGAACGTGAGTTGTGATGATTACGATTCTTTAGGAAGGTTGAAAAAAACTTTGAGTTTCATAAAGGGTAGAGCTAAAAGATCAACTTGTAGCTTTACTCCAGTAGCTCAAAAACCAATTGATGTTGAAACTTTGAGTTTAACTGCAACGTATAAATACGTTTTTGATAATTCTATAATAGTAAGAGTGTTGAGATCATGAAATTTAAAATACCTTTGTTGATTTTAGTAATAGCTTTAACAGCTGGTTGTGTAGTACCTTTACCAACACCAACGCCAACAGGTGCTGCATTAGGAAAAGGTTTAGAAATAACAAGTTTCACAGTGGAACCTTCAAGTGTTTTTAGTGGGGGAACAGTTAGAGTTATAATGGAAGTTGAAAATCAAGGAGGGGCAACAGCTTTTAACGAATCTTCTTTAGCTTACTTAACAGGTTCAAATATTAATCTTGGCGACACTAGTGGTTTCTATTGGTATAGCAAATCAGGAGAAAGTGAAGTTAAGTACTTTAACAAGGATATGAGGCCAGCAGATGTAGTTAGAGGAATACCAGCTGATACTAAAAGATTCAGTTGGGTTTTAACAGCTCCAAATGTCACAGCAGGTCAGACAAGGGAAGATATATTCATAGGAAGAATTTATCACGATTACACTACAGGAGTGAATGGTAATGTATGGATTTATACAGAAGCAGAAGCTGATGCAGCAAGAGCTTCAGGAAGAGCTTTAAACAAAGCAACTTTCACATCAACTAGTGGTCCTGTATTACTTGATGTTAGCGTTTCTCCAGATCCAGTCATTTTGTATCAAGGTGAAAACACATTTTCTTTGTACATAAAAATTAGCAATGCAGCAAGTGGGACAATTTATAGGAATAACACTTTGGATTATGCTCATGGTAACGTTTCTTTAACAGCAGATCAATTAAACAAAGTTTTCATTGAAATACAAACTTCACCAGATTTGGATTTCTCGTCTGCTGAATGCACAGGTGAACAAGAGCTTGTAGCAGGAAGAACAACTACTATAGTTTGTGACTTTACTGTAAAAACACCACCAGCAACTTTCAAATCTTATCCAGTTAATGTAATAGCGCATTACGGTTACTTCACAGAAAGAACAGCTACAGTAACTGTTCAAGGTAGATAAAAAGTCAAATAAACTCTTTTTTTATTTTTTCTAAACCACAAGCTATAAATATCTGCTTTACAATTTAAAAGTAAGGTGAATTATCAATGAAAAGGATAGTATTATTAGCAACGCTAGCTACTGTTTTTATTGCGGGTTGTGTGACACCACAAATACCATTTATAGCACCACAACCAACTGTGGTTGCTGGAGCAGGTTTAACTATAACAGATTTTTCAGTTGATCCATCTGAGGTTTACAGCACATCAACTGCAAGAGTTTTGATGACAGTCGACAACCTAGGAGGTTCTGTGGCTTCGGATTCTAATTCAATGGTTATGCTAATAGGTTCTGCTTTGAAGCTAGATGACACAACAGGAATGTATTGGAGCAATCCAAGTGAAACTATATTCAAGCACTTTGGCAAAGATATGAAGCCTGCCGATCCAGTAAGAGAAATACCAGCTGATACAAAAACATTCACATGGAGCTTAACAGCACCAAACGTTTCAAAAGGTCAAATGAATGATTACATATTCATAGGAAGAGTTTATTATGATTATCAGAGCTCAGTGAGTGGAACGATTTGGGTTTATTCCCAATCCGAGGCTGATGCAGCAAGAGCAGCAGGAAGAACATTGAATAAAGCAACATTTTCTGCAATTTCAGCACCAGTTTCATTAACAGTTAAAGCAACACCAGATCCAGTTGTCTTAGCACCAGGTGAAAATAAGTTTACTCTAATAATAACAGTTAGTAACGTTGGAGGAGGAACACTTTACAAGAAAGGTGCAGTAGATTATACAACAGGAAGTGAAAATGTAGAGTTAACAACAGACGAATTGAATAGAGTTGACATTTCAATAACAGCACCTGGAATGACAATTCCAGCAACATGCACAGGTGAGCAAGAATTAATAGGAGGAAAAGACTTAAAGATAGTTTGTGATGTTACTGTTGACACACCACCAACAACATTCCAAGGATATCCAATAACAATTAAAGCAGATTACGGTTACTTCACAGAAAGAACAGCTAGCGTATCAGTTTCTGGAAGATAGTTTTTAGGAACCTTAGTTGGTTCCACACTTTTATTTATTTTTTAATATATGCATCTATCCTTTTTTGTGGTTCTTTTGTTTTTATCTCTCCTTCTAATATTATTCTTCCATAAACTCCATCGTATCCAGGCTGAATTTTTAATTCTTCTTTTCTATTCTTTAATATAAGTTCAACAATTTTTTCATTTGTTATAGATTTTAATTCAAGTTCTGGAACTTCTAATAACACTTTCAATTCAGAGCCGAATTTTTCTATTAGCTTCATTGTTTCACTCCACACTTTTTTTGAGAAGAGTTGTGTTTTGTATGCTATTGCTATTAGCTCTGATAGTGGTATTAACTTTTTGAATGGAATTGCATTTTTTGGCACAAAGTTTTCTTCTCTATCAGCCAATTTCTCAACTCTATGTAAAACACCTATAGTTAGCTTTTTTCCACAAACTGGGCATATATTGCCATACTTTTCTGCTTCTTTTGGCTTCATAGAAACTTTACATTTTCTGTGGCCATCCCAGTGATACTTTCCATAAGAAGGGTCAACTTCTATTGTGAACAAAAACTTATTCTTATCTTTTTTCTTTATTGTGTTTATTATTTCCCAATAGCTTATTTTTTCCAAACTAAAAACATTAGCCTCTCTTCCTAACCTATGAGGCCAAGGGCTATGAGAATCACTATTGCTAACAAGTGTGAACTTATCTAAAGAAGAGAGCCTCCAATTCATGGAGGGGTCACTGGAGAGCCCTGTTTCAATAGCAAAAATATTTTTCGTTTGATCTTCAAAACATTCTTCTATAGAATCAAAACCTGATTTACTCCCTAAAACACCATACCAAGGAGTCCAGGCATGTGCAGGTATTATCATTATATCTTTTGATATTTCAATCAAATTTTCAACAAGTTCAACACAATTTAAATTTAAAGTTGGCCTTCCATCTGAAGAAAGGCTTCCATACTTCCCTAAAAATTCATTTATTTGTTCTACAATATCAAAACTTGGAGCGAGAATTATATTATGCACTTTTCTTAATTTTCCTCCTTTTTCAAAAACATTTGAAACTTCTGTTTGTAGCATGAAGAGTATTTTTGGATCTCTGAAATAGAATAATCCTGAATTTTCGATCTCTTTTAAAGAATTTTTCAATTCTTCAAGCCAATAAGGATGGGTGAAGTCTCCTGTGCCAATAAGGTTTAATCCTTTCAATTTTGAAAATTTTTCCAAATTTTCAATATTCATTTCCCTTGATGTTGCTCTTGAATAATGACTATGGATATGTAAATCCGCAATTATCTTCATTTTATTCATACTATTATTATAGAAAGAAAGATAAAAGCATGGGCCGGGCAGGATTTGAACCTGCGACCTCCACCTTTCCTAGATATCTCGTAAGGGTGGCGTCATAGCCACTAGACCACCGGCCCATATTTTCTACTTCTCTGTATTAATGTTTCTATTATGTCTTTTATTTTTTTAAGGTTTGGAACTTTTTTAATTATTATTTCAGGTTTTTCATCTCCACTTACACCTTCAATTTTTAAAGTACCTATTTTGAATAATCTATCTGAGAAGCTTTGAAATATGCTGTAATCTGATATCCTATTCCAAGGTATTGTTGTTTCTGATATTGAAAATATACCTGTCTTTCCAACTATCCTATAATCTGTTATTGTGTAGATATCTGTTTTTCTTTTTATTTCAAGAATTGAAATTACAAGCAAAGCTATTATAGGCAAAAAAATCAAAAAATAAAATTTATACATTTCTGGTATTATAACAAAATTCAAAAGAATAAGTATTTCGAAAATCATTAAGAGTGAAGCGAAAAAATACCATTTTAAATAAGTTAACCTACTAGGATGGAATACAAGTACTACTTTTTCAGGCATAGTAAAGAATTATTTTTATTAAAATAAATTGATAGCTTAAATGAGGATGCGCCGAGCGGGATTTGAACCCGCATCACGAGCTATTTTCAAATTTGGGAAGCTCGGGTCCTAACCAGGTTAGACTATCGGCGCATAGAATTAAATTTCTATTAGTCCTTCTAATTTCTTTCTATCTTTTAAACTTATTATTTGAATTCCTAGTCTTTGTAATTCATCCTTAATATCATCCAAAGCTTCATAATCTAGAACAAGAACATGAGAAAATTTCTTTTTTCTTGCATCTCTAAGTAAAATTTTACTATCGCTGTACTTTCCGGCAAACCCCCATGCTTCTGCAATCTCACACATCTTTCTGATTCTTATTTCATCAGCACCTAAAGTGAAAACAGCCATCATATTCTCATCCAAAGATGTTTCCAAAACCTTCCATAGCTTTTTCTTCCTCATCCATTATTTTCTTTTTTGCTTCTTCTAATTTTTCTTTTTCCATTTCTTCAATAAATTCTTTAACTAATTCTTTACACTTTTCTATTCCTTCTTCCGTTCCATTTATCAAGAAGAAACTACCATCTTCTTCAAAACCTAATGATTTTGCATCTCTTACCTTTATGCTTTGTTTTGATGCAATTTCATCATTTTTCAAAATTTCTTCAACTTTTTTCACATTCTCTTTTTTTACAAAAGCTATCCATTCCATTTTGTTCACTAATATTTTTAATTGACAAATATATAAAGCCCTGGGAGGGATTTGAACCCCCAACCGCCTGCTTACAAGGTTCGCCATCTCTTCAGGCGCTCTACCGTTGAGCTACCAGGGCATTAATTATTCAAATTATATATTACTATTTTTTAAATATCTTTCTTATGAGTGTGAGCGTAGTTGTTTGTGCTAAGAATGAAGAAAAATATATAGGAAATTGTTTGAAAATGTTGAGAAAGCAGACTTTGAAACCAGAAATAATAGTTGTGGAGGGCCATTCTAAAGATAAAACTTATCAAATTGCTAAAAAATATGCTGATGTAGTTGTTAGGGATAAGAAGAAAGGAATAGCTGATGCAAGAAATATGGGGTGGAAAATTGCAAAAAATGAAATAATAGCCTATTGTGATGCTGATTGTTTACCTCCAAGAAAATGGGTTGAAAAAATATCTAAATTTATGAACGGTAACATATGCATATTTGGACCTATAATACCATATGAAGGTAAATTAAGTGTTAAAATTAACTTGAAAATATGGGGTGATATATTTCTCAATATATCCTCTTTGGTTGGTTACCCTTGTTTATGTGCTGCAAATCTTGCTATTAGGAAAGAGGTATTAAAGAAATATCCCTTCAGATTGAATTTTTTAGAAGATTTTGATCTTGGTGATAGGATAAAGAAAGTTGGTAGGGTAAAATTTTTTAGAGAGCTATATATGCCTATTTCTCCTAGAAGATTTAAAAAAGGATTTTTCAAAGTAGCTTTAAAATATTATCTCCTTAATTACTTCAAGTTAAAATTTGAAAAAAAGGAGAAATTGAAAACTTATTGGTAATTTAACTAAAAGTTAGGCTAATCCAACTACCAACATAGTGTGTTATGAGTATAACCGTTAATGCAATAATCAAATGTTCTATTATCACTTTCCAAACCTTTGTTTTTTGTTTTTTAGCAATTTGAAAGCTGAAAATTCCCAGCAAAGACAATCCCCAAATGACACTTACTATTACAGCTATTGGTAATTGTAGCATTAAGATAGGAATTATGAACGTTAATGAAAAAACAAATTTGAATAAAAAAGTGGCTATAGTTGATTCCCATACTTCCTTCGGAGTGTGTTTATTTTCTGCTTCTTCAGAAATATGGATTCCCAATGCATCGGAAAGTGCATCTGCTATTGCTATTGTCAGTATACCTCCAATAACTGCAAGTTTTGAATGTGTTCCAGAATGCAAACCAACTATTAATCCAAGAGTTGTAATTACTCCTGATGTTAAACCAAAACTAAATCCAGTTTTCAATGAATGTTTCATCATATATTTTACCTTTTCAGTTCTAATAACATTTGGCCCTCTATAAATAAAATGTGGTGATGGTGGTTTTAATGCCGAGGGAGGGATTTGAACCCTCGACCTCCGGATTTCATATCATCTTTTTTTCAAATCTCATAAAATTTTATGAGACCGGCGCTCTAACCAGCCTGAGCTACCTCGGCATTAAAAATTTAATCCATTCTTTCATTTAAAAATTTATAGCTTAGAAACAGTTAATTTATCGCCTATCTTTGTTTTCAAAATCTTGCTAGCCGAACCACAATTCATTGCTAATTCCAATCTCCACAACTCGTTTATAACTCCTATTAATTCATTTTCTTTTCCCTGACTATAATTCTCAACAAGCCTTGCAGTGTATTCTCCTTTTTCTGTTTTCACATTAAATTTATCGTCAAGAGAGAAAAGTTTGTTGACATAATCTTCATGGATATTTGTCAATACATTACCGTACTTATCAACATTCATTACACTTCCTGTTGCATAATTGTTCTCTAACTTAGATTTTTCATAATTAAAATATTTTATCTCTTCTAAAGATAACTCACTACCAAACTCTTCAGGATCCTTGTCTAGAGAAAGTGATGCGGCAACAGGAGCAAAAACATCTCTGGCCCAAAATGTTCTAGAAAGTCTTTTGATGAAATGGAATATTTTGGGAATCCTATCTTCTTCTATTTGATAAGCTTTCTTTGGCTCTTTTTCCTCTTTTAAGGGTATTGTTAGGAGACCATTGTTCGGCGCAACAAAAGTACTGTCTTCTGTTTCAACTATTATCCCTTTGTAATTTTTTTCGCCAACTTCAGGGTGAACTACGCCAACATGAATAGATCCAGGAGGATAATATTCTAAACCATAGTACATAGAATAGGAACCTTCACGAACATTAAAGGAATCAACATCATGAGATACGTCTATGATAGTAACATCAGGATTTATTCTATGAATAACAGCTTTCATAGTCGATACATAAGGATCTCTTAATCCAAAATCGGTTGTGAGTGTGATTACCTTTTTCATGAGTTTAGTTTACATACAAAATTTTAAATAGTTTTCAGCGAGAAGTAGTAGTTTTTAAATGGTGGGCCCGACGGGATTCGAACCCGCGACTTCCAGGTTTGAAGTCAATTTTTCTTCCTGTCATTGCGGAAGCTCAACATGCTTTTATCTTGACAGATAAAAGCCTGGCACTCTACCAACTGAGTTACGGGCCCATTTAGCATATTTATGCTAAAACTTATTAAAATTTTCTATTATCTTTTGAAGTTTTTCAAATTTTTCTAGTGTTAGCTCAAACCATAAACTAAAACTTCCATTCACGTCTGAAATTTCCAAAAAATTTTTACCTTCTTTTCTGTGTAAAACTATAGCAAGTTCTTCATCATTTATTTCTAATGATAAATTTTTACCTGTTAAATTCCTTGAAAGCCATGGTTTAAGTTCAACCCATTCCAACAATTTTTCTACCGTTCCTTTATCAATTTTTAAAGTAACACTCATAATGATCACAAGCGCCCGGGCCGGGATTTGAACCCGGATCTCGAGCTCGACAGGCTCGCATTCTAGGTTTCAACTTACTAGCCAGGTTATACTACCCGGGCTTATTTTCATATTATATTTCCTATTTAAATTAATTTCTGAGAAATATTTAAGAGGTTTTGATTTGGTAAAGGGGCTCCTTAATAGTGAAACATAAAAATTTTCGTTCTCTAACTCCAACACGTTCTATTGCTCCTTTTTTCTCTAACCATTTACAAAGCTTTTTAGCATGTTCGTAGTAAGCTGGTAAATCACTAGGACAAAAAGTTCTTTCTCCAAATATATTACGTAAATCGTTTACAACTTCTTCAAGATAGCTTTTCATAAAAACACCTAAAAATAGCGGTTGCCAGCGTCCTGAGCTTCCCGCCTGTTCGGCAGTACAACCCAGATCGATGCGCAGATTCACTGCCGTGTTCGAAATGGGAACGGGTCTTTCCTGCGCTCTTTGGCCGGCAACCAATGATTAGTTCTATTTTAAAAGTATTTAAATATTCACTAAATCCCCGGAGAGGGATTCGCACCCTCAACCTGCCGGTAATTATCGAGCGGCTGCTAAGCAGCAAACACAAAAGTGCTCGCCTACAGCCGGCCGCTCTACTGTTGAGCTATCCGGGGCTATTCAATTTTTAATCCGAAGAATATATAAATTTCTCTTTCTTCTATTTCTTACTTACTTTTACTTTAATAACTTGTTTTTCACCTTCAGGTCGTAGAGAAACTCTATTTGAATATCTTGAGAACCAATTCTTTTTTCTAAACGCTTTAAGCACTGCTGGAGGAAGATGGACTTTTGTTGCAAAGTCTACCATAGGTTTAATAGTATAATGTAAAACTCTTTCTTCATAAGGTTTTAAACTTCCAATTTTCCAAACCAATTCAATACCATTAGCTACTTTTCTTATTACTGGTTTAACAGTTTCAAATTTACTTATTACAGAAAAGTTTGGTGGGACAATGTCTCTAACTGTAACTCTATTAATTTCACTTTTCCTATTTTTCAAATGCAAGGAAACTGATATTTCTTTATCGCTTCTTAAAACTTTACTTCCAATTACATTTTTCCTAAATACTACACCTAAAGATTGCCAATAAAATATGAGAATTGCTAACACTGCTGCAATTATTATCACATAAGTTGGCCAATATATTTCAGAGTAAGTTATTCTAATAGATTCATTTGGCCTTAAGTTAATTCTCCAAAAATACCTTCCTAATGCCATTGCAGTTGGGGTTGGTCCTGAGATGAAAGAGTACCATTTTTGTGGCTCAGTTTTCAATTCTGCTTCTGAAACAACATTACCTTTATTTACAGCTTTTAACGTCACTATACTTCCAAATGGTGTTATAGAAACGTCTTTATCATAAATCACATTTTCAATCACAGGTATTTTAAATGTTTTAGATTCTTGATAAAATATCTTTCCTGTTTTATCTATTAAGTTTATAATTACTTCATAATCTTTTGGCTCCATATTTTGAAGAGAAATGGTAGTTTCAAATGGTTTATTTTCAAAGGGATGAAGCTTTCCTATTGAAATGGTTTTTCTTATTTCCCCTACTTTAATAACTACAGAAAGGTCTAAAGTTTTAGAGCCTACATTATAAACTCTTCCAGAAATAGAAACTTTATCCAAGCAAGTTTCGCAACTTAATGAAACATCTTTTAAAATTGCTGAGGTTGTTTGAACAATTTTAATTAAAATACTTTTTTCCAATACAGAATCTGTACTTACTCTTTTTACTTTTAAGAAATATTGATAAGGGTAAGGAGGTGGCACAACATCTTTTGGTGGTTGAACTACTATTCTGAATTCATTACTACCTGCAGAAGGAACTCTCAAAAGGGAAGTTTCTGTATATATCCATTTTTCTGGTCCAATTAATGATATTACGAACCAATCTTCTGGTAAGGGATTGTTTATTTTTACTGTAACATAATCTGTTCGGCCAGCAAGATATTGAGGTTTAATATTCAAATTAATTGAGAAATCTTGTGCATAAACTATGTTTGAGATCAAAAAAAGGGTTGTTAACACAAAAATAATTCTTTTCATACCAAACATTAGGATGCACAAATTTAAATATTTTGTTATTTTTTCTTTTTTCTCTTTATAAGGAAAATTATAACAAGGATAATTAAAATAATTGAAAGACAAAAAATCGAAATTAATCCTAAGAGTTCAAAATATTTCAAAAAATCCATTAAAAATGATATACCTAGAACTTCTTTTGGTAGTTGTATTTTAGAAAGGTAGGAATTTGTTATGTAGTAAATAATCGCAATACCAATTAATATTATAAGGACACTATAAATTGCTTTTTTTATACCTTTTAAATTTTCTTCTTTTTGTGGTTTCGCACAATCTAAACAAAGAACTTTACCGTTTTTGATCACTTTACACTCTTTACAAACTACCCTATTACAAACTGAGCATAAATACTCTCCTAAATTTTTACCGCAACGTTCACACTTCATAAATAGAATTATATACTTTCAAATAAATTTCTTTTAAATTTCAACTATTTCTGACCAACCTATTAGTCTCCACCTATCTTCTATTCTTCTAGCTATAACTACTTTATCATTCTTTTCAGCACAAACAGGTAATTTCAAGTCGACTTCACAAACATCTTTCTTTACATTTTTTACTATTCCAAGCGTTTTAGCAGTACCCACATTAAACATTAAACTTTCTCCTATTTTCACTGGTTCAATTTTTTTGTCTAAAATTCTTTCAAAAAGATTTACTTTTAATGTTAAATGAAAGAGAACTGGTGGTAATTCTTTTCCTGCCATAGAACCAGAAAGAAAATCAGCTTTAGTTAAAGATGGATCTAGTTGAGTTAAAACACCTAATAAACCTCCAGCTCCAGCTTTTTCCAAATCTTTTCCAGCTTTTTGTAAACCAACTATCTTTGTAGTTAAAGGTACCCATTCATCTTTTATTTGTATTCCCGGTTTTATGGTGATTTCATCACCAATTTTGAACTCACCTTCTATCAAAGAACCTCCTAAGACACCACCTTTTAAATTTTCTAGTGGTGTCCCTGGTTTATTCACATCAAATGATCTAGCAACTAGCATTTTTGGCGGTTTGCTTAAATCTCTTTTTGGTGTTGGTATATATTCTTGGATAGCTTCTAGTAATGAATCTATGTTAACTTTTCTTTGTGCTGAAACTGGTATGATTGGTGCATTTTCAGCAACAGTTCCTTTAATAAATTCTTTTATTTCTTTATAATGCTCTATTGCCCTTTCTTTACTTACTAAATCTATTTTTGTTTGAACTATGATGACATTTTTCATTCCAATTATATTCAAAATAGCCATGTGTTCTTTAGTTTGTGCTTGGGGGCATTTCTCATTAGCTGCTATGACGAAAAGAATACCATCCATTAGTCTAGCACCAGCTAACACTGTGGCCATTAAAGTTTCATGGCCTGGAGCATCAACAAATGAAACTGTTCTTTGAGGTTCGCATGAAGTATTACATTTTGGGCATTTTGGTTGTGATGTGTAAATTCCACACTTTTCACACTTGTAAATTGTAGCATCTGCATAACCGAGTTTTATCGTTATCCCTCTTTTCAATTCTTCAGAATGAGTTGCAGGCCATTTTCCACTAATTGCCTCAACCAAAGTTGACTTACCATGATCTACATGACCAAGAGTACCTATATTTACTTCTGGTATCAGTCTTGGATCTACTTTGAATTTCATCACCCTTCTTTTTTCTCTTCTTTTTTAATACCAAGAAGAGTTGGGATATCACCTTCACCTTCAACTATTTTTACATTCACTTGAGCTATATCAGAAGATATAACATTACCTCTTACAGTTTTTCTTTTTCTCATTCCTTTTTTCTTAGGATGAAAACCAGGTCCTCTTGATAACAATACTCTTTTTCTTCCTGTTCCAGGCAAGTCTGGCCTCATTGGAAAACCATCTTTATCAGTTCCACCAGTTATTTGTAAAGTGAAACCTGGTAATCCTATTAAAGCTCCATCAAATTTGTCACCAATTTTCAATCCTGTTAATGATGGAACATCTTTCTCTATTTGCCAGGCTTTCCTAGTTTTTGGATCACTTATAACAATTTTAAAGGCCATTATACCACTCTCATTTAATTACACAATATGTTATAACATATTTAAAACTTTAACTAAAAATGATAAATTTTAATTGAACGAACCAATACTTTTCTATGAAAAGATTTTGGGAAATAGACTTTTTGCGTGGGTTTGCAATAGTTAATATGATAATTTACAATTACTCTTTTGCACTCTCTTATCTTGGAATAAGTAGTTTAAAATTAAGTTTGTGGTATGCAATAATGATAGCATCAACATTCATTTTTATCTCTGGATTATGTTTAACAATAAGCTATAGTAAAGTTAAAAATAAGAGTTTAAGAGAAATCCGTAAGAAATTTTTCTTTAAAGGGTTAAAAATATTTTTCTTTGGTATTTTAATAACTATAATAACTTACTTAACATTCCCAGAGGCTTTTGTAATTTTTGGAATTCTTCATTTCATTGGGATTTCTATAATTTTGGGCCAGTTCTTTTTGAATTTTAGAAAGTTGAATTTTTTGTTAGGCGTGATTTTAATTTTTATTGGAATTTATTTGCAACAATTTAGATTTGACTTTTATTGGCTCCTTTGGTTAGGCTTTATTCCCAAGTATTTTTTCACATTTGATTATTTTCCCCCTTTACCTTGGTTTGGTCTTACTTTGTTTGGAATATCCTTTGGAAACATTTTTTATAAAGATGGGAAGAGAAGGTTCAAAATTAAAGATTTTTCTAAGAACATTATTATTAAATTTTTAATGTTTTTAGGAAGGAATTCATTACTCATTTACTTACTTCACCAACCAATTCTAATTTTCATTTTACTCTTACTAGGCTTTAAGATTTTTTGATGATTTTTTCTGCCAACTCAACTTCTTCTTTCATATTTAATTCTCTTAAAACTCTCAAATCTTTTTCACTTAAAACAGTTTCTAATTCATCACCTTCTTTTATTTGTCTACCAACAGTAGGTCCTTCAATTGAAACTGCAACTCTTTCACCTCTAACTGCTTTTGATAAAGAAACATTTTCAGATTGTATAGCTTTTATTGTTCCTATTTCTTTACCATTTTTTTGTAATTTGAAGCCAGGTTTTATAGTTCCTTCTAAAATTTCTACACCAACTATTGCTGGTTTAGAAACATGAAAAGTGTGACCAGGTAGTATTTTAATTCTAGCAGGCAATGTTATTTCTTCCAGCTTTTTCATTCTAATTTTTTCTTTTTCTTTTTTAATGAAATCATCAAACTCTTCTACCAATTTGTAGATTATGTTGCTTTTAAGTATTTTTATTGACTTATTTTCAGCTTCTTTTAATGCAATTTCATCAACTGGAACATTAAAGGCTATTATCACTCTTTTCAAAGGATCTTTAACAGTATCAATTTCAACGACATCTTTTCTTAAAACTTTTCCTATTTCTGCTTTTTTTATTGGTGCTTTATTTTTGAACACACTTATTAAACCTTCTAAACTTCCTAATGTGTCAGCTTTTAGTATTATTCCATCTCCAACTTTTTCAAATTCTATTTCTTCTATACTAGCTTGCAATTCATTTTTTACTTTTTCTATCTCTTCTTCACGACTTACAGTTGCTATTGGACTTCCTGCAACTACTTCTTCCAAATTTGGTGCAGCTATTTTTACACCAGCAGCTGCAGAAACTTTATCAACACTTTCAAACTTTTTTTCTACTCTCAACTCTTTCAATGGTCTTGGTTTTAATAAGGCTTTTATTTTTGTTACTATAGGCTTTTTTCCTCCAATTATGAGCCAATCCCCTTTATTAATTTCTCCATCATAAAGTATTACGTCTATTGTAGTTCCCAAACCTCTAACTTCTCTAACTTCAAGAATGGAACCTCTTCCAATTCCTTTTTTAACTTCCAATTCTTTTTTAAGGAATGCTTGAGCTAATCCAGAAAGCACGACAAGCAAATCAGCTATTCCTTCTCCAGTAATTCCAGAACAAGGAACTATAGCAACTGTTTTCTTAAAATCTTTTATTCTATCAAATCTTTCAGCCTCAAAACCTCTTTCAGAGAAATCTCCAATTAACTTATAAATTGCATTTTCTAAGCTTTCTTTAACCCATTCAGGTTGTTTAGTAAAACTATCAAGGAAGCAAGAATTTTCATAGGCAACCCAACCTTTTATTTTATCTATTTTAGTAGCTGCAACTAAAAATGGGGTTTTAAATTCTTTTAATATTCTTATACACTCATCAGTTTGTTCTTGAAAACCTTCATTAACATCAATAACTAAAATTGCAAGATCTGCTATAGAAGAACCTCTCTTTCTTATAGCAGTAAAGGCTTCATGGCCTGGAGTATCTATAAAAAGAAGGCCAGGAATTGCAAGCTTTATATTTAATTTCTCTAAAAGTTCTCCACATATTTCTTTTATAGTTTCAATTGGAATTTCCGTAGCCCCAATTGATTGTGTTATACCACCAACTTCTTTTGCAGCTACAGCAGTCTTTCTAATTTTATCTAGCAAAGTTGTTTTTCCATGGTCTATGTGGCCAATTGTGACTACTATCGGTTGTCTAATCATATTATCAAGAATAGTTATTTCTAGAAATATTAAAAGATTATTTAGAGTTAGACGTAATCGTAGTATCTATAACCCTGAGATGTAACTTCTACTAAAATAAATTCATTTTCAGGTTCAATTATGTGCTCTCTATTTCCTGAAAGTGGCCTACCTTCATGTAAATTTTCATAATCTTGAAGAGAAATAGAAATTCTATTTTTTATTTTTTTCATTAAATTAAAACTTCTGACAACTTCTTTATACTCAGGTTGAACTATAAAACTATTTGCTATAGCAGTTGAACCACTTCCATAAAAACCAATTCCCCCTTTTTTACCACTCAGATTTTCACCTTTATTATCTTTTACTTCCAAGAGGCTACATAAAGACAACCATACCGAAGCAGTGTAACAATTTCCTACTTCTCTTGGTGCTACTAAACCATCTGCGATCTTTTCTCCATAAGCTTCTTTAAACAACTCAGTTTCACTAAACTTTTTTCCAAATTCTTTATCCTTTCTTTCAAACTCTTCATTTGTTTTAAACTGCTCTTTTTTTGGTTCCTTTCCAATTTCCCTTTCAATGATTTCCCAACGAGATAATTCTCTCCACTCATGTCTGAATAAGTGAGATGCTGCATACTTAACCATTTTTGGGAATGGTGTGTGGTACGCTATTAGATCAAAATGGTCTGTTAAAGCTTCATCTTCTCTTAATTTAATAAAATTATTTTCTATAGCATTTTCAGCATAATTATCAAAAGCTTCTCTCATAGCTTTCAAATAACATTTTATTGAGTGTTTTCCTTTTACGAATGCTGTTTTCGAGCTTGGCGGTCTCCAAAAATCATCTTCATCTTCTGTATATTTCCCTATTACAGGGTCTATCGTTAACAATCTTGGATTTCTTTTTACTGTGAAAGCAATAGCTGCTGCACCTTGAGTTGGTTCTCCATTACTATATAATTCATATCTTGCTATGTCGGTCGCACATATTATGCGGCATTTATCATCACTTTTTCCTGCTAATACCCAATTTACTGCATCGTTTAACGCGTAACCTGTTCCTGCACATGCAAATTTATAATCAACCGCACCACAATTTTTTAATGAACTCTTACCTAAAACTTTTTCTAACATTCCATGAACATACGCAGCTATTGGTTTTGATTCATCAACTGCAGTTTCACTAGCTATATCAATCCTATCAATCTCTTTAGGAGAAATATCATTCTTTCTTATTAACTCATAAATTGCATTAGCTGCCATAGTAACACTATCTTCATATGTATCAGGCATAGCTATTTTAGAGACACCAATACCATAAAGATATTTTTTAGGATCAGTTTTTCTAGATATAGAAAATTCAGTTTCCCTTTCTGGATCTTTTTCATCTGCAAGTTCAATGTAAAGTTTCGGTATGTAAATTGCTACACTGTCAATACCAACATCAACCATGTTATCTTGCATATTTTAAAAAGTAGAATATAAAATTAACCTCGACAATTTTCGAAAAATTAGCAATCAACGAAGAAAAAAGCAAATGTCGATTTTCTATGGTTTTATTAAAGTGCCTATTTTTTCTCCCATTAAAGCCTTGTAAATATTTCCTGGAACCAGACCATTTATTATTTGTCCTTCAACTTTAGCTTTCATAACTTCTAAAACTTTGTTTAACATCCCACCTGTAACATCAGGAGCTAAAGAAGTTTTTAAACATTTTTTAATTTTCTCTATATTTTTAGAATTTATTTCTGGTATGAATTCTGCATTTGGATTTATGTTTGGATCATCAGTGAAAACACCATCAACATTAGTTGCATGAATTATCTTTTTTGCATTTAATCTTAAAGCTAAAAATGGTGCTATTTGATCACCGGAAAGAATAGAACACTTTTGAGTTTTATCATAAGCTGGTACACCGTAAAGTACTGGTATCATTTTAACTTTTAATAATCCTACGATTGCTGAGATACTCATTTCAACTATCCTACCAGAATCCATAACAACAAAAGAAGAAGGTTGACAAGGAATAGCTGGTAAACCAACATCTATGAGATGTTTCGTAATTATAGAATTGAGTTCATTTTGAAGTCTTTGAGTTTCTGCAAATGCTTTCAATTGTTCAAAACTTTTTATTCCTTTGTTAATTTTTGTTTCTTTCACAATTTTGTGACCATAAGAACCTGCTCCATGTAACAATATTAGAGAAAACTTTTTCTTTTTGTATGCAGATGAAATTTCTCTGGAAATTCTCTTTAAAATTTTTGTTTTTACTCTGGGTTTTTTGCTAAATTTATCAGTTATGACAGAGCCACCTATCTTTAAAATTATCAAATTTCTCTTCATAAAATTCAATCCCAGAGTGAATATAACATTTTATCTTCGAATTCTTTGTAAAGAATTTCTCTTCTGGAATCTTCTGGATCTAAAGTATTGTATTCTTTTGCAATCTCATTCATTTCGATTTCATTTTTCGTCATTGGGAATGGTATAAAAGGAAGTTTTTTTGGTAATTTTTTACTCATTTTTTACACCTTATATTTTTCTTTCGATTAAATAGTAGGCAAAAGCTTTTAACTTTTTCTTAGCTTCCGAATCAGGAAGTATTTTTTCTATTTCGTCCCATGCTTCTTTTACTAAAGATCTTGCCTTCTCTTTTGCATATTCAACCGAGCCATACTTTTTTATTATACTTATTGCTTCATTTCTTAATTTTTGGTCTGTTGTGTGCATGTTTAATATTTCTAACAATCTTTTTCTATCTTTCTCATTAGCATTTCTTAATGTGTGAATTACTAATAAACTTCTTTTTCCTTCCGTTATATCTTCTCCTAGCCCACCTTTTCTCTTAGCAAACTCTTCGCCTGTGAGATTCAATATATCATCTTGAATTTGGAAAGCAACACCAATACCTTCTGCTAACCTTCCTAATTTTTCAACTGTTTCCTCATCTTTTCCTGCAAGTATTGCTGCTAGTTTAGCACTCATTCTTGGAATACAACCTGTTTTGTTTAAACACATTTGCAAATATTCTTCCTCTGTAACATCATCAGCATTACACAAACCTTTATGCCATACTATATCAGTTGCTTGTCCCATCGCAACTCTTATCAATTCTTGTATACAAACTTCATAAGCTTTTAATAACCTTTCTTTATCAAATTTTCCTTTCTTTTTGAAAAATGGTAGAAATGGTATGAAATATAAAGCATCTCCTACATTTATTGCAATATCTTCACCAAAAATTAAATGCAAAGCTGGCTTCCCTCTTCTTTCTTCACTCATGTCTTCAATATCATCGTGGATTATAGTTGCATTATGAATGAGTTCAGGTAAAATAGCGAAATCTACAACATCTTTTGGGTCTCCACCTAAGGATTCATAAACTAAAAGAAATAAATATGGTCTCCACCTTTTTCCACCTCTTTCTAAATAATCCCAAACAGGTTTTGAAATACCTTCTGTTATTGTTTGTGGTGTGTATTTAAATCGTGGCTTTCCAAGCATGAAATTAAGGTGTTCTTCATTAAACTCTTTTGGAATATATTTTTCAATTGTTTTATCTATAAGAGGTTTAAATTCTTTTAACAACTCTTTTATTTCAATATCCATTCAACCACTGCAACTAAATTTTGTTCTATAAACTTATAAAAATAACCACGACAATTCTAGAACAATTTTATTATCAAAAAACTAAAATACTTTTTATGAAATTAATGAAAGTTAAAGAGGGAAAAATTGAACTTTTCGTTCCAAAACCAAAAAATGGAAAATTTTCTAAAAAAACTATGCCAGTTTTCTTTAATCCACAAGCAGAGCTCAACAGAGATATTTCTGTTTCAGTAATTCAAGTATTTCAAAAACATTTCAAAAATAAATTAACAGTTTGTGATGCACTAGCAGGAACTGGGATAAGAGGATTAAGGTACGCAAAAGAAGTAAAAGGAATTAAAAAAGTTGTTTTAAATGATAAAAACCCCATAGCTGTAAAACTTATAAAGAAAAATATAAAAGAAAATAAGTTAACTAGAAAGTGTAAAGTGAGTAAAGAGGATGCAAACATTTTATTGAGAAAAAATGTTTTTAATGTTATTGATATAGACCCATTTGGTTCTCCAGTTAATTTTTTAGATTCAGCAGCTCGTTCTATTTATCATAAAGGCTTTCTTGCTGTTACTGCTACTGATCAAGCTCCACTTTGTGGAACTTATCCTTTAACTTGTTTTAAGAAATATGGTATCATTTCACTTAAAACTGATTTTTTTGCTGAACTTGGTATGAGAATTTTAATTTCTCATATAATTTTAACTCTTTCAAAAAAAGATAAAGCTTTTTTTCCTCTTTTAGTTCATTCTACAAAACATTACTTTAGAGTTTTTGGAAAAATAGAGCATCTCGGAAAGATAAAAGAACTTCTTAAAAGTTTTGGTTTTGTAATGTATTGCAAGTGTGGTAATAGAGAATTTGGTAACATAAAAGAAAAATGTAATTGCGGAAAAAAGTTTAAAGTAGTAGGCCCAGTCTACCTAGGTAAAATTTTAGATAAAAAATTTTGTAAAGAAGTTCTACTTGATTTAAAAAATAGAGATTTTAAACTCAAAAAAGAAGAAGAAAAATTATTGAACTTCTTAGTAGAAGAATCGGAAATGCCGCCATTTTATTACGATCTCCATTTTTTAGCGAGAATTTTAAAAGTTAAAATTCCAAAAATTAATTTCTTAATAGAAAAATTGAAGGTTAAAGGGTTTAAGGCAAGTAGAACTCATTTTTGTTTAACCGCGATAAAAACTGATGCAAACTTTAAAACTTTAAAAAGAATTCTTAAAACTATTTCGCGGTAAAAATACCCTTTCTAGTTTTTATTCTATTAAATATAGGACATCTACCAACTTTTGTCCAATAACACAAAGGCCCTAAACATCTCTTTGTGCCAGCATAATAATAACAAAATTTTACAGTTCTCCCATTTCTTATAACTACTGGCCTTTGTGGTTTAAGTTTCTTAAACATGAAACTGCCTCTTTTTGTTACTAACATGTAATAAATATAGGAATTCTTATATTTAAAACTATTGGTCAGTAGTAAAACCTTTATTTCCTATGGAAATCAAAAAGAAACTTTTTTAAGTTAATTTTTTCTTTCTTCACTTCTATACCATCTTTTTTTAACAGTTCTATTTTCTTCTTTACACCTAAACTATAACCACTTATTTTTCCAGAAGAATAAATGACTTTATAACAAGGAGCCTTCTTTGGATCATTCTTACTTAAAAGTTTACCAACAGCTCTAGGGTGAATTTTAAGCTCTCTTGCTAATATTTTGTATGTAGTTACTTTATTTTTAGGAATTTTCAACAGTAATTTTTGTAATCTTTTAGCTGTATTCATATTTTATAAGTGTTCTTATGAAAACATTTAAATATGCTGGGAGAAAAGGCTCTCAAAGCCCTAGGAAGAATATCAAAGCGAGATAGAAACGTAAAGGAGATAGTAAAAAGAAAAGGCGATAAAAGAGTTTTAGAAATTTGTAACAAATTCTTCAGAAAGTTTAATATCTTCTAACAGGCCCTGCAACAAACAATCTATATCTTATATTTTTATCTTCCAATTCTTCCATTATTCTTTTCACTATAGAATTAACAGGATCTGGCATTAATTTTATCCTTTTCTTTATATCTTCAAAACTTTTGAAAGGTTCTTTTTTTCTTTCATTTATAATATCCCACATATGTTTTTTTCCAACACCAGGTAACAATTCTAATTGATGAAGTCTTGTTGTTATTGGTCTTGCATTGTTAAAGAAGTCAACAAATCTCTTTTCATTTTCTTTCACAAGTTTTTCAACAACTCCAGGTAATTCAGATTTTGCAAACGATGTTAAGTCGTTTATATTTATTCTCCTTTTTATATGATCAACATGATCTCTTTTTGCATTACCTATATAAATTCTATCACCAGGTTTTAAACTCACACCTTTTCTTATGACTACTTCTAGTAAAGAGAAATATTTTTCTCCTATTACTTGTGCTAGAGGCTCTGGTTTACCCGTAGCGCGGCCTCTAGGGAGGAAATCCAATACTATTACATTTTCATCCTTAAGAAGTGGCATAGCTATCAACTATACTTCTTGACTATTTCTAAAATTTTTTTTATTTCTTCTTCTTTTAAGCTAAATCTTTCTTTTGCAAATATTAATCTAACTTCATCAGGTGTTTTTGGAAGAATGTTTAATATTTGTATTGCAGTTTCAGGAGACATTCTTAAAACATTTGAAATTTCTTCTAAGAATTTTTTTGATTTTTCATAACTCAGTTTAGTAAATTTTCTTAAGTATTCTAAAGCAATTTTTTGCTCATAACTTAAATCTTTTCTATTCTCATAACTACTCATAATCTTTTTTGCTTCCGGCATTCCAACAGGCTTTATTTCTAGAATTTTCATAAAAATCATTTATCAATATTAATTTTTAAACTTTAAGATGTTTTTTTCTCACACTCTTTCCAGGTTTCACTATTCTATGAAATCTAGCACAACTTGGGCATACATATATTTTTTGTCTGAATAAATGAATTTGATGACGTTTTACTTGTTGACGTATTAAGGGATCCGAAATTCTAAATCCTCTATATTTTACAAAAGTTTTATATCTAGGTACTTTTCTTCCACAATACCCACATGTTACCATCACTTCTTTTCCTCTTCTTTTCGTATGTGCATAAGTTCTTTTGTAAGGAGCAGTACTAATTGGCAAGTTCTCACCTCTTTAAAATATTGTTTCACGAATATTTATAAAAGAAAGCTTAAATAATCTTGAAATGATTTAATTCTAATAGGTGTTATTATGTTTAAAGAAAAATTGAAAAGAATTGATGAATGTTTATGGGAACTACCTAAAGGAACAAAACCAGGAATGAAGGTACCAGCAAGACTTTTCTTGTCTGAAAAACTTTTGAAAATAGTGGAGGATGGGGCTATAGAACAAATAGCAAACGTTGCCTTTCTACCAGGAATCCAAAAGTATTCAATAGCACTTCCTGATATGCATTTTGGTTATGGTTTTCCAATAGGTGGAGTAGCAGCACTAGATTATGAGGAAGGAGGTTTATCACCTGGGGGGATTGGTTTTGATATTAACTGTGGGGTCAGGTTACTCAAAACTAATTTGAGAGTAGAACAAATTAAATCAAAGTTAAAAAATTTGCTTGATTCGCTCTTTCGAAACATTCCTTCAGGAGTAGGAAGAAGTGGAAAGCTTAAGCTTACTCTCTCACAATTAGATGAAGTTTTAGCTAAAGGTGTTAAATGGGCGATTAATAACGGTTATGGAAGAAAAGAAGATTTTTTTCATATAGAGGAAAATGGTTGTTATCCAGGTGCGAACCCAGATAAAGTTTCCTCAAAAGCTAAAAAGAGGGGGGCCCCCCAACTGGGAACGTTAGGAGCTGGGAATCATTTCTTAGAAATACAGAAAGTAGACAAAATTTATTTACCAGAAGTAGCTAAAGTTTTTGGAATTGAAAAGGAAGGTCAAGTTATGGTGATGATTCATACCGGATCTCGAGGTTTTGGTCACCAAGTTTGCACAGATTATTTACAGATATTGGAAACCAGATTTAGAAATGAAATTAGAAAGTTGCCTGATAGAGAGTTAGTTTACGCTCCTGCTGGTTCTCAAGAGTGTGAAGATTATCTTCAAGCTATGGCTTGTGCTATGAATTTCGCATGGACTAATCGTCAATTGATCACCCACTGGACAAGAGAGAGTTTAGTTAAGACATTAGGAATGAAAGAAGAGGACATAGGATTGGAAATAATTTATGATGTAACTCATAATACAGCAAAAATAGAAGAGTATGAAATTGATGGGAAAAAAAGAAAAGTTTTTGTTCATAGGAAAGGGGCTACACGAGCTTTTCCACCCGGAAATCCAGAAATACCAAGTGATTATCAAAAAGTAGGACAACCAGTTTTAATCCCAGGGAGTATGGGCACAGCAAGTTATGTTTTAGTCGGGACTGAAAGTGCAAGAGAAACTTTCTTTTCAACTGCTCATGGAGCTGGAAGAGTTATGTCAAGATCCAAAATGTTAAAAGGTTTTAGAGGAGAAGAAGTTGCAAGAAAATTGTCTCAAAGAGGTATTTTATCTAAATCAGCAAGCTGGAAAGTTATGGCTGAAGAAGCTCCTGAAGCTTACAAAGATATAGATGAAGTAGTTAGAGTTACACAAAAGGCAGGTATAAGCAAGATTGTAGCAAAATTAGTTCCTCTTGGTGTTGTGAAAGGGTAGAAAGTGGTCAGATATCAAGTATAATTCTGGCCTTCCATTTATCATTAATTTTCTTAACTTGGAGTTGATGATAGGTACAACTTTTGACTTCAGTTCTTAATTCATGTTTTTTAGGGTCTATTTCTTCTCCTAGGCAATTTGCTTTTAATTCTAAATTATTTTCATCAATTTTTACATTAAATTTCGAAAAAGCTAAATTTTCTGAACCATAAAAAACTAGCAGTTCGTTTAACCAATTAAACATTAAAGATTCCAAATCATTACCTTTAACTTCTACTCTTTTCTCAACTTTTGGCTCTACTTGTTTTGTGTTTACCATTACTTCGAACATTGCTAATGCTGCACTTTCAAAAAGTTCATTTAAATCTTTTCCATAAGCTTCAAATGCTACATCCGCTGTTGTGATGTCTACGAACTTAAACATATTAACCTCCTATTGGAGTGTAGTGTAATGTTACTGTATGAGGTTTGTCCATTAGAATGTTACAACCACTTTGATAACCTTCACATTCACTAAACTCACAATTTTCTCCATCGACTTCCCACTTTACCACTCCACTTCCAGAAAGATAAGCTGCAACTGTGCAAGCTAGAGAATCCTCATCTGCTTGAACAGAATAAGGTGCTTCAAGAGTTACATTAATTTTTTCTCCATCAAGATAATAGCTTGTAAAAACTTTCAATCCAGGAGGCAAAGACTCTATACTCAAAGTATAATTAACTTTAACAGTGTAATTAGAAGGTTCGCCACCACTTGTGCCGGGAGTGGTAGTAGAAGAAGTGGTTTTATTTCCCTTTTTATTTTCTTCTACAGTTTGAGTAATGTTTCCTGATACTTTTTCAATTTCTGATTTCGAAATATTTTTTTCTTTCGTTTGATTTGTTTTTGGCTTAAAGAGTTGGGAAGAAGTAGGGAAGAAAAATGTAATTAACAAAAGTAAAATTATGAAGGCCAATATAACTAATAAAAATTTTTTGTTTAGCATAAGTAAAGAATATTTTCAGGAGTTTTTATATGTTCTCATAAGAAGATAAAATTTTTTCTTTATAGGAAGGAGCAAAATTTTCAATTTCAACTTTAATCTCATTTACCACACTTTCCCATTTCTTTGGAAACATTTCTTTAAAATCTTTTGCATAATTTTTCCAGGTTGTATTTATATAATCTTGAAGTGTTCGTAAGTAGCCATGATTCACATGCTCTTCTACTTCTTCTTCAATTTGACGATGGATAAATTTACTTTTTGCAAGTATAACTGGAACTTTTTCTTTTTCAGAACTTCTTTCAAAAACTTCTCTTTCATGTTGTAATAGTAATGGTAGGTTTCCATTTTTTGCTATCATAAAGTTGCTTAGCATTTTACTTGGTGGTGCTACACAATCTTCATGAACTTCATAATCAAAATTTTTAATAAATGTTAATTTTGGTAACGTTGCCATGAATGCCCTAGCTAATTCCCTTCTATAATATGGTTTGATTTCGCTTCTCACTACTAGAAAAAGATCACAGTCTGCATGTCTGCTTGCTACTTTAAAAATTTCTCCTTCTATTTCTTTTTCAGAAAGATCATGAAAGTTATTTTTTGTTTCAATAAACTCTTTAATGTTTCCTAAATTATCTTTTATTGAAAGGCTCCCAACCATAATACAAATTTCATATGGATTTCTATAACCTCTTGAAGAAAATTCATTTTCTATTTTCTCAAAACTTTCAGTTACGCCATAAGTAATTTCAGGTACTCTTAACAACTTTTCTCCTTGAATTTCTAGCATTAATTCATAATTTGATAAAAGTTCTTTCTTCGACTTACCTTTCTTAAAAATATTTAATTTTTCTAGCATTCTCGAACCCTACTTTAACTTTTTTATTAATTCGCCAGCAGGCAAAGCTTTTTCCCAAAGGAGGTAGAAATAATCTCTAAAAGCTTTTGCTATTAATTTGCTATTTAACACCATGCCAGAATAATCAGCAATATCTTCTGACCAATGGACACCATCTTTTAACTCTTTTAAATTAACACCAGGTTTAGGAACTTTTTTTATTAAATAAACTTTTTTACCATCTGCTATAATTCCTCTTAATTCATTTCTATAATCATCGAAATACTTCAGCTCTGCACCAGTTTTCAATGCTTTTTTTATGTTGGGTAAAACTTTTTTAAAACAAATGATTTTATACTTTATACCCCTTTTTACAGCTCTTTTTATATCATTTTTTCGGAGGTCTATCCAAGAAAGATCTCCTGCAAAAACCAAAAATTCTTTTTTTACATTCCTTTGAATTTCATCCCAAATTTCTCCTACATTCATTCTTCTATAAGTTAGAGAAAATGTATCTTCTTTTTCTATACCGCTTTCTTGTGGAGATAAATTTGAGACAAGTTTTAAAAATTCTGAAGATATGGCATCTATACTTCTTATCTTTTCTCTCATTTTTCTTTTTTCATCTTCTTTTAAGATTGAGAAGAATTTTTTAAGGTTAATTATTTTAAAAGTTTGAGGTCTTGTTTTTGAAATTATTACTAAACCTTTCTTTGCTAAACTTTCCATCGTATCATAAACTCTTGGAAGTGGTATTTTTCCTAAAGAAGAAATTCTCTCTGCAGTACATTTTCCAAATTTGATTAAAGTTAAACATGCTCTGGCTTCATATTCTGTTAAACCCAATTGTTTTAACAATACTTCTGGTTTTTCATTCATTAACTCACCAAAAATTTAACTCTACTTAACGGAATATAACCTCAAACTATAAAAAGATTTTTTCATGAAATTAAAAATTCGACAATTACCGTTTTTTTATTTACTTTTACTACTGGAATTGAGTAAAGTTTTTTAAAAAAGAAAAAAAATATAAATAATATGGAAAGAAGCAAGAAAGTAATATTTGTAAGTCATTGTCTTCTTAATCAAAACACGATGCCAATTGGTGTTGAAAAATATCCAGGAGCAGTAAGAGACTTGTTAGAATTGTTTGCTGAGGCCGGAGTTGGCATAGTTCAACTTCCCTGTCCTCAAATGGAATTTGAAGGACTTAACAGAAAAGCCAAATCAAAAGATTCATACGATACGGATGGTTTCAGATCTATATGCAGAAAAATTTCTTCAAAAATAATAGAAGAAGTTGAAAAGTATTTGAAAGAAGATTACAAAGTTATTGGCATACTAGGTGTTGAAACATCATCAACTTGTGGTGTTCATCAAGTAAGAAATGGAAATAAGAGTGTTCCTGGAAAAGGGATTCTAATTGAAGAAATAGAGAAAATGATGCAAAGGAAAAATTTTCAAGTTCCTATAATTGGAATAAATCTTAACAATGTCTACAGTTCTCTTGAGAAAGTCCAATCTTTATTAAAATTTTTATAATTCACATACGTTCTATCAAAGGTATCATGAGAAGAGTTAGGCCAGTTTTTAAAACATTCTTAACACATTCAACAAGCTTCAATCTAGCATTTTTGAATTTTTCTTCAGATTTTAAAATTGGTATATTTTGATAAAACTCGTTAAATGAATCTGCCAACTTATGCAAATAATTTGCTAAGTAATGAGGCCTTAATTCCTTTCTACATTTTTCTAAAATTTCTGGATATTTTGCTAAAAGTTTTAATATCTTTTTTTCTTTTTCTTCTTTTAAATATCTTCCATCAAAATTTTCGTATTTCCCTTTTTTCAATAAAGAGTTTATCCTTGCGTAAGTGTATTGAAGATACGGTCCTGTATCACCTTCAAATTTTAAGGCCCTTTTCCATGAAAAATTAACGATTTTTTCTGGCGAGTATTTCAGTATAAAGTAAATTATAGACGAGAGCGCTATAGCTTCTGCCCTTTTTATTTTTTCTTTATCTTCTAAATCTTTCCATCTTTTTTCAATCTCTTTTAAAGATCTTTTTTCTCCTTCTTCTAACAAATCATCCCATAAAACCATCCAACCTTTTCTTGCAGACATTTTTTTACCTTCTAAAAGAACCATAGAAAACCAAAGATGAATTGAATTTTTTGCCAATTCTTTGTAACCAAGAAGTTCTAAAGTTTTGAATTGTTGTTCAAAATGAAGTTTTTGATCTTCTGCAACAACATAAATATTTAATTCAGGTTTATACTTTTCATATTTTAACAAAGTTAAGGCAATATCCCTAGTTAAATATAACCCAGTACCATCTGATCTTAAAATTATAGTATTAGGAAGTTCTGGTTCAAGTTTTAGAACTAAAGCACCTTCTGAATCAAAAACTAAATTCTTTTCTTTTAACTCTTCAACTACTTCTTTACTCTTTTTTATAAGTTCAGATTCCCATATAATTTCATCAAACTTTACGCCAATTTTTTTCCAATTCTCTTTAAATCCTTCTAAACACCAATTAAAAACTTTTTTAGCGATTTTTACTATTTCTTCATCACCACTTTCATACTTTTTCAATATTCCAAATACCTTTTTCTCCAAATCTGGTTCTCTTTTTATTTTTTCATTCATTTCGTAGTAAATATTACCTAGCCAAACATCGGGTTTACCTTCAGGTTCTTCCCCATTTGCAAGTAATTTGTAGCCAAGCAATAATATTGCTGCTTGCTTCCCTAAATCATTTAAATAACAAATTCTTTTTACTTCATAGCCTTGAAACTCTAGAATTCTTGATAAAGACTCTCCAATTAAAGTTGACCTTAAAGTTCCCATATGAAATGGGTGTGCTGGGTTCGGTGAAGATAAATCAATCACAACTCTTTTTTTTATTTCATTTTTTCCGTATTCTTCACTGATAGTTTCTAGAAGAACTTGTGAAAAATCTTCCCACTTTATATAAAAGTTAAGATATGGCCCTTCTGCTTTTGTTTCTAAAAATTTTATTTTCGTTTTTTTCGCAAGTTCTTTAGCTACTTCTTCTGGCCTTTTCTTCAATTTTCTCGCTAAATTGAAACAAGGATATGCAAAATCACCATGCTCTTCTGGTTCTTCAATATCTTCAATACTGACTTTTAAATTTTCAGCTATTTTTTCTTTTAAATCTTTCCAAAAATTTTGCATTTTATCCCTTCCTATACATCTTTTCTTATATAAATTGTTAATATATAATTATGCGTGCTCAGACTGCTTTCGAGTACTTGATGATATTTTCTATAATTTTAGCTATTGTTGGAATATTAACTCTTTACGCAGGAGAAATGACAAAAAGAAATGAAGATGATATTAGGGTTGCAAATGTTATGACAGTAGTTAATAAAATTGTAGAGGCAGCTAATATAGTTTATACTCAAGGTAAACCATCTCAAATTACTTTAAACCTTTATATACCAGAAGGTGTAGAGTCAATAGAAATAAGTGATAAAAAAATTTTGATAAAAGTTAGAGTGAGTAATGGCTTAACTGATGTTTTTGCATTTTCAAAAGCTTCTTTACAAGGTAGTATTTCTTTAACACCAGGAACTAAAAAAATAAAGGTGATAGCAGAGGAAAATTATGTTAACATTACGGAAAGCTGAAGTTTCAATAGAATTTCTATTTTTGGTAGGAATTATTCTTTTCATTTTTGTTATTGTTGATGTTCTTGTTGGTTTAAGAATAAAAGAAATAAATGAATCTTCCATTTCTTTAGAAGCTCAAAAAATTGTAAGAAGTGTTGCTAATGAAATTAATATAGCAACAAGGATTAAAGGTTATTACAGAGAGTTCGAATTGCCTAAAAATCTTCCTAACGGTGAAAACTACTCTATTTCTATAAATAAAGATTTTAGGTTAGTAGAAATAAAATGGGATAATAAAATTTCTGTTTCAAAAATTCTCACCGAGAATATAACAGGAATTGTAAAGCCTGGTGTAAACAGGATTAGAAATGAGGAGGGGTTGATAATAATTGAAAGCTGAAATATTTTCCTGGGATTTTGTAACTGGAATAATAATATTTTCTTCTGTAGTGATAATGCTTGGTGTATATTACAACAACATTTATAATGATATTTACGAATCTGAAATGAGAAAAGATTTACAAATGAAAACGATAAGTGTTGCTGATCTTTTAGCAACTAGTAGTGGTGAACCAGAATTTTGGAATTCTACTAATGTGAAAGTTATAGGACTTTATGATTCAGGAGTGTTTAACTTAACAAAGTTTGATGAATTAAAGAAAATGGATTATAAGGATGTTAAAAATATATTAGGAATAGGTGGTTATGAAATTTACATAGAAATACAAAATGAGACAGGAAATGTTATAAAAGTAGGGGATTCAACTTATTCTTTTGGCATGCCTTTGAATAATGTGAGGAATGCATTTTCAGTTAAGAGATTGGGATTAATTAAAATTAATGATAATTTTCAAAAATCAATATTGCAGGTTGTATTATGGTCAAGAGAGGTATAGTATTTACTCTTGAGTCTATCATTGCTTTAGGAATAGCTGCAGCACTTATTTCATCTATAGCTTTTTTTAGAGTAGAAATTACTTCGCCATACTTATCTGCTCAGCAATTGCATTCTTTATCCGAAGATATACTAACAATACTTTCTGAATCCCAATTGAGTGATATAGTTTCAGAAGACTTGATTAATGATTATTTAGCAAGCGGTATATTAGATAATGAAGATTTGAATAAAAAAACAATTGATGTTATAGGTGCATTATGGTCTGGTGGAAAAAAGGATGAAGCAGGAAATATAACAAAAGATATTCTTGAAAATTTCTTACCAGAAAATATTGGTTACGAACTTTTAATAAACGGTGATAGCATTTACAATTCTTCAGACACAACAAGGCCAAAATATGAAGACGCAAGTGTTGAAATATCATCTGCAAGGATAGCTTCTGGTTATGAAAAATATAGGCCAACTGAGGGATATGTAGCAAGGGCTATAGCGAAAACTATAAAGAAGAATAACACTTTAGTTGTGATGGGTGATGTTATTTCTAGTAGTGTAAGGAGGCCATGGGGAGGAAACAATGGTAATCAAGTTAACATAAGTTATGTGATAAATTTGCCTAATGATGCTCAAATAATAGATGCATACTGGTTCATAGAAGCAGCTTGGGTAGATAACAAATTCAAAGCATACTTAAATGGCGTTTACATACCTGGTAGTGATGCAACAGGTAACAAGCTTCTAACAGATCTAGAAGGTTATTTGCATCCAGGCCTTAACATAGGGAATGTTGTTTATAGGTATGGTGCTGGAGGGAGAACTGGTGGTGATGATGGAGCAACTCATATTGTTGTAGTTTATAATACTTCAACAAAATCAACTTTGGAAGAATTTGATAAGTTTTATTTTCAGACTGTGATTTCTAATTGTTCAATTGAATATAAAAAACCAATATTCGTTATTGGTGATGTTTACAACTTAAGTGTCCGTCTTAACCTTACCCCTCAAACACAAGTAAGCACAGTAACATTAAAATTTATGTGGAAAGGTGAAATTTTTACTATAAGTACAAAAAATGTTGTTAATGGTATTGTAGAGTGGAATGATAATGAAATAAGGAATGCTTTGAATTCTAATGGTATAAGCTATGATGAATTAGGAGGTAGATTTTTTTGGTTCATAGTAGATGTTGATACTTATCATGAGTTAGAGTTTATTGGTTATGAGAGAAGAATAGTTGGTAACGATTCTTATGTGAGTGTGAATTATTCTAGAAGAAGTGAAATCTATAATTTCATTGACCTAACAAGAACTCTTACTAATTATTCTTATGCTATTCCTGATTTATGGGGCTTTTATAGGTATGTAAGGTGGGACTTTAATCTTACTAATAAAATACCTTTAATGGCAAAATGGCAATATGCATGGCTTTATTATGATGGTTCAAATCCTAGACAACTTGCTAAGGCTAACGATATAATTCTTTATAATCACGATCCTACAAATTCTTCTAGTGATCCTTTAATAATTGAATTTGCAAGATTTGGTTACGATACTAATCCAGAAGGTGTTTTATTGAGTGATGAAAACAAATTTGAATTGAATTTTTCATGGGGCTACGCTGTTAATCCTGATAATTCCCTAGGAGAAGCAACTTTCTTAATACCAGCTTCTGTAGGTTATGGTGATTTATTTGAGAATGAAAGCGATGCAATAAATGATGCTATTCAAAGGTTAACAAGTTTGTTAGGAGAAGATATTTCAGCAGTCGATATAACCGTAGAATCTTTAAGTGTAGCTGGTGTTCCTTATATGTGGGGGCCAGTAGAAGTTAGGTTAAGGGTGTGGATATGAAAGGTATACTTTACAGTATAATGACAATTCTTTTAGCTTTACCCTTAATAAGCTTAATTCTTTTTTATAGTGTACCAAAGAGTGAAAATATAGATATAAACATAAGAGCGAATGAGCTAAAATATTTTGTTGATAGCATAGAAAATGATTTAAGAAGGTTTTTAGAAATAAGTGGCAAGAGAACATTAATCTCTGCTGTCTCTTATGTTATAATGAATGGTACAGGTTTGGATGATGCTCAGCTAAGGCTAAGTGAGATGATAGAGAATGGAACTCTATATGGAGAAGGAGCTGCTTTAGTAGACAAAAGTAACATAAACATCTGGAAACAAAATATTACAAGTGCATCAGAAAAATCTGGTTTTGAAATAGAGTTTAAAGATATTGAAATTAATATAACTCAAAATAGCAGCTTTGATGTTCTTTTTGAAGTCAGAATTTTTGTGAATATAACTGATGAAAAAGCAAAGATGGGTGTTTTAAGAAATGTTAGTGCTGTAGTTAGCGTTCCAATAGAAGGTTTAGAAGATCCTCTCTTTCCTTTAAAAACTTATGGTAGGGTGACAAGAATAATAAGAGCTTCAAATTTTTCGAAACAAACAAACTTTTTAGTTCAAGGTACTAACTCTACTGGTTCTGTAAGTGGTTACGCGTTTGTTAAATTATCTTCTCAAGTTCAACCAGAAGATGCAAATTCCAGTAGGATATTAGTTACTGATACTATAACGGGAATAGAATCTATAGCTTCCTCTTTTGGCGGTGTTGTTTCAGAGTCAGACACTATAATTCCTGGAGGATTCACAGGAGTTGCTATTACAGGAGCAACAAATGCCATGGAAATAATAAAAAATGAAACAAAAATTTACTTGGATGGTGAAACGAAGAAAGTTTGGGATCTTAATAATCTTACTCAAGATATAAAAAATGGATATTATCATTCTTCAAATTATGGAGCAAGTTTTTTGGATAGATTAGAAGGTAACTTTTCACTTTCTGCTAAGTATAAATATGGGTTGGAGACATTTGTTAATTTAGAAGATTTAGCTGCAGCTGATATAACTACTAAACCATCAACGAGCTGTTTAGATTATGAATATTGGAACGATACTTATGGCTATAGCATAAGGAATGGAAATTATGATCCTGTATTCAATTGGTTTAAAATATCTCAGAATAGTGCAATTATTTATGGGATTGAAGATTTAATTTGAATAGGGAGTAAGATGGAAGAATTTAAAAAATTGTTGATAGAAACTCCTGTAGATGAGCTAATAAAACTTGTTTCTAAAAAGAAAAAAGTAAGTTTAAGGGAAGCAGCAAATTTCTTAAATGTTAGTGAAGCTCAAGTGGAAGAGTGGGTTAGGATTTTAGAAGATCGTGGTTTTGTTGAGTTAAAATATCCTGCTATAGGCGAACCAGAAATTGTGTTTAAAGAGATTCCAAAAGAAGTTGCATTAGAAAAGAAAAAAGAGTTAGAAGAAAGGAAAGAAAAGATAGAAGAAAAAGCTAAAGAGTTTGAAGAGATAGTTTCAAAAACTGAAAAAGAAATAAAAATAACTGATAAAAGATTTGCAAAGTTGGAGAAAGAATTAAAGAAAAGAATGGAGAAACTGAAAAGGGATTTGAAAAACTTGGAATTGTTAAAGGTTAAAAAAGAGAAAGCTTTGAAAGAAGCAAAGGAAGTGAAAGAAGTTGCAGAAAAAGTCAGTAAAGATTTTGATAGGATAGAAAATGAAGTTAAGAATATGGAAAAAATAATAGAAGAACAATTAGAAAAAATCCATTCTCATGAAAATGAAATTAAAAATTTAGAAGAAATGAGAAGGATGATAGAAAATGAAATAAAACTATTGGAAAAAGAAATGAAAATATTAAAACTCTTTGTGAAGAAACCCATTTTCAAGTTTAACCTTAGAAAAATATTTTCTTTTGGAAAAGAAAAATTAGAAAAAACTAAAACAGAGAAAAACAATTTGCACAAAAAGTTGATAGAACTAAAAGAAAAAATAAAGACTTAGGGATATTATGGAAGTTCTATCAAGTTACACTATAATTGCTGATAATGTTCCTGGTAATGTAACGATAGTTAAAAGGCCAGAAGAATTCACACCAGTGTATGAAATAAAGTTTCCAAAAATAGAACCTGCAACTCAAGCAATTTTGGATTCTATTAAGGAAAGGTTAGTTGAAATAGTTAAGATAGAAATATCTGAAATTTTAGATCCAAAAGCTATGGAAGAGATAAAGAAAAAATTCTTGTTAAGTGCTAATGAAGAATTAACTAAAGAATTACCTCAAATTAATGAAAAAGAAAAGAATATTTTATCAGGTTATTTAGTTCATGAAATGTTAGGCTTGGGAAGGTTAGAGATATTATTGAATGATGATAATTTAGAAGAAATAGTTATTAACAATTCTACAGAGCCGGTATGGGTGTTTCATAAAAAATTTGGCTGGTTAAAAACTAACATCATAATACCTTCTGAAGAACAAATTTATAATTATGCCAGCTTAATAGGAAGAAAAGTAGGAAGACAAATAACAAATTTAAATCCCCTTATGGATGCTCACTTAATAACGGGAGATAGAGTAAACGCAACTTTGTTCCCAATATCAACAAAAGGTAATACTATAACTATAAGAAAATTTAGGAGAGAACCATGGACAATAATTCATTTCATTGATCCTCAACTGAAAACTATTTCTAAAGAAGTTGCTGCATTATTATGGCTATGTATCCAATATGAGCTTAACATCTTAATTGCAGGAGGAACTGCTTCTGGTAAGACTTCTTTGTTGAATGCTTTAATGCCTTTCATACCTCCCAATCATAGAGTTATATCAATAGAAGATACAAGAGAACTTAGGCTTCCTGATTTTCTTCACTGGATACCGTTAACAACAAGAGAACCTAATCCTGAAGGTAAAGGCGAAGTTTCTATGCTTGATTTGCTTGTCAATTCTTTAAGAATGAGACCAGATAGAGTTATAGTAGGAGAGATAAGAAGGCAAAAAGAAGCAGAAGTTTTGTTCGAAGCTATGCATACTGGCCACAGTGTTTATGCAACACTCCATGCAGATAGAGCAGAACAAGTCATAAGAAGGTTAATAAACCCTCCTATAGACCTTCCTGAAAGTCTCTTAGAAGCTTTACATTTAGTTGTAGTTCAATATAGACATAGAAGATTAGGTATAAGAAGAACTTTGGAAGTTGCTGAATTAATACCAGGAGAAACAGGAAGAATACCACCAAGACTAGAAATTCTTTATAGGTGGAAACCTAGGACAGATACTATAGAAAAAGTAAAGAATAGTATAAGGCTAATTAATGAGATAAGATTGCACACAGGAATGAGTGATGAAGAAATGGAAAACGATTTGAAAGAAAAAGAGATGATACTACAATGGATGCTAGATAATAATATTAAAACTGTTAACACAGTTGGAAAAGTTGTTGCTGAATATTATCATAACAAAGAGAATGTTTTGAAATTAGTAAAAGGTAAAAAAAGTCCAGAAAAACTTCTTGGAAAAGAGTTGATGAAAGAAATAGAAAAAGTTGTTTAATATGATAATTCCTTTTGTTCCATTTCCTTTGAAAAAGTTAAGAAGGATAATAAAAATATTTGAAAAAAGTGGGAACGTAATTGCCAAATCAGTACCTTCGCTTAAGCTAGATTTATATCAAGCTGAAATTCACTTATCTCCAACTAGATATTCTTCCATAGTTGTTTTCACAGCACTATTCTACTTTTTTCTTTTAACTTTCCTAACTTTTTTCATTGGTTTAGTAGTTGGAAAAGTCGATTTTTTACTTCCAATTTCAATTGGAGCTATATTTTCATTTTTTGTTTTTTCCTACCTTCTTAAGTATCCTAAATTTCTTGCTATAAGAAGAATGAAAAGGTTAGAAAGAGATTTGTTGAATGCATTAGAGCATATACTAATAGAGATAAAATCAGGTGTTCCCCTTTTTAACGCTATGGCTGGTGTAACAGAAGGTTATGGAGAAATAAGCAAGGAATTTGAAATAATAGTTAAAGAGATAAATGCAGGAGTTTCAGAAATAGAAGCTCTTCAAAGAGCTTCTGTAAGAAACCCTTCTCTTCATTTCAGGAGAGCAATATGGCAAATCACTAATGCAATGAAAGCAGGAAGTGATGTGGCTTCAGCTTTAGAAGCAATAGTTAGCACTTTAACAAGAGAACAAATAATAGCTATTAGAAGGTATGGCCAAGAATTGAGTCCTTACACTTTAATGTACATGTTAGTAGCAGTTATAATGCCGACTTTAGGTATTACATTCTTAATCATTTTGTCCTCATTTTCTGGAATAAAAATACCTAGTATAATATTTCCTTTAATTCTTATAGGCCTTTCAATATTTCAATACTTTTTCATGGGAATGGTAAAAACAAAAAGGCCATCAATGGTGAGTTAGTGAAAGATATAATTAAAAAAATAAAGAAGTTGAGATTAAAAGAAAAGTTGTTATACTTCACTCCAAAAAAGTACAGAGACATCATTAAAAGAGAGATGAGGTATGCAGGCCTTAAAGAAGGTTTTGCTAACAGATTCATTGCCTTCTCATTTCTCTTTTCTTTAGGTTTAGCTTGTGTTATAATGTTTGATTTATGGATGTTTGGTTTGGGTAATGTAGGGACTATGATAGGTATTGTGATTGGTGCTTTGAGTTTTGTTATATTACAAATTTCAATAATTCTCATAGCTGATTCTAGAGCTTCTGAAGTGGAAAAAGTTTTACCAGATGCATTACAATTAATGGCAGCTAACATTAGAGCAGGAATGACTATTGACAGAGCTATTTGGCTTTCAGCAAGGCCTGAATTTGGTATTCTGGAAGAAGAGATAAGAAGAGTTGGTGCTAAGACGATAGGAGGTAAACCTTTGAAAGTTGCTTTAAAAGAAATGACAAAAGGGATTAAGTCTGAGATATTAGATAAAACGGTTAAGTTGATTATAGAAGGTATAGAAGCTGGTGGTGAACTTGCTCACTTACTTGAAGAGACAGCAAACAATATTAGAGTAACTCAATCTTTAAAAAAAGAAATAAAGTCATCTGTCACAACTTATTCTCTTTTTATACTTTTTGCTGCTGTTTTAGGTGCACCTGTACTATTTTCGATAAGCCTTTTCTTTGTTGAAACTATGACAAAACTTTGGTCACCAGAGGTTTTGGGTAACGTTGAAGTAACTGGAGCAGGATTTGGGGGAGGATTTTTTGCAAAAGCAACAGGCCCTCAAATAACACCATCTCAACTTTTTTGGTTTGCCATCTCAACTTTAATGGTTACAACATTTTTCGCATCATTAATAATCGGTCTCATACAAACAGGAAAAGAAAAAAATGGAATAAAATTTATCGCACCTTTAATGTTAGGAGCAATAGCAGTATTCTTATTAGCTCGTTATGTAGTTGGCTATTTCTTTGGTAGCCTTTTCATAATATAGAAAGCTTTAAGTATAGATTTTCACAATAAAATGAGTAGAATGGAGGTGTATGAATGAAGGGTCAAACAGCAATTGAATACTTGATGACTTATGGATGGGCTATATTAATAATTTTGATCGTTGCTGGAGTTTTAGCGTACTATGGTATCTTTGCACCAGCGGGTTTCTTAACACCAACGGCAAGAGGATTTGGAACTGTACAAGTTCTATCACCATGGACAGTCTCTACTACAGGAGGTATAACTCTTAGAGTTGAGAACAGGGTTGGTGAACAAATCAATATAACAAAAATTTATGCAACAAAAGGAGGCTCAAGTGGTTCTTGCACCCTTTCACCAGAAGTTACAATAGATACTGGTAGCAGTGGGATAGTTAGTTGTACTATTAGTGCAGCTAGTGGTAATGCTGGAGACACCTACACTATAACGTTATCAATTGAATATGAATTAACAAGTACTCCAGGAACTTATTTCAATAGCACTGGAACAATAACAGGCACTTACTAAGTTATCTTTCATCTTTCTTATACTTTTTTCTATTTTTCTTTCTATTTCTTTTCTTTAAAGTTACTTTTTTCCATTTTTTCAAAGCAATTATCCAGCTTCTATAAAGATTTTCATATATAGACTTTTTCCAATTTTTCTCCTTATACTTCACTTCTTCTATCTCTTTTCCTTCATTATAACTTTCTTTAAAACGCTCTAAAGCATAAGGATCTCTAAAACTGTCAGCTTTTATATCAATTTCTTCTAACTTACTTCCCTCTTTTCCAACAATTATTTTTGACTTAACGCTTACTTCATATTCTGTCATTCTAATAACCTATATACCCTTTCATTATTTCTATCAACACCCCAAACCAAATCTTTTGAAATTATTCTCAAACTTGTTAAATCATTAGAAGATGCCCTTCCATTCCCTTCTATAACAGCTGCATTCACTTTTCCTCTATAACTTACACCACACGAAAATATGTTAACTTTAGCATAATATTCTGTCATTTTCTCCCTTTTGTTCTCATATGTAATTCAAATGCTATTTGATTTGCATGATCAACAGACTCAACTAGACCTTCTGCTAACCCCCTTGCAATGTAAAGGTCATTTGAACTAACTCTACCTTCACCTTCTACGCTAGCATACTTTTCATTAGAAGTAACGGTGCTCTTATTATAAACTTTTCCATAATAGCTCATGGCATCACCGAACTTTTAACTTCTTTACCAGCTGCTTCAACCCATTTTCTGTTATTTCCAACAACTTTTAACTTTCTTTCAAAAGTTGTGTACTTTTCATTTCCATAGGCCCTTTTTTCAAATTCACTCTTTACATAATAAGGAGATCTTTTGTTCATTTTCTCACTCAGGAAGAAAGTAAGTTTCTCCATACTTTTCTTTAAACTTTTTATCAAAATCTCTACGAAGTTCGTAGAGGTCGTTACCTTCTACTTCTTCTATTCCAAAAGCACTCATGGCACCTAACAATGATCTATCGTCATGAATTAGACCATGTCTGACATAACCTTCAGGGGTATCAGTCTCAATAATAGTTTTACCTTCTTTTCTTCTTACTCTTACGGTCATTTTTTCACCCCCTATACGCTTTTGAGAAAAGTTTTCATTTTTTCTAGAAATGTGAAACCATTATTCAAATCTACACTCATGATTGGAATTTGAAAATTCTGTTTTTTCATTCCATTTTCAAACTCTTTTATTAATACACCCCTACCTGGAAGGATTCTATTCTTCTTTTTTATTTTATAAACTCCACAAAAAGAAGACGATTCTATACCAATTATTCCTAAAACTTTAAATCCATTTTCCAAATATTCTTTAACAATCTTCAAAACCTTTTCAGAAATTTCTTTATAATCTTGAAGTTTTGGACAGGGAAGTTGAATTATACTCACTTCTTCATTTAAAAACAATTCAAGAACTTTTCTTGCAATTCTGCAAGAATGTTCATTCGGTAAAAGAGTATGATTTAACAAACAATGAGGAACGAAAACAACTTTTTTCATACTTTTCTTTAAACAAAAGAAAAGGAAATAAACTTCTAACCACTCTGAAAAGGGAAAGATTTTTAAATATTTCTTTTTCAATTTTTGTCGAAGTTAAGTTTAAGAAGTAACGAATACATTTTTTTGTTATGACAGCAAGCACAGAAGATATAAAAGAAGATTTGAGAAAAAGCAAAATTCCTTTTGTTGAAATAGGAGGCCAAATTTTAGATCCTGAAATAGTTTATACTAGAAGAAAAGGGTATATAAATAAAAATAAAAAAATTGATTAGGTTTTGCTTTAAAATTTTAAGGGAATGGCCTTATTGTTCTGAGTATAGTTTCTATGTTTGTACTTTGAAGTACTGGTGCAAGCCCTGCAACAGAGAATAAAATTGCTCCATATATAGCAACTGCAAATACGTAAACAGTTATTATGAAGCTAATGAAAGTTGTTATCATATCTGTGGCAAAAAACTCTTTTATTGATCTAAAGTAAATTGAAAAGCTTAGTGCTGCAGTTACTGCTATTAAAATGAATCCTAGAACAGCTGACAGTGCAGGGTGTATTAGAGAAAGGAATGCTGTAATTAAGGAACCTATTGAGAGAGGGAAAGAGCTGTAGGTTATTGTTGTTAATCCTCCATAATACTTTCCTTTACCACCTAAAGTATTTGTTATTACTGTTATTAAATAACCACAAAATGCACTGCAAACTATTCCAAGGAATAAAATCAACAAAAACATTCCAACTGCTGTAAAAGTTGGTAGAACTTTTGTTGCAACTAACAATGCACTGATAGCAAAAAGAAACCATGTTACTATTAGTATTTCTAGCGTTTTTATTATATCTTTTTCTCTTTTTCCATTCCTTATTGCAATTGACGGTGAAACTAACAATTCTTTTAATCTTCCCACTAAATCACCTTAATAATTAATATGGAATTCCTCTTATAAAGTTATTTAATTAAGGAGTTAAGAAAAAGAATAGCATTATTTCAATTAAAACTAAAGCAACAGCGATACCTATAACATGTTGAGGTTTTAAAGTTATTAGACTTTTTCCTTCCTCCTCATAGCGCATTAAACCAGCTATTGTCATTGGTGCTCTCAACTTTCTTTTTTCAGCCATACTTATTCTTAATTTTATTTCAAATTTAAAAGTTATGGTAAGAAAAAGTATGTTGGTCTCTATACTGAGACTTCATGACATACTGTTTTCAATCAGAATAAATTCCAAATTCTTATTTTCTTAAATTTTTGTACACTTGATTTTCATTTTATGCTTTTCAACAGTTTTATTCATGAAGAATTGAAATGTTGCGTGTGCTGGGCATAATCCACCTTCTGTAGCGGATCTTGTATAATACAATCATTTCCGCTTGACAGCATTCGTCTAAGCGGCCTACCCACCCCTCTTTCTTCATCAGGGTATATTTGGCCTTGCACCTTGCCGCAAAGCTTGATATAGGAACATTTCGCTCCTTCAAGCCGCTAGACCTCTCGGCCTAGTCCTTTTCAGGACGGCAAGTCGCAAAAGCGACTAAAGGTGGGTGGAATTTCCTCCTTGCTTTTGCAAGGGGAGCTGTCTGCCCAGCTCACAATTCTTTTTTGTTTCTAGAAGTATAAAAATTTTATTCAGACTTTTTCTTTTTAACTAATTTTGGTTTTCCTATATTTTTTTGTAAAGGAATTAGTTCTCTTTCAATTTCCTCTTCTCTAATTTCCGGGAATCTTTCTTTCAGCTTTTTAATTGCTTTTTTAATTCTAGATTCTTTTGACATATTTTTCAGATTTAAAAGACCAGCAGAGGCATTTAAAGGGGTCTAGGCTAATGGGCTTTGGGAGCAGTGGGCTGAATGCATCGCCGAAGCTTTGCACTTACACCCCTGCCCCATCAAACTCGTCGTCTACGAGCGCCCGTTACCTATTTTTCCCGGCAGTTTCCAGCTTAGATGCTTTCAGCTGTTAACTGCTATGGCGTAGCTACCCGGCTGTGCCATCAGACAACCGGTAAACCAGAGGCCACGGGTGAGTGTTCCTTTCGTACTTACCCACCCTTCGGGTCAGGTAACAACACCCCCAGTAGATAGAGACCGAACTGTCTATATCGTCCAGTGCAGGGGAAGAGAAGGATAATTGGGTTCATAAGCTACTCCTTAGCGAATAAGTTTCGCTTTGGGGCGGTTAAATCATTACCCAATGTGCCGTATCCGGGTAGACATGATATCATCGCTAGCTTTTAGCTAATACTCCTTCATGCTATCTAAGATACGAAAATCCCCGCACCAGATCACGACGTTCTAAACCCAGCTAACGTCCCCTTTTAACCAGTGAACACCTGTACCCTTGGCCGCTACTGCACGGCCAGGAGAGGGGGAGCCGACAGCTAGGCAGCAATGCGCGGGGTCGATAGGAGCTCTCGCCCGCCACGACTCTATTATCCCCGGGGTAGCTTTTCTGAAGTCACCGACACCCATCAAGGGTAATCGGCGTATCGTTAGCCCACGCTTTCGCGGCTGGATTCCTTACTGTGCGGAATCCAGTCAGGCTGGCTTTTCCGCTTACAGTCTACCCCCGATTTCTGACCGGGGTGAGCCAACCTTTGGGCACCCTTGATCTCCTGTCAAGGGTGTACCGCCCCAGCCGAGCGGCCCACCAATCGGTGTCCCCCCGAGAAGAGGGTTAGCCGTACGGTTATGAAAGGGCAGTGTTACATTGGCGCCTATCCAAAGCCCGAAAGCTTTGGCTTAGCAGCTCCTGCCTACACTATGCAATCATAACCATACAGCAGCGACAGGCTGCCGCAGAGCTCCACGGGGTCTACTCTTCCCCCTGGGGGTCTGTGGCCTTTGCACCACAACAGCAGGTTCGCCGGGTTCCAGCCCGGGACAGCGAGGAAGTCGTTAAGCCCTTCATGCAGGTCGCCATTTAAGCGACAAGGGATTACGCTACCTTAAGACGGTCAGAGTTACCGCCGCCGTTTACCGGGGCTTAGGCCCGTTGTAACGGGCTTTCACACACCGGCAGTGGGCAGGCCTCACTGGCTATACAAAGCGTTTCCGCTTAGCAGCCAGCTATGTTTTTTAACCAGAAAGAGGAGTTTTCAAATTTTACAGTTTTAATTTCGTTTTGGAATATTCTTATTGAACTTCTCCGATAGATCTGCAAACCGAATATTTTTCCGAACTTGTATATATGCGAAACAATTCCTAAATTATTTAAAAATTTCTGAATTGCTTCTAGTAAAACTTTATCACTGTTGTAAATTACTAATCTATCAGTTACTGTCCCTTCAGCATCAAAAAATCCTGCAATAAATTTCTTTTTCTCTTCATTCGCCAGTCCATTGAAAAATCCTGTTACATCATTTGAAATTTTTTCAAACCAAACGAATAATTCTTTAGAGTACGTAAGTACTCTTATTTTGTTTCCAGGAACTTTGTAAATATAAAGTTTGAATTTCCCTTTTAATATTTCTGTAATTTTTTCTATAATCTTGTAGTTTCTTTTATGCTGATCTATCCATACTGCGTATGCTCCATTTTTTCTTTTTTGTTTGCATCCATCACCAATTAGCATTCCAGCCAGATATGAATTCATGTTTATTATTATCTACGTTATATTTAAACAATTCTCCTCTTTCTGTTTATTAAACAGTCGCCTCCTCCTTGTCACTGCGACCTGCGGTCCCACCCCGTTTGCCTTGTTAAACAAGACTCACGGTTAGAGACCACAGGCATGGCTTCTCCCGAAGTTACGCCACCAATTTGCCGATTTCCCTGGGCTGGTGTATCCCGACACGCCATTGCCTTCTCAGCAAGGGTACCTGTATCGGTTCTCAGTACAGTCGCAGACAATCCTTCCTGGTTGTATTTTCATGGGCTCTGGGAATTTGCTGAACCCCGCTATACAGCAGGGCTATTCGCAGATTCGACCGGTTCTCTCCTTGACGGAACTTCCCGGTCTTCGCTGCTTAACTTACGTCAGCATATCCCAAAGCGTCTACAACCAGGCTTGCGTTACCGCACGTATGTCTGCGGTACCTGAATATTAACAGGTTTCCCTTCCCCTGCGTCAGTTAAGAGCAGGGTTAGGACTGACTAACCCACGGCCAAAGAATGTTGCCGTGGAACCCTTGCCCTTCAGGCGGTCCGGATTCTCACCGGACTTTGCTGCTACTACCGGCAGGATCTTCGATTCTGCACGGTCCATACCTGCTCACGCAGATACTTCTACCCATGCAGAACGCCTTCCTACCCTATTGCTTTCGCAAGCTGGGGTCTCGGTTCCTGGCTTACTCCCGTCCATTTTCGGCGCACCAACCCTCGAGAGGTCCGCTTTTACGCGTTGTTTAACGGATGGCTGCTTCTAAGCCTACCGTCCTCCTGTCTTAGGGTTGGCACAACCTTCCTGAATTAGCCAGGAATTTGGGACCTTAACCCCAGGCTGGGTTGTTCCCCTTTCGGACGCCGAGCTTACCCCGACGCCCCCACTCCCACCTTCTTCGGTGCTAACAGATTATGAGTTTGACAGGAAGACTGGGAATTTCTTCCCTTGGTCTTCCAATCAGTGCTTTACCCTGTTAGCTACCTCTGGTGAGGCTGTGCTGAGACACATTTCGGAAGGAACCAGCTATCACCGCTCTCGATTGGCTTTTCACCCCTAACCCCAGCTCACCCGAGTGATTTGCAGCTCAACACCGGTATCGGACCTCCACGCAGCTTTCGCTACGCTTCATCCTGGCTGGGGTTAGATCGAGCGGCTTCGGGTCTTGTCCCTGTGACTTCAGGCCCTTTCGGACCTAGTGCCAGGTAGCATAAGCTACTACGCACCTTCGCTTTCGCTACGGATGCTTGGCTTGAACCAATTATCCTCGCCACAGAGACAAACTCCCTGCCCCGTGTTCCAAAACGGACTCCATGACCCTGTAAGCCTTTACTCGTACTCCCTGTTCGCACAGGTTTCCTTCGTAAAGGCACCTTCCAGGCCATGGATGACTGTAGCCAAGTGGTTTCAAGATCTTTTCACCTTCTGTGAGGAATACTTTTCAGCTTTCTCTCACGATACTTGTTCGCTATCAGACTCTCAAGGTATTTAGGGTTGGGAGTTGATGCCTCCCATCTTCCTGCTCCATATCCAAGGAACAGTACTCTTTTCCTGAATCAGCCTTCTGGCCTTCCCCTACGCGGCTATCACGCTCTATGGCGTGCCTTTCCAGGCAACTTCGGGTCAGCCAGCTAGGCTGTACCAGGCTCCACATCTCAACTGCATTACTGCAGCGATTCGGTTTGCCCTTTTCCGTTTTCGCTCGCCGCTACTCACGGAATCGCGTTTGCTTTCTTTTCCTCCGCTTACTGAGATGCTTCACTTCAGCGGGTTCCCGTTCCTTTCGGAACGCTAGCCGAAGCTAGCACGATGTCGCATTCGATAATCCCAGGTTCAAGGGCTGCTTGCGCCTACCCTGGGCTTATCCCAGCTTGCTAGGATCTTCTTCGGCCTTGAGAGCTGAGCTATCCACCACTTGGCGTCTTGCCCAGACCCTAACTTTTGCCTCTGCTGGTCTCATCGATCATAATGATCTAAAGTGACTCATGTGACCGTCTTTTTATCATCGAAATTTCTCAATAGGTGTTCACACTTTCATAGTCACATCGACCCTTACACCGCAAAAAAATTTGCGATGCGCATCTTAATCGCCATCATTTACCCCTGGGATTTTCATCTTCTATCAATACGTCGTGATCCAATCATTTGGCGAGAAAAAGCATCATCTAGTCGCCTAATCAGCATTTCCAATGATTAATTGCAAGCGAACATTTAATCACCGTTAGTAAATTTTTATAGTTTCCAAGAGTATTTAAAGTTTATTGTTTTTCAAAAAGAATTTATTTCCCTTTTTATAAACAAGAGTTAACAGTATGTAAATGATGTTATACTTTTTTAAATCAGAAGAACTGACGAATGCTTTAAATGAATTTTAATACTTCTTCCATAAAATCTTTTATATTTATTAATGGCCCTTTCTTACAATCTTCTTCATCAAATTTTTCAACATCATTCTTTTTTATACCTTTTGTAAAGATTAAAAATGGCATAACTCCAGGAGAATGTTGGCCTGTTTCAGAAGAGGTAGGATGATCGGAAGCAACAACTAACAAGGTTTTTTCAAAATCGCAATACTCTAGAATCCTTCCAAAGACTTCTCTATCAACTTTCTCTATGAAAATTCTTTTTAGTTGTGGTTTTTTGTCATGTGAAAAAACATCAAAAGCTTTAATATGTAATAATACAAAATTCTTCGTGTTTAATAAATCTAACGATTTCAAAACTTTTTCTCTTAAATCTGTTTTTGAATCTCCTGTTATTCCAGAAATATCTATTGCCTCTATCTCCATACTTCTTGCAATACCTTTCACAATAGGTGAAGCAGCAACACAAGCGCCATCAAAACCAAATTTATCTCTAAAACTTTTTACGTATCTGTAACAGCTCGCACCTCTTAACAAAAGATAATTTGCAGGCTTTTCTCTGTATCTGTTTGCAGGATGTTCCTTCAATATTTTGTAAGTTTCTTTTTCGAATTTATTTAGAGCAGCAGCAGTTTTTTCTGCAGCACTATCCTTAGTTAAAGGTTCTATCTTTTTCACTTCTTTTCCTTCAACATAAGGATCAGAATCGCTCACATTAGGAGAGATGTTAAAACTGTTCACAACAACAACCCCTCTATGGCCAAGTGATTTATAAAACTCTATCCTTACTCCATCTAAAAAGAATTCTTTTATATCTTTAGACATTTCAAACAAACCACTAGTATCTCTCCCAGCTCTTCTATCGACCACAACTAGTACAGGTTCGTATTCTCCTGTGTGAAATTTATCCATCATAATTTCTTTTACTGTTGCAAAGTTTGCTCTTATGTAAACACTTCCAGGAATAGGTTTTAAACCAATACCTAAAGCTTCTAAGTAACCCCTACCAGGATACTCTTCTTGAGAGTAACCTAATAAAACGTAAGTTGAAACTCCTGAATCAGGATGTTTCCCTAAATCATTTTCTATTAAACCCGCAAAACCATTTTTCGTTAATAAATCTAAATTAGGCTTATTTGCTAATTGTAAAGGTGTCTTTTCAATTTTATCTGCTATACCATCAAGAATTAAAAACAAAACTTTTTTATGCATATAACTATTTTTGTTTTTCTTATATATTATCTTTCTAAAATGAAAATTTTTCTTTTTGGTATTTCAGTTAATATTTTTTCTAAAAGCATTTTTTCTTCAAAATGTTTTCCAACGACTACTGGCTTTAATTTTTCTGCAAGTTTTATGGCTTCATTCAACTTAATATAATTTTCAGAGTATATTGTAAACAAAGTGTCACCCTTTTTAACAGGATCACCTGTTTTTACATTCAGCTTAATGCCCGCACCTTTATCTTTTGGAGCTCCAGCTTTTCTTGCAACAGCAATTACACTAGAATTTCTTATCCATAAAACTTTCCCCTCTTTTTCAGATTTTACTTTAAATAGTTTATCACCAACAGGTACATCTTCTGGGTTTATTTCAGGATTTCCTCCTTGGGCTTCTATTATTTCTCTAAACTTTTTCTCTGCTTTTCTCTTCTTTAATATCTCTAAAGCAACTTTTTTGTCACCTTTTCCAACCATTTCAAAAAGTATTCCAGCTAAGTTAACAACCTTTGAAACTAAATCTCTTGGGCCTTTTCCTTCTAGAGTTATTAAAGCTTCTCTTGCTTCTAGAGAAGGTCCTATGCTATACCCTAAAGGTTGTTCAGCAAAAGTTATACCGCAAGCAACATGAATTCCTAATCTTTTTCCAAGTTCAATAAAATCATCTGAAAGTTCATGGGCTTCTTCTATAGTTTTCACTTTTGCTTCTTTTCCTGTAGGTATGTCTATCACTACGAAATTAGCTCCTATTGCCTTTTTCTTTGACATTATTGAGGGTAAAAGGAGAGGATCTATGCCTAGAGGGTATTCTATTTGAATGAACATATCATCTGCTGGTGCAATATCCAAAGCACCACCCCAAACTAAGCAACCATTAGTTTTTCTAACAACTTTTTCAATTTCTTCTAAAGTTAAATCAACTGGCGCTAAAACTTCCATTCTTTCAGCAGTTCCACAAGGTGATGTTATTGCTCTAGAAGAAGTTTTTGGAATAGTTAGACCAGAAGCAGCAACTATAGGAACTAAAACTAAAGATGTTTTATCTCCAGCTAAGCCGCCTATAGAATGTTTGTCTACTATAAGTTTGCTTGAAAATTTAAACCTTTTTCCTGTTTCTACCATAGCTCTTGACAAACTTGCCGCTTCATCTATAGAAATTCCATTAGTGTAAAGTGCTGTCACAAATGCTGAAAGTTCTACATCAGAGATTTTCTTTGCTACAACATCTTTAACTATTTTCTTTATTTTTGGATATTCCAGTCTTGCACCAAATATTTTTTGTTTTATATAACTTACAGATTCTAAACTTATTTCAGGAGTAACTTCAACTACTTCTCCACCTTTTAAATCAAAGAAAGATGTTACATCATCATTTGTTATGATTTCGCCTTTCATTGCAAATTTCGTTGTGATATCCACTATGGCTGTTAACTCTTCATTTCTAAACTTTAGCCTTACTCTATCTAAAGCATGCAAACCTAAATATTCTGCATCTTCTTTATTCATTATAACAATAAATTTCCCTCCAACTTCAAGGTTTATTGGTCTTACTCTCAATTTCATTTTTTCATAACCTCAATAAATTTCTCTATTGATCTATCATAAGTTTTTTCTATTTCAGGAGGGAAAAAACAAGCTGGAAGTTCATTCCTTTTCAAATGATGTTTTATACATTCACAACAAATTCCTTTTATTTCACAAGGATAAGTGCAAGGACAGTTCGCTTTGTTTTCTTCCTTATTTAAACATTTTTTCATTTTTCTCCCTTTAAACCAGGGGGCAAGTTTGATTTCCTGTTATTTGATTACAAGCTTTTTTCAAATTTTCACAATCCAATCCTGAATTGTGATACTGATTTTGCAAATTACATAAATTCTTAATGTACCACTCTATTTGTGGCAAGCTTACATCAGCACTAGTGTTGCAATTATATTTCCCCCAATAAACACAATTTTCTATCATCACATCTTTCAAAGAAGCACATTTATATCCAGGTCTCGCTACTTCACATTCTCCTTTTGGTAAATAAGTTGGAATGCTAACTAGAATTACAAAAATTATTAAAACTACTATTGAAATTTTGTCTTTTCTTGTTAACTTTGGAATTTTTATTTTTTCGAAGAGTTTTTTCTTTTGTTTTTCTCCTTCTAAAGTTTTTTCTTCAAATTCCCTTTTTTCTTCTTCAGACTTAGTTTCGTCTTTCTTTTCTTCTTCACTCATAAACTCACTTTATAATCCCAAACCTTTTAATCGTATCTCTTAACTCTTTATGAGTTTTTGCGTATTCTTTCAAAGAAATTCCTTTAGTAACAGCTTCAATTGCTTGTCTTATGCCTCTTGCTCCATATTTTGTTCCTTTTGGATGCCAATGACATCCACCACCAAATTGTGCAATGAAATCGTTACCAAAAATCTCAATCAACTTTGGTAACATGCCAGCATGTAGACCCCCAGAAGCAACTGGCATAACTCTTTTTAAGCCGTATAACTTATTTTTTAAAGCATCACAATTTTTCAAAACTTCTTTTTTACTTTCAAACATTTTTCCTATAGCAGTACCTACATGTAATTGGTCCAAACCAATAATTCTTGTTATTTGAGCTATTACTCTCATTGTTATTCCATGTTTAGGATTTTTTGTAAGTATAGCATGGCCCGCTCTATGAGCATGCAAAACTAACTTCAAATCATCATTAGCATTTCTCAAATTTTGTAAAGCAGACCAACCTAGTGTTATTATATCAACCATTACATATCTTCCTCCAGCTTCTTTAACGTAATAAGCCCTTTCAAGCATCTTATCAATTTCAGCTGTTATGTTAGGCATATAAACTTTAACTTCTCCTGTTTCTTTTTCGGCTTTATCTCTCATTTTCAAAGTTTCCAAAACCCTTTTTTCAAACTTGTTGAATTTTAATGAGCTTAAATTTTCATCATCTTTAACGATATCAATTCCACCAACCCAAGCTTCGTAAGCAACTTTAGCATGTTCTTTTTCATTCAACCCAAGCTTCGGTTTAATTATCGTTCCGCATAAAGGCCTATCCCAAACTTTTAATATCTTTCTTATTCCCTTTATACCAAATAGTGGTCCTTTAAATGATTTTACTATTTTTTTAGGCCATTGAACATCTTCTAGCCTTAAATTCTTTACAGATTTCATTCCAAAGATATTACCAGCAATACTAGAAAGAATTTGAGACATGTTACCAGGCTCGAATAGATTAGAAGGATAAGCAATTTTCACATAGTTCTTTTTTATTTCAAAAACTTTTGCACCCAATTTTCTTATTCTAGGTTTCATTGTCTTTACTTCTGTCCAAGTTCCTATACTTGATTCGGCTGCTACATGTTCAGCTGCTTTCTTAATAGAAATTCCTTTTGCAGGTTCTATTCTGAATAAACAAACTAAATCATCTTTTTTTGGTATGTACCTTAAATTTATATAACTCATTTCTTCTTCACCTTTTTATAAATCCAAACAATAATGCAAGAGAGTAGATAAGGGATTACTATCACTATTAAAGAAAATGGCAGTAAAAATGAAAAATGACACTTACAACTTATCCACCATATCTCGTCTGATAACCCACACTCTTGATAACTTAAGATATCTTCTCTCATAATACTCGAAAGAATACCCATATATATAGGGACTAATTTCGTTCCTGGATATAATCCAAGCGCTGGAAGAGATTCAACCCCATGTATTTCTATCTCACAAGGATAAACAGGAATCAAGAGTATTAAAATTGAAATAAATACAAATATCACAATCTTTCTCGGTTCTAACTCTAGAAATTGTTTTATACTCATTTAATCAACTGTTGTTGTGAAGTTATCATCAAAAGTGTGAAACACTCTTTTCTCTTTTATTTTTAATTTATGATTTAAAATTTCACCTATAAAAATTGTATGATCTCCAGCATCAATTTCTTTCACAACTTTACACTCTAAAAAAGCAATTGCATCTTTTAACCTAGGGCAATCTATCTTTTCTGATTCTTCTTTTTCTAGTTTAGCCTCTTTAAATTTATCCATATTCCTTCCAGAATTCCTTCCACAAAATAAAACTTTTTCTTTTAATTCAAAAGGCATAAAATTAACAACAAAAACTTTAGATTTTTTTATGAGATTGTGAGAAAATCTAGTTTTTCCAACTGCTATTGCATACAGAGGCGGGAAAAATGAAACTGGCATATGCCAGTCTAAAGTTATTATATTATCTTTTTCTTTATATCTCGTTGTTACCAATATAGTTTGTCTTGGATTAAATATATTCAACATAAGCACCTTTTAACATTTTTAATATATTACCAGGAGTTAATATTCCTTTTTCTGTTATAACTCTTTTCACATACTTCCAAGGTGTTATATCAAATGCAGGATTTTTAATTTCTAAAGTTTTAAGATGCTCTACATAAATTTCATACGGGCTTCTCTCTTCTATAATAACTTTCTTTCTTCTATCTAACTTTAAGGTATTGCCAACAACGTAAAATGGTCTTTTGTATTCTTTTGCAACTATGGCCATAGAGCAAGTCCCTATTTTATTCACAACACCTTCTTTTCTTAAAGCATCAGATCCTACTATTACCATGTCAATATCTTTAATAAAAAATTCTACAGCAGAATCCACTATTAAAATAACATGAATACCCATTCTGCTTAATTCTTTTGCAGTTTTTATTCCTTGCTCTTTAGGTCTTGTTTCCGTTGCATAAACAGTAATTTTCTTCCCATTTTTCCAAGCTCGTTTTATAACTGCTAGTGCTTCACCAGAATGGCAGTGTGTCATTATTTTGCTTCCATTCTTTATTATCCTCTCACCTTTTTTTGCAATTTCTTTATCAACATTAGATAACCACTTTATTAGTTTATTCAGCCTTTCTATACTTTCATCTTTCTTCAAAATTTCCAAACAATTATGAAGAACAACAGCAGTTGGTCTTGTTTTTTCAATTTTCCTAGCAACACTTTCAAACTTTTTTCCAAAACCATTTTCCTTCGCAAAATTTCTCAAAAATTTTAAACTTTCTATTGCTATTTCTTTTGCTCCTTGAATTTCAAGGCTTTTTATTCTCTTTATGAAACTATCTAGGCTTTCATGCATAGATTGATTATATAAAAAGTACAAAATAAATTTATGGATTTTAACAAAGAAAATGAAAGGTTAATAAATTACATAAAAAGTTACGGTTATCTTAAGTCAAGAAAATTAGAAAAGGCCTTAAAAGAAATTCCAAGACACTTATTCGTTCCTGAAGATGTCAAAGAACTTTCTTATAGGGATGTTCCTCTTTCTATAGGATTTGGTCAAACTATTTCTCAGCCTTCTACTGTTGTCATAATGACAGAGGCTTTAGAGGTGAAAGAAGGGAATAAAATACTTGAAGTTGGAACAGGTTCTGGTTGGCAAGCTGCAATTTTAGGAAAACTTGTTGGTGAAAAAGGTTTAGTTTATACTATTGAAGTTAATCCACAACTAGTTGAATTTGCAAAAGAAAACTTACGAAAAGTTGGGTTAAAGAACGTTAAGGTTTTTGAAGGTGATGGTTCACTAGGGTTAAAAGAATATGCTCCTTTTGATAGAATAATTGTTACAGCAGCTGCTCCAGATTTTCCCAAACCACTAATCCAACAGTTAAAAGTTAATGGTATAATGGTAATACCAGTTGGAAACATTTACTTACAAGAAATGTATGTAGTAAAAAAATTAAAAAGTAAGTTAGAAAAGAAATCGATTGGGCCATTTATGTTTGTTCCTTTAGTAGGAAAGTATGGTTTCAAAATTAAATAACTATTTTTTAAGGATGATAACACTTTCCCTAACTTTACCAACTTTTATTGTCCTTGCTCTAGTACACCAAGATTCTCTTGCTATTAGTATACTTCTCACTTTAAAACCTATCTTTTTTGCTAATCCAGCAGTTATTTCATCAGTTTTTATCACTCTGTCTGGAAAGCATCCTCCTCCAATGACTATTGCTAAATTTGCACCTTCTTTACAAACTCTATACATTTCTTTTAAAGCTAAGTTAATATCTCTAAAGTATGCTTTTGCAATGGGAGGTAAATTCTGATTTAAGCCCAATTCGCTAACATTTATGTCTTTAACTTTAGCTCCTATATAAGATCTCAACTTTGTTTCTGGAAAACCTAAAAAATACATTTCTATACCATAAATTTTTGTGTACTCTATTTTGTTCAAGTAAGGTGGTGATGTTATTACAGCATCTATAACTTTATTTTTTAATTTTAGATTTCTAGCATCACCAATTTCTACTCTCGTTTCAACAGGTTTAATTTTCGTATTTTTCAAATCTTTTAACATTTTTTTCAATTTATACTTGAAGAATTTTTTTAAAGGTGGTCTTCCTCTCTTTTGAATTTTAACTACAGCCCCATCTTTAATAACCCAACTTACTGACATTGCACTATCTATTAATGCTAATAACAAAAAGTTTTTTACTTTTTCATCTTTTATTTCTAATATTTTATTTTTATAGAAAATAACATCTTCTAAAGTATATCTTGGAAACGCTTTTCTTACAAACTTTTCTCTTGGCAATTTTTTTGGTTTTTCTCGTTTTAATTTTAAAATTTGTGAAATTGCTTTTTCTAAACTTCCTAAATCATAATCTGTAGTTTTAACTTTAGAAACAAAAACAAAAAATGGAGAAACATCAAAACCTATTGATTTAATCCCTTTTTGTTTACAAGCTAACAAAGTAGTTCCACAACCGCAGAAGGGATCTAATACTAAAGAATTCTTGTTTAACTTAAATTTATCAATAAAAATTTCAACTAATTTTTTAGAAAATCCTTCTTTAAAATAGTACCAATTATGAATTGGTTCTTTTTTATTTGGGATGAATGTTACTAATTTTTTAAGTTCAGGAGCTCTAGAAATTTTCATTTCAGCCAACTTCCTAATGAAGTTTGCTTTGCTTGAGTTAATGTTTTAATTACTTTTTCTATTCTCTCTTTAGAAAAATCATGTTCTTCAACCATAAATTCTATTATTTTTTCAGGCTGTAATTGTCTAAATTCTATTTTAACATTTTTATTGATAGGAGGATCTAAGTAAAATTTATAAATTTCTTCAGGTGGTGTTTCACAATTCCACTCTATTTTTTTCAAAACATTTTTCAAACTTTTTTCTCTTTTAACTAACTCTAGGGCCCTTTTTGGCCCATAACCTCTTATTCCAGGATTATAGTCTGTACCGACGAGTAAACCGATAATTATGAGCTGTTCTCTAGTAATGTTAAGCTTTTCCAAAACTTCTTTTAATTCTATTAATTCAGGTTTTACTTCAATATAGACTTCTTGTCTAGGCAGTTTTCTTCTTCCTGTAATAGAAAGATTTCTTACTAGTCTTGGGGAATCAAACAAAAGACTATCACTATCTTGACTTGAAACAGCATAAACAAAACCTTTCTTACAAAGGTAAGCACATTGGGCTTCACCTTCTGAAGGTGCTTGAATTACCGGAATTCCCATATAAGATAAAAGTTTTTTAGATTGCTCAACTATTTCTTCTGTTATTATAGAAGTCGCTTGTGCAGCTTTTTTTGCTTCTTTTAAATCACCAACTTTCAAAGCTTCTACCCATTTTTTCAAAGCTTCTTTTTTCAAAGCTTCTCTCTCTTTTATAGTTTTTATTTTGAATTCAGGTTTCTCTCCATCAAAAACCCAAACAAGTTTTATATTATTTTGGATTAGTTTTGCAGATCTGTAAAAAATACCACTTAAATGGCTTGTAATCCTTCCTTTTGAATCTTTGAGGGGAGTACCATCAGGTTGCCTTATAATACTCATGAATTGATGTAACCATAAGAAAGCATCAACAGCTACAATTTTCCCAGCTAAATCTTTTATTTCAATCTCTTTTTTTGGTAATATGTTTGAAATTTGAACTCCCATAGTTTAAAGTTTGTTTAGAGAAATATAAATCACTTAGCAATTTTTTCCCACTCTTTTTTATTAAGTATACAACCAGGATCGGGGGCCATGTAATCATTAAAGTATGCATAAGCTCTTGCTCTACAACCTCCACAAACAAATTTGTATTTACAGTTTGAGCAGTTTCCCTTTAATTTAGTTCTATCTCTCAAATCATTAAAAACTTTTGAATTTTTCCATATATCATGGAATTTTTTCTCTCTTATGTTACCAACTTTAATTGGCATGAAAACGCAAGGTTGTACATCACCATTTGGTTCAATAGCGCAATAAATTCTTCCTGCACCACAACCACCAATAAATTCTGCAAGCTGTAATATTTTTTCATTTGCCTCTCCAGCAGCATAAAAATGAGTAGGAGCACAAGCCCCATATTCCATAGTTACTCTTGCATATTGAGGTGCAGTAGAAAATGTTTCTACCCCTTCATTATTAATTAACTTTTCAGCAAGAAAGGTTAGTAATTTCTCTCTTTCTTCTGGAGTTAAATCTTTTTTCGCAATTTCAACACCTTTTCCAGTTGGTATAAAATTGAAAACTATCATTCTATTAACTTTTAATTTACAAGCTAAATCGTAAATTTTAGGTATTTCTTTAATATTGTATTTAGTTGAAGTAGTTGCTATGCATGTATACAAGCCAACTTTTACACAATTTTTTATTCCTCTTATAGTTCTGTTAAAAGCACCTTTTATTCCTCTAAAAGAATCATGAGTTTTTGAATTGGCTCCATCTAAACTTATTTCAACATAATCAACACATTTACTTAGTTTTTTTGCTATTTTTTCAGTTATTAAAGTTCCGTTAGTTGCAAGAGCTACATATAACCCTTTTTTATGAGTATATTTAGCTACTTCAAAAAAATCTTTCCTCATCAAAGGTTCTCCTCCAGAAAAAGCTACAGCTACTGTTCCAATTTCTACAAGATGATCTACCAACTTTTTTGCTTCTTTTGTAGTAAGCTCATCTGGTAGTGGTTTGTCGGCTCTTTCATAACAATGTTTACATTTTAAATTACAAGCATGAGTAAAATCCCATACTATTAAAAAAGGTGCTGCAACTTTTTGTGGTTTTGTAATTCCATATTCAGCAATTCCTTCTAAAACGTTAATTAAACCTTTTTTGAAAACATTTTCTTTCAAACCTTCTTTTATTTCTTTTTCAGAAACACCAAAAATTTTTCCACCATTTCTTATAGCATAAGAGACTATTTTCCCAGCAATTTTACATTTCCAACAAGCATTTACTTTTTTTCCCAAGTATTGGTTTATAGCTATTTCCAATCTGCTACCACATTTATCTCTTTTCACAACGAATTTCAAAAGTCTTTTAAAAATAGGATTATCAAAAGATTTTTTCAAGGATATTATTGTTTCAACAGATTTTTCTGCCATAATAATTAAAAGTTGGAATTAAAATTGTAAAAAAGTTTTTATACCTTTATTTCCTATGGAACCCTTTGTAAACTTTTTTATAAATACTTCCAGATTTCAACTTTTTAATATCTCTTTTATAAAAATCATCTTCTAGTTTTTTTCCAGTTTTTCTTTCCCATTCCTTTATACTTAAGCTAAATTTTTCTTGTATTTTGTCTCTATACCATTGAGGTATAACATTAAAAGCACAAAAAGGAATTATTCTTCCATCAGGTTGTGCATAATGAATAACACATCTCTCAACTCTTTGTATGTCATAATTCCATAAATCTTGAAAATGCATCATACCAACAAATAAAGCTTTGTGGTGAAATTCACCTAAAGCTTCATAGTCATGCTTTAATAAAGCATTGAAAAGAAGTCTTTTAAGATTTAAACCTTTAGGTTGTTTCTTCTCATCAATAAATTTTCCAATGTTCTTTAAAACTTTGAGAGAAACCAAAAGTTTATTTTTTCCAGATCTTATCTCTTTAGCTTTTTCATCCAAGTATTCTAAAAACCCTTCAACATCCACAAACTTTGGTAAAGGAACAACTTTTCTACCATCTAAAAATAAATAGGTAGCCATTCCACAAGCAGGATGGGCAGTAAGTTCGTAGTGTGGTCTATTCGTTAAAGCCTCAACGAAATGAGTAATAGGAACTACAGTAGGAACAGGATACCAATCTTCTCTTGAAACTATTCCATTTGTTTGTTCTTCTATTTTTTTGATCACATCTGGTATAGTTATTCTATATTTCCTTCTATCAGCTTTTGTTATTCTTCCTACTAAAGAGACTGGTTGGTAAGAAATCCCTCTCACTATATCAATATTTTTTAAGGCAAATTTCAAAATGTTACCGACATCATGGTCATTTACACTATTTATGACAGTAGGAACAAGGACAATTCCTAAACCTGCTCTCCTACAATTCTCTAAAGCATAAGGAATTTCCCAATGGTTTTTAGGATTTGTTTCTTCTGTCGTTCCATCAAAACTTAAGTAAACAGTATTAGAACCAGCTTTTCTAACTTTTTTTGCAAAATTAGGTTTCATTGCTAATTTTATTCCATTTGTGTTCAATTGAACATGATCATAACCTTCTTCTTTAGCTATTTTTATAATTTCAATTATATCATCTCTTATACAAGGTTCACCTCCTGTTAATTGTACAGCATTAGCTTTCACTGGCTTTTCCCTCCTCATTACTCTTAACATCATCCTTATTTGTTTTAAAGAAGGTTCGTAAACATATCCCATTCTTTTAGCATAAAAGAAACAATACCAACATTGAAGATCGCATCTATTTGTGACTACTATGTTTCCTAGTGCAGTGTGTGACTTATGATTTTTGCATAAGCCACAAGAAGTTGGGCAAAGAGGAGTTTTAGTTTTTACATTAGGATTTTTTATACCTTTACCATCATGAAGAAACTTCATAGCTTTTTGATACATTTCATAGTCTCCCCAATATAGCTCTTTAAAACTTCCATGTTTAGGACATTTTTTTCTTATCCAAACTTTCCCTTCCTTTTCAAAAATTTCTGCAGGGATAACTCTTAAACATTTTGGACAAAGTGATTTTGTTTTTCTTATTGTTTTCATATTTATCATTTATAACTTTTGAAAAGTTTTAAAACTTATAAAAATTTATAAGAAGAAGTATTTAAATATTACTATGAAATTTTTAAGGGTAATTTCAACTTTACTTTCACCTACTCTAATGGCATTTTATGTGCTAATAGTATTTTCTCTTCTCTCAGAAGCAAAAATTTTAAGTGCTTTAATAGGTTTTTTCTTTTTAACATTCATACCCAGTTTTTCAATATATTACTTTTCTAAGGGAAGTATCGATTATACTGAAAGAAAAGGAAGGTGGAAAATGTATTTAATAGCTCTTCTTAGTTATTTGATTGCATCTCTAATATTCTTTTCTTTAAATATTCATCCAATGTTTTTAATTTCTCTCACTTATTTTTTTGTGGCTTTTGCAATATGTATCATCAATTTTTTTTGGAAAATTAGTGCACACTCTGCTGGTGTTGCTGGCCCTATAACAGCTTTGATTTATGTTTTTGGATTATCTCTTTTACCCCTTTACTTACTAGTTTTTTTAGTTATATGGTGCAGGAGAAAAATGGGTATTCATAACCTTGAGCAGTTAATAGCAGGTGCAGTTGTAGCTATTTTTATAACTTTCTTAGTTTATAAAATATTGTGGTAGTATGAACATTAAACAAATTGAAAGGGACATATATACAACATTTGCTGAAACTGCGTCTTCTATAGGATACTCTGGTATTCATGGGAGGATAATTGCAGCTTTACTTGTAGCTAATAAAAAACTTTCCTTACAAGAATTAGCGAAAAAAACTGGTTATTCAACTTCAACTATCTCAATAAGCTTAGACCTTTTAGAGCTTCTTGGAATGATTAAAAAAGTGAAGAAAGTAGGTGACAGGAAACTTTATATTGAGTTGCATGGTGATCTCTTAGAAGGTTTAAAAAAGGCCTTTCTAATGAGAATCCAAAAAAGTGTTGCAGAAACTTTAAGTAGATTTGAAAAATATAAAAAAAATCTAAAAAAAGAAAAAAGTGAAGAAGGGAAAAGAGTATTAAAAGTTCTTAATATTTTGGAAAAAGAAGTTAAAAGAATAGAAAAATATGTAAACCTTTTATCAAGATTGAAATTACGGTGATACAATGAAACTTGGATTATGTGAATATTGTGGTGGGATTGCAACCCAAACATGTAAAGTTTGTGGTGCAACTGTTTGCATAAAATGTATTACTCCAAATGGTTGCAAAGTTTGTGAAGAAAAAAAGAAAATGCAAAAGTCTCATCTCGTTACCGATTGACTTATTTCAAATAGTTTGTAAGGCTTCAATTAATCCATTCTTTATTTCTTCTTCTGCTGGGAATCCTAGTGAATTTCTAAATCTTTTTTGTCCTGAAGGTGTAATAAAACCTTTTGAAATTGAAATGAATTCATTTTCACCTTCAGCTGTTATTGCCTTTTTTCTTGCAACTTCTAAGAATTTGTTTTTTCCAAACTTTATTTCTTTCATTTCTATTGTCTCAAATTTTACCATTTTCATACCTCCAAACTTTGTAAAAGTTGAATGGTAAGCTAAATATTTAAAGTTATGCCAGAAAGATATTTACTATAGAGTAGTAATTAAATTAAAGTTACAGACTCTACTTCAACCTCAGAAACGCCATCAATATTCTTTATTTCTTCTTCTATTTTGCTTACTCCTTTATCAGGTACTATTAATAAAATTTTAATAGCTTTTAATCCAAAAGCTATAGGCTCAACTTTTACATCCTTAACTTCAATTCTTTTCAGAATCTCATTTTTTATTTTTTCTATATCAGTCTCAACTGACCTAGGCAAAATTCTTAATGAAACTGCAACGTTTCCCATCAAGGACCCTCAAATTTACAAACAACACATTTATAATGTCTTGATAATTTTCTACATTTTAAACATCTGACTATTAAACTCTCCCCACAAGAAGGACAAGGAAACTTAACAAAACCTTCTTGCCCAATTACATTTGTTCCACAACTTGAGCAGATTAACTTCATTTATTCTAGTTATAACTCTAATAATTTAAATCTATCACTTTTCCAGATGGCTATGCTTATGTTTTTCAAATACTGTTAAGAAAACTAGTTTTTCTTTTCCTGTATTAATTGTTCTATGCCAGACATTAGAAGGGATTGTTATCAAATCACCTTCTTTTACTCGAAAAACTTTTTTACCTACTATTATCTTGCCTTTTCCTTTCAAAAATAAGTAAACTTCTTCAGCTTTATGAGAGTGACCTCTAGTCATTTTAAATTCTTTGTTAACTTTACCTGGATATAGAAAGTTCATGCAAATTATTAATTTTTTTAAACCAGTTTTTTTAGAAGGTAAATCTATTAGCACTTCATTTATTTCATTTTCATGGCCTTTTATGTTCTTATAAATATTTTTCCCTTTTACAACTGCTTCTTTAACTTTTAACTTTAATACTTTTCCTTTAAATTTTTTGAGATTAAATTTCATAACATCCCTTTTATTAATTCTTTCATCGATTTTTCAATATTTTTTGATTTAACAACTCCTGATGCAACTAGAATACCTTTTGCACCTAATTCCATAGCTTTTTTAACATCTTCTTTAGATTTTATACCCGCACCACATAAAACTACAGTATTTTTTGAAATTTTTTTAACAGCTTTAACAGTTTTTTCAATAATTTGTGGTTTTGCTGTAGAAATAGAAACTTCCCCTCCAATTAATTCTGGTGGTTCAATAGCTATAAAATCAGGTTTTAACTTAGCTATCTTCTTAGCTTCCCTTATATCTTTTGAACAAACGATAGAAATAAGCTTGTATTTTTTACACAATTTTATACACTTCTTTATTTCTTCAAATGTTATTCTTTTTTCAGAGTGATTTATTAAAGAGCCTATCCCTCCAAGAACTTTAACTTCCTTAGCTAACAAAGCTCCTGTGTGAGCTCCTGGTTCATATGGGTCTATATGTTGTGAGATTGTTAAAGTAATTTTAGCAACTTCATCTAAAAGAGGTGGAGGAGGTGCTATTAGAATAGAAATGTTAAATTTTTTCGACAATTTTTTTGCAATCTTAGCAAATTTTATAGCCCTCTCTCCCAAAACTTCTTCATATTCTTTCAAGTTTATTATCAACACTGGTAATTTTATTTTCATACAAGATCTCAGAATTATGCTGGCTTAAACCTATCTTTCAGTTTTTCTAATATTTGAGGTAAAGTTGTGTATTCAAGTTCACCTTCTGGAAGTCTTGATGGCTCAAATTCTCCTTGTCTTCTTAAATAATCTGTCATTTCATTTACAATTTTTCTTGCTCTATCAAAAGCTGGGTCATCAAACATATCTACAGGTTCTTTCCCTTCAAAACCAATCAATTTTCCTTCACAAAGGTTAAATCCTAATGCAACACATCTAGGAGGGCCATCAAAAACTGTGCATTTAGCATTTTTCAAACTTACAGGCATTAAAGGTAATCTATGGCTTCCTCTCATAGCACCACTTACAATATGGGGAAATGCAAATGCTGATAATACTTCACCAACAGCAGGCAAACCATGTTGACATCTTACTATCATGCAAGGGTCATCCTTTCCAACATACTTTCCTGCTATTAAACTTAGCCTAGTTGTACTTGCAACAGCTGCTAAAAGGTTATCTTTAGTTCTAAATACTCTTTCTACAACATAACGGCCGGTTGTACCTATAAATGCAATCAAATCATAAATTTCAGAAGGACAAACAAGATCAATATACCTATTTTCCAAAACATCTAAAACTCTAAAAGTAAAACCATCATGCATTTTAGGATCAATAATTAAGCCAGCAGTATTATAAGGATCAGCAAATATCTTATATAGAGGTAAATTCCAAGCTCCTGGCTCTGTTTTATCTGCTGCAAAAACTATAAATGGCTCACTTGGCCTTTCTTCTATTTCCATTTCAGCAACACCAGGGCCCATACCTTTCACATTCCCACTAAAAGTTTCTTTTAAAAGATCTTGTCCTGCTGCATACAATTTCAAAGGTTTAGAAACTTTTTCTGTAATTTCTTTAAATGTCTCCCAAGCTAGTTGGTGTATTTCAGGATTATTTACACCTTTTTGATGAGTCATTAAAAGTTCAATATCATCACCACAATTAAAAACATAATAATCTATTATTTTTCCTTCTTTCAAAGCTCTCTCTAAACACTCTTTAGCAACTTCTAATTGCTTTGGATGAACTCTATGATGCCCAACAATGCTTCCTACATCTGCTTTTATTAAACTAATAGTTACTTTCATCTTAAAACCTCCTTATCTCATTCCTAACCTTTTTTCTATCGAAGCTATTCTTTTACTCACAATTTTTTCTGCTTTTTTTCTATCTCTCACACCTAAAAGGGTCTTTGCTAAAGTGGAATCTCCTATTACATCTTTTATCCAATTACTGAAATCGTTTTTGACTTCATTTACATGATATCTAAAAGTTTCGTCACTCATTTCTTTTAAGGCAACTGCCAAGTCTCTTATATTTCTGAAAACTCTACCATCAACACACCAGAAACATTTATCTTCTGGAACATCTTGAAGGAAAGTATGTATCACTTTTTTTCTCATTTTCTCACCTCTACTTTTTTTCATTAAAATTTTTCTGATTCTAAAATTCATATCATTCATAATGTTCATGAAAGTTATGAAAGCATCATAAGGTGAGTCATATGGGTTAAAGTATTTGTGAACATCACCATCAGCAAACCATTTCGTACACATATAATAAAAGTGGTCTGCTGTTTGCAATAATCTCCAATCTTTGATCAATTTTTCTTCCCTTGTTGCGATAATGTTTTTTTCTAAGGAGTAAAGCTTTCTCATGGCCTCTTTTTGCATTCTATTTCCTAACCATGCACTAACATCTCTTTCTATATCAGCCCAAGAAACTAGAGTTGGCACGTCTAATTCATCTACAGGCTTATAACTCTTTATTATTTCAGAAGGAGTCATAAAGTTGTCTCCATGTTCCAAAATCTTAAAAGGCATAGCTTTTAAAAACTCAAATATCCCTGTTTCTTTCCATTGGTGTTCGCCAAATGTTTCATAATCCATGAAGAGATTAACTATTTTTCCGTTGAAATTGTTCATATTTATCCAATGTGCATACCTATCGGCTGTTAAAGGAAAACCTTCCCAATCTCTTCTAGAAAATCTGAAAGAAACATCATCACTTAATCTATAATGTCTTAAAAGTAGTTTCAAATCACAATCTTTTGCTTTATAAAGGAAGCAGGGAGAGCGACCTTTTAAGATGTGATCTGCACCTTCTGCTAAAATAGCTTTATAACCCATAGACCTTACTATCTTAGCTATTTCATTGCTGTATATGAGTTCAGTATTTCTAAAAACTTTTGGCTTATAGTTAAATACTTTTTTTAATTTCTTTTTATGTAACTCAACTTGCCTCTTAAATTCTTCTATTGAAGCAAGAAAAGCTAGAGAATGATAATAAGTTTCTGCTATAAGTTCAGCATTTCCAGTTTTTACTAACTCTTTAAAACTTTCTATAACTTCTGGGGCATACTTTTCAAGTTGTTCTATTAGTACTCCAGTTATGCTAAAACTAACCTTAAATTTTCCATCAGTATTGTGAATGAGATCTAACAAAATCTTATTTGTCGGTATATAACTTTTTTTTGATATTCTTTCAATGTAAAACTTATTTTTTTCTTCATCAAAATAGTTTGAATTGTTTCCTATATCGAAAAAACTGAATTTTCTTAACCTTAAAGGTTGATGGACATGTAAATAAAAACAAACTGTTACCATTTTCTCCCTCTCAAAACTTCATTGTAAATATTCAAACATCTTTCTGTTTGCTTCTCCCAACTGAACTTTCTTATTTCTTTTACTCCATTTTCTCTTAAAGATTCTTTAAGAGCATTGTAATGGAGGACAGCAAGTATTTTATTAGCCATCTCATTAACATCCCAAAAATCGACTTTTAAACAATGATTCAAAAGCTCACTAACTCCAGATTGTTTTGAAATTAGTACTGGAGTCCCATTTGCAAGAGCTTCTAAAGTTGTTATTCCGAATGGCTCACTTACTGATGGCATTACGTAAAGGTCTGCAACTTGATAAAGTTTATGAACATCTTCTTCACTTAAAAACCCTGTGAATATTATTTTGTCAGCTATTCCTAACTCAGCTGCTTTTTCTATCATTGAAGGTAACATATCACCTGTTCCAGCCATTACTGGGATTATATCTGGCTTGTGCTCTAAGGCCTTTTTTATAGCGTAAAGAAAATAATCAGGCCCTTTTTGAAGAACCATTCTTCCGAGGAATAAAACAACGTTATCTCTTTTTCTAATTTTTATTTTTTTCTCATAATCTTCTAAATCTATAGCATTATGCAAAACTCTTATCTTTTTTTCATTTATCCCGTACTTTTCTATTATTTTATTTTTTGTAAAATTGCTAACAGTTATTATTAAATCAGCTTCTTCCATTCCTTTCTTTTCAATCTCATAAATTTTTTGATTAATATAATTTCCTCCTGTCCTATCAAATTCAGTAGAATGTACATGAACAATTAATGGCTTACCTGATATTTTTTTTGCTTCAATACCAGCTTCAAATGTCATCCAATCGTGAGCATGAATTAAATCAAAATTTATTTTTTCTGTTTCTAAAATTTTTTTCACTTCTTCTTTGTATTTTTTCACTTCTTCAAAAATATTTCTTTTATATAAGTTAACTTCGGTATCTTCATCTTTTTTTGTTTCATAAGGCAATAAAAAAGAAGTTACATATTTTATTTCTAAATTCGAAATATTTGGATTTTTTATATTTTTTTTACTTCCTATCCCTCTTGGTAAAATTAAAATTATTTTATTTCCATATTTTGTTAAATATTTTGTTAAGTAGTAGCAAACAACCCCTAATCCACCAACATTAAAAGGAGGAAATTCCCACCCGAGCATTAAAATGTTTAATTTTACCACCTATTTTATTATGGCATGCTTAAATATAAATTTTAACGTATAAAAAATATGAAAAATGTTTTTGAAGATGCTAAGGAAATATTGAAAAAAAATAAAATAAAAATTGGGTTAAAAGCAGGTGATTATTATCCTGATCTTTGGGCTAGGGATGCATTAATTTCTTCTTTAGGAATGTTTTTTTCTGAAGATGAAGAATTAAAAAATATTGCAAAAAAATCAATAGAAAATATTGTAAAATTTCAAAAAATGAATGGCCAACTTCCAAATAAAATTTCGTCAAAATATGAAGTATGCTTCGGCGAAGGTGGTTGTGTTGACTCTTCTTTATGGTATCCTATTGCTTTGTTAAATTATTTTAGAGCAACTGATGACAAAAATTTTCTTTCTGAACATATAAAAAAAATTGAGAAATCTATTTCTTGGCTTTTTTGTTTGGATGTAAATAATGATTTTTTAATAGAAACTAATGAAGGTTCGGATTGGATGGATTTGTTATTGAGATCAGGAAGAGTTTTGTATGACAATGTTTTATTTTATGCTTCTCTTAAAGCTTGCGATAAAATTAGAAGTGTTTTGGGATTAAATGAAAAATATGAAAAAATAGCTGAAAAAGTTAAAAATAATATAAATTTATTTTTCTGGCCAGAAGAAAAAAATTTAGAAAAAGTTAGGAAAAAATTTGGTTTTACTGGCATAGAAAAAGATTTTGAAATTGCCTTAAGAGATGGAGAAAAAGATTATTATTTTGCTGAAATTGGTTTTAGAAGGTACGATCCTAGGTGTGATGTGTATGCAAATTTATTAGCTCTAATTTTTGAAATTCCTGATGAAGAAAAAAAGAAAAAAATTTTGGAACATTTTAAAAGAATTAGGGTAGAAGATCCTTATCCTGTAAAAGTTTTATTTCCGCCTATTTATGAAAATGACTTCTTTAGGCCATTTTACTTTAGAGAAACAGAATTACCATATTTACAAAGACCTGGAAATTATCATAATGGTGGAATATGGCCATTTGTTGGAGGTTTTTACGTTTGTTTTAATAAAAGCAAAAAAACTTTGAAAAAACTAGCAGAGTTAAATAAGTTTTCGAACTTTTGTGAATGGATAAGTTTAGATTGCAAAACTATGGGTTCAAAAAATCAATCTTGGTCTGCAGCCATGTTCATTCTTGCTTACCAAGTAATTAAAGGGAAAGCATCCATAGAAATTTAAGTCAGTTATTAGAATAATGAGTATTATGAGAATAGCTTATTTTGTGTGGGAATATCCTCCTAGACTTGTTGGTGGTTTGGGTACTTACGCTACTGATATGACAAGAAAGTTGAAAGAAATGGGAAATGAGATTTCTGTTTTTACTTTAAACACAAATAATTTGCCCACTAGTGAAACATTAGAAGGGATAGAAGTTCATAGACCAAAAATAGTTGATGCTACTCATGTTCTCACAACATTTATAAGTGAAGAGTTAAAGAGATGGGGAACTGGATTAAAGTTTTTTAATGATATTTTCGTTTACAATTTACTTTCTGCTAGCAAGTTCATTAATCAAATCTCATTAAAGAATAAATTTGATTTAGTTGTTGTTCATGATTGGCTTTCTGCTATAGCAGGCTTGATAATTAAAAAAAGTTTAGATTTACCTGTTGTTTTTCACGTTCATTCAACAGAAGAACAAAGAACTGGAAATGGTTCATCTATAATAAAGGAACTTGAGAAAAAAATGGCAGAACAAGCTGATATGATAATAACTGTTTCTTACTCTATGAGAGATCATTTACTTTCTTTAGGATATCCAAAAGAGAAAATAGATGTTGTTTGGAATGGCTGTGATCCAGATTTATACAATCCTGAAAAAGTTGACCAAAATATTCTTAATTCATTGAAAGAAAGGTATGAAGTAAAAGAAGGTGAAAAAATTATTCTTTTCATAGGAAGGCTAACGTGGATAAAAGGTGTTGAAAATTTAGTGTTAGCATTTCCTGAAGTTTTAAAAGAGTTTCCAAACTCAAAGCTTATAATCCTTGGTAAAGGTGAAGAGTATAATGATCTTATAGAATTATGTGAAAGGCTAAAGATAAAAGATAAAGTTAAAATAAGGTCAGAATTTGTTTCTGTAAAAGAAAGGATAGCTCATTACGCTTTAGCTGATGTTTGTGTTTTTCCGTCGTTTGCAGAGCCTTTTGGAATAGTTAGCTTAGAAGCAATGTCAATGGAAAAACCTGTTGTAGTAGGTTCAACTGGCATAAGTGGTTTTAAAGAACAAGTGATACATGGTGGTGAAAATGAATGTGGAGTTCATGTTGATGGTAAGAATTCTCAAAGTATTGCATCTGGTATAAAAGAAGTGCTAAAAGATCCTGAAAGAGCAAGAAGGATGGGTAAAAATGGGAGGAAAAGGGTTATAGAATATTTCAGTATAGATAAAGTTGCAAAAACTACTTTAGATTTATACAAAAAATTAGTAGAGAAAACTTAACCATGCTTTACGAAAAATTTAAAGTTAAAATACCTAACGTAAGAGTTGCAACTGGTCTTTATTCTCATTGGGATTCTTTTATTAAAGTTAACACTACGTTAAAAAATTTGATAACAAATTCTAGAAAAATAAAACCAAGAGATGTGGTGTTAAAAACAAAGGAAGAAGTATTTTATGTTTTGGATAAAAAGGAAGGAGAATCTTTAATATCTAAAAAAATTTTTGATTGGTTGAATAGAAAGTTCAAAAATAGAGAAAGAAAACTAGGAGGAAATGGAAATAATATGGGAAGAACTTTGTTTAAATTAGGCTTAAGACCTCTCGTCTCTTATCCTTCTAGGCCAGAAAAATTAATGAAAGCATCTCCAAATTTCTATGTTGCTCTTGAAAAGAAGCTTAAAAATCCAAAAGATACTATAAGAATGAAAGATAAAGAGATAGAACATATAGTTTTCGAATTTGAGAAAAATAGGTATATACTTTCTTGGGATCCTATCTCTTCAAAAGGGATTTTTGATTACGATTGGCTAGAGTTAGCATCTTCTAGAAAATTTGTTGATATTGTTTTAATTTCTTATGCTCATCTCCTTTTACCAAAATACAAAAAGAGAACAGATGAAATAATAGAATACTTTGATAATCCAAAAAGACCAAAAATTCATTTAGAATTCGGTCTTGGTTGTAAAGAGTCTATGCTATATGCTATCAAAAAATTTTCAGATTGTAATTGTTGTGACTCTTGGGGTTTGAATGAAACAGAATGTATAGAATACTTTGGAGCGAAGTCCAAAAATTTAAAAGACCTTATTGAAGCTAGCTTAAAAGTTTTAGAAGATTATGAAATAAGTAGGGTATGCGTTCATTGTTTAGAGTTTGTATTTTCAATTTCTAGGTTTGATATAAAAAAAGAGATTGAAGCATTAAAGGCAGCATGCTTAATTTCTTCAGCTTACACTTTTAAAAAATTTAATCTCAAGAAAGCAAGAAAACTAGAAGTTAAATTAAAACCAAAAAAGAAGAAACTTGGGAAGTATAACTTTTGTTTAATACCAGTTCCTGTAAATCCAGAACCGAAGTTATTAACTGGGATTGGAGATATATTTTCTTCTGTTCAAGCAGTTAAAGTATTAAGTTAATTTATATATCCTAACCTAAAATATTTTAAGTGATGTTATGAGTATTTTTGATGAAATAAGATTTCTTTCAGACAAAGACTTAGTTTACAAAATGTTTATAGGCGGTTCTTGGGTTGAGTCATCTGATAAAAAAACTTTTGATGTTTTGAGTCCTATTGATGGTTCTTTAGTTGGTAAAGTACAGAAAGCAACAAAAAAAGACGCTGAAAATGCTGTTGAAGAAGCCTTTAAAGCAAAAGAAAAAATATCTAACATGGCTGCTATTGATAGGTCTGAAATACTTAGAAAAGCAAGTAAAATCTTAGAAAAAAACAAGGATGAAGTTATAAAAACTATAGTTTTAGAAGCTGGAAAACCAGTAAAGTTAGCTGAAGGTGAAGTCAACGCATCAATACTAAGGTTAGAGTATGCTTCTGAAGAAATCAAGATGATGAGAGGAGAATTTTTGAAAGGAGATGTGGTTCCAAAGCATAAGAAAAGATTAGGAATAATAATGAGAAAACCCCTAGGAGTTATTCTTGCTATAACGCCATTTAATTATCCTTTATACACAGCTGTGGCAAAAATTGCGCCTGCTATTGCTGCTGGCAATTCTATTGTATTAAAACCAGCAAGTGATGACCCAATTTGTTTGCTTCTATTCGGAAAAATATTAGAAGAAGCAGGTATTCCAAAAGGAGTTATAAACATAATTACTGGTGGTGGTTCTGAAATAGGTGATTATTTAATATCTCATGAAAAAGTAGACATGGTTTCTTTTACAGGAAGTAGTGCAGTAGGTAAACATATTGCAAGCATAGCAGGTATGAAAAAATTACAACTTGAGCTAGGAGGAAAGTGTCCAGCTATCGTTCTTGAAGATTGTGATATAGATTTGGCTGTAAAAGAATGTGTTAAAGGTTCTCTAGAATTTTCAGGACAAAGGTGTGATGCTGTAAGTAGAATTCTCGTTGTAGATTCTATTGCTGATGAATTCATTAAAAAAGTTTTGGATGAAGTTAAAAAATGGAAATTAGGTGATCCTAGAGAACCTTCAACTTCATTAGGACCTTTAATAAATGAAAGAGCTGTAGAGAAAGTTGAAAGTTTAGTCAAAGATGCTTTAGATAAAGGGGCTAAGTTGTTAAGAGGAGGTAAAAGAAAAGATTTGTATTATGAACCAACAGTCTTGGATAATGTTACTACGGAAATGAGAATTGCATGGGAAGAAACTTTTGGTCCTGTGATAACTATAATTAGAGTTAATAGTTATGAAGATGCTATTAAGATTGCGAATCAATCAGAATATGGATTAGATTCCTGTATATTCACAAAGAATATAGATTTAGCTATGGATGCAGCACAAAAGTTAGAAAGTGGTGCGGTTCATATAAATGCTCACCCAACTCATGGTCTAGGAGAGTTTCCATTTGGTGGTGTTAAAAGCTCAGGATTGGGAAGAGAAGGAATAAAATATAGCATAGAAAATATGACAAGAATTCATACTATAGTTTTTCATCCAAAAGAAGATTAAAGTGTTTCATATAATTTCAAAGTTTTTCTTCCTACTTTTTCCCATGTATACTTTTTTGCAATCCTTATAGAGTTCTTTTCCATAATTTTTTTCAACGCTGGAGAATCTAAAATTCTTATTACATCCCTTACTAAATCTTCTGCTTCACCAGGCCTTGTAAGTAAACCATTGTAACCATTAAAAACTATTTCTGGTATACCACCACAGTCACTAGCTACTATTGCTTTACCGCAAGCCATGGCCTCCAAAATGGTTATTCCAAAAGATTCGTAAAGGGAAGGTTGTATGTAAAGATCTGCTATATTGTATAAATTACTCAAAACTTTCTGTGAGACAGGTTTTGTTATTAGTTTTATTCTATTTTTATATTTTGAAACCAACTCTTCAATCCTTTTTTTCAACTCATTATGAGTTTTTATTTCAAAATTTCCTGGAAGAACAAGAAGAAACGCTGTATCACTTCTTTTCTCAAGAATGAGAGGCATTGCTTCTATGAGAGTTGATATTCCTTTTTCTTTGCTGAACCTACTTACTGTCATTATTACTTTTTGATTGTTTTTGAACCCATATTTTCTTTTGTCCAATTTTTTTGGTTTAAATATTGAAATATCAACACCATTTGGAATAATAGATATTTTTCTTGAGCTTATGTTATAAGTTCTCATTATTTCATACTTCAAGTTTTTTGAAACCGAAATGAAATGATCAGCATGTTTTATCGTTCTTTCAATCCATTCATAGAGAGAAAAATACTTTTTTTCTTCTTCAGACATTAAGCTTTCTCTTCTTATTTCTACAGCATGAAAAGTATGAACCCATTTTACTCCTAAAAACTGTTTGGCCATGAAGGCACCGCTAGTTAACCAGCCATTTGTGTTAATAAAATCAAAGCCTCCTTTTTTATTTTCCTTTGAAATTTCACTTGGAATCTTATTTTCGAAAATGAAATAACTTGTTCTTCTTCGTAAAATAGGATCTTCTTCCCTTATTTTAGAAAATGTACTAATTTCATGAACAGTGAGACTTCCTTTTCCTAAATTACATTTTGAAGTTTTAGATTTTTTATTAGAAGATGTAAAAACGTGAACATTACAACCAAGTTTAGCAAGCTCTTTAGAAACAAAATAAGTGTAAATTGCGACTCCAGAAGTGCATTTTCTCCTTCTGGGTGTTGGATAATAATAACTTATCATTCCTATTTTTAGCGGTTTTTTTCCAAAAAATGTTGAAATGAAGTTTGATAACTCTGAACTAAATAAATTATGTATTCTTTCTTCTTTCATGCTTTATATATTTAGTTTTGTTTTTAAATATCGGTTAATTTTTAAATTAGCAATATAATTTATATGGGCATCTTTAGGGCCTATGACATTCGTGGAATTTATGGGAAAGATTTAACAGATGAAGTAATGTTTGACATTGGTAGAGCTCTTGGAACTTTTCTTAGGGGTAAAGAATCTGTTGCTATTGGTTTTGATTCAAGACCATCATCTCATAACTTATTCAAAGCTCTTTCAAAAGGTTTAATATCAACTGGTTGTAATGTTATTTCTTTAGGCCTTGTTCCAAATCCTTTTGTTTATTTTTACGCTTGGAAAAACAAAGTTTATGGTGCCATAATAACAGCAAGTCATAACCCAAAAGAGTGGAACGGATTGAAAATCGTAAAACCAAATGGTGTTAGTTTTATAAGAGAAATGAAAAAGTTGAAGAAAATATTTAAATCAAAAAAATTTGTTAGAGATAACGGTAAAGTTACAAAAGATAATGCAAAGAAGCTTTATGAAGAATTTTTACTTAGGAAATTTAATAATGTTAATAAAAAAATAGTTGCCGAATTTTTTGGGAGTGTAAGTTCTATCTCTTTATCCACTCTTAAAAAAGTAGGGCTGAAAGTCATTTCTCTTCATGGTAGAGTAGATAAAAATTTCTTTGGCTTTAAAAGACCTGAACCTAAAGGAAAAAATTTAGTTTTTTTAAGAAAGAAAGTTAAAAAAACAAAAGCTGATTTTGGTGTAGCATTTGATGGTGATGGGGATAGATCCGTTTTTGTTGATGATAGGGGGAGAGAACTCAATGGAAGTATATTAAATGCAATTTTTATTGATTATATTTTAAGAAAGAAAAAAGGCAAAGTGATAATAACAGCAGATTGTGCTAGTGAGATCGAAAATATTGTAAAAAAATTAAAAGGGAAAATTATTTGGTGGAGAGTAGGCCATGGATTTATAGAAGAGAAATGTTTAAAAGAAAAAGCATTATTTGCAGGAGAACAAAGTTCTCATTTTTATTTTAATGAATTTTATCCTTTTTCTGATGGGATAATTGCAACAGTTTATTTAGGAAAAATACTTTCTGAAAAAAATAGAAAATTATCTGATTTAGTTGATGAAATTAATCTGAGGCCTATAGAAAAGTTGTATATTAATGTTAGAACTGATGAGAATAAAATGAAAATTTTAGAAGTAGTGAAGAAAAAGTATCCTAAGGCTCTTGATATCATGGATGGAATAAGAATTAAATTAAACAAAGAAGAATGGGTTTTGATAAGAGCTAGTCAAACTATGCCAGAGATAAATTTATGTGTTGAAGCAAAAAATAAAAAAAGGTTAAGAGAAATTGTTAAAAAATATACAAAATTTATTAAAAATATTCTTTCGCAATATTAGCAAGTTTTCTAGGTTCTATGTGGGGAACTGTCTCACCTGAAAATTCAAGATAACCTTCCCAAGATTTTAAACCTTCAGAAATTGGTGATCTTGAAAATATTCTAAATTGATTGCAAAAGTCATCTTTTGGTGATGCACTCAAATTTACAACATTAAATTGACTACTTACATTATCCATCAAAATTCTTACTCCTTTTTGTAAAAATTTTGCAACACTTTTTATTTCAGCATTTCTTAAACTTTTAAAAGAAGAATTTTCTAAAGTCATTATTACTAATTCCGCTTTTCCGAAAACAGGTGACCATTCAACATAAAAAACAACTTTAGAATTTAAATCGAAATTTATCACTAAACCTTCTTCAAGCATTGATTTAACCCAAGATTTCCACCATTCTCTACTGCTTTTTCTCAATTTTTTCGTTAATTTCATTGAAAGTAAAGTTTTTGATAAAGGTTCATCTTCACAATGAAATTGGCCATGAAAATGCTCTATAGATGCTCCACTTTTTGGGCCACAATTTATGTGTGTAGAAACATAATCTTTTCCAGATTCTCTCCCTATTTTTTGGACAAGTTTTAATCCATCAACCCAATTTTTTAACTTCAAATTTCTAGGGTCAGTTATATGCTTTTTGTAATTGTAAACTACTATCCCATGTATTTTTCCTGTTGTAAACAAATTCGAAAATGCTGCAGAATCATTTAAAAAGTATTGCTTTTTTAGTTTGCTATTTTCAGAAAATTTAGCACATCTCTTTCTTGGATTGCACAAAAAACATTCTTTCCTAGACAATTTTTCTATATGGTTTGTCACAATTTCTTTTTTTCTTAACTCTCTTTCAGGAATTATTCTTGCTTTAGAAGAAAAAGCTGGATTCTTTCTTATTTTTATTTTGTATATTTTAGTGTTATTGTACGAATCTATAACACTAGATTTGACAATTTTTTCTAATTTTTTTAAATTTACTTCAGAAGTTTTCTTTAGATAAGCTCTTAATTTTAGCATGTTTTTCCTTAATTTAAATAGAATTGGAAAATATAAAATTATTGAGCCCCCATAGTTTAACTTGGATAGAACACGACCCTGCGGAGGTCGTGATCTGGGTTCGAATCCCAGTGGGGGCATCATTTAATTTTGTTTGCTACTTTAACGACAATTTTCTCTATTCCTTTACTTTTCGGTATTCTTGGGAAAATAAGTTCTATTGAAGTAACTAAACCTTTCGTTAAAAGAAGATTTGGTGTAATTTCCATTTTAGCATTTTCTTTTTCTAAGAATTTTTTCAAACTTTTATCTTCATTTAAAGATTTACATAAAGCTTCTTGATTTTTTATTGAAAAAAGTCTTGATAAAGAAATTACGAAAGCATAAAAGCCTACTATACCTAAAATGAAAGCTATAATCAATCTGAAAGTAGTTAAAATAAGTTGTCCTATTGTTAAGATTATTAAAAAAGAAATATACATTGAAATTAAACTAAATAAAAGAGTTAGAATAACTTTTATTACTACATCTTTCCTATTAGCTCCTCTAAATTTTTTACTTTTCTTATCAAAGATAATCCAAACTTTCTTTAAAGGAAGATAAGTCCTTACAACATAATTTCTTGTGAAGTAGACAAATTCTATGCTGATATTTTTTATTCTTTTTATTTTTAAACTCGAAAGAAACTGGAAAAGGCCCACTATTATTAAGGCCATACAAAAGAACAAAAAATATGAAGAAAGCAATTTGTTATATTTGTAAACAATAAGAGAAGTTAAGAAAAATATGAAAAATAAAATACTTAAAATTTTCAATTTTAAACCCATATTTTAAAGATAAGTTTTTTATTTATAAAAAGGAAAGGTATTTTTTATGGCAAGTATTGTTGATTTTCAAAAACTTGATATAAGAGTTGGTAAAGTGATTGAAGTTGAAGATTTAGAAGGAGCTAAAAAACCAATATACAAGATGAGGATAGATTTTGGAGAGCTTGGTGTGAAAAATTCTGCAGCAGGAATAAAAAATGAATACAAGAAAGAAGAACTTTTGAATAAAAAAGTTGTTGCTATTGTGAATCTTGAACCAAAAAACATAGCAGGGTTTTTATCAGAATGTCTAATTCTTGCAGCTGTGACAAGAGATGGAAAAGCTGTTTTGTTACAACCTGAAAAAGATGTTGAAGTAGGGTCAAAAATTTACTAGTGATTTTATGATAGATTTATGGGTGGAATTTGTTAAATCGTTATGGTTATTGTTTCCCATGTATGCTGCTAATGGTTTTCCTCCTCTAGCTAAAGGAAAAATACCAATAGATTTGAATAAAAAATTTTATGATGGGAATAGAATTCTTGGTGATGGAAAAACGTTTGAAGGATTTTCTTTGGGGTTAATTGCAGGATTTCTTGTAGGTGCTTTAGAAACTTATCTCTACCCAAGTTTAAATGCTTATGCAATGGAATATAATGCAGAGCTACCATATATGGATCTTAAAGTAGCATTTTTACTCTCTTTTGGAGCTTTGTTTGGTGATATTGTTAGCAGTTTTTTAAAAAGAAGATTTGGCCTCCCTAGAGGTGCTGATGTTCCATTACTTGATCAATGGAACTTTGTTATTGGGGCGCTATTCTTCTCATTTTTGTTTACTAATGTAACTGTATGGATGGTTTTAATAATGCTTTTAATAACTCCTCTCATACATAGAATTGCGAACATAATTGCTCATAAAATAAAAGTAAAGAAAGAGCCATGGTAACATGTTGATAGATTGTCATTGTCATAGCATTTATAGCAAACACTGGTTTTGGGGTTTTGATTCTTTGAACACCCCCCAAGAAATCGTAAAAGTAGCTGTGAAAAAGGGCTTGGGTGGGATAGCAATAACAGACCACAACACAATAAAAGGCAGCTTAGTTGCAAGAAAATTTGCAAAAAAATATAAAGGTTTCATAGTTATAACTGGTTCGGAAATTAGAACAAAAACTGGAAAAGAAGTTATTGGTCTAGGTATAAAAGAAGAAATAAAACCGAACTTAGAATTTGAAGAAACTGTGGAAAAAATACATGAAGCAGGTGGGATAGCAGTTTTACCTCATCCATTTGGAAAATATATCTTCAAGAGATGTACAGAAAAAGATGCTAAATTAGTTGATGCTATAGAAGTCTTCAATTCAACTTTATTAAAGATTTTTAATGAAAAAGCTTCATCTTTTGCTAAAAAATTTAAAAAAGCAAGAACTGCTGGAAGTGATGCTCACTCAATCAAAGAAGTAGGGAATGCTTGTATAATTTGTAATGGCGATCCTATAGAAGAAATAATGAAAGGAAGAGTTAAAATAATAGGAAGAGTAACACCTTTTAAAGATATAGTTTCTCTCATTTCAAAAAAATTTTTAAGATCTATTGAATGGAGAATTTCAAGAACCAGAGGAAAATATATCTAAAATCCATTTTATACTATAAAAACCTCCATAAGCAAGTAAAAAGCTCATTATTAACTTACCTATAAGAACTGCAATAAAAAATTTTTTCAAATCGTATTTTATCATACCACAAAATAATCCTACTATGTCATCTGGAAGCGGAGTGGCTGCAAATAAAATAGTTATAAAAAAACCTCCATACTTTTCAAAAAGTTTTTCTACTTTTTTTATCTCTTTTTTCCATTTTTTCTCAATAGCCTTTCTCCCACCAAATCCTAAAAAGTAGCCTACAAATTCTCCTAAAGTAGCTCCTAAGCCTCCTAGAATACCAACTAAGAAAGGGTTCATAAAAGAGCCTGCAATGAATATTATGGCAGCAGAAGGTAAAGGAAAAATTATAGTTGAAGAGCCTATTAAACTTATTAGGAATATTCCAAACAATCCATAAGAATTCATTAGAGACTCAAAAAAACTCCAAATCATATATATAATTAGATTTTCTTTAAATAACCTTTCAAAGTTTCTTTAGCAGCTTTTAACTCTTCTTTTCCTTTAAGAGTTATTTCATAGTAAATGTGCCTTCCAGACTTTTTTGATTTTATGTAACCACCTATTTTTAGCAAATACAAAACTTTGTAAGCTGTAACATTTCCTGTTAAAAATCCAAATCTTTTTCTTATGAGTTTTCTTAACTCATAACCATATTTTCTGCTTTCTTCTAAAGAGCTAAGAACAAAAATCCATAAATTCTCTTTTTCAATTTTTCTTTTTAATCTTTCGAGAGGCCTTTCCACAATTTTATTTTACAACTGTAAAATATATAAATTTTATTTTACAACTATAAAATATGATAAGGATAGCTATAGCAGGCGTTGGAAATTGTTGTAGTAATTTAATCCAAGGTTTATACTATTATAGAAAAAACAAGAGTGACGGTCTTTCTTATCCTATCCTAGGCGGTTATAAAGTTTCTGATATAAAGGTATGTGCAGCTTTTGATGTTGCAAAAAATAAAGTTGGTAAAGATCTTTCAGAGGCAATCTTTGAATCTCCTAACAACACTGTAAAAATTGTTAAAGTACCAAAACTCAACGTTCCAGTTATGAAAGGGCCAGTTTTGGACGGAATAGGAAAGTATATGAAAAATGTGGTTGAGATAGATAAAAAGCAAAAGTCAGTGAAAGTCTCAAAAGTTTTGGAAGATTTGGGGATAGATGTTTTAATAAACTTTTTACCAGTTGGTTCAGAAAGAGCAACAAAATTTTATGCTTCGGAAGCACTAAAAGCAGGTTGTGGATTTCTAAACGCAATTCCAGCTTTCATAGCATCAGACAAAAAATGGGCCGAAAAATTTAGAAAAGCTGGAGTTCCTATAATAGGGGATGATACAAAAAGTCAAGTTGGTGCAACCATACTTCATAGAACTTTAGTGAAACTTTGTAGAGATAGAGGTGCTATTATTGATAGAACATATCAGTTAAATTTTGGTGGTAACAGTGATTTTTACAACATGCTAGAAAGAGAAAGATTGAAAAGCAAAAAGATATCAAAAACAGAGGCAGTTCAGAGTCAAATGAAGAAAAGATTGCCAGATGAAAAAATACATATAGGGCCATCAGATTTTGTACCATGGCTTAAAAGTAGGAAAATAGCTTACATAAGGATAGAAGGAAGACTTTTCGCTGACATTCCATTCAGTATAGAAGCAAAGTTGGATGTTGAAGACAAAGCTAACAGTTCTGGAACAGTCATAGATGCTATAAGGTGTCTTAAAATAGCTCTAGATAGAGGGATTTCAGGGCCTTTGATATCTCCTTCAGCATACTTTTGCAAACACCCACCAATTCAATTAAGTGATGAAGAAGCTAAGAGAAGACTAGAGATGTTCATAGAAGGAAAAATAGAGAGGTAACTATGCTTTACGAAAAAAGGGAGAAGTTTAAAAAACTAGAGATAAAAATAGGAAAGAGTTTCAGTAAATTAAATTTAACACCAAATCAGTGGACTCTTTCTAGTCTTCTTTTTGTTCTTCTCTCTTTTTACTTTATAATTACAAACAATTTCATTTTAGCTTTCCTAGCTTTTCTTTTTACATCTCTTATTGATTTTATAGATGGGGCAGTAGCCCGAGCAACTAACACAGTTAGCGTATTAGGAGGTTATTTAGATACTATTGTAGATAGGATAGTAGAGTTTTTGATCATTTTAGCTTTATTTTTTTCCGAATATCCTCCCTTTTTTCTTAGCTCAAAAACATGGCTTTTACTTTTACTTTTTGGGTCTTTTATGACAACTTATACGAAAGCAGCTGCTGTTGAAAAGGGTTTAAGAAAAGATGGAATTAAAGGTGGTCTTGTTGAAAGAGGGGAAAGAATGATATTACTACTATTAATTATTTTTCTTTCTACTTTTTCAAAAAAGTATGCAAGCTTTTTAATTGCAGTTTCAGCAGTACTAACAAATTTATCAGCTCTTCAAAGGTTCTTAATAGTTATAAAAAGATAAATATAAAAAATACTGATTTGGTTTTATGAAACAAGCCATAATAATTAGAACAGATTTAAAAATGGGAAAAGGAAAGATAGCTAGTCAATGTGCTCATGCAAGTGTTGCAGCTTTTTTAAAAGCTAAACCTCTTGATAAAAAGAAATGGATAAATAGTGGAATGAAAAAAGTTGTTTTAAAAGTTAAAAACGGTAAAGAAATTGTTAAATTGTATAAAAAAGCTAAAAGGAGAAAAATTCCATGTGAGCTAATAATAGATAAAGGCTTAACCCAAATAGAGCCAGGAACGATAACAGCATTAGGAATAGGACCTGCAGATGATAAAAAGATAGATGAGATAACTGGAAGGTTAAAGTTATTGTGATTTTATGAATATCGAAGCTTTTTTGAATGAAAATTTTTTAAAACCATTATGCCATTATTATACTCCCATAGGAACTATAACTTACGGTTTAATTCTCATCTTAGCAGTCTTTGGAACTTACAAACTTTTAAAATTCTTAAGAATCAAAATTGATAAAAAATTCTTTTTTGGAGTACTCCCTTTCATAATTTATGGAGGTTGGACAAGAGCTTTGAGGGATCATAAGCTAGGAGTATATCAAAGTAATTTATTTTGCTCTCCTCCAATTTACTTTTTTGTATTTTTTATTGCTTTATTTTCTCTTTTAATTGGATTATCTTTAGAAAAAATTACGAAAAAATCTAAATATAAAAAATATTTCACTTACGAGAAAACTATGATTGGAATAGGTTTTTCTTTCTTATTGTACAATTTAACTCTCACAAAAATTGAAAATCCCTTTGCTTTCATTTTTATTTTGTGTCTAACATTTTTCTGGTTTCTTATTTTATTGGGAGTAAGATATTTAAAACCAAAAGTTCTTTCACTTGAAAATTTAGGAATAATAACTTCTCACTTATTTGATGCATCATCAACTTTTACAGCTATAACTTTCTTTGGTTTTTATGAACAGCATGTACTCCCAACATTTTTAATAAGCATTTTTGGACCTTGGATTATGTTTCCTTTAAAAATATTTGTAGTATGGCCTATATTATTACTAATAGACAAATCTAAAGAAGATATATTCTTTAAAAATTTTTTGAAAATAGTAATACTTATCCTTGGCTTAGCTTTAGGCACAAGAGATTTTTTAACTATAAGTATGTTAACGTATTAAATTTTCTTAACAAATAATATAACAGGATTTTTATGGACATTTTAATAGATGTTGTCAATTTAACTTTCGCATTTATAGGAATCTATTTCATGATACTCTATTTACTTCTTTTTTCAACTCATAAAAAGAAATTGCTGAAAAGGCCAAGAATAAAGAAGTTCCCTTCAGTAAGCATAATTATTCCAGCTTACAATGAGGAGAAGAATATAAAAGAAACAGTTGAGAATGCAAAAAGATTAAGGTATCCTGGGAAAAAAGAAGTAATAGTTGTGGATGATGGTTCTACAGATAACACTTATAATATAGCGAAAAAAATCAAGGGGGTAAAAGTTTTAAAAAAGAAAAATGGTGGAAAAGCTAGTGCGTTAAATTATGGATTAAGATATTGTAAAGGAAAAATAGTAGTTTGTATAGATTCTGATTCTTATCCAGAAAAAAATGCTCTAATGAAAACTATACCATTTTTTTCTGATAAGAAAGTTGCTGCTGTTACAACATCTATAGTAGTGAAAAGTGCAAAAAATATCATTCAAAAGTTGCAACAAATAGAATACATTATGATAGCATGGTCAAGGAAGCTTTTAGAATTTCTAGATGCTATTTATGTTACTCCAGGCCCTATGAGTTTATACAGGAAAGATGTACTTGTAAAACTAGGAGGTTTTGATGAAAAAAATTTAACTGAAGATATTGAAATAGCATGGAGGCTTATGAAACACAAGTATAAAATAAAAATGGCTCTAGATACTATAGTTTACACTAATGTTCCTTCAACTGTTAAGAGATGGTGGAAGCAAAGGTTGAGATGGAATATAGGAGGCCTTCAAACAACATCAAAGTATTTTCATTTATTTTTGAATAAGGAATTCAGCAATATTGGAATGTTCGTTTTGCCTGTTTTTTCTATTTCATATTTACTTTCTGCTCTAGGCCTTTTTTTCATATTTTACATAATATTAAACTGGATTCGTTTCATCACAGCTTCCCTATCTTTTGGTTTTAGTATAATTGGCCCAATAACACTACTTCCTGACTTATTCTGGGTTTTATCCTTTTTCTCTTTTATAATTTTGTTTCTATATTTGCACACAAGTTTAAAAACTATGAAAAAAGTTATAAAAATGCCAAAAGGAATTCTTGATTTTTTAGTTTATTTAAGTGTTTATATTACAATATTCCCTTTTAACCTTTTACATAGTTTTATAAAGTTTGTGACTAAAAAGTATGAATGGTAAGCATGAGAAAAGTGTTTCTAAAAACTGCATTAATTACAGTAACTATTTTCATCATAGGTTTTTATGGCGGTATATTTTTTGATAATTTAAGAATAGAAGAAGTTAGGGCAAGGCTAACTGAAATAGATAACTTATGGAATGATGCAAGACTCATACAATCTTATATGCAGAGATTTTCTAATAACATAACTCCTTATTGTGAATTCCTTTTAGAAGAAAATTTAAAAATAGGAGATAGGATATATGCTGAAGGTTTGAAAGTTGAAGAATATGAGACTGCAAATCGTTTTGCAACTTTCTTTTTAACAGAAAAAAAGAGGTATGCTCTTTTGGATTTGCAGTTTTGGGTTAATAGCATAGATCTAAAAAGATTATGCAATGCAAATTATTCAACAGTAATCTACTTTTATTCTCAGTTCAACAAAACAGCTGAACAAAGGTTTCAAGACAGAGTTTTATGGGATTTGAAACAAAAATGTGGCCCAAAAATAATTTATATAACATTCCCTGTTGATCTTGATATTTCAACTATAGATATGATAAGAAAAATTTATAACATTAAGAAAATTCCGTCTATATTAATAAATGAAAGTCTTCTTTTAGAATGTCCTGTAAGTTTAAGAGAGTTAGAAGAATACGTGAAATGTTAGCTCATTAAAACTAAAAGAACTTTATCAACTGAAAGATCAAGGTCAGTATAAGTTCTATTAATTTCTAAAAAACTTTTTCCTTCTACAAATATAACATAACCTCTAACAGTAACAGCAGTAAGGTTAGTTTGTGATGGGCCTAGAAGTAAAATTACTGGTTCGTCATAACTTGCAAAATCAAAAGCTTGAGTTGTTTTGTTTAAAGGTAACGTTATAATAGGTTTGACTTTTTGAAAGTAATACTCATTAATTATAGTTAACTTGTAAGCTAACTCATAAGCATCAGCAAGATAATAAGGATTTTCTGTTTCATTGGGTATGTACGCTATTTTTATTCTAGACACATCAGGATTTAACAAAGTGTTTTTTAAACTTTCTTCATTTGGATAAACTGGAACATTTTTAGCTTCATTTAAATTTGCTCTAAAGTGTAATGTAACCCCCGCGAATTCTCTTTGAAAAGGGTTAGTAGAAATACAAAGAGATACCAAAATAATGAGAATTAAAGATGCAATCATTTTTTTCATATTCTTACCTCTAGTTTGTTAAAATAAAAGAAAAAGGAAAGGCCAGGCCGCTCCTTTCTCTAAAAATTTTACGAATAAGCTGGAGATTCTACAGATCCTGTAACTTCTATGTAAGATCCAGCTTTCTGTGTGTCTGTTGCTCCTGGGAAGTCGTTCTGTACTATTCTGCATGCCAAGTCTGTGTCTTCTGCTCTTGTACCAGCTATTACTAATGCTGTCTTTCCTGTTGCAAACGCATCTGTTATCAATTGAATTCTACCAAAGTTCCTACCTGGCCAGTTAGCACAGGTGTATGGGAACTTTCCTGCTGTTGCTAACTCTGCTACCAAGCTGTTTACACAAGGACCTCCTACTAATACGAGATCCTTTGTTGTTTTGTCTGTATCTGTAACTTCATTATCAAGCTTTATTACATCAGCTGTTATTGGCAAAACTGTTTCTGTTGTTACTGTTCCTGCAGTTCCACCTGTTGTTATAGTTGCTCCTGGTGCCAATACGTAAACATTAGCATAGCTGAATGAATCTGGATATTTAATTGTTGCACTCATTGAAGTTGTATCATATTCGCTATAAGTTCCGTAAGTTGACATTCCTCTGTAAGTTGTTGTTCCTGATACAACATCCCAGTTACTCTCTAAGTTGGTATCATCTGAGTGTGGTGTTGTAATTCCTGCTTTCACCAACGTTGAAGAGTAAGATACTGGGAAGTATATCCAGTGGTGAGTTGTCGATCCTTGCAATGCCTCTTCTACTAATACAAAACCTGGAGATGTTAGCATTCCTGTTCCAGAAGTTCCTAAACCAACGTTACAACTCCAGCCAGCTGAACAGGTTATTACAAAGTCTAGATAGCCTGTAGATGAGGAACCTGCCACATAAGTTGTTGATCCATTAGCGATATCACCTACGTCGGTCGAACCTACATATACATTACCTGTTGTTCCTGACTGGTTTAAGTAAAGTGGTATCATACCAACTTTGGCATATTTGCCTGTTGAAGAAATGTTTACGGTGTTGTTTCCATAGTAGATGTACAATCCTCCCTGTCCGTTAGTTATCAACTTTGGTACAAAGTAGGAGTAGTCAGCTCCTTGTGAATAACCTGTTTCTCCTGATGTTGGGTTAACACCTGCTATATCTCCATCCCCATTCAAGTCAACTTTTATTATCTTGTTTGAAGCATCTATCACTTCTACTGAATAGGAGAATCCATCTAATATCAAAGTTGCATCTGCTGCCGTGTTAGAGTCTGTATAACTAATTGTTATTGCTTGTCCTGTTCCAACATCTGTGAATGAAAGTTGTGTATTTGAAGAATCTAAACTTGTGAATTGTAGCACGTGAGTGAAACCACCTGTTCCTATTACGAAGTAGTCTCCTTGTGTTGCACTTATGTTTTGATATTCATCTGTTACTAAGTCTATAGTACTTGTTTTACCATTATACCATGTTCCTCCTGAGTAATAGAACACATCCACTTGTTCTGTTGTTCCTAATGCATTTGTATAGGATAACCTTACATTAGGACCTGAAGATAAGTACTGAATTGTTTGTCTGTTTGTTGTGTCATCAAATTCTGGATAGAATGAATTGAACTTTATATCAAATGCAGATGCGAAAACATCTGTGAAGCTTTCTCCTTCTTTGTAAACTGTTGTAGAACTTGGTGCATAAGTCAAAGCTATGCTACTTAATTTATGGCTTGAAGATGTAATTGTTGCTGTTAGTCCTGTTATTGATGCACCATCTTTCGTTACTGTACCGCTTGATGGAATTACATACTTACTTCCACCTATTGTGAATGTTGCATAACCAGATTGACCTGCAACAACTGGTGCGAAAACTTTTGTGACACCAATTGATGTTCCATCTGATAACATTTTAGTCTGGCCTGCTCTTAACTGGAAAGATTCTCCATTTACATCTCCTATTGCTGAGTAATAAGTACTTCCTCCAACTGATTCAGAAGCAACACTTGATAACGTTATTGTATAATCTTTTCCTCCTACTGTAACTGTTGCAGTTTCTCCTGTTTCTACTGTTGTTGTTGTTCCACCACCTAACATTGTTAGGGATGTTACAGCCCCGCTAGATACTGTTGCATCTGAAATTACAAAGTCCTTTCCAAGCATTGTTATTGTTGTTCCTTCTAATGCTGCTTCATCTGCTGAATCACTTGAACCTAAAGTTATTGGTGTTGAGAATGTTAACAAGTACTGATATACATTATCATTTGGTAATTCTAAGTACAAACTAGGTGATGTTTCTCCTGTTGGTGTATCATATTTTACTTTTGGTTGTGTTGTTGCTGCTGCTGAAGATGTTCCACCTAAGTACAAATATTCTTTGTAAGTTCCTGTTGTTCCTGTTGATAATGCATAAGTTCCTCCTGAAAGTATGTCTAGATCTGAACTTGTTAAAACAGTTTTTACATCTCTTATGTTTGTCCAAGGTGTTAATTCATTACCAACAGTTCTTATCTTTACTCCACCTGTTACTGTTTCCCCTGCACCTGCAACTGTTACTGTTGATGTTGTCTTTGCATTTGCTGCTAACTTTACTGCTACATCAACAGCACCTGCAACATCTGCTGTTGATGCACTTGCTCCTATTACAAATAATGGAAAACTTACTGTTGAATCTGTTACTGTTACTAAATCACTTATTTTTCCTAATTCACTAACATTTGCTGCTAGAGCAGGGCCTGCTAATGCTAGCCCAGCCATTAAAGCTGAACCTGTTATTGCAGCTAATTTCTTGAATTGCATTTTAATACCTCCTACTTTTTTCAGTAGCCAAAATGGCTACTTGGCTACTGTTTGCGCGGTGAGTGCGCGATTGGCGCCAAAAACGCACTTCTAATAAAGATTAAACTATTCATGGCGCCATTTTCTAGATTATATTCTACTTAAAGTATATTATAAAAATTTCTAGAAACAGTTTCTAATCTAATTTTCTTCTTTTTAATTAAGAAAAATGAATTAAAAATAAGCTTTTTTATAGCTTTTAATTGTTTCTAAAGGCTTTTTATTCCCTTTTTTTAAATTTTCTTTCTATATAAATCTTGTTTGTTCTACCTACTCTTTCAAGTCTTATTAATCCTCTTTCTTTTAAACTACTCAACACTTTTGAAACTTTCGCTTTGCTATAACCACTCTCTTTTACAACAACTTTTTGTTTCACACCGTTTCCATGTTTTAAAATTACATTAAAAATCTTTTTTTCATCTTCTTTTAAAACAGGTATAATAAACTTTAAACTTTTTTTAGAATAAATTTGGTAAAATACTAATGCTAAAACTATAATTACGATAATTAAAAAGATAAACTCAAGTGGAAAAGAATTCTGTACTGCACCAATTTTTTCAAAAGCAACTGAAACATCAAAAATTTCACCAGACTTCATGTTACTTTTTTCCCATGAAATTGTTGTTCTCCTTCCATCAGAACCTATTAAAGCATTTTTTGGAAAATAAGATTCTTCTATTGGTTTTCTTAAACCAGTTCCTTCAGGTAACTTTATTATTATGAAAAAATTTTTTGTATCAAAGTTAAGCTTAAATGAATTTTTATAAACAAAATAATTTGATACTTTTTGAACATTTTTTAAATCATAAAGAATTATTACATCACTTCTTTCTGATGGTTTCAAATTACACTTTACAACCTTTCCTAAAATTTCACTTTTTTCTTCGCAATTTCCTTTTTCTATTACAATATTTGATGCCAAATCAAGATCTATTGAAAATGAAATTTGAGGATGATTTATAAAAATTAAATTTAATCTATGGTGAGCTGTGTTATTATCATAAATTTCAACATTCATATTGTACTGATACAAACTTTCAGCAAAAGTTATTTTTGAGAATATTAAAAATATTAGAAAGAAAATTAAGAGCTTTTTCATAAAATCACTTTCCTTTTATTAGAACTATACCACCTGCACCTGCAGCAGCAAAATCATGCAAAATTTTTGCAACATTATTTAAAATTGTTTGTGCTTCATTTGCTTTTAATTCAAAGCTAGAAGGTTCTAAAATCTCTATAGCTGATGGCCCATATTCTGTCACAATTTCAACAAGATTTTCAAACTTTTTTGAAATGAGTTCAACTTCGCAAGTTAAAGAAAAACCTGAATCAACTTTTGGCAAAGGCTTCGCAACTTTTTTTAATTCCCCAAAAACTTTATGATAAATTCTTACTCTTTTATCACTATCTAAACGATTTATTAAACTTTCTAAAGATTCTTTTGCAACATTTTCGCTTACAGCTAGAACTTCAAATATCATCCAAGCTCTTAACCAACCTTCTCTAACTTTTTCGTCCGCTTCTCCTTTTTCAATCATAAAAATATTTTCTTTCTTCTATGTTTAAATCTGTTTCCATAACCTTTTTGGTATCCATTTTACTCCACGAATAGGTATTTTCTCTCCACAATTAGGACATTTTAAATCTTTTCTTAGAAGGAAATTAGTAATACCCATAATAGTTCTTTCTATTAGCAACTTCCCACAATTAGGGCAGTAAGTATTCTCGTATTTGTGACCATGTACATTTCCCAAGTAAACATATTTCAATCCTTCCTTTTTTGCTATTAAGTAAGCTTTTTCCATAGTTTCTACTGGAGTTCTTGGGAGATTTAACAACTTATAAGAAGGAAAGAATTGAATGAAATGCAAAGGCGTTTCTGGTCCAAGATTTTCAACTATCCATTTACAAAGTTTTTTTATATCCTTTTCATTATCTCCATATTTAGGAATTATCAAGTCTGTTATTTCAATAAAAACTTTGTTTTCTTTATAAGAAATTAAAGTATCAAATATTGGTTGAACTTTTGGAACTTGAGAAAGCTTTTTATAAGCTTCTAAATTTCCAGAACATTTTAAATCTACTACAACAGCATCTAAATATTTTGAAATTTCTTTTATAGCATCTGAGGTTGTAAATCCATTAGTTACAAACATATTGTAAAAGCCATTTTTTGTTGCCAGTTCGGCTGTATCGTGAGCAAATTCAAAAAATATGGTTGGTTCAACATAAGTATAAGAAAATCCTTGGACTCCGTAATTCTTTGCTATTTTTATTAATTGTTGGGGAGAATACTCTTCTCCTCCAACATCTTTCCATTCTTGTGATATTTCCCAATTACAACAAAAAGAGCACCTGAAGTTGCAACCTACTGTTGAAATTGAAAGTGTATGAGAACCTGGAGCAAACATATTTAATGGTTTTTTCTCTATAGGATCAATGGCAACAGCACAAAGTTTCCCATAAACTAAAGAAAACAACTTTCCTCCAATGTTTTTTCTAACTCTACAAAAACCAGTTTTCCCTTCGGGTATAATACAATTTCTTGGGCAAAGAAAACATTGAACTTTTTCATCTTTAAGTTTTTTGTAAAATGAAGCCTCTTTCATAAAAATTATATAGAATCAAGACTTTATACTAATATAGTCTCAAATGAAATGACGAACGGGGTATCTCAAGATTTTATGATTGAGGTTAGAGTTTCGGATCAGAGATAACAATTCAAGCCCCAGTAGCTCAGCTTGGTAGAGCGGCTGTCTCGTAAACAGCAGGTCGCAGGTTCAAATCCTGCCTGGGGCTTATTTTTCAAAATAAGTTGATAAATTTATAAGTGAGTTTTCTTTATTGATTTTATATGCTACCAACTCTTACAGTGATAATTCCAGCAAAAAATGAAGAAAAGTATATAAAAAGTTGCCTAGAAAGTGTAATAAATTCAAACTACCCAAAAGAAAAATTGGAAGTTATAGTAGCAATAGATAGTTCTACAGATAAAACTTTAGAAATTTGTAAAAAGTTTGAACCTAGGATAAAAGTTATTGAGTTAAAGCCTAAGAAGTGTAAAGCAGAAGCATTAAATGAAGTTTTACCTTTAGCTAAGGGAGAAATAATAGGAATATTTGATGCTGATTGCATTATTGATAAAAATTGTTTAGTTGAAGCAGTTAAACATTTTTCTGATAAAAAAATAGCTGGAGTAAGTGGTACTGTAAAAACTTATAACGTTGAACATTTTTTACCAAGAATTATTTCACTTGAAACTTGTTTCACATCTTTTATAGAATACTTTTTGAATAAATTTGGTGCTAATGCCCACTTTTCTGGAAAGAATATGTTTATAAGAAAAAGTGTTCTAGAGAAAATTGGTGGTTTTGATGAATTTTCTTTTCTAGAAGACATTGAACTTTCTTTAAGGTTAAAGAGGTTAAAATATAAAGTAGTATTTGAACCAAAAGCAATAACTTGGCAAAACGAACCAGAAAATTTCAAAGATTTTATAGATCAAAGGAAAAGGTGGGCAAGAGGAACTTTCAGAGTTAAAAAAATTAAACATCAAAATTCGATAAAAAATTGGTTATCTGATCTTATGCATGCAATTCCTTATTATATTTCACCATTCGGCTTAATGGTACTCACTTTTCTTTTAATAGTTCTTTGGTTGAATTTACCACCTTTTATAGTATTACCACCACTCCTGTTATTCATTTTCAATTTTGCTTTAATAATTTATTCAAGAATTTTTTTCAAAGAAAGTTTAAAAGATCTCATATTATTACCATTATGGTTTAGCTTAACAAACATTTACTCTTTCATTTTAATACCTAAAGCTTACTTAGATGAAAAAAGAAATAAGGAAATGAAATGGTAATGAATAATTGGAACATTTTTTGGAAAACTGAGAGTATAAATTCTATAGGAATGAAATATCATCACTACATAATATTCAAGATTTACAAAAATTTCTTAGATAATTTTAAGTTGAAAAAACCATCTATTCTTGAAATTGGTTGTGGTTCTGGCGAAATCACTGCAAGAATTCTGAAGAGATATGGTGGCTCAGCTATATTAGTTGATAATAGTGAGGAGGCAGTTAAAATTGCAAAAAATAATTTTAGAAAGCATAAATTGAAGGCTAAAGTAATACTTACTGATATCTTCAATTTTTATACAAAGAAAAAATTTGATTTAGTGCATAGTGAAGGACTAATAGAGCATTTTAAAGGAGAGAAACAGAATGAATTAATAAAAATTCATAAAAAGTATGTAAAAAAAGATGGAATTGTCATAATTTCGGTTCCTAGGCCCTCTTGGTATTACAAACTCTGGAGATTTTACTTAGAAAAAAGGGATAAATGGCATTATGGATTTGAAAAACCTATGGATGAGAAAAAATTGAAACTTCTTTTAGAAAGAAATGGTTTAAAAGTTTTAAAAAGCCTTAACTATTTCAGATACGCTTTCGCATTAGCAAAAATTTAAAAGTCTCGTAACATTATTTCTTACAGAGGGGTCGTCGTCTAACCTGGTAGGACACGAGGCTCCAGTCATGGAGCATTGATAAAAGATGAAAGAAACCTCGGAGTGGGCGTTCAAATCGCCCCGACCCCATTTATTGTGATAAGTATGATAGAAACTAAGGTTGTCAAATTGGAGTTTCCTGAAGGTTGTAATATAATTTTGGGCCATTCACATTTCATAAAAACAGTAGAAGATTTACATGAAGCTTTAGTTAATTCTGTACCAAAAATAAAGTTTGGTTTAGCGTTTATTGAATCTTCAGGCCCTTGTCTAGTGAGAAGTAGTGGGACAGATGATGAGCTAAAGGAAGTAGCAGAAAAAAATGCATTAAATTTAGGGACAGGCCATACTTTTTTGATAGTTTTAGGAAAAGGATTTTATCCTATAAATGTTTTAAATGCAATTAAAAGAGTTCCAGAAGTTTGCAGAGTATTTTGTGCAACAGGAAATTCAGTTGAGGTTATAGTAGCAGAAACAGCACAAGGTAAAGGAATCCTTGGTGTAGTTGATGGGTTTCATACTAAAGGAGTAGAAGGAGAGAAAGATATTAAGGAAAGGAAAAAATTATTAAGAGAGCTGGGATATAAATTATAAGTTTTTTAAATTGTTTTAAGAAAATTATTTCTATGCGACCGTAGTCTAATGGTAGGACCCGAATTAGAAGGGTAAGCCTTCCAAGCTCGAGATCCGGGTTCGAATCCCGGCGGTCGCACTATCAATAATAATCATCTGGATAAGTATATTTCGGACAACCACAAACCTTTACCATACAGATATCAATAAAATCTTCTTTGTAAATATCACCTGGGCCCCAACTTGCCGGGCCACCATAATAATGGTAACAAAGCATTTCGAAATTATCTTCTCCATATTTGGTTCTTCCATCGGCTTCTCTTTCATGGTCGTTCAAAACTCCATTATTATTTGCATCAAAGTCTTCGACAGGCACTCTAGCAGCATAACCTGGGTAATGACAAAATGCAGGATTTATTTTTTGGCAAGTTGCTCTTGTTGCAGATTCTAAACTTGTCCCTTGAGTTGCAGGATTGTAAGAGCTTAAGAATAAAGTTAACACTGCCATCACAGTCAAAACACCAAGAACAAGTATAATTATGGCATTTATGGCTGTTATAGCTTTCATAATAATAAATAGAAATCTCTACTTTTAAAACTTTAGAAGCATTATTTATTTCATGGGTAATAAATGGATAAGAATAAAAAGAGAAAGAAGAAGAATAGCTTTAGAGAGAATAGAAATATTGAAAAAAATGATAAAAAAGAAACCTGAATTTGCTGATAGGTATAAAGAATTAATAAAAAAAATAGCAAAAAAGTATAGGATAAAGCTTTTAAACGATAATAACACAAATAAGGAGAGATAGTATGAGTGTAAAAGAAGTCCCTCCTTCAAAATTAATAGAAAAAGTAAAAGAGGAATTAAAGAAAAATGAAAACATACAACCTCCAGATTGGGCAAAATTTGTAAAGACTGGAGTATGTTCTGAAAGGCCTCCAATACAAAAAGATTGGTGGTTCATAAGGGCTGCAGCTATTCTTAGAAAAGTGTATTTGAATGGCCCTATAGGTGTTCAAAGGTTAAGAACAGCATTTGGGGGTAGGAGAAGGAGAGGCCACAAACCGGCTCATCATAGAAAAGCTGGAGGAAAAATAATAAGGTTAATTTTGCAACAATTAGAAAAAGCAGGTTATATTAAAAAAGTTGAAAAACCTAAAAAAGGTAGAGTCATCACTCCAAAAGGTCAAGCATTTTTAGATAGAATAGCAAAGGAGATAAAATGTTGAATGGTAAAAAAGCTGAAATAGAGTTTGAAATTTTGAAAAAGAAGATATTAAGAAAAATTCTTACTAAAAATGCGCTAGAAAGGTTAGGAAGGGTAAGGTTAGTTAACCCTGTCCTTGTTACTCAATTGGAAAATTACTTAATCCAATTGTACCAGAGTGGGCAATTAAAAGAAACTGTTGATGATAGAAAATTGAAACAAATTTTAAATATTCTAATACCAAAGAAGAAAAAGACTAGGATAAAAAGAAAGTGATGTTATGTCTAGTAAAAAACCATTAGCAAAAAAATTAAGGTTGATATCAGCTAGTAAAAAGAAGCCTGCTCCAAGATGGGCTGATTTAAAGAAATATGGAAAAAGAGCACGAACTAGGAGAATTGCAGTTCATAGAACAAAGCACTGGAGAAGAGGAAGACTCAAAGTGTAGAATGTAGTCTTAAATTATATTCTTCAAAGAATAACTTTTTAGCAGTTTTACCATCTTTTAAAGTTTTAAAGAATTGTTGGATATGCTTATAATCTTTACTAAAATCAGTAGAGTATTCCGCTGTTCCAAAATCAACCATTCTTAACTCAGCATTAACTGGATTCCAAATTAATTCTTCGGGAAACCTGTGATGATTTAAGACTATACCTTCTCTATGTAGTCTTCCGAAAAAATTACCAACTAAGTGGCCAATTAAATCAGAGTGGGGTAAATTAGATACAGAATTGCCTTTCAAAAGTTCTTCCCATAACCATCTTTTTCCACTTCCATAGACTTGAGGCCCTAAACCGACTTTTGAAGCATGAAGAGCTATTCTTTTTTCTTCAACACTTTGAAATGGTTTTACTACGTATTCATTACCATTTAAGTAAAGATAAAATAGATATCCTCTTTCCGATGGTCCAAGATATTCTAACTCTTTTTGTTTTGACATCTTTATCTTTTCATATAACAAATTAATATCTTTGCATGCTAATCCAAAAGCTTCTTGTTCTCTAATTGATAGACCTTTTAAATCTATATATTTTTTAATTTCTGGAGATGTGAGAATTATTTCATATTCTTCTTTTAAAGAAAGTAATACATCAAAAATATCTTTTTCAGTATAATTTTGTTTAAATCTTCCATCTTTTCCTATTTCGAATTGAGGATAAACAAAAAGTAACCTATTTTGAATCGTTAAAAATGTTCTCTCTTCTGGAAGTTTGCAATATTTTTTTATCGTTTCTACTATAGCATTTCTCAACTTACTTTTCATTATTCAACTTTGAAAGTAAAATTTTAAATTTATTTAAGCTTTAATAAACGCAAATATTCTTTTACTTTCTTTTTTGGTTTTTCTGCCTTTAAAATATCTCTACCAACTATTAAGTAATCTGCACCACTTTCTAAAGCAATTCTTGCTTCTCCACCTTGATACCCTATTCCAGGAGAACAAATGTAGATAGAACTATCAACTTCATCAATAATTTTCCTTACTTTTTTGATACTTCCAGGCTCATTTGCACCTACAACAACTCCATCAACATATTTGATAATACTTTCAACTATTTTTTCATAATTTTCATTATAAACGAAAGTTTTGGAACTCATCTTAGTAACAGCAATTACATCTACACATCCTGATTCCTTAGATAAATTTTTTATTATTTCTTTATTCATGCATCCATGTACTATAATTCCATCTAGTTCACATTCTTTACACATTTCAAGTATTCGCTTCACTTTTCTCTCTTGATCTTCAACCAATTTTGCATTGAAAATTACTTTATTTTCATAATTTTTTAAAAAATTCATGACATTATAAAAGCCAAATTTTAGTGTTGTAGGGATACCAGGCATAAAAATTATGTTTTTATCTAGCTCAGCAATAGAAGATAAAATATCTCTTAATTTTTCATATTCTTTTTCTTGAATCACATCTATAGCAACTATTAATCCTCTTTTTCTTTTCAAACCCATATCTTTCTCTTAAAAAACTAATCTTTTAAATCTTTCTACCTGAGCTATAACTTTAAATTTTATTGTACAATAATATGAATGAGATATTATGCCTGAAGAAAAGGTTTTTACTGTACCACTTAGAGAAGCTTTTGATAAACCGAGAACAAAAAGAGCAAAAATTGCAATAAAGATTTTAAAAGAATTTTTGAAAAAGCATATGAAAGCTGAGAACGTTAAAATAGGTAAATCTATAAATGAGAGCATTTGGAAAAGAGGAATTCAGAAGCCACCTAGAAGAATCAGAATTCATGCTTTGAAAGAAGGAAATGTAATTTATGCTGAATTGTTGGGTGTTGAAATAAAGACACCTTCTGCTGAAGAGTTAAAGAAAAAGGAAAAGAAAAAAGAAGAAAAAGAGAAAAAAATAAGAGAAGAGAGAAAGAGGAAGAAAACTATACAAGAAGAAATAGAAGAAGAAAGTGGAAAGAAAGTTAAAGAAATAGAGAAATTGAAAAAATAAATGATTTAAATATTTCTTTTTCTAAATTCAACACATGACTTTCAAATTTTTAAAAGCAAATTTTAACACTGATCCTAATGTAGGCCTTTATGGTTTTGCTACTGATAATTATTGTTTACTAGGCCTAAAACCTAAAAAGAAAGTATTAGAAAAAATGAGGACAACTATGAAGACTGAAATTAAAATTTTAACGATAGGAGGCTCAGAGTTAGTAGGGCTTTTCTCGGTTGGAAACAAGAATGGTATGATTTTGACAAAAATAGTTGAAAATTATGAAGTTAAAAAACTAAAAAAAGAGTTTGATTTAAATTTAGAAATTCTAAAATCAAAGGAAACTGCTATAGGAAATTTAATAGTTTGCAATGATAAAGGATGTTTAATTTCAAAGACTTTAAAAAAGTTCAAGAAGCAAATTTCCGATGCTTTAAATGTCGAAGTTGAGATAGGGAAAATTGCAAATTTTGATATAGTTGGATCTGTGGCTATAGCAAGTAATAAAGGTTGCCTTTGTCACAGAGATGCTAAAGAAGAAGAAATGAAAAAAATAGAAGAAATCTTGAAAGTAAGAGTAGATATAGGAACTGTAAGTTATGGTAGTCCTTTTGTTAAGTCTGGCATAATAGTTAATAGTAATGGTGTAATATTTTCTGATAGAACAACAGGCCCTGAAATGGGAAGAATAGAAGAGGTTTTTAAATGAAAAAGAAAGAAGAATTACAAAAGAAAGCAATCCAATTTCAAATTTTGAATGCAACTTTAGGAACTTTTCAAGAAAAAGCTAGGTTGTTAACTCAAAGAATAGAAGAATTGCAAAAAACTAAAGATGCGATAGAAGAGCTTAAAAGGACAAAACCAGATAAGGCTTTAATACCTCTTGGAAGTGGAAACTTTATTGTTGGAAGAATAGAAGATACTGAAAATATTATAGTTGGTATAGGTGCTGGTGTTGCTATAAAAAAGAAAAGAGAAGATGCTATTGAAATCCTTAATTCAAGGTTGAGAGAACTTGAAGTTTCTATGAATGAAGTTGCTAATCGAATACAAATTTTATCTCAGGAAATTGAGAAATTACAACTTGAGATAGAAGAGCTCCAAAAGTGAAAGCATGTTTAATTTTTTAAAGAAAAAGCTAAAAGAAGGAATAAAAAAGATTTCTAAAAAAATTGAAGAAAAAGAGGAAGAAAAAATAGAAGAAGTTGTAGAAGAGGTGAAAAAAGAGATACCAGTAACTAAAGAAGAGATATTAAAAGGAATTGAAGAAGAAAAACCAAAGGGCATTATAGAGAAAATAAAGAAAAAAATAACTGAAAAAAAGTTGAAAGAAGATGACTTAAAAATAATTGATGATTTGGAAATTAGTTTAGTAGAGTCTGATGTTGCTTTAGAAGTTGCAGAAAAAATTTGTGAAGATCTTAAAAAGAATTTGATTGGAAAGTTTGTAAAGAGAGGAAAAATAGAAGAAGTTATTAAAAAATCATTAAGAGAATCAATAGCTAATATTTTGGAAGTTAATAGCTTTGATCTTCTTAAAGAGATAGAGAGTAAAAAACCTTATCTCATCCTTTTTTTAGGTTTTAATGGTAGTGGTAAAACAACTTCTATAGCGAAAGTTGGCTATTACCTTCAGAAAAAAGGTTATAAGTGTCTTTTTGCAGCAGCTGATTGTTGGAGAGCAGCAGCTATAGAACAATTAGAAGAACATGGAAAGAAACTTGGTATAGAAATTATAAAACATAAATACGGTGCTGACCCAGCAGCTGTTGTTTTTGATGCAAGAAAAGCAGCAGAAGCAAGGGGCTATGATGTCATATTAGCTGATACAGCAGGAAGAAGTCATGCTAACGTTAATTTAATGGAAGAATTAAAAAAGATATGTAGAGTTAACAAGCCTGATTTGAAAGTTCTTGTTTTAGATTGCTTAACAGGTAATGATGTTGTCGAACAAATAAAACTTTTTAATGATGCTGTTGGTATTGATGCACTAATTTTAAGTAAGGCTGATGTTTATGATAAAGGTGGGGCTGTCCTTTCGGCTGCATTTACTCTTAGAAAACCAATACTTTTCCTTGGAACTGGTCAAAATTATGAAGATATAGAAGAATTTAAACCTCAAAAGATTGTTGATAACTTATTAGATTAATTATTTTGGTATAATGATACCATCTAAATCCTCATAATCACCTTTTAAGTAAGCTTTGGCAGTGAGAGCACAAAGCAGTGCATCATACTCATGCTCATTTTTTCTTGGTTCTTTTGATAAACCTAATATTTTTTCTGTAGCTCTAGGAAAAACTTCAATAACTTTATATCCTTTTTTAACTAATATCCTAACCAACTTTAGCGCCCTTAACGTTAATAACTTCATAGTAGGGAGCATTGGTGACAATGGTCTAAAACCTCTTTTTAAAAGTTTAACATCACAAGGTCTCCAAACACCAACTTTTGGTAACCAAAATGGAGCATCTATAGCGATACAATCTGGCCTTTCTTTTTCAATTTCTTTTAATATTTCATCATCTGAAAATAAAATTTTGGTTTTTGTTTCATTTTCTGTTAAAATGCAAAAACCTGTAGGGTTCTTTTCTTTTCCAGCTAAGTCAATGCCGGCAACTTTCATATTTTATTTTTCTTTGGTAAAGAATTAATTATTTATAAATATTTCAAAAGTTAGCGTTATATTATGCTTGAAAAGTTAAAGTTAGGTTTGAGAAAAGCTTTAGAAAAGATCACTAAATCTGGTTATATTGACAAAAATACAGTTGAAGAGTTTGCAAAAGATATAAAGAAGACTTTAATTTCAAGTGACGTTAATGTAAAACTAGCTTCGGAATTTACAGAAAGAATAAAAGAGAGGGCATTAAAAGAAAAACCAAAGCCTGGAATAACACCTAAAGAACATATAATAAAAATTCTTTATGAAGAGTTAGTTAACATAGTTGGAAAGAAACCAGAAATAGTGTTAAAACCTCATAAAATACTATTCGTAGGCCTTTACGGTAGTGGTAAAACAACTTCTATAGGAAAGGTAGCTAGATTTTATCAAAAAAGAGGTTTAAGGCCTGCTTTAATTGGTTGTGATATTCATAGGCCTGCAGCACAAGACCAATTAATACAACTTGCAAATCAAATTAACGTTCCTTGTTTTGCTCCAAAAGATATAAAAGATCCAATAGAAATAGTGAAAAATGGTTTAGAAAAATTCAAGAAATATGATATTATTATAGTTGATGCTGCTGGAAGAAGTTCATTAGATAAAGAGTTAGCAGAAGAGTTAAAAAAGCTTGCTAATTTTTTAAAGCCAGAAGAAGTTCTTTTAACTGTTCCAGCAGATTTAGGCCAAGCAGCTGGAGAACAAGCGGAAGGTTTTAAAAAATTAGTAGGAATAAATGGAATTTTCTTAACAAAAATGGATGGGACAGCTAGAGGTGGTGGTGCTATCACTTCTTGTGCTGTCACAGGTGCACCTATAAAATTTATTGGAACAGGAGAAAAATTGGATGCAATAGAAGTTTTTGATCCCGAAAGATTTATTTCAAGATTAATAGGATTTGGTGATTTAAAATCATTGTTGGAGAAAGCTAAAGAAACAGAATTTAAACCAGAGACTGCTGAAAGAATAGTTTCTGGCAAGTTCACTATGAATGAATTTTATGAACAAATAAAATCTATGCAAAAACTTGGGCCTTTAAAATCTGTGGTTGAAATGATACCAGGTTTTGGTATGTTAAAGTTACCAAAAGGTGTGGATATATCCAAACAGGAAGAAAAAATGAAAAAATGGAAGTATATAATAGAAAGCATGACTAAAGAAGAAAGAGAAAACCCTGAAATAATAGATTCTTCTAGGATAAAAAGGATATCAAAAGGTTCTGGAACTAGTGAAGCTGATGTTAGGGAATTGTTAAAATATTATAAACAAATGAAAAAAGTTTTGAAGATAATGACTAGCAAAAGAGGTCTATTTTCAAAGTTTGCAAGGAAATTTAAAGGTTTTTAAATGCGCTTTTTTGTTCTTTATGCAAAAAAAGCCAGGACAGACTCAAATTTTAATCTAAACGATTTACAATCAGCTGGAAGAATGGATATTCTTTGCAGATGCTTAATTTCATCTTTGTTTTTGTCTTACAAGTTAAGAGAAAATGTTTGTTTTTATGCAAACTTAAATGGCCCACCAAAACCTCCTGTCAGTTTATGCTTTAACACAAAAAAACTTAAAACTATATTTATAAGTGAGAGAAAAAATGCATACTTGATTAAAAAAGTTCTTTCCGAAAAATTTGATGAAAGTTGGAAAGAAACGAAATATGGGGTAATGGTTTCAAAAAAGAGTTTTCAAAGTTTAATAAAAGAGTTAAAAGATAAGCCTATTTACATTTTGTATGAAAAAGGAAAGAATATAAAAGAAATAAAGATAAAGGAAAATCCTGTTTTCATAGTAGGTGATCATAAAGGGATTCCAAATGACATTTTGAAGTATGCAAAGTATAAAATATCTTTAGGAAAAAAATCGTATTTGGCAAGTTCATGTATATCAATCATAAACTGGTTATGTGATATGGAAGGTGTTTAAATGAAGTTAAATGAAATGTTAGAAGATATTTTGAAAGTCCTAAGAAAGCCAATTTGTGACCATTGTCTTGGAAGATTGTTCTCACAAATTCTTCCTAACATGAAGAATGAAGAGAAGGGGAAAGTTATAAGAGATTTTATTGCCATGCTCATTGATGGAAAATTTGTAGAACATTCAAATTTGGAGCCAAGTAATTTTCAAAATTATAAATTCAAAGAAAATAAAGAGTTTGAAAAAATTAAAAAGAAAAGTGAAAAATGTTGGGTTTGTGGGAATTTATTCGAAAAAATTGATAACCTCCTAACAAAAGCTAAGAAAAAACTTGATAAGATAGAATTCAACAACTTTTTAGTTGGCTCAAAAATTTCAGAAGATGTAATGGTAAGAGAAGAAAAATTATGGGAAATAACTGGTATAAAGTATGTTGAATCTATAAAGTCCGAGATCAATAGAGAAGTTGGGAAGAGAATAAGAGTATTATTTAAGAAAAAAGTTAACTACAGGAGGCCAGATATTGTAATAGTTTTAAATTTTGAAAAGGATGATGTTGAAATCCAGATAAACTCTTTATACATTTTTGGTTATTATAAAAAGTTAGCAAGAGGTATACCACAATGTAAATGGGGAACTCCTGGAAAGTATAGGACTTCTATTCAACAAATAATAGCTAAGCCTATTATGAAATTCACTAAAGGTAAAGATAATTCTTTTCATGGTTATGGTAGAGAAGATATAGATGCAAGATGCTTAGATTGGAGACCTTTTGTTATTGAAATAATGGAACCTAAAAAAAGGAATATTAATTTAAGGAAAATTGAAAAAGAAATAAACAAAAGTAAAAAAGTTAAAGTTAAAGGTTTGAAATTTTCTAACAAGGTTACTGTAGTAAGAATAAAAACTGAGAAAGGGGATAAAACTTACAGAGCTTTAGTGAAGTTTGATAAATCAATAGAAAAGAAAGAACTCAAAAAATTGAAAGAACTTGTTGGTATTATAGAACAGAGAACGCCTTTAAGAGTTTTACACAGAAGGGCAGACTTGATAAGGAAAAGAGAAGTTAAGATGATAAAGTACAAATTCATAAATAAAAAGACTATTGAGTTAAAAGTTAAGGCAGCTGCAGGCTTATACATAAAAGAGCTAATAAGTGGAGATCAGGGAAGAACTAGGCCATCTGTTTCTGAAGTATTAGGTTGTAAAGCTATTTGTAAAGAGTTAGATGTTATAAAAATTGAAAAACCAAAAAATTTATAAAATTTAGTCTTTAATTGGAAATTAAGTGGTAAAATGATGCTTGGGAAAAATGAAATTTTAAAGCTTTTTGAAAAATACAAAATAATTTATCCATTTGATTTAAACTTGCTTGATGGAGAAAGTTATGTTTTAACAGTTAAAGAAGAAGTGATAGTTCCTTATATGTCACACAAAAATGTACTTTCTCATGAAATAGTTTTCATACCACCTGAATATGTTGGTTTTCTCAGTATAAAAAGTAAATATGGAAGAGCTGGCCTCTTTTTCTCTGGTGCCGTAAAAGTGCATAGCGGATGGATAGGAAGGCCCGTGTTAGAAGTGTTAAATGTGAATGATGAACATAAATCAATAACTATTAAGAGAGGAGATCCATTTGTTCACTTAAGTATAGAAGAAAGAAAAGGAGAACCTTCTCCTTACTTAGGAGCTTATCAATATCAAGCTATGGATGAAGAAGAAATAGAAATGTTTAGACCCTATATGGAGAAAGCTTGGAAAGATGCAGGTTTGAATTTTTCTGAATATGAAAAGAAAGTTAGGAAAGCTAAATTTAAATTCTAGCAATCTATTTAAAAAACTTTGTTGTATAATATTTTAAGGTTTTATGGTAGTAAAATCTCATGGCCCTAGAAGAAGAACAAGAGAAAAGTTTAGAAAAAGAAAGAGGACAACAGTTAATGAGTTCATGAAATCGTTTAAAATTGGAGATAAAGTTGTTATAGATATAAATTCTTCTTCTCAAAAAGGAATGCCTTTTAGGAGATTTCAAGGCTTGATTGGAGAAATTGTAGAAAAGAGAGGAAGAGCTTACATAGTTAAGATAAAAGATGGTAATAAAATTAAGAAGATAATAGCAAAGCCAGAACATTTGAAAGGAGTATAAATTATCAATTTAAATTCTCAATAAAAAGTTTATATTAAGCGGAGGTGCCCGAGTCAGGCCTAAGGGGCAGGACTGAGGCTCCTGTGGGTTAGTCCCTTCGCAGGTTCAAATCCTGCCCTCCGCATAAAAAACTAAATATAAAAGGTAAAAAACAAAACTCTATTAAAGTGAAAAGAAATGACTGATGATGTTCCGCATAAAATGAAAAATATTCATTTGGCTATAATACCAGATGGAAACAGAAGGTGGGCCAAAAAACATAAAAAACCAGTATGGTACGGCCATTTCAAAGGAGCAAAAAAGATGGAAGAATTTCTTGACTGGTGTTTAGAACACCCTGAGATAAAAATGGTTAGTATATATGCCCTTTCTACAGAAAACTTGAAAAGAGATAAAAAGGAGTTAAAAAAACTTTGGGATATTTACAAAAAAGAATTTAATAAGCTTTTGAATTCAAAAAAAGTAAAAAACAATGAGATAAGAGTAAATATAGTAGGTGATATGAATGCTTGGAGAAATGATGTGAGAAAACTTGCTTTAACTTTAATGAAAGTTACAGAAAATTATACTAGGTACATATTAAACATACTTCTTGCTTATGGAAGTCATTTCGAAATTTTGAATGCAATAAAGAAAATAGTTGGAAGAAGTATAAAACATAACCCTTTGCTTAAAGAATCATTTTCAAAATTTCTTATGGTTAATAGGCCTGTTGACCTTATCATAAGGACTGGAGGTCAATATAGACTAAGCAATTTCTTACTTTTCCAAGCAGCTTATGCTGAAATATATTTTTCTGATACTCTATGGCCAGATTTTTCTAAAAAAGAGTTTGAAAAAATTTTAAGATGGTTTCAAAAACAAAAGAGAAAATTTGGTATCTAGCCGAATACAATATCTTTTACTTCATCACCAAATAATTTTTTCCTTTCTTTTACTCCTTCTTTTGGTCTTAAAGTTGGAAATAGTATAACATCCCTAATTGAAGGAGAGTTAGTGAATAACATAACTAACCTATCAATTCCTATTCCACAGCCACTAGTAGGGGGCATTCCGTATTCTAAGGCTTCTATAAAATCTTCATCCATTCTATGAGCTTCTTCATCACCTTTCTTTCTCTTTTCAAGTTGTTCTAAGAATCTCTTTCTTTGTTCTATAGGATCAGCCAACTCTGAATATGCATTTGCTATTTCTTCACCAACTATTATTAATTCAAACCTCTCAACAAATTCAGGATTTTCTTCTTTTCTTTTTGCTAGAGGAGATACTTCAATGGGATAATCTATGATAAAAGTAGGTTGGATTAACTTAGGTTGTACAAATTCTTCAAAAAGGGCTGCAATAATTTCTCCTTTACTCACACCTTTTTTTACTTTTAAATTCTTTTGAGCGCACAATTCTTTTAATTCTTCTATACTTTTTTCTTCAACATTTATTTTAGCAAACTTCTTTATTGCTTCTATCATAGGAATTCTAGGCCAGGGGGGAGTTAAGTCAATCTCTTTTCCTTGATAATTTATTTTCATTTTTCCTAAAACTTTTTTTGCTAAAGAAGAAATTAATTCTTCTGTTAGCTTCATGTTGTCTCTATAATCAGCATAAGCCCAATACCATTCTAACATTGTAAATTCTGGATTATGCTTAGTATCTATTCCTTCATTTCTAAAATTCCTGTTTATTTCATAAACTTTTTCAAACCCACCAACTATTAACCTTTTTAAGAAAAGTTCAGGTGCTATTCTTAAATAAAGGTTAATACCGAGAGCGTTATGATAAGTAATAAAAGGCCTTGCTGTTGCACCCCCTGGTATGGTTTGTAACATTGGTGTCTCAACTTCTATAAATCCTTTTTCATCTAGGAACTTCCTTATTTCAGAAATGATTTTGCTTCTCATTAAAAAAGTCTCTTTAACTTTTTTGTTTAACAATAAATCCAAGTATCTTTTTCTATATCTTAATTCAACATCTTTTAATCCAAACCATTCGAATGGTATTTGTTTTAAAGCTTTGGCGAGAAGGAACAATTTTTTAACCAAAATACTAAGTTCACCTTTCTTCGTTCTTACTATACCACCTTCAACACCAATTATATCCCCTAGGTTTAATCTTTTGAAAAGTTCATATTCTTTTTCTTTAACATAGTTAACGCTAACATAAATTTGGATTCTTCCAGAAAAATCTTCTATATGAGCAAAACTAAGCTTTCCATGTCTCCTTATAGATCTTATTCTTCCAGCGACTCTAACTTTAACATTTTCCAACTTTTCTCCCGGTTTTACATGAGAGAAATTCTCTATAATTTCTTTTATGGAGTTAGTTCTTTCAAATTTTCCTCCATAAGGTTTAAAACCCATTTTTCTTATTTCTTCTAATTCTTCCATAGGAATCATATATTTTTGCTTTTTTAAAATATTTATATTAAATTAACATAAAAAGAGCATATGGATTTGTACTTTTTTTCAGTGTTGCTATTTTTCTTTGTTCTAGGGATATTAATTTATAAAGATAGGAAGAATATAGAGTTCAAATATATTTTGTTTTTAAGGAGAACTAAGAAATTTAAGAAAGGTATAGACAAAATAGCTAAAAAATCTCCTCTTTTTTGGAAAGTAATTGGGACTATAGCAATAGTAGTTTGTTTTTACTACATGATTCAAGGAGTTTACATTCTTTTAATTTATCAACCTTCATTACAATTTGTTTTACCAACACCAACACCTAAAGGTTCTATGGGCCCAGGATATATATTAATTCCATTTTGGTTTTGGATTGTAGTTGTAGCAAGCATATTAGTTCCTCACGAACTTTTTCATGGAATAATAGCCAGAGCCGAAAAAATAAGGTTGAAATCAGTAGGTTTGTTACTTCTGGCTATATTTCCTGGCGCTTTTGTTGAACCAGATGAAAAACAGATAAAGAAAGCAGGTCTTTTAACTAAGTTAAGAATTTTTTCAGCTGGTTCATTTGCAAATTTCGTAGTTTCCTTTGCTATATTTTATTTAACTTCTTATTTAATATGGCCCTTATGTACAACTCAAGGAATTCTCCTTCTCAATGTTACATCTTCAAGCCCAGCCGAAATTGCTGGACTTAAGGGGGGTATGGTAATAACTGAAGTTAATGGAAAGCCTATAATTCCTACTTACACTGAGTACTTAAGTGGAAGAGGTTATTTGTTTGATGAACTTGGAAATGTAAAACCAAATCAAACAATTATCTTGAAAGCAGATGGAAAGTTATATGATGTAAAATTAGCTTACAACAAAACAACAAATTCAACTTATATGGGAATAGTATACCAACCCCTTCTGAAAGTTGATTCTGAATTTTTTCTAGGAGTTTTAATCCCTTTACTTACTATGATATCTATATTTTCATTTGCTGTTGGTGTAGTTAACATATTACCAATTTATCCTCTAGATGGAGGTCTACTCATTCAAGCTATAACAGAAAAATATGTAAAGAAATGGTCAGAAGCTATCGTAAAAACTATAACATTTTTCATAGTATTTTTAATGTTGTACGGATTATTCAAATCTTTTTTATAAAATTTTCAGTTCTTTTATATTACTGTTTCTTTTTAAAAGGAGCCTTATGATTTTTATTTTCGATCCACCTTTGCCTATTACTATGCCTCTGTCTTCAGGTTTTAAAGAAACTGTAGCTTTATCTCCATTTATTTCAATTTTTTGTGCTTGGGGAATAAGATTTTTTATGAATTTTTTACTATCTTCAGACCATTCAAAGACTTTTATTGGTTTTCCTAACATCTTTTCAGCAATTTTGATATTTTGGCCATTTTTTCCTATAGCTATAGCAATTTTTCCAGGATTAACTAGAAAATATATTGTATCAGAACAAATACAATCTCTTACTTCACTCCCAGTAATATTTTCAAAAGCTGTGATTACTCTTATAGTATCTGTATCAAAGTTTCTCATTTTTTCACTTTATTGCTAGTGCAGCTATTGAAAATGGCTTTCCACATGTTATTCCCAGCTGCTTTGCAGTACCTTCAAACTCTTTCACTTCTATTCCTGAAAGTTTTGCATAATACTCTATATCTTTCCTTATTTTTTCAGGACAATTTTTTGCAATTATTACTTTTTTAACTCTTCCAAGCTTTAAATTTTTTATAGTTCTCTTACTACCTATAATTACATTATTAGTTTTTAATGCTTCTCTTAATTCGTCTAGCATAAAATCACTTTTGAGGTTTAAAAACTAATTCGCACATACCAGTTCCTACTGGAACAACTTGATTTATTATCACATTTTCTATAATAGAGTTTAAGTGATCAACTTCTGCTTTTATAGCAGCTCTAGTTAAATGTTTTACAGTTTCTTCAAAGTTTGCTCTAGCTAAAACAGAACCTTTTGCACCTGCAACTCCATATCTTCCAATAGCTTTAATAACGCCATCTGCAGTCATAGCATCTGCTACAAGCATAACATGCCTAACATCAACATCAAGTCCTCCTTCTTGAAGGGTTTGCATCGTGTTATTGATAATAGCTTGTCTAGCTGCTTCAACTCCAAGAACTTTAAGTATCTCATGAATGTTGTTTGTTGTAGTTCTTGTAGTGTCAACACCAGGAATTTCGAAAACTTTTCCTAAGTTGCTTCCTAAAGTTTCAATAACCCATTCTGAACCTCTCCTGAATATTCTAACTTCTGAAACACCCTTTACACCTTTTATACGAGTTTTCAAGATTTTCGTTTTTAGCTTTTGTAATTGTTTTATAGATAACTCTTCTTTTGGTGTTATGAGCAACCTTTCCTTTTTGAGTTTAATTTTAACATCTTTGAAGCTTTCTCCCAGCTTCTTAACTACATTATTAATTCTTATTCTCTTTTCAGAAAGAGATTTCCTATCTAGAGGTATTTCAATTCTCATGTTAAGTAAGTCTATTGTTGGCTCATTAGAAACATCACTCAATTTTGTTTCTTGTATTTCAGATGCAATTTTTTGGGCCTTTTCTTTAGTGTTGTAGCTTTTCTTCAAATATACTCTCATCATTGGTGTTTTTGGTACTCTTCTGGCATCAAATATTTCTATTAATCTTGGTAAACCTAGCGTTACTCTTATTTCTGCAGCACCTGCAATATGGAAAGTTCTCATGGTCATTTGAGTGGCAGGTTCTGAAATACTTTGGGCAGCTACAATACCTATCGCTTCTCCAGGTTCATAACAACTTTTTTCATAAATCTCTACAACTTTTTTAATTGCCTTTCTTTTTTGTGAAGAAGTAAGCTTATATTTTTTGAAAGCTGCTTTTAAATCATTAATTACTTTTTTTGGTAATATTTTTTCAGCTTCTTTTAAATTCATAAACTCACCTTATCACAGATTGAACTATTGATTCCACATCTAGGAAGCCCCAATTTGATTTTGATGGGTCTATTTTATCTTCTCCAGGAACGAATTGAATTATAACACCTCTATTATCTCTCACAGTAAAATCATACTCAATTTTTAAGTCTTGTAATGCATTCATTAATCTTCTTTCTAAATAACCACTATGTCTAGTTCTTAGTGATTTGTCCATTAAGGATTCTCTTCCTGAAACAGCATCAAAAAAGAATTCATAAGGATTTAAACCAGATTTAAACCCATTTTTTATAAAGCCGTGGGCTGCGGGAGAAAGATCTCCTATTGGAAATATTGGTAATGTTCTTCCTCTGTAACCGCGATGTATCCTTTCGCCAAGAATTCTAGCCTGGCCCACTGCAGCTGCAAGTTGTGTTAAATGAGCTAAAGATGCTCTAGCACCTGATTTTGCCATTATAGTTGCACAGTTATCTCCTATGTTTTCTCTTACTATTTTTTCCATTTTTTCTGTAGCTTTTGATAATACTTCAAGAATATGAGCTTCTAAACTTTCTTTTAAGTCACAACCAGGAAGCAATTCAATTTTACCTTTTTTATAAAGTTCAATTAAATTGAATACTTCATTTTCAGCGTCATCGAGTATTTCATCTATTTTCTTCTTTATTTTATCGTCTAACTCAATGTCATCTAAGCCGATAGTAAATCCTGTTTTGTCTAAATACTTAATACCAAGAAGAGAAACTTTATCAATGAAGCTATGAGCAGCTTCAGTACCAAATTCTTTTTCTATTACATCTATTAATCTTCCATGCTCTTTACTAATCGCTTTTGAGTCTATTATTCCACTTATCAATTCACCGTTTTTTATAATAACATACTCATCACCAGGATAACCTTCTTTTGCTTTGAATTCTATGTATAAACCTTTTGGAAGAAGGAAACTAAAAACTTCTTTCCCTGAGAATTTTTTCTTGTCTGGTAAAACAGGTAATACCCCAATATCAGCTAACAACTTAAAGGTTTCTTCTCTTGTAAGCTTAGTATCTTTATGTGTTAGTTTAAAGCAACCTGAAATGTGGTCTTCTACACAACCTATAATAGGTCCACCGAATCTCGGAGATCTTATATGTTTTTGAACTTCCATCAAAAGTTCTGCTTCTGCTCTTGCTTCTTCAGTTTGAGGAACATGCAAGTTCATTTCATCTCCATCGAAATCAGCATTATAAGGAGGACAAGTGCATAAATTAAGAGTGAATGTCTTCCAAGGTGTAACTCTAACTCGATGAGCCATTATTGACATTCTGTGTAAAGATGGTTGTCTATTAAACAGGACTATATCTCCATTTTGAAGATGTCTTTCAACAACATAACCAGGCTCTATCTCTTTTGCAATTTCTTCTTTAGTTTCTTTTGTTATTTTCTTTCTCCTTCCATCCGGTTTTATAACGTAATTTGCAGAAGGCCATTCTGGAGCTCTCAAAATAAGTTTCCTAATTTCTTTTATGTTGTTTTCATTAACTGTTACAGGAACAGTAAGTTCTTTTGCTATCACTAGAGGAACTCCAACTTCATTTATACTTATACAAGGATCAGGTGAGATAACAGTTCTAGCGGAAAAGTTTACTCTTTTTCCTGTTAAGTTATGTCTAAACCTTCCTTCTTTTGATTTTAATCTGTCTGCAAGAGTTTTCAATGGTCTTCCAGATCTGTGTCTTGCTGCTGGAACTCCAGTTAAGCTATTATTGAAGAAAGTTGCAACGTGATATTGTAAAAGCTCCCATAGGTCACTTATTATAAAATCTGGGGCTCCTATTTCAATGTTTTCTCTTAATCTTTGGTTTATTCTTATTATATCTACTAACTTATGTGTAAGATCATCCTCACTCCTTTCTCCTGTTTCTAAAGTTATTGATGGTCTCATAGTAACTGGGGGAATCGGCAATAAAGTTACTATTAACCATTCTGGCCTCCCACCTTTCATTCCCAAAATTCCTAAATCTTCATCAGGTATTTTTTCAAATCTTTCTCTTATTTCTATTGGAGTTAGAACTTCATCCTCTTCAAAAAACATGTATGGCTTCTCGAACTTTATTTGTTTTTGTTCTTCACCACAATATGGACATTTCTTTGGTGTAGAAGTTGGAGAGTTTGTGATAACTCTTCCACAAGATCTACATATCATTTTGAGTATTTTGTAAATAAGTTTTGTGTAAAGGACATGAACTACAGGCTTTGTAAGTTCAATATACCCGAAATGTCCTAAGTCATCTCTCATTCCTTTTCCACAAGTTCTACACCTCAATCCAGGGTCAATAACTCCAAGTCTAGGATCCATCACTCCTCCTTCTAATGGAAAGCCATCGTTATCGTAAAGATCTGGTTTGATAATTTCAGCAACAGCCATATCTTTAATCATTTGAGGCGAAAGTAGTTTAAACTCTATTGATTGTATTTTTCTACCATTAACGTTTAATTTTGGATAAATTAGCATAGTTTTGAGTTCATCTAACAATAATTTGAATGCATAAGACATCTCAACATTTTCAACATCACTATCCTTACAAACTGGACATATATTCTTTTCTTGACTTTTACTCCAAACAGCAATTAATCCACACTTTTTACAAATGGGTACTACTATCTTATCAGAATCAAACCTTTCTTTTAAAGTTAAAACAGCACCATGAGCTATTAAGCAATCTTTTTCCATCTCTCCTAACCTTAAACCTCCTTCTTTTGCTTTTCCTTCTGTTGGCTGTCTTGTAAGCAAAGTTACAGGCCCTCTTGATCTTGCTTGGATTTTGTTTGAAACCATGTGATCTAATTTTTGATAATATAAAACTCCTGTGAAAATTTCAACTTCAAGTTTTTCTCCTGTTATCCCATTATACAAAACTTCTTTTCCATCGCTTCTAAATCCTAATTCACGGAGTATTTTTCTTATATCTTCTTCTTTCAACTCACTGAATGGAGAAGCATTAATTCTTCTCCCACTCAAAGCTGCAACTTTTGCTGTTAACATTTCTAATAATTGTCCTATAGTTTGTCTTGAAGGAATGGAATGTGGGTTTAATATAACATCAGGAATCAAACCAGAAGAAGTAAAAGGCATATCTTCTTGAGGGGCGATTAAACCTATAACAGATTTTTGTCCATGTCTTGATGCAAACTTATCACCTAACTCTGGAACTTTCAAATCCCTTATTGCAATTTTAACTAACTTTGTTCCATTGGTTGTTTGTGTTAAGAATACTCTATCAACAACTCCTTTCTCGCCATGTCTTAAACAAATTGAACTTTCTCTCATGTTTGCAATTCCTGACATTAACTCATTTGCTGATAAGAACCTTAAAGGTGAAACTCTTCCTACTAAAACGTCATCACTTTCAACTCTTGTTTCTAAAGGTAATATACCATCTTCGGCCAATTTTGCATAACTTTCTTCTCCTTTATAACCTCTCACATCTTTCTCTGGAATACATATCTTGTCTTCTTGTCCACCCCAATACCTTTTTTCCTCAACAGGATAAACTCTATAAAAGAAAGATCTGAATAAACCTCTCTCAATTGATGCTTTGTTGAATACAACACCATCAAGCATGTTATAGCCTTTATAACAAGCTAGAGCCACAACAACATTATATCCAGCTGGGTGATGGTCTAAACCTGCAATTTCTGTTGTGTCAGTTTCTATCAATGGCACTTCTTGGTATAAAAGAACATTAGACTTTGTATCAGTTCTTAAAAAGAAATTTGATTGATACAAACCAATAGATTGGCAAACCATTTTCGCTCCTAAGTTTACTCTATCACCTCTGTTATATTCTGCAAAAGGAAGGAGACTGGCTGGTATTCCAAGAATTCCTAATGGGCTCAACTCTAGATGAGTATGAGAAGGAGTTACATCCTTTTCAGTTAAAGCAACTAAGGCAGAATCTTCTTCTTCCGTATCTAAATATTCTATATAGTTCATCTTTATTAAATCAAACCAATCCAATTCACCAGAGCCTAGTTTCTTTAAATCTTCCTTTTTCAATTTTGGTATTCCATTTTCAACAATTATCAAAGGCCTTCTTATCCTTCCTGAATCAGTGTTAATTCTTACTTCTCTTAACTCTGGATAATAAACAAAGTTTATTTCTCTAGATATTTTTCCTTCTCTCCTCAATTTTCTCAAGTTTTCTACTAGTTCATTTCCATCTTTTGTGTAACCTATAGGAACACCATCAAGATAAACATCAATTCCTTCATCTTCAAGTTTTAAATAAGAAAGCAGTCTCTTTTTTTCTTCTTCAGTTATACCTTTAGTTATTTCAGCAAAAAGTGCTAAGTGTTTTCTTAAACCTATAGTGGGACCTTCAGGTGTTTCAGAAGGACAGAATTTTTGCCAATGTGTTGGGTGTAGTTCTCTTGCTTCAAAATGCTCTTGAGTTGAAGTTAAAGGAGAAAGAACAAGTCTCATATGTGATAATGAATCTATATAATTTTTCCTTTCTAGTCTTTGTGAAACACCTGTTCTTCCACCAATCCATGCTCCGGTTGCCATAGCAGAAGTTAATTGGTTTGTCACAACATTTGCTTCAACTATAGTTTGAGCAGGAGGTAATTTTCCTCTTTTTGCCATTTTTTGGTAATTGTATTTTATTCTTGCTATTAGGCCCCACCTTCCAACAAGGATAGACCTAAAAAGCAATTCCAGTAAGTCGCCCGCCAATTTAATCCTTTTATTTCCATAATGGTCAATATCATCTTCTGGAATTATTCCTAAAGCTAACTCAATTATTTTTCTTGATGCTTTAAGCAAGTAATGAGCCTTTTTTAACCTATCTCTTGGTTCTTGACCCAAATGAGGCAAAAGATATTTATCTATTATTTGTTCAACTCTTTCTTTTCTATACTCTTTTTGTGGTATTTTGAGGTGTTTCCCAACAAACTCTAAAGCATCTCTTGTTGTTTGTACATCAGTCTCATATAAATTAACATAGAATTCATTCACAATTTTTTCATCACCCAAACCTTCAACTATATCTTTATCTTTTTCTAAACCAAGTAGTTTTAACAAAACTACTATAGGCAATCTTCTTATGTTAGCAAAAGAAACGTAAATACAGCCATCATTTTTTCTTTCTATTAAATGCCTTTGAACAAAACCATTCCTTTCAGAATTTATCCTTATGAGTTCTGTGTAGTTTCCTACATTTTGCTTTTCTAAAATCATTCTATTTGGTGCAATCTCTTCAACAAGAATTAAAACTCTTTCAGTCCCATTAATTATGAAGTAACCTCCTGGGTCATCAGGATCTTCACCAATTTCTTCTAACTCTTCTCTTGACATTTTACTTAACGGACATATCTTTGATTTTACCATAACTGGCAATTCTGCTAGCAAAACGTTAATAGGTTCTTGTTCAACTTTGTTTATTATTGGTGTGATTTCTACATAAACTGGAGCTGTGTAAGATATTTCTCTTATTCTAGCTTCCATAGGTAATATTTCTCTAACTGCACCCTCAGCTTCCTTCACACAAGGCCTTCCTATTGTAATTTTTCCAAATTTTATCACAAGTTCTCCTATTTCTGGAACTTCTGGTTTTATTTCTCCTATTTCGTCTATTATTTTTTGGAGTCTATGATCAATAAAATCATTATAACTTTCTATTTGAAATCTTACGAAACCAATATCTTTTTTGAAAGCTTCTAAAATGTTTTTCATAACATCACTTTTTAACAACAACTCTATAATAAATTGATTCACCTGCAGTAACCGATTTCCTTATTATCTTTATTATATCTCCTTTCTTTGCTCCTATAGCTTTTACTACAGGGTCACTTATTAAAATCTTTGGTAACTGTTTAGGTGTTATATTCAACTTTTCTAGTAATTCTTTTTTCTCTTCTTCTGTAAGAATTATATGTTTCGGAACCAATTCATGCTTTAGAACATCATATTCTTTGCCCAATCCATCACCATATAAATTACTCTTTTTTTCGAGTAAAGCATAAAAATTGCATTCTTATATTATCCTCTACTCTTTATAAACTTTACTGTTTGTCGAACTTACTATTTCTTTCTCCTCTTTTTTGGTCTTTTGCGTTTTGGTTTAGCTCTTTTCTTTCTCCTCTCTTCTTCTACACCAACTATTTTCAATTCAACTTCTTTTGGTTTTTTTGGGAAGTATATCTGCACAGCTATATCAATAATGGCTACTGCAATGAATAACATTCCCAAAGAAATAATGGTAGGGCTGAAAGGATTTGTATAAATTATGATAATCCCTATTACAAACAAAACTAAAATTAAAATCCAATTTAATGCTTTACCCATACTCTATTTATGTAAAGGCCATCTTAAAAGCTTTTTGTATTAATCCACTTTCAATATTTTACTTACTATTACTATAGCTAAAACGGCTACTATTGAGACTGCAAAAGCAATGAAAAATTGTAAGACCCATCCTTCAAATGGTAGAGAGCGTTGAATAAAGTCTTTATATCTCTCTAAAAGTGAACTAATAGCATCTCTCCATAGGAGAGCTGCTACAAAAGCGAATGCTCCTGTAATGAATGTAGAAAGTTGTTTTCTAAATTCTTTTTGAAAACTGCTTATTTCTTTCTTCAATCTTTCATTAACTTCTTTTTTCATGTTATCACAGTAAATGGGCCCGAGGGGAATTTCGGTTTATTCATTCGAACCCCCGACCAACTGGTTTCTCTTCATTAATCTCTAACTTTAAGAGCCAGCCGCTCTACCTGACTGAGCTACGGGCCCAATTAAAATTAAAAAGTATGATTTATAAAACTATTTCTTCCTTTTTCTAGTTAAAGTATCTTTCCATGCCCAATTATACTTCCTTAACTTTGGAGAAGGGTAACCGCATTTACTACATCTTTTCTTTCTTATATTATAAGAATGAGAACCACATCTCCTACATCTAATATGAGTTATCTTTCTATGCTTTCCAAAAGAAGGAGTTCCTTTTACCATAATCACACCATTATTGAGGAGAAATATACACTATAGTATCTCCTCTTATGAGAGTTGAGCCAAGCTTTATTTGTTTATCGTCTTTTCTTTCTTCTGCTTCTTCTAGCCAAATGTTCAAATGTAAGTCAAAAGCTTGTAGGACTCCAGTTATTTCCATTCCATTTTTCAATTTTATAATTACCCTTTTCCCTTTTGATTTATCTAAAACATCTAAAGGCCTTGTCATGTTCTCAACATTTTAAAAACTTATATTACAACTATTATATTAACATATTTAAATATAACTCCTATAAAATTGGTTGTTATGGCAATAACACAATTTCGAAGCAAAAGAAAACCAACTGGCGGTTTATATAGAAGGTTAAGAAAGAAGAAGAAAAGAGATTTTGGGAGTGATTTCGTTCCTACTAAAATTGGTCCTGAAAAGAAAAAGGTGGTTGAAGGTTTAAGCAATATAAAAAAACAGAGGTTAATAAGAGCAGAAAAAGCCAACATTTTTGACCCTTCTGAAGGAAAAACGAAAACAGTAAAAATACTTTCAGTTAAAGAAAACCCAGCTAACCCTCACTTTGTGAGAATGGGTATTATTACTAAAGGTGCAATAATAGAAACAGAAATTGGTTTAGCTAAGGTTACATCAAGACCAGGCCAAGATGGAGTTATCAATGCTATCTTAATAGAAAAGAAACCTTAAAATTCATAACCTAATTTTTCAAATATTTTTTTCATCAACAAGCTATCTCTTTCTAGAACAGGACTTTCTGAAATAATAGTTACATCAATTTTTCTTTTTAAAATTTCTTTAGCAAAAGGTTCAAAGTCTGGCCCAGCTTCTTTCATTGGGACATGGTATCTTTCATTACCTCTCCCTATTTTAACTAAAGAATACTTTATCCCAGAAAAATGTGAATGTAATTTTTTCAATTTCAAAACTTTCAATTTATCAAAAATTTCTTTGTAATTTATTCTCCCTCCTTGCCTAGCGTAAATATGAGCAGGATCTAAATAAGGAACAACTCGTTTTAATTTTTTTGATATTTCAATTATTTCATCTAAAGTTCCCCATGATTTTTGTTTTCCCATAGTTTCTAATCCTAATTTGATATTCCAGCTATTTCTTTCTATGATTTCAGCAATTTCTCTACAAGCTTTGAATATTTTTTTCATTGCTTCTTCTTTACTTTTTCCGTAATACCCAGCATGGATTGCAACAATAGTAGCATTCATTGCAATACCTCTCTCTAAAGAATCTAGTATTCTTTTCTTACTAGCAATCACTTTCTTCTTATCTTCACTCGCTAAGTTTATATAATATGGAACATGAATAGATAATTCAACATCTAAATCTTCTGCAACCTTACCTAACTCTTTGGCAGTTTTTACAGACATATGGATTCCGTGTGTAAAATTTACTTCCATTGCAGAAAGTCCTAATTTTGCAACTTTTTTAACTCCTTCTATTGATGAACTTCCCTTACAAGAAAGAGGTATGCCTGATGGCCCTAATCGAATTTTCATTTATAAACACTCATGAGCTATTTTACTTCAAAAACATCACTTTCATTATAAGGAGGTATTGTGATGCATAGAACTCTAGCATTTTTATTAGCATTATTTTTGTAACCATGAACAGTATTAACTTCCCAGATCATGATTTCTCCTTTTTTTAACTTTCTTTCTTTAGATTCTAATTCTCCATCTAAAATAACTTCTATTTCCCTAGTTTTCTTATGAAAGTGTGGTTTGATTTCTCTTCCAGGGTAAATAACAAGTATTGATATTCCAACTTCATTTGTTCCTTCAAGAATTTCTATATGACCAAAAGGTGCTTCTATTTTTTGCATATTCTCACCTTTCCTTTTTCTTGAAAAATAACCAGTTTTTTGGTGGTCTGAACTTAACTAAAACGTAAGTTCCTTTTAACTTCTTTCCATTTATCTTAAAAACTATTTTATTTTCTTTTTTATCTATAAGTTCAAAAGTCCCTCTATCCCAGATTTTAACTGTTCCTGCCCCATAATTACCAGGAGGTATTTCACCCTCAAAACAAGCATATTCTAAGGGATGATCTTCAACTTGAACAGCCAACCTTTTTACATCTGATTTAGTTGGAGGTTCTTTAGGAACAGCCCAACTTTTCAAAACACCATTAAATTCAAGTCTGAGATCGAAATGGTGGTGTGAAGCCCAATGCTCTTGAATAACATAGATTGGTCTTGGTAACTTGAAATTCTTGTATTTTTTGATTATTTTCTTGCAAAAACTCTCAGTTAACTCAGCTTTAGGTTCTGGTGTTTTTTTAAAATCTCTTTTTTTCTTGTATTTTTCTAGGGCCATTAAATCACAATTTCTTGAAAAATTTCAGGAAGTATAACTTTAACTTTATTTTTTCTTATTAATTCTAAAATCTTCTCTTTATCTTTTCTAAGAGTTCTTTTTAAATGTACTAAGGCTATCAATTTCACTTTATTTTCTTTTGAAAATTCTATCAAACTCTTAACATTACTATGAAACTCTACATCTTCATTTATCAAAAAGGCCTCATGAATCAAAAGGTCTGCCCCAGAATAAAATTTCTTTGTTTCTTCAGATAATTCGCCATCACCACTGTAACAGAGAATTTTTCCATTTGTCATCATTTTGATCCCTAAAACAAGATTAAAATGTCTAACGGGAATAAAATCTAGCTTGAATTCATTGAAACTCACTTTTTTTCCAGGCTCAACTTCAATATAATTTATTTGGAATTTATAACCTGGCAAAAGTTCTTTGTATCCTAACTCCAGAAGTTTACTTACTTGCTTTTTCACTCCCTTTTGACCAATAACAGTTACTGGTTTTGTTCTTCCTTCTGCACACCATCTTGTAAATAATGTTGGTATACCAAAGTAATGATCAGCGTGAAAATGACTTATGTATAGTGCATCCAAGAAATCTGGATCAGGATTGTATTTCCATAATTGAAATGGTATTGTTGGACCACAATCAAGAAGGATTTTTGTTTTTGATTCAACAAGAATAGAAGTATTTAAATAATTTTCATCAAAAGCATCTCCTATACCTAGAAATACAATTTTCATCTTAAAGCCTCTTTGTTACACCAATCTTTGGACAAAGTTTGTTTAAGAAGCATTTACTGCAGAAAGGAACAGGAGCTTTACAAACAGCTCTTCCATGAGCTTTTAGTAAGTAAGCAATCCTTTTCCACTCTTTTCTTGGGATTATTTTCATCAAATCTTGTTCAACTTCTTCTGGCTTCTTACTTTTTGTCCAACCTAATCTATAAGATAATCTTAATACATGAGTATCACAAGGTATTCCTTCTACCTTTCCAAAAGCATTTATTAGTATTGTGTTAGCAGTTTTTCTTCCAATTCCTGGTAATGAAATAAGATCTTCCATCTTATCTGGAACTTTTCCATTATATTTTTCTACTAAAATTTTACAGGCTTTTATAATACTTTTTGCCTTGCTACCTGCAAAACTTACTGGTTTAATATCATTAATCAACTGCTGCAAATTGGCTTTTGCATAACTTTTAGCAGTTTTATACTTTTTGAAAAGTTTTGGGGTTACAGAATTTACGATTTCATCTTTAACTTGAGCTGAAAGAATTGCAGCAACCATGAGCTCTAAAGGGGTAGAAAAATTTAAATAATACCTAGCTTTAGGATAATTCTTTTTCAATAGCTTAATTATTTCTTCAACTTTTTTCATGTTTATAATTATTTTTTCTTATTTTAATGTTATTTTCATCAAATCTTCAGCTATAATAATACTCTTAAAAATCGGTTTTACAACATTCAAAATTTCTTTTGTTGTTTTATATCTCCTGCTCAAATGAGTTAAGATCAATTTTTTAATTTTATATTTTTTTGCTAACTTTGCTATTTCAACAGCTGATGAATGAGGTCTTTTTGGAAATGGCTCAACAAAAGTTCCATCATGAATTAGTAAATCTGCTCCTTTTGAAAAACCAAAAAGTCTTTTACAAACTTCAGTATCACCAGAATAAACTATTTTTCTTCCTCTCTTCCTTTTTGCTATATCTGAAAGCTTGATAATTTTACCCTTATATTTTAACTTTCCTTTCTCTTTTATCTCTTTTAACTTCTTACCTTCTAGCCCATACTTCTTAGCTTTTTTTAACACAATATTCCAATGATCTTTTTCTTTAAAACAATAACCTACTGCTGGAATAGAATGTTTAACTTTTATAGAAAAAATTTCATAAGAATCGGTTTCAAAAATTCTTTCTATGTTTCTATTTCCACAATTTATTGGTATAACTTCAAAACCTATCCCCCAATAGCTTAGCTCAATCAAAGCATCAACAAATCTGGAAGCTTCTGGCCCATAAATTTCTAATGGTTTCTTTCTTTTAGAAAGATGTAAAGTTTCAATTAAAGGTAACAAGCCTGCAAAATGGTCAGCATGCCAATGAGTTATGAATATTTTTGAGATTTTCATAGGTGAGACTTTTACCTTTTCTAATTGTAATTGTGTCCCTTCACCACAATCGAATAAAAAGTAGTCAGGGCCATAGTGAAAAAGAATTGCAGGATGATGTCTTTTAACACTTGGAATTGCTGCTCCAGTTCCCAAAAATATTAGGTCTATTGGTTCTGGCATTAAATCACATTTAAGTCTTTTTCAAACCATTTTTTTAAGAATACATTCACTTCTTTTAAATCTTTAAGCAATTTTTCTAAGTTAGAATTATCATAAATTTTGCAATTTTTTAAAAGAGGTGCAATTTTGCTAGGTATCCCCTTTTCAAGCAAAACTCTTTCAGATTTTTTGACAATTTCTTTTAATAAATGCAAAGCGCTAGTAAATTTTCTCTCTTTTTCTACAACCCAATTTTCGTTTTCAATGTATACTTTTTCATTTTTATAATGTTTCAAAAATTCTTCTGCATGCTTACTATAAACATTTGGCCCAATATGCTTTGAAATCTTTGGAACTTTCCAAACTTCCATTTCAAATGCTAAAATACATTTATTATCACAAAGAAAATCGCTCCTTAAAACTTTGAAACCATTTTGTTCAAAAATTTTATTAAAGGATCTTATACATCTTCTTAATTGGGGATATAAGACATCCTCTATTATTTCTGGTTTCTTAAATAAGAGGAAAAACCATTTTGTCCCTCTTTTTTTAATTTCTCTCAAAATTTTTCTTGAGCTTGGAATTTTTTCTTTTTTTGGAAAGAAAAACTCTCTTTTAGGGTTTGATAAAAATTCTTTACAAGCTTTGATAAAAATATAAAATTTTTCGATAGAAACAGCAGCACCAACGTTTCTATTTTTATCAACTGGATCAATAACTATAAGAGGACTTCTAAATTTTTCAAAAACCATTTTTTTATCAATTTTGTTAAAGGTTATTATATGACCAGCTCTCCATTTTTTCGCATTTCTTATACAATTCATAAAACTACCATATTTTATGATAAGAAGTTCACATAAGTAGCCTGAAAATCCTTGTGTTTTTGCATCAGCACCATAACAATTATTTGCCATACAAAATTGTTTTAAAAGTCTAACTTCATCTGGATTTTTAAGATTCTTCTTTACAAATCTTACATGGTGAGGGGTTCTATCAACTGAAGATTTTATTTTTTCAGGATTTTTTATATCGTAACAGGGAACTATATCAACTTGATACTTTTCAATCCAACCTCTTAAATAAGGATGTTCAGCATAAGCAATCTGATACTTCCCTTTCATCTTTTTTACTATTTTTTTAGCTATTTCTAGGCCTTTTTTCTCAAGTTCTTCTTTACTTAAAGATGGAGGAAAGAGAATAAACAGATCTAGTTCATTCTTTTTTGAAAGCCAAGTATTCTTTGCTACAGAACCACATATCATTGGTTTTATCAAGTTTGAAACTTCCCTTGAAACTTTTAATATTCTTTTAACAAAATCTTTCATTTCCCTTTCTTCTCTCTTACTAGGTTTTATTTTTTTCAAAACAGTATTTAGATACATTCTCATCATTAGATTTATAAGTAGGGAAGTAAATAAACTTTTAGGTGAAAACATGCTGTTTCAGGACGTACTTTTCACACTTTGGAATAGCTTCCTGGTAGGTTTGCCAGCGTTAATTACAGCGATAGTATGGTTAATCATAGGTTTCATAATAGGAAAAATAGCAGGTTACATTGTTAAAGAAATTCTAGTGAGGATAAAGTTAGATCAATACATTGTTGAAAAAGAGAAGTTTAGAATGAAGTTTTCAGATGTATTTTCAACAATAGCAAAGTGGGTATTTTATTTGATATTCATTCAAATAGCAGCAGAGTCTTTAGGAATTGCAACTTTGATGGAATTAGTAAAAAATGCAATAACTTTCTTGGTAGGCGCTATAGAGGCAGCTGTAATAATAATCATTGGTTACAGCTTAGCTTCTTACATCAAAGATAAAGTGATTCATACAAAGACTCTTTATGGTGATATAACAGGGAAAATAATATACTTTTTGATAATCTATGTTGCAATAGCTCTTGCATTGCCATTTGTTGGTATAGATCCTACATTGATTAATTGGATACTAGTCATCATAGTTGCTTCACTAGGTCTAGGAATGGCTATAGCGATTGGCCTAGGTTTAAAAGAATTTGTGGCACAAGCAGCAAAAGATTATGCAAAGAAGTTTAAAAGAAGGAAATGAATTTAAATAGGAAGCTTTAATTAATAGTTATGCTAGTTGAAGAAGTGATGAATAGGGATGTAAAAACTATTAGACCTAATGATACAGTAAAGAATGCAGCAAAAATAATGAATGAAAATAGAATAGGAAGCTTAGTCGTTGTTTCGGGAACAGGAGAAGTTTTGGGAATAATTACAGAAAGAGATATACTAACTGATGTAGTTGCAGCTGGAAGGAATGCCCAAGAGATTAAAGTCGAAGAAATAATGAGCAGAGACTTGATAACAATAACTCCTGATAAAACTTTAGAAGAAGCAGCTAATGTAATGACTGAACATAAAATAAAAAAACTCCCAGTAATTCAAAATAATAAGCTAATCGGCATAATAACAGCAACTGATTTAATAGCACATGAAGAAAAGCTCACAGAAAAAGTTGCAAAATTACTAATGATTTCGCCATTGAGAAAAATTGGTGGTTAGTTCAGATTTCTTTTTTTATTTACTTTACTGTAAAGTATCAAATTTATTAAATTAAAGGATAATAATAATTTGATGAGTCTAATAGAACTTAAAAATGTAAGTAAAGTTTATTCTAACCGTAGTGTTCCTGTTTATGCTTTAAGAAATGTGAATCTTAAAATAAAAAAAGGAGAGAATATTGCTATAATTGGGCCTAGTGGTTCTGGTAAATCAACTTTACTTCATATATTAGGATGTCTTGATAGACCAACAAAAGGTAAAGTTTTCATTGATGGAAAGGATGTTTCAAATTTGAATGATAACCAATTAGCTTTTATAAGAAGGAAGAGAATTGGTTTTGTTTTTCAGTTTTTCAATTTAATACCAAGTTTTACTGCCCTTAAAAATGTTGAGCTTCCTATGATATTTTCAAAAAGAAAAGATAGAGAAGAAAGAGCGAAGAAACTTTTAAAGTTAGTCGGTTTAGAAAAGAGGATGGGACACTATCCTTCTCAACTTAGTGGTGGAGAAGCTCAAAGAGTTGCAATAGCAAGAGCTTTAGCAAATGATCCAGAAATTTTGCTAGCAGATGAACCAACTGGAAATCTTGACACAAAATCTGGGAAAGATATTATGAAATTGCTTTCTAACTTAAACAAAAAATATAAACTAACTTTAGTTATAGTTACGCATGATATTTTTATAGCTAAGCATGCAAAAAGAATTATATATTTAAGGGACGGAAAGATAATTAAAGAGGAGAGAAAAAAATGAAAAAAGCTTTATTTTTGATTTTTATTCTACTTTTTGCTAACTTGGTAGAAGCTTCAACAGTCTCTTTAAGTGTGAGTTGGCAACTTTCTACACAAGTTTTGCATCCTGGAAGCGAGGCCACAATTTCTATAACTCTTACAAATGCAGGGTTAACGGATATGAGTAATGTTGTAGTTACAGCATCGCCAGGCCCTTACCTTAAAATAATTTCTGGTAAAAAAATTGAGTTGGGTGCTATCAGAGCAACTTCTTCACAACAAGCTGTAATATCTATTAAAGTTGATGAAAATGCAACGTCAACAACATCTTATGTATTCCTTGAAGTAGATTATTACACAGGAACTTCAAGCTATGAAAAAAGTCTTTATATACCTGTAACTATAAGGAGAGAACCTATAATAGAAATAAAAGATGTTAGCTATAGTGAAAAAGTTGAACCTGGAAAAACAGTTTCTATTTCATTTTATCTCAAAAATTCTGGTGAAGGTGCTGCTAAAGATCTAAAAATAACTTTAGAGCAAGGAGATGTTTTCACAACTCCGAGTTCAAGTGGAGAAGTTGTAATAAGCATATTAGAACCTTCAAAAAGCAAAAAAGTAAGCATTCCTATAACAATAAATCCAGATACATCTATTGGTGTCTACTCAATACCTGTAAAGTTGAGTTATTATGATGAGACAAGGTCTACAAGCTATTCAGAAACCAAAAATATAGGATTAACAGTTTCAGGAAAAGCTGAATTCGTTATAACTGCAAATACTGAGAATTTATTCTCAAACTCGATAGGTGAACTCGAAATTTCTATAGCTAATAGTGGAACTTCATCTGCACAATACTTAACAGCTAAAATCTCTTCAGATTATGGTTCAGAAGAAATTTATGTGGGGACTTTAGATCCTGATGATTATGAAACTATAAAAGTTTATCAAGATCTTGTAGATGTTTCTAAAGAATATCCTGTTAAAGTGTTCCTAAAGTATAGAGATGAATTTAACAACGAACACACATTTGAAAAAATACTTACAGTCAAACCAAAACCTAAAACTCCTGATATTTTCTTAGGAGTAATTATTGTTATAGGAGTTGTTGTGTTATTCTTCTTAATTTATAAAAGAAGAAAGTGATATTCTTGATAAAAGAAAGCTTAAAACTTTCTATAGATAGTTTGAAACATAGAAAGGTAAGTTTTGGCTTAACGATTCTTGGAATTACAATAGGCATAGCTGCTATTGTTGGTCTAGTTTCTGTGGGAGAAGGTTTAAAAGTAGCAGTATCCCAACAATTAGAACAATTTGGTGCAGATAAAATAATGATAGTCCCTAGCTTTTCAGGAGGTTTAATAGGAGGTGCCTTTTTAGGGGAGCCGTTAAGTGATGAAGACGTTAAAATAGTTGATAGAGTTAATGGTGTTGAAATGGCAGTTGGTTTGCTTGTAAAAACTTTGCCTATTGAATACAAAAACGAAATAGAGACAACATTTGTAAGTGGTTTACCTGCAAAAGAGAGCGAAAAGTTTTTTTCTGAAATTCAATCTTTCAAATTGGAAGAGGGGAGGTATTTTACTTCTAATGAAGAAAGTGTTGCTGTCCTTGGTTGGAAAGTTGCTAACGATGTTTTTGAGAAAAAGATCAAAGTAGGGGATTCTATAAAAATAAAAGGAAAAAAGCTAAAAGTAATTGGAATATTAAAAAGTATTGGAAATCCTACTGATGATAAAGCTGTTGTACTTCCTTTAGAAACTTTGAGAGAAATTACTGGAAGTGGAAATGAAATAAGTATGATTTTAGCCAAGGCAGATGTTTCAAGAATAAATTCTATAGCATCTTCTATTGAGAAAAAATTGAATAGAAAGTACGGAAAGAATACTTTTATGGCCATAACAAGTGAGCAAATAATGGAAAGAGTAAGTTCAATATTTACCATTATTTCTTTCATCTTAGGGGGGATAGCTTCAATAGCATTAATAGTTGCTGGTGTTGGTGTTTCAAACACAATGCTAACATCTGTCATAGAAAGAACGAGAGAGATTGGAATTATGAAAGCTATAGGTGCAACTAACACTAACATCTTAGAGATATTTCTCATAGAATCTGCTTTGCTTGGTTTCATAGGTGGTGTGATAGGTTGTTTTGTAGGTACATTATTCTCCTCTATAGTTTCATTTTTTGCTTCTAGAATGCTTTCAATGAAATTCGAAGCCGTAGTTACTCCACAAATAATATTGTTTTCTATAATTTTTTCAACTATAGTTGGGATTATTTCAGGTTTATTCCCAGCAAGAAGAGCAGCTAAGCTTCAGCCTGTTGAAGCTTTAAGATATGAATAATTAACCTTTAACTTGAACTAGCATTTTTCTTCCCATTATAACCCAATAAATAACTTCCCCTCCTTGTTTTATCTTTTCTTTTAACTCTTCTGGTATAGGAGTTTCAAAAGTTTCATAAGTTTCAAGATCCATTATTTGAGCATTTTCACCAGTTATAGCAATGACTTGGCCAACTTTCTTTTCAACAATTGGAACGTCAATCTCAGAATCTGCAGGCTTAACTATAGATCTTTTCTTATTATCAAACAAACCAATAGCTTCTAATCTTGCTTTAGCACCTCCATGTTTACCAGCAACAGAAGTTGTAACACTGAGAACTCTACAAGGTTCACCCTCTATTATGCAGAAATTTCCTGGTCTTAAATTTTTTATTATTGCTCTAGTTGTTACCATGAAAAGAATAATGATTTTTTTAAATTTAAAATTAATTTATTTGAAATAGTGTCAAAGAAAAAGAGGATTTACAGATTTGAATTATTTAAGATTTTTCAGCAACAAGTTTAATGTCTTCTTCTAAAATGGTTTTTCTTTTTGCATGTCTTGCTACTTGAGCAGCTTCTAAAGCAAGTTCTTCTCCCAGTTCTTCAACAACTTTTGCTAACTCTTTTATTGCTTTTTCTGAAATCCTTTCTACACCTGCTTTCTTTGCAATTCTCTTGACTGTTGCTAAAGGAAGCATATAATTAGTTTGAATTGGATACTTATATTCATAACTTTAATATTTTATTTGACTACTCGTACTCACGCCACACATGGCCACATTTAGTGCATTTATAGAATCTTGTTGGTGCTTCATCAGCAGCTCTCATTTGCTGCATCCACCAATAGGCTTCATCATTTCCACACTTTGGACATACTACATGTGTTTTTGGTAAGACATCAACTTTCTTTTTTCCTTCTACTATTATTATTTTTCCAGCTTTTTTTTGTGAAGAAACACTTATCTTAAACTTTTTTTCTTTTGCTTTTTTCTTTCTACCACATTTCCTACAAACGAGAATTATACGTTTACCGGATTTTTTCGGTACCATCAGTCCTCCGCACTTATCGCAGAACTCCATTTTTAGACCCTTTTATTTTTAACTTTATTTTGTATATGGGGAAGTATTTAAAGCTTATGTATTTTCTAAAAAACTCGAATTTCTCTTTTTTACTACTAACTGTGGAAAAAATAACTTATTTTAGGCTTTGTCAAGCTAAACCTGTGAGTTCAACAAAGATTATTTTAACCCAACCAAGCAAAGGAATTTTTAAAATAGCCTTACCATGAATTTTATCTTTTGTAACTTTCCAGTAAGGAGGATCGGGATAAAGATTGTTATCTCCTTTCGTTATTATTATTCCATTTTGTGTTATGTTATATATTCTATGAATTATTGGATACTTTCTGTCTGGGCAATCAAAAACTATTATATCACCTACAGAAACATTCTTATCACCATAAACTATGATCATGTCGCCTCTGTAAAAAGTTGGAACCATGCTATCAGAAAAAACAGCAACAACGGGAACATCTGTATGTAAAGCTATTCCTAATGCAATATTTAATAAAAATGCTATTATGAAACCTAATATTAAGTAAATTATTGATCCTATCCAACCTTCTGTATATTTATCCCAAATCTCTTTTATCTTATGCCCTGCCAACTGATTCACCTAAAATTATCCCAGTTGCAATTAAGTGGGCAATTCTTAATGGCTCTGGTATTAAACTCATAGTTGAGGTTATTTTTATAATTTTTTCTGCATCTTCTCTTTTGATACCAGAACATTGAAAACAAATTCTTCTATTTTTAACATTTGCCCAATAAATTGGCCCAGCATTCTCTACACACTTTAACCTTTTCTCAGGGTGAGATAATTTTTTCAAAGTTGAAATGAATTTTTTGAAATTTGGTTTTTTTCTATTTACTACTATAACTGGTATCTTAGTTTTTTTATAAATCTCTTTTATGTCAACAATGTTAAAACCAGCAAAAGTGATGCCATCAAGCATCATTACTCTTAAATCTTTATGCTTAGTTTTAATTGTTTTCTCTATTATTTTTTCGGTTGCATCTAAACCATCTATTTCTATTTCAGTTTTTAAAATCCCATCTATAGTAACTGCGCCTCTTGAAATTACACCAATTAAGATATCTTTACCTCTTTTTTTGAATTCAAAAGGCCCATCATCCCATGCTAATATTCTTATTTCTTTTTTTATTGTCCTAAATTCTTGCATTCAAATCATGAGAATTTAAGTTTTCTTTAAAGCTTCTTTAAATTTTTCCTTTAATTCTTCACATTCTTTTTCTAAAGAATCAGCAGCTTTTTCTAAAATTTTGATTGGATTCTTTCCCATAACTATAAGCTTTGGTTCTTCAAGGAATGGATGTTCTCTTACAGCTGCACCTTCACCTTTCTCTTTCCAAACTTGTGTTGCTAAAAGTTGGGTGAGAGTTTCAGTTTCACCTTCAAATTCCAACTTTATCATTTCTTTTTCTTTTTCTATGATTTTAACTTTCATTCTAATCACTATTTTTTCTTCACTTATATAAAGCTTTCTATCTCATCTGGATTAAGGATAGGTTTTTTGAATCTTATCCTATTATCAATAGCAATTCTAGGACAGGCTGTATTTATGTAACAATCAAGGTCAAAATGCTCTAACTTTTCTGGTTCAATATCATCAAATACTAGAATGTAAGCTTTTCTCCCTTTTTCTTCTATCCTTTTCTTTATTTTTTTTGCTAAATCTAAGTTCAATTGTCCAGGCTTAACAGAAATTAAAATTCCTATCTTCTTAGCATTTTTTGCTAAAGCTATGGCAGCATACTTTTGTCTTAAAAAGAGATCTTTTAAATCTTTTATTTCAGAAATTTCATTTTTCTCTACATCCAGAACAAATATAGGTTTCTTTGTCTTTAAAGCAAGACCAATAGGATGAAATTTTCCTGATCCTATAAAAAGGAAAGAATCAACCTCATTTTCTATCGCTTCTGCAGAAGATATATCACAACCTAATATTTGCCCTTCATATAAATTACCCTTTCCTATTTTAACTTTTTTTCCTTTTTCTTCTAAAAATTCTTTAACTTTTTTTAAACAATCAAGAAATTGTAATGTTGTTATTAAACCAATTTTTTCACCTTTAATTTTGTTAAAATCTCTTTTAAGAGTAGGTAAAGGATCATATTCTTCTCTGTTCTCAATATATTCAACAGGTATTTCACTTTCTATCAACTTTGAATGACCATAATGTACTATTTTTTCACATTTTAACAATTTGGCTCTTTGGATAGCAAGATCACAAGCACCAAAACAGCTTTCACAATCTATCAAAACATCCCCAAGTTTATCAGCAATTTCAAGGGCCTTTCTCTTCAAACCATTAGGAAGTTGCAAAAGTATCATTTCATCACTTTCGTTATTAAAGTTGCATAATTAAAGACTTCCAAGTATTCAAAAATTACCCATATTATAGGTGTAACAACTAATAAAGTAAGTAAAAGGATTATAACTATAAAACCCTTTTTACTTCCTTCTTGTTTAAAGCCAAAAAGCATACCTCCTGCAAGCCCTCCTATATGAGAAATGTAAGAAACGTTAGAAGAAAGTTTTGCTGTGAAAATAAGTAAGAATGCTGCAATGTTATATAAAGTGTATAATAGAGCAACTAAAACTAAAGGTATTGGTATTAAATAAGGGAACATTATGAATTCAAATGGTTTGATTAGCATTGCAGTTCCCATTAATCCAAACACAGCTGCTGAAATGCCTATAGTTGGAACATCAGGAGGTAATAAGCCAATCAAATTTGCAAAGATTATAGCAAGATCTCCCAAAAAAGCTGAAATGAAAAAAGCTAAAAGAAATTTTTTCTTTCCCAGCTTCATTTCAACTGCTCTTCCAAAAAAGAAAAGAGCTATCATGTTTAACACTAAGTGTTCTGGGCTTCCATGAAGAAACATAGAAGTTAAAAAAACCCAAAACTTGTTTTCTAACAAATTTTTTAAAGAAAATCCAAAATCATAAAATATTTGTTGAAGAACTACAGCACCATAAGAGAATTCATAGTAATATTCAAGTAAAAAAATGCCTATACAAAGAGATATTAGGAAATGAGTAATCTTTGGACTTTTTTCAACATCCATCTTTTCACTTTTCTATTTCTGCTATCCATTTCCTTACCTTCTCTATAGCATCTATGTTCACAGAGACTGAGTCTATACCAGCTTTAACTAAGAACTCAACTGCATCTTTCCTATTACTTGGCAATTCACCACATATAGAAGTTTCAACTCCATACTTTTTACAAACTTTTATGACATGCTTGTAAAGAAATTGCAAAGCAGGGTGCATTTCATCAAAGAGTTTTATTAGCCTTTCATTATTTCTGTCTATTCCAAGAGTTGTTTGAGTTAAATCATTAGAACCAAAAGATATGAAATCTATACCTTCTTTACAAAATTCTTCTATAGTTAAAGCAGCAGAAGGGACTTCAACCATTATTCCAAATTTTACTGTTTTTGGAAGCCCTATTTCTTTAGCTATTTCTTTAGCTCTTTTTAATTCAGAAACATCATAAACAAAAGGTAACATTATAGCAACATTAGTTAAATTATTTTCATGCAATTTCTTTATAGCTTTAAATTCTGACTTTAATATTTCAGGCTCATCTAAACTTCTTCTTATTCCATGCCAACCAAGCATAGGATTATCTTCTTTTGGCTCTTTTTCACCACCTTTCATATTTCTATACTCATCTGTTCTTGCATCTAAAGATCTTACCCATACTGGCTTTGGGTAAAATACTTCTGCAACTTTTCCAATACCTTCAACAAGTATATTTATTAATTCCTCTTCTCTCCCTTCTCTAATATATTCTACAGGATGCATTCCAGCTTTAGTTAACATGTGTTCAAGCCTTAACAAACCAACCCCATCTGCATCTTTTGCTTTTTCAGCTGTTTCAGGAAATGCAAGGTTAACTTTAACTTTTGTTTTAGTTTTTACTTCCACTTTTTCAATTTTTTCTTCTTTTATTTTAACTTCACCTAAATAAACTTTGCCATGAGTTGCATCTACTGTGACTTTCATTCCATCTTTTAGAGTTTGAGTTGCTACTTTTGTTGCAACTATGCACGGTATCCCAAGCTCTCTTGAAACTATAGCAGCATGTGAAGTTGATCCACCTTCATCTGTAACGATTGCAGCAGATTTTTCCATTGCAATTACAAAGTCAGGGTTTGTCATTTTTGTAACTAAAATATCACCTTTTTCTATTTTTCCAAGTTCACTAACATCATGAATTATCTTTACTATTCCAGTTGCTATTCCTGGTGAAGCTCCTAAACCTTTAAGAATAGGTTTACCTTTTATTTCTTCAGCTTTTTCCTTTTCTTTTAAAGTTGTCACTGCTCTAGTTTGTAAGATATATATTTTGTTTCTTTCAACCGCCCACTCTATATCTTGAGGAAAGTTATAATGTTTTTCAATTTTTTTGCAATATGCTGCTAAAGCGACTATTTCACTATCACTTAAAACTTGAGCTTTACTTCTCTCTTCAGTTACTTTCCTCTCTATAGTTACACTGTATATAGGGTCTCTGACCCTTTCTATCTCTTTTTTTCCAATATGTTTCTCTAAAATTTTTCCAGTTTCTTTATCAACTACATATCTATCAGGCTCAACTTTTCCTTGAACTATAGTTTCCCCTAAACCCCAACAAGCCTCAATAATTATCCTATTTTTACCTTCAACTGGATTTACAGGGTCAACTGTGAATGCTACCCCACTTTTTTCAGAAGAAACCATCCTTTGAACTATCACTCCTATTAAAGTTTGCAATGGTTGATTATGTTTATGCCTATAATAAATTGCTCTTGAAGTGTAAAGAGAGGCCCAGCACTCTTTAACAGCATTAATAACACTTTTTTCACCCTTAATGTTAAGGAAAGTTTCATATTGACCTGCAGATGAAGCTTTTTCTATGTCTTCAGTAACAGCTGAACTTCTTATGGCAACAAATGGTTTATCTAAAGGTTTTACAAGATCAATATTAACAGGAGGAGCACCATAAAGCTTTTTGTAGTATGCTATTATTTGATTCTCTATTTCTGGAGGCATCTTTCCTTTTAAAATAAGAGCTTTTATTTTTTCAGACGCTTCTTTTAAAGATTCAAAGTTAGAATAATTTACATTACTCAATATTTCTTTTATTTTTTCTTCTAGTTCATTTTCTTTTAAGAATTTTTGATAAGCTTCTGTTGTAATGAAGAAAGCTTCTGGAACAGGAAAACCAGCATTTATTAGTTCAGCCAAGTTAGCAGCTTTTCCTCCAACTATTTTAATACTTTCTTTACTTAGTTCACTAGGTCCTAAGACGAATGGCATGAATAATTAATAGATTTCCCTTTAAATAAAGTTTTTTAACTTTAGAACTAATATTTAAAATTTTCTTTAATTGTTGAACATAATGAAAAGGTTTAAAAATGAGTGTTGAAAAGTAGTTAATATGAAAATTGGCAAAGTTGAAAAGTACATCAGAAATAAGATAAATGAGGAAGGAGCTTTGCTTTGTGCTTTAATAGATCCTGACAAACAACCTTTTGAAACTGGAGCAAAAGTTGCAAAAGCTGCTTATGAAGCTGGCGCTGATGTAATTCTGGTTGGAGGTTCAATAGGAGCACAAGGTATGATTTTAGACAAAACTACAAAAATGATAAGAGAAAATGTTGATATTCCTATAGTTCTTTTTCCAGGTGGTATAGGAACAGCAACTCATTATGCCGATGCTATATACTTTATGTATTTACTTAACAGTAGAGATGTTTATTGGATATCAACAGCTCAAATTCAAGGAGCACCTGTAGTTAAAAGGCTAGGCTTGGAACCTATTCCAACAGCTTACATTGTTATTGAGCCTGGAAGGGCCGTAGGATGGATTTCTAATGCTAACTTAGTTCCAAGAGATAGGCCAGATTTGGCTGCAGCAACAGCTCTGGCAGGTGAATATATGGGTGCTAGGATAATAATAACAGATTGTGGTTCAGGTTCTCCTGATCCAGCTTCACCTTCTCTAATTTCAGCTGTTAGTTCTCAGTTAAATGTTCCATACTTTTATGCTGGAGGTTGTAGGACACCCCAACAAGCAAAACAAATAATAAAAGCTGGAGCAGATGGAATTCACATAGGTACTGCTTTCGAAATAGAAAATGGTTATGAAAAAGTTAAAGAAAAAGTTAAGATAATGGTTAAAGCTATAAAAGAGGCTGGTGCTGAAAAAGTGAAAAAGGGTAAAAAGAAATTTGCATTTCCATCCTTTAAAGTTCCTAAGATTCCTTTATTCAGATTCAAAAGGAAATGGGAAATATGGAGCAAGAAGGTAAAAAAGAAACCTTAAGTTCTCGCTCTATATTCTTCTAGCCATTCAAGAAAACTCTCTCTTTCTTTCATTTTAATAGAATCTCTTATTTTTTCATATGGTAAGAAAGCATAATATTTTTTCATTTGAGGTTCAACATTGTTAATTACAATTACGTTAAAACTTCTCAAAATATTTTTTAAACCTTCATCAAATTTTCCTATAACAACTTTAGGTTTTAGTGAGCCTAGCAACTTTGTAGCTGTTTTGGATGGCCTAACATTTTTGACCCACACAACCTTATTCTTAATTCCAAATTTTCTTTTTGTTTTTAGTATTTCTTCTCTTTTCAAATCTTCTATAACACTTATTGGAACAAAGTTGGAATTTTCAATTTCTTTTAACTCTCTTTGTTTTTCAATTTCTTTTTCATAAACTTTTAAAAGATCTCTAAGTCTTCCAACTTCAAATCTTAACTGTTTTATGAGAATATCTCTTTTCCTTATTTCCCTCTCTTTTATTACTTTTCTTCTCATTTCTTCGTTTTTTCTCATTTCCTCTTCTAAATAGGCCCTTTTTTGTTCTTCCAACTCTTTTACTCTTTCTTCTATCTTTTCAGAATAAATTTTTAATATTTCATACCTTTTCCTCTCTTCTTTAAGCTTTTTTTCAAGTTCTTGGGCCTTTTCTTTCCAATCCAAGTTAATTTCTCTTATTTTTTGTTTAAATTCCTTTTTAACTTTTTTTGGCTTTAATTTTTCAATAGCTTCTGAGATATTTTTTGCTTTTTTCATGATTATCATTTCTTTCACAACTTGGCTGTATTTTTTAAGTTTCATAGAACTTAAAACTTTATCAATTCTATTAAAAGTTGAAGAATAAGCTTTAAAGGCAAAAAGGGCTGAAGCTAAAGCATCTCTTTCATGAGAGTTACTAACAGGAATGTTAACTATAGCTTCTTTTTCTTTTACTTTCAAATCATGATCTGGTTTAAAGATCTTGCAGTTAAGAGAAGAAGCTATTTTATTTACTTTAGGTGGAATTTTTTTCTTATCAGTTGAGATCAAGACAGGCCTTCCAAAAGATAAAATTTTCTTTATAAGTTCTGAAATAGGATAGTACTTCTTACTTCCAAGAAAAAGAAGATTTTTGTCAAGGTCGAAGATTGCAACCCCAGTTGTAAGACCAGTATCTATTCCTATTATCAAAGGTTTTTGCATATTTTAAATATTAAGTAAAGAAAAATAAAACCTTACTCGTACTCTTTTTCCAATATTTTTAATATCTTTTCAGCTATCTTTTCTCCTATACCCCTAACTTTTTTAAGTTCTTCTTTACTCGCATTGAATATCTTTTTTGGAGTTTTAAAGTGTTTTAAAAGTTGTTTGGCTCTTACTCTAGAAATATCAGGTAAACTTCCTATCAAATATTCTTGTTGTTCTTTAATAGTTAACGGAATTTTTTTATTTCTTAAAATTACTTCTCTCTTTTCATTTATTTGTTCCCTTTTCGCAATCCAAAATACTATTCCGGCTGTATCAGCTGGGTCTCTTGTCCAAATTATTGGAATTGATAAATCTATAGCTATCGATGCTAAAGCCCCTCTAATAACGTTAGGATTCAAAAAACCATATAATGATTCTTCCCCTTCAACTACTAGTAAAGGATTTTCAAAGTTCTCTTTCATCGTTTTAAGTTGTTGAAACAATCTCTTATCCATAATACTCTTAACAAAATCTTTCACTGTTTTTCTTTCTATACAAACTCTCTCAGAGACTAAGAAATCTCCATACAAGAGCATCTTTTCTCTAACTTCACAATCGTATTGAGCAAAATACTTTACTATACCTGCTTCCCTTTTATCAACGAAGATCAAAACTTTTTTCACAGTTATATTTAAATACCCTAACTTTTTAAATAATAATATCGCTCAGGAGGATGTTCGGACCTCAGGAATTCAGTCCTCTGGACTTGATTCCAGATGCTGCGTTATGCAGCACAATGTGTCCGAACCTTGTACTGAGCGATGTTAAACTTCTAAAAAATCTTTAACAGAAGATTGAGTTTTCTTTTGCATTTCTCTCAGCATTTTTTTCATCTTTTTTTCTTTTCTATAAGCTGACCAATAATAGCTTTCATCTCTTGTCCCTTTTGTTATCAAAAATATGACTTTACCAACTTTAGTTCTTCCAACTCTTCCTCTTCTTTGTATTGCTCTTATTTCACTAGGAACAGTATCGTAAAATATAGCTATGTCTGCAGAAGGAATATGAAGTCCTTCTTCACCTATAGGAGAAGTTATTAAACAATTGTAAACTCCAAGGTTAAAGTCTTTTATTATATTTATTTGCTCTTTTTGAGTTAAACCTCCTTCTCCAGCTTGGCCAATTAAAATAGCAGGATTACAAATTTCATTTAACAATTCGTAAAGATGTCTTATGTTATCTCTGTAATGAGAAAAGACAATTATTTTTTTCTCTTTTTCTTTTAGCTCTTTTCTTATAACTTCTTTCAGCTTTTCTATTTTAGGATGTTCTCCAACCTTTTCTATTTTAAACAAAGCTTTTTGAAATTCAGGATCTTTCAACACATTTTTGTCAGATCTAGTTTTTCCCTTTTTGATTTTTTGTAAATATATTTTGGCTGCTTTAACACTTTGAGTTTCCAGAAGTTCAAGAAGATGCCATATTTTTATACTTTCAACTAAAAGCGAAAGGATGTAAAAGAGAATAGGTTTTTTTCCTATTGAAATTTTTTTGCTAATTTTCTTCTGTGTTTCTAACAACTCTTTTTTAGTTTTTATATGAATGTTATACTCTTTTAGTCTTTCTAACCTTCTTTTTAAAGCATTTTTTAAAGTTTCTTGTATACTTTTTAAATCTTCTGGTAAATTGATTTTAATAAATTCTGTTTCTATCTTTTTAACATAAGGTTCAACATCTTCATCATATTCACTTCTTATTTCAACTCCTTCAATGAAAAGGTTTTTACATATTTCTTCTATTTTTTCTTTTGTGCTTCCAGGAGATGCCGTAAGACCAAGAATTTTTGGATACTTTGACTTACTTTTATAAAATTTTGCTATGAAAGGATAAGCATAATTTCCAACTGCCCTATGAACTTCATCAAAAACTATTAAAGAAAAATTGGAAAGGTCTAATATTTCATTTTCTATATCGTTTTTAATAGTTTGAGGAGTTTCGCATATTATTTTTGCATTCTTATAAATTTCTTTTCTTTTTTTAGGGCTAATTTTTCCTGTTATTAAAACTATTTTCTCTTCAGGAATTCTTAAACATTCTGAAAACAGTTTTTGATGTTGAGAACATAGGGGCCTTGTTGGTGCTGTGATCATTATTTTAGAATCAGGATACTTCTCTAGTCTATGAACTGCTAGAAGTATTGCTATTGTTGTTTTACCAAGGCCTGTAGGTAAAACACATAAAATATTCTTTTTTACAGCACTATTAAGAATATTTTCTTGATATCTTCTAACTTCTATTTTATTAGGTCTTATTAAAGGATGCTTAACAAATTGCATAAAAATAATTGAAAAATAGATTTTAAAAATGCGTTATGGTTTTTCTTTTATTGCAAGAGGACTACCACCAGCATGCCAGCTTTGCCTAGGTCTTATTTGAACACTGAATAGCCTTTCACTATTATCATCTAAAATTATTGCTGAACCTTTTGTTTTTGGTAAACCTTCTATTGATTTCCTTATATCAGAAAGCAAATAAGTTTGCATCACAGCTGATAAGGCATCTAAATCAGGCTTTGCCGTTAGTCTATGGGAGATAACTAAATCAGCTTGAGCTATAGCATCTTCGTGAAGCTTATTTGGTCTTTGAGTTATTAGAACTAAGCTTATACCAGGTTGTCTCCCTTGCTTAACAAGAGTTAATAAATCATGAGAAGCTGCAGTTTCACCTCTTGCTGGAATAAAATTGTGTGCTTCATCTATTATTATCCAAGTCATTGGAACTTTTTTAACAAACTCTCCTTCCATTATAGCTATCTCTTCTTCTCTCCTTGCAGCCATTCTTACTTGATATATTTCCCTACACAAAATACCAACCATCAAATTCCTAACATTCCATTCTTGTAAAGAAACGTCTAAAACAGTAGCTACTCCAGGCTTCAAAAAATTTTCAACTGGTGTTGCTTTCTTAGAAAAAATACCCCAACCTTCTGCAGACAAAAATCTGTTTTCTAAAGCAAGCTTCTCTTTCTCTTCTGCCCTCTTATCTTTTTCTATTTCTTCTATAATATCTTGAATAGAATATTCCTTTCCTTCCATTTTCTTTATAATCCTTTCTAATAAAATTCCTAAAGGTTCAAATAAGCTTATATTAAAAGTTAAGGCCCAATCTCCTGCTGAAAGTTCAGAAGGTTTTATAGCAAAAACACCATCATAGCTTACTCCAGCTTTCTCATAAAAGTCTTTCAAACCAATAGGGACTATATTCTGAATGGGAAACCCTTTTGGTTTTAAATTCCAGTCTGCTAAAAGCAAAACATCCTTATCATTAGGATTCTTCATTGACCAAAAAATACCCATTGTATCTATCATTAAGCATGATAAATTCTCCTTTATTTCAGTTGGTAACTTCATTATCTCTTCTGCTATTACTGCGCTTGTATAACTTTTACCAGAACCTCTTTTCCCAACAATCAAAATAACGTGTGGTCTTAAAACGTCCATTAGTATTGGGTTAGTTAAATGGTATTCAAAACCTTTTCCAACAACATGTTTTCCCAAGAAGATACAACCTTTCTTTCCATACTTTTTTAAATCTTCTGGATCCCTTCCCACTATTATGTCTTCAACAACCATGAAAAGAATTTGGTAACCTTTATTTATAATAGTTTTCTAAATAATTTTATGCCAAAAAAGAAAAAATATGATTGGGGAACATTTTGGTTTCTAGCTATAATAATAGTAGCCATAATTGGATCATTTCCTGGTTTAATATTTTATGAATCAATAATTTGGCTTATATTGGGAATTTGTGGAGCAATGATTGCAATCCAAAACATACAGATAAAAGAAGAGAAATCGTTTTTAATAGGAGTAACAGCTTTGTTTGTCATTATAATTGCTTTCTTGGCAATCCCCCAATTTAACAGAGTAGCAATTTCATTATTCGGTAAGTTTTTAGTCAATCTAGCAGTAGCTTTTGGAGTTGCAGGATTTGTTGTTTCTCTAGGGATAATATCAAAAGTTGGAATAGAAAGATAGTTATAGTATGAAAAATATATTAGAGATATACAGAGTTAAAGATTGGTATTATTATTTAGGGTTTATTTTGTTAGGTTTTTCTGTTAAATCAAATTTTTTGAGTATAGATATTATTAGATACATTATTCTTGGAATTTTTTTATTAGCTTATGCTTTTTCTCTAAACGATTATTATGATAAACATGAAAAGAAGAAATTTTTTATTATCCCTTTGATTTTTACTTTTCTAATATTACCCCTTTTTAATTTTAGCCAAATTATAGTCTCGTTAATATTTGTAACTATAGTAACATTATATTCAGCATATCCTTTTAGATTAAAAGCAAAACCGTTTATTTGCTCTTTTTGTAATGGCTTTGGATTTACACTTCTTTTCTTTTTGGGTTATTTCTATACTTCAACTTTAAACTTAAAAGGAATTTTATTTGCAAGTTTACTTTTTTGTTTTAACATGGTTGCTCAATTTATTCATGAAGTTGTGGATTATAAAGAAGATAGAAAAAGTAAAATTACTACTACTGCAATCTTATGCGGTATAAGAAAGATGAAGATTATTTGTATCTTCCTTCTTTTTCTTTCCATTATTTTAAGTATCTCTATATGCTCCCTGGAAAGAGTAAATTCTCTTTTTTTTATTTTTACACTAATTTTCTCCCTTTTTTTCATGTTTAGAATTTATAAAAGAAAATTTGACAAAAATTTGAGGAAAATTTATAAGGCTTGTGGCATAGTATTGGGTTGTTTCTATTTTTTCTTAATGTGTTTATAAATTAGTTGGATTCTTAAAACTATAATATGGCAAAAATCCTTTTTGTCAATCCTGGTAAAAAGGTTTCAATACCTCAGTTTGCACCCAAAATCAGTAAGTTACTTCTCACTATTTTCCCTTTAGATCATTTTCATTTTAATCCTCTGCATCACAAATCTGCAGGATTAGCATCATATCTTACAGAGAATGGGCACGAATGTGATATTCTCGACCTTTCTTCTTCTATACCATTTAAAAGAAAAGACATCCTGAAAAAATATGTTGGTCATTATGATTATATTATCTTTAATACTCATTTCTTTCATTATCCCACAACGATAGAATTTGCTAAATTTTCAAAAGAGATAAACCCTAATGCCAAAATCATCATTGAAGGTATGTTAGGCACTTTTTTATTTAAAGAAATTTTGAAATATTCTTTCATAGATTATACGATTATAGGTGAAGGTGAAAAACCTTTACTACAACTTGTATCTGGGGAGTTAAAAAAATCAAAAATCCCGGGATTAGCATATAAAAAAAATAAAAAAATAGTTTCAAACAGACCAAAACCACTAAAAAATTTAGATGTACTTCCCTTACCCTTGTGGAATAGAATTAGATATATACATTTTAAACCACCGCTCTCATTCTTTCGCGTTTTAACATCTAGAGGCTGTCCCTTAAGATGTTCATTCTGTGCTGACTCACGATGGTATGGAAATGTCAGATTCAAAAGTGCGAAAAAAGTAGGTGATGAACTTGAAATGCTATCTAGTAAAAAGAACCATGTCTCTCTATTTGATCTCAATTTTTCTATTTCAAAAAAACATGTAAAAAAAATCTGTCAAGAAATCAAGAAACGAAAACTTGAATTTGCCTCCTTATCTGCTAGAGTTTATGCAGATTTTTTGGATGCAGAAATGCTCAAAATAATGGATAAAGCTGGATTTACCAATCTTTATTTGGGCATAGAGTCTCTCTCACCCAATTGTTTGAGATTTTTAAATAAAACTAAAAATCCTCAACATTATATTTCAAAAATTAAAAAACTATTAAAATTATCAAAAAAATTAAATTTAGAGTTTGTCTCGTCTTATTTGATCCCGTTACCTGGCCAGAAAAAACAAGATGTAATTAAAGAACTTTATTTCATTAGAAAATATAGCAGAATTGATCTTAATTATATTACACCGTTTCCAGGAACTCCTCTTTGGAAAAAAATGAAAGATAAGTTAATCACGAAAGATTTATCGCTATTTGATTTAAAACATCTTGTAGTTAAAAGTAATATGACGGAGAAGGAAATAAAAGAGATTAAAGATTTCGCTTATCCTTTGTCTGAAGTACGAAAATGTTGTGAGCCTTGTCCCCTTTTTTTTATATGTTATCCTTACTTTAAATTTATTAGAAAGGTACCAAAATGAGAGTATTATTAACTAATGCTGAAAATCATTCTGTTGTAAGTATGATTAGAGCTCTTGGAAAAAAAGGGTATCAGGTTTTTGCAGTCTCTAAATATTCTCTTGCGCCAGGATTTTACTCCAAGTATGTCAAGGATTTTTTCACATACCCATCTTCAGGTTATGAGATAGCTCTTTCATCAAAATTAGTTAAAAAACCAAAGGAAGAAAGGAAGTTTGTAAATTTGATCAACTCGCTTATTAACAAATGGAATATAGACCTTTTAATTCCCTGTTATGAAGATACTTTAATTCCTTTATCTAAAAATCGTGATTATATAAATGCTGTATTACCTTTACCTGAACATGAAAAAATTATGATGGTCCATAATAAAACTAAATTTTTGGAATTTTGTATTAAAAATAAAATTTCTATACCAAAATCTTTTTTCCCAACATCGGAAGCTCATGTCAAAGAAATTATCTCAAAGGAGAAGTTGCCAATAATAGTTAAGCCAAGTATAGGTTCTGGTGGCACCTTAAATACTTACTTGTGTAATACTCGAAAAGAAGTTTTAGACACTTACAGAAAAAATTTAAAATTAGGTAAAGAGTCTATAATTCAGGAATACATTGATGGAGAGTATTATAGTTCAATTTTCGTTCTTGATAAAAAATCTAATATTTTAGCATCCTTTTGTTGTAAATCTATTGGCCTAAACCTTAAGTTTCCAATCAGTAAGATAAACCCGAGAATAATTAAAATTAGTAAAAAAATTTTCAAGAAAATAGGTTTAGTTGGCATTGTATCTTCTCAATTCATAGTAGAAAAAAATGGTATTCCAAAGATACTTGAGATAAACCCTAGAATAATAAGTGGAATTACAGATTTAGCTATCAAGTGTGGTATTAATATACCTCATATTCTTTGTAAAGTCTTTTGGAACGAAAAGTTAATTTTAAATTCAGGAAAGGATGGATTTGTTTACGTTTTACCCCATCATTTTTTTCATTTTTTAAAAGAATTTGGAGTTAAGTCGGCTCTGAATTATATTTTAGGGAGAAAGATAAAAATGGATTGTCCTTTGGAAGATCCCCTTTCCTTCTTGACTGAATACTATTATCATTTTCAGAAAAAACTCAATTTTTTAAATTAGAATTCACTTTTTTATTCTCAGCATCTTTTAAATATAATCTTTTCACAAAAAGGTCCTATACTACCATCGGGCATTTCTGCCCAGAGATTACAATACTTAAATGTATCTAAATCTAAATTGTACCTATCTTGAAACTGAGTAATTATGACTCTGAAAATTCTCTTAAATTTGTTTCTAATTGGTCTTCGATACAGTATAGGTTTGAAGGAAGGGAAAATTGATTCCAAAATAGAGAGAAAATATTTACTATTTAGTATTATTTTCTGATTAAGTATCAAGCGAAAAAAATTAATTAGCAGTCTAATATATTTAACTTTACTTTTTTGGGTCATGAGATTTATAGATTCTTTAAAAAATTTTGTAAGATTTTTAAGATGTATTATCCTATTGAGAGGTATAATTCGATTTGAATTACAAGAAAATAAGTAGCACATAATGTCACATGCTGATAACCGCTTACATTTTATTCCTGTTAACATTTTAATAAATTCAACAAGGTAATGGTCAAATTCTGTACATTCTAAGAAATCTTTTTTTGTTATTTGTAGCTGTTTTTCAATTAATTTTAATCTTTCTGAGTTTGTTATATTTTCAAATTTATGTGTATATCTTCCCTCATAAGTTATAGTTGAAATATATACGTTTTTTATAATTTCAGCATTTTTAGAAGAAAACAGAACTATATCCTTTATTTCGTCATCATTTACATTCTTCACAATTACAGCAAAAATATCAGTTTGAATTTTTTCTTTTTTTAAATTCTGTATTGCATTAATTTTTTCTTTAAGAATTTTCTTTCCTCGTAATATTTCATAGGTTTTATCTCTCAAACTATCAAATTGAAGAATGACATAATCTAAACCAGCTTCTTTAAGTTTTTTAACATATTTCAAATTTGCCAATTTTAAACCATTTGTAAATAAACACACTTCTAAATTTAATTTTTTTATCTTTTTTATGATTTCAAATAAATCGGTCCTGAGAGTTGGCTCACCTCCAAATAAGAAAACAGTAGAAAAGAATACTTGTTTCTTAAAATCTTTAATTTTTTCAATAATTTCTTCTATGCTTGGTTCATAAAATTTGACTTTTTTTTCTGCTCCTAAAGCAAAACAAAAGGGGCAATTTAGATTACATCTTAAAGTTAAATCAATGATTATCCCATTTGGATATTTACTACTATTTTTAAAAATTTTGCCTAATTCTTCGTAAATAAAAGGATCATTCCACAGATGTGGATACTCAAATTTTCCATGTTTTTTACACGTTTTAACTATTTTTATATTCTTGTTTTTTAAACATACCTTAGCATCTATTATACTAAGACAAATTGGACACACAGCTTTCGTTTTCTTATATTTCTTAAATTTCATATTTATTTATACTTCTTTTAACTTAAAATATTAAATAATTTAAAAGAGGAAGCAATAACATGAAGACACTATTAGTATTACCACCTTTTAGAAAATTGTCTGGAAGTTATAGTAATGAGATACCTTTAAATTTGCTTTATATAGCTGCCGTATTAAAAAAACACAATTTTCCTGTCAAAACAATTAATTTTGATTTTAAACGAGTAAAAGAAATTGAAAGAATTCTTAGTCCTCTTCTAACTTCTAAAAATATAAAATTAAAAAAAACGGTTTGGAAAGATGTTGAAAGGGTTATTAAAAAAGAGTCACCGGATATTCTTGGGATTAGTTGTGAGACACCTTCTTACACTTCTGCCGTAAAAGTCGCAAAAATAGCGAAAAAAATCAATAAAGATATATTGGTAGTAGTTGGTGGAAGTCATCCAACAGCTTTACCAAATGAAACAATACTTGTCCCTTTTTTTGATATTGTAGTCCGAAGAGAAGGGGAGCTGACAATGTTAGAGCTGTTAAACACTTTAAAGAACAATGGAGATCTAAAGAAAGTAAAAGGGATCGTGTTTAAAAAAAAGAAAAAAATAATAACAACACCTACGAGACCTTTAATCAAAAATTTGGATGTTTTACCTTTTCCAGCCAGAGATTCCTTAATTAATGAAAAACATTATAGTCCTACAAATATGGGGGTTCTCATTAGTGGTAGAGGTTGCCCCTTTAATTGTGCGTACTGTGCTAGATGGGTCAAATGGGGTTCTGTAGTACGTCTACGAAGCCCTGAAAATGTTGTCAATGAAATAGAACATGTTCAAGAAATGTATGGTACTTTTGATTTTAAGTTCCATGATGATACATTCACATTGAACAAAAAAAGAGTCATAAAAATTTGTGAAATTATAAGGAAGAGAAAATTGGATATAATTTGGGGTTGTGTAACAAGGGCAGATAGAGTAAACAGGACTTTGATAAAAAAAATGAAGTCAGCTGGTTGTCGTTGGATTTTTTTTGGAGTTGAAAGCGGAAGTCAAGAGATGTTAAATAAAATGAGAAGAGGAATGAAATTATCCCAAATAAGAAAAGCAATAAAAATCTGTAAAGATGAAGGTCTTATCATTCATGCATCTTTCATGATAGGATATCCTGGAGAAAGTAAAAAAACACTCAAATCAACATTTCAACTTATCAAAGAATTAAAACCAGATTTCAATCCGATATTTTTCGTTGTACCATTTCCAGGAACTGAATTATCAAAGTATATAAAAAAGGAAGATTTACTAACAAATGACTATTCCAAGTATACATATGAGCAACAGATCATTAAATTGAATGGCTTAACATCTGAAGAACTTTATAATTTTTACAGGAAAATTATTCGAGGATTTCGAAAGAAATGGGTGAAGTATTACATAAAAAGAATAAAACAAGACTTCCCATTTTTCATGAGACACTACATAAAGATATTTATATAGTTCTTGTTTTAAATATTAAATATGTTGAAAACTTGTTTAAAAAGAACAGAAAAAATCTCTGATTTTTTTAAAATAAATTCTGAGAATGAAAAATTTTATAAAAAACTATTGAAAATTGTAGGAAAAGATGAGTCTCTTAAATTGTCTCCTCATGAAAGATGGGAATATTTTAGAAAAAATAAACATTGTGTTTTGTTGCAAGTTACAAAAAAATGCAACTCTAAATGTAAAATTTGCTATATGGCAAATGAAAATTATGAAGAAATAACTATCAAAGATTTAAAGTGGATACTTAAAAAAATAGGAAAAAAGAAAGTTATTCTTTTTGAAGGAGGAGAACCTACTACAAGAAAGGATATATTTCAAATGATAGAACTGGTTAAGAAGTCTGGAAATATACCTGAAATATATACAAATGGTTTAAAATTGGCAAATTTGAAATATGTTAAAAAACTTAAAAAAAGTGGATTATCTAGAGTGCATTTTTCTTTCGATGGTTTTAGAGAAGAAATATACAAAAAATTGAGAGGTGATGGAAGACAATTACAATTAAAAATAAGAGCTCTTAAAAATCTACAAAAAGTTGGAATAAAAACTATCTTATCCTCGGTAATATCTTGTGGTGTAAATGAGGACCAAATTTCAGAACTTTTAAAATTCTGTGCACTCTCTGCCTATAAAAATGATTTCATTGAGGGGATAAGATTTTTTGGTATAGTGCCTTATGGGAGATTTGAAATTGATGTAGAAAAATTCATGAAACCAATTGATATAATGGAGAGACTAGAAATGATTACAAATGGAGGGATAAGAAAAGAATATTTTCTTGAATTTAAACGATTTTTAATGAATTTGAACAACCTTTTTGGCAAATTTGGTATATACTTTCCTTACTATTATGCTGCACCTACAGCCATTTTTAAAGTGACTATGAGAGAACAATTTAGTTCTAAAATAAATAATTTTAACATTGCTAATAATGATGGTGGTATAATAGAAATAAAAGAATTAATAGAACTTAAAGAACTTAAAAAGATAAATGATATGTTGGAAAAGTTTAAGCTACCTTCTTTAATGATTTATACACTAAAAATGAAACTTGTTAAACATATATTAAACTTAATTAAAGGGAAGTTAAGAGACAGTGTATTAGGAAGAGGAAGATTTGTTATATCTGTGGGTCTGCCTATTTCACCAATTTCAACAAGAGGTATGAAAACGGATTCTTGGGATATAAGAAAATATAAAGGAAGGATAACTCTTTCTAGTGTTGGCGTTGGTGCTGAATAAAATTGCTAAGCATCTATTTATTATCAATTTTTAAAATAATATTTATGAAAAGTGTATCAAAAAAAATTTTAAGGGGCGATATCCTTTCATCTCTTTTTATCTTCTCATTCTTTATTCTTTTTTCAATTCTTTTGCCCATTTATGATGAAGTAAACGGTTTTTATAACTTGATATTTGATGAATATGAATTAACTTGGCATGATGGAAGGTCCCCTCTTAATTTTCATTTTATCTCAAATTTTTTGATGAATAAACAAATTTCATTCTCAAAAGAATACTTTATGAACAACCAACTCCAAAATTATTTATTTGATCTTATAGAAATCAATGGAAAATACTATCTTCGCTATCCCGCTATCGGTAATTACATTTTTATTGGAATGCTATATTTTTTCCCACTTTCTTCTAATCTTCAAATTTTTAAAACTATCATTTTCCTAATTATTCTTTTTTCCGCTGGAACCTTAGTTCTTTTTTATAAAATTCAAATACTCCTTAATCTTAAACGAAAGTTCGCATTAGTGAGTAGTATTATTAGTGGAGTAGCTACATCAATTCTTATCTATTCTAGATACCTTTTTTTGAATGAGTTGATGTATACTTTTATATTTATGTTATTTCTTTATTTTCTCTTTAAATATTGGGGGAAGTCTTCAAATAGAATTGATATTTTTCTTTCAGTAATTTTTTCAATATTTCTTCTAGTTTTTTCTTATAACTTTTTACCTTTTTTACTTTTATCTTATTTCTTTTTTAAATATAAGCTAATTCGTTCTTACAAAATATACTTTTTAACTCTTACAATAACATTCTTCATCTTCTTTTTATGGTCTTATACCTCTCCTTTTAGTAGAAGCTCTAGAGAAGTTTTTAAAGAGGCAGTTCTCCCACCAACTTATGGTCCTGTAAGGATTTATCCACATTATATTCCAGCTTTAGATTATAGTATTTATGGTTATCATAATTTGACTTCAATCAGAAAGCTTGATAGATATTTTGCTTATATATATGCATTTCAAGAAAAAGCGGGGAATGCTATCTTCTTATTTACACATGGATTATTTGGTTCCTTATTTGGTCCAAAAGGATTTGTATATAATTCACCTTTTTTAATTTTTTCTATTTTTGGAATTTTTATATATAAACAAAAAAGAAAACGAAACTTTCTAACCTTCACAATTTTTTTGATAATAATCTCAGTTAGTTTTACATTTATGTGGTATGGTGGCGTTACTCCTAGATACATTAGACATTACAATATACCAATTTTATTATTATCATTTTTTTCATTTTATTATATTCAAGAAGTTTCTAAAGAAAAAAATAAAACCAAAAAATATTTAGTCTATGTAATATTTATCACTCTTACGATTTTATCAATCCTTAATGTCTCTTCTTTAGCGGTAAGAGCAGATTGGACATACGAGCATGAAGCTAATTTAGTATCCTATGATTTAGTTTTATGGCCATGGTATCCTCCTAAACCACAAGAAAATGTAGTCAATTTATATCTAACCGAATTAGGAGAATCTGTAGAATGGAAATTTGGAGGCAGGATAGGAGGGTGTAAAGCTTATGGAGATTTAAGTGGAATTGTTACACCATTATGTAATTGTGAATTTGCTAGTTATGCAGAAAGGGAAATAGATATACCCTGGAAAAATATAAGGATCAATATTACCGCTTGTAGTAGAGAGGGTGATGGAGTAATAGGAAGATTTTACTTCGATAGAATTGAAAAAGAAATAATTATTCCTTCTGAGTATACTTGCCAAAAGATATCTTTTATAATAAAAAATTCTGAGGGGAAGCATACTCTGATGCTCAAACCAAAAATTTATAAAAGATGTGTAGATGAAATTGTTATTTGGAAATTGATAACGATTGAGGAAATTTAAATTGTTCAAAAATATATAGAGTATACTTTATGTCAAATGAAAATAATTCAAAGTTTTTCCTTGTTACAAGGCTTTCCTGGATTGATTTTGGTAGCAAATGAAGCCCAAGCAACAAATGAAACTATTGGTAAATTCAAAAAGTTTAGCTACAGGTGCATTTAGAAATTATTTATATTTGAAAATTATAATTTTCCTTGTGATTAAAGATAAAAAAGAGATAATAAAATTGTTATTTATAATCTTTATATTAGCTTTTTTATGTTTTTTCATAGTTAGTATTACAATACCTTCTCTGTACGAATTTTATACCATTCCCTCAAAAGAATGGAAGATAAATCCTGAAAATAACGCGTACATAGGATATAATAGTTTAATCAAAGGAGTTTGGTACGGTTCACACGAAGGTTCAGGAAAACCTTCAATATATTTTGAAGATGGTTTATCATGGGTAAATATTTTAGAAATATCAGGTTGGGACTCTCAAGTCCTTTTCTTTAATAAAAAAGAAATTACACGTAATTTATATTACGACCATTTCCTTAGTGTTTTAGCAAAAAATAATATAGAAGCTATATGGTCTTCAAAGGAGTATACAATTTTAGAGGAAGTAAAATTGAAACCAAATGGGGCAGAAATAAGGTGGAATTATTATCCAATAGAAAACATTGAAAACATTACTCTAAGGCTATCACATTGGAGCGAGTCTGGATTTGATAATATTTATCTTCCTGGTTATGGCTGGAGCAATCATATGAAAGTTAATATATCAAATTTTACCTCCCCTTTCATAGCTTATGTTATTGAAAATAAAAATACTATAATGTTATGCAAAATTAATTTTAATAAAATACCAAAAAATATTTTGGTTGTCCCATCTTCTAATGGTAAAATAACTAAATTTGTAATTGATTGGAACCTTAAAAAGAAAGAAGTATTAATTGAGAATCTAACGTTCCAAAAATTTTATGAAAAAAATCTACAAAGCTTAGTGATCGAGTAATGAAGAAGTTTTCAAAATATTGGTATTTCTTTGTTGTTCTTATCTCTCTTTTGCTAAGTTATTTTTACTTAGAACAAGCATTTGGTCCAGGAATACCTCCTGGAAGAGATGTGGCTCATTACTACACTACATTAATAAAGTATGCACAATCAATACGAAAATATGGCACTCTTCCTAACTGGTTTTTTGACTGGTATGGAGGTTATCCAGAATCTACATTTAATACTTTTCCTGTAATATTAGGTTCGTATTTAATTGCTTTTGGTTTATCTTCTCATTTTGTTTTTATTTTTTTTGAGCTAATTTCTTTTATACTTTTAGGCATTCTAGTGGCATGCTTTTCTTATATTCTAACTAAATCAAAAATTTCTAGTTTATTCTCATGTTTTTTAATCTTAACAAGCATACCAATTTTAAAAAATATGATAATAGATGGGAGATTTTTAACTGTTCTTGCATTACCTTTAATGGTTTTATCTCTTCTTCTTTATGAATTATTTTTAGATAAAAAGAAAATAAACTTCTGGCTTATAGCTTTTTCTATTGGCATAACTTTTTGGATGCATTTAATGACAGCATATATATTATTATTGATAATGTTTTTAAGGACTATTGTAGAAGCTATCGATAAAAAGGATATCAAGTGTGCAATAAATTTTATACTGGTTCTTTTTTTCTCTTTTTTAATAGGATTGATACCCTTAATTAAAATTTTGATATGGCAGAATTTTGGGAGTATCTCACAAATTTTTGAATCATACTCTCCAGGAAAAATATTAACTATGTTATTTTCTTTTTCTCCCGGGATTAATAGAGCAGACCATGGAATTATTCAATTAACAATTTTTATTGGATTTTTATGCATAACAATTTGGAAACCTCAAAAAAAGAAAATTTACATTGCTCTTGCTGCTGTACTTCTATTCATTCTTTATTTCGGTCCTTACTCTTTCTTGTGGCAATTATTACCTTTCCATTCTAGTATTGAGCCATTGAGACTTGTAGTATACAATGCTATCTTTATAAGTATTGGTGGAGGAATTTTTTTATCAGAAATGTTTTCTTACAAAAAATTTTATCCTTTTCTCTCTTTGTTTGTGTTGTTATTATGTATTTTATCATTTGCAGAAACATTGCATTTACCAGATCAATCAAAACCTATTAAATTGAATGAAGGGATGAAATTAGCTTTAGATTTTATTAATAATGATAAAGAGTGGTTTAGAGTTTTTTCAACAGGCTTTGGGCATCATTACGCTTATCTTATACCTGTAGAAGGAAATCATAGCGTAGTAGGAGGTTGGTTTTACCAAGGAAACATGATACCAGAATATGTGTATCCTCTCAAAAATTTTGGAAAAAGTAAAATTGAACCTTCCTTTAGTGTGAAGTATGCAGTTCCATTCAATCCTACACTTTTTAATAATCTCCTTTGGTGGTTTGGAGTCAAGTATGTTGTACTAGGATACAATTGGTTTGAGAAGAATATTTCTGAAGAGCTTTTACAAAGAGTGAAGCCGTATACGTTATCTTTTATAGGCAGAGCAAGGTTTGTTGAACCTGAACCACTCCAATCGTCAAAAATCAAGAATTTAGAAATTCTATTAAAGCAAAATAAAGAATATTTTACTCCTATAAAGATATACAAGGATGTTAACCTTTATCAGTATCGTGGGTTTGATAATGCACTTTCTTTTAGAGTTGATAAACCCATTCTTTTTATTGGTCCTCGAGATGCATATCAAAAACTATTTTTCGCTTTAGAAATTGTGAACTTTTCTCACATTGTATTAGTTAAGGGTCCAGATAAGTTAGATGATCTAGACTTTGAAATATTTAAAAATTTTGATAAAATAGTTGTTTATGGAATACCCATAGATGAAAAAGTTTACAATATTGCTAAAATACTTAACAAAAAAGTCATTCTAATAGTAAGTTATAATACTTTAACAGAAAAAATGTTTAAAGAAATTGAGCTAAATGACGGGGAATATGGATTTCTTTCTTGGGGCAGTAAGTCTGAAAAGATTTTACTTAAGTATTTCAAAGATAAATGGCCTTTTCAAACATTAAAAAAAGGTAAAGTTATCTCTACTTTGAATGGGAATCCTATAATTGTTAATTTGGATAATATAACATGGTGTGGTTTTGATTTACCTCTTCACATTTATTTATACCAAAATGATTATGAAGCGAATTTATTACACAACTTAATGGGAAAAACTCAGATAATTTATGATGTACAAAGTTCTATTTGTAATGATGAAATTAGATTGAATATCACTCAACCAGGTTGGATATTTATAAGAGTTGCATATCATCCAGATTGGAAGGGAGAAAATATAATATTTAAAGCAGGCCCAGATTTCATGCTTACTTATGTTGAGAAAAATACTACTCTAAAGTTCATACCCTCTTTAATAAAGCTTCCTGTAACAAAAGAGGAAAAGGTTGAGATAGCTTTATACTCTAAGGATGAACAGGCTAATTGGAATTATAATAAAACTAGAAAATGTAAACCATGGTTTGATGAAAGAGGTATTATTACAGATAACTGTTGGTGTTACTCAAAAACCTCTGTATATAGAACAATAAATATTATTCCAGGAAAGATAAGAATTACTGTTGAAGCATGTGCTGAAAATGCTGGTTATGATGGTGTAATAGGTTATTTTTATTTTGATGAAAGAAAAGAAAAAATATTTATTCCAAGCAATTCTTGCGTAAAAAAATCTTTTATTGTAGGTTTTGTTGGAGGAAAGCATACATTTAGATTAGAGTCTGGAGAATATGGAATGTGTAAAGATGAGTGGATAATATGGAAATCTATCATAATTCAAAAAGTTTAAAAAGAAAAAAATTATTTTTTATATTTTTAATAAATTATCTTATATTATTTTTCATTTTTAACAATCTTTTTAGTTTGCAATTTCCAGCAGGCTTTGACTATGCTACTCATTTCTTTTTCATCAAAAGTATACTAGAGAATTTTAAGAATTTTCAATTTCCTTTATGGTCAGATTTATGGTATGCTGGTTTTCCAATTTCCTCAACACTCCTCTTTCCTTACATAATAACATCAATTTTATTTCTCTTCTCTCCTTTGTCTAAAATAGTTACTTTCAATCTTTTAAATTTAATACTGCTTTTCTTTATACCATTGTTAGTGTACTGGACAGCTAGAAAATTTGGATTTAATAGAATAATATCTTCAATTTCATCTCTGATATTCTCTATAACTCCAGCTTTTACTAGGTTAAATATATTCGGCCAGTATACAAGCACATTTTCTCTTATTTTTCTTCTCATATTCATTGGTTCATTTTATAAAGTGTTATTTAAACGGGAAAAGAAATATTTTTTCATTTCTGTAATCTCATTAACAATAATATTTATCTCACATTTGTTAACATCATTGACAGCAATAATTTATATGTTCACTTGTTTTTTGTTTCTTATTTTAGTTGATAAAAAGTCGAATAAAAACTACACAAAGAATTTTCTCATCATTCTCATTCTATCCTTTTTACTTTCCTTACCGTTTTTATTTGATCTTATAAAAAGTAGTTTTTATTATACAGCACAAGGAATAATAGTACACCCAACTCGAGAACTTATTCTCGAGCCATACATATTTGTGTTATGGATTTTAAGACCATTGGGCTACTTCCAATTAGTTTCAGCATTCGCAGTTTTAGGTTTATTTTTTTGTAAAAAAATTAGAAAATCGTTTTTTGGTCTAACATTTTTGGATTTTATATTTTTTCTTTTTCTTTTAATCATACTTTTTAATATAAAATCTCTTACGTTTTTAGAGTTACTGGGTTTAATTGGCCTAATTTTATTCTTTAGTTTTACCCTGAAAAAAATTAAGAAAATTGGAAACAATGTGATCTTATTACTTTTCTTATTTTTTATAATTTTCATTTTTGGTTTAGGTCCAAAATTATGGATAGCTAAGCTCCTTCCTTTTTCAAATTGGCTTACATATGATAGATTCATATTACATGCTTCAATTTTCGGATCATTCATAACTGCATGGCTTTTATATTTTTCATATAAAACTCTTAGCAAAAAACTATACTTTTTCTTACCCCTCATATTTATAGCTTTACTTTCTTTTCTCAGCTTTTATTATATATTCAATAGTTTTGGAAAGTACTGTGGGAGTCAAGAAACAATACCTCAAAAAATAATTGAATATTTTAGAAAAGATGAAACATTTGGTAGATATATTCTTATAAATTGTCCTTTTGGATGGGTTGAGACTACCCCCTTATTGTTTAAAAAACCTACTATTGATGGAGGTTACAATTCTGGAAGATTATTGCCAGTATTAAGAGAATCTGGTATAGAAAGAATTAATGATTTACAGTATTACAATAATTATGAAGTTGTAAATCATTTTTTAGCTAATTCAAAAATGTATGGAATAAAATGGATTATTGGTTGTTCAGACTTAGAAAATTTAAACTTAAAAGATTTCAAAAAGGATTTATCTTATGGAAAAATAAAAATTTTAAAAAATGTTAATAATATAACATTTCTAGAGTGGAACAATACGAAAGCATCTTTGTTTTATGAAAGAACTAAAGAAGAAATTAACATATCCGTGAAAGCAAAAGAAAATTTTAGTTTGATTATAAAAGAAGCTTATCATCCATATTGGCAAGCAGAATTAGGTAATAAGTCTTTCAAAATAGAAAAAAATGAGTTTGGTTTAATGAAATTAGATTTGCCAAAAGGTAATTACACATTAAAATTAATTTTTAATTCTTCGAGTTCAAAAATTCTTTTTATCCTTTCTCTCATTTATTTTTTATTGTTTTTATTTATTTCTTTTTTCACATATAAAAGTTGGTTTTTATGAAGGTATGTTATGTTTCTTCATATCCTCCAAATAGGGGTAATCTTTCAGAATATGCTTATAATTTTGTAAATTCTTTGGTAAAAAATAAAAAAGTTGAAGAGGTGATAGTTTTAGCTAATAAACATAAAAATGCAAAAAAAGTAGAAATTCATAAAAAGATGAAAATAATTAGATGTTGGGAAAATAATAGTTTTAAAATTCCTATGGATATTTTAATGAATGTTAAGAAGTTAAAAATTGATATTGTGCATTTCAATATGGGTATTATGAGTTGGGGTAAAGGAAGGATTGTAAATTTTTTAGGTGGTTTAACCCCTTTTCTTATAAAGAAAATTTTAAACAAAAAGGTTACTATAACACTTCACAATGTTGCTGAAGCTACTGATTTAAGTAAAATAGAGGGTATTAAACAAAGTAAAATTAACTTATTCGGTTTATGGCTATTGATGAAATTAATTCTAAGTGTAGATAAGGTATTTGTTACATTAAAAAGTTATGTTAAAATCTTAAAAAGGAAGTATTTATGTGACAATATTGTGCATATAGTTCACGGAACATTTGATGTTAAAGTTAAAAAAGTAAAGATCGGAGGTAAAACATTACTAGGATTCGGACACTGGTGGTCTTGTAAGGGTTTAAGTATTTTGATAGAAACATTTAAAGAAATACAAAAAGAAGATGAAGAGATAAAGTTAATTATAGCAGGAGACTCGCATCCAAGATATCCTACCTTTTTGAAAAAAATAAAAGAAAAATATGCTAATGTGCCTAACATAACCTATACAGGATATGTACCAGAAAAGAAGATCAAAGATATATTCAATTCCTCTACAGTTGTCGTTCTACCTTACACATGCACAGTAGGAAGTAGTGGTGTTTTGCATTTAGCTTGTAGTTATGGAAAACCAGTAATAATTTCAGACCTTCCTGATATAAGAGAAGCAGCAAAAGAAATTAAGGCCTCTGTAATTTTTGTGAAACCAAACGATAAAGAAAGTTTAAAAAAAGCTATAAAAAAGGTTATTTATAATAAAAATTTTCAGAAAAATATCATTAAGAAAAATTTGGAAAATATCAAAAAATTTTCTTTTAATTATGTAACTAATGAATATGTAAAGAATTTCGAAGAAATTATTAAGAAGTGATGGAATGAGTAAAAGAGCTGAGCTTTTGTACATTGGAGTTTGTATTTTGTTTTTACTGATATATTTACTCGTTAGGTTTAAGATAATATGCTAATAAATATTTTGATTTTCATAATTGTGAATTTTCTAGTTCTCTATAATTCATTCCTAATTTTGAAAAAGTTTAGTATCAAAAAAAATGAAGATAAAATTTTATCTTTAGGTGTGTTATCTATTTCTCAAATCATTTTATCTTTGTTAATTTTTGGAATAATGAAATTGCTTTATGCTTGGAATGTTTTGTTTTTATTTCTATGTTTGACAATACTTCTTTCTTTTTTGAATAGAAAAAAATATTTTCCAAAAAATAAAGAAATTAAAAAAATTACGAAAAGTTTCATAAAAAGTATTTTGAAAATGGATTTTTGCTTACAATTCTCTATCATAGCATTAATTTTTACTTTATTTTTAATACTTTTCTTTGGTCTAATTTTACCCCCTTATTCTCATGATGGTCTGGAAGTTCACTTGCCAATGGCAGTAGAATGGTTAAAATCTCATGATGTTCATCTAGTAAAACTTACTACATTTACAGATGTTAATGTAGCTATGCATTATCCAGGCAATGCAGAACTGATATTATTATGGAATAGTTTATTCCTTTTTAATGATATTATTGTAGACTTAACACAATTAGCTTTCGCTGTTTTAGGCGGTGTAGCATGTTATTGTATTAGTAGAAGGTTGGGTGTGAATAAAAAACACGCATTATGGTCTTTGATTTTATTTATTTTAACTCCGATTGTTATTTTGCAATCTAAAACAACTTATAATGACGTAATTTTCGCTTCATTATTTTTGATGTCTATAAGTTTTTTATTAAGCTATGAAAAAGAAGGAAAAAAAATTTACATTATATTAAGTGCTTTAAGTTTCGGTATTTTATTAGGGACAAAATATCTTGGTTTACTTTATCTTCCAATTTACATTTTATTTTTCATTTTATATTATCCTAGTAAAAAGTTAAGCAAAAAATTTTTTGTTATTTTTTTTATAATTTTAATACTCATTTTTTCAACAGGAGGGTACTGGTATTTAAGAAATTTTTTAGAAAAAGGCTCTATCATTTATCCCATGAAAGTCAAAATATTAGGTTATACTATAATGGATGCTCCTCAGGATCCTATGACAATGTTTTCTTGGGCAAAAGGAAAATATGTTTCAAGTGAACTTGAATGGTTTTTCTACCCATTTCTTGATGGAATAAAAACGCATGGGGGTTATACTTATGAAACGGGTTTTGGGCCACAGTTTATAAGCTTGATGATACCAAGCTTATTCTTGGTTTTTATAAAGTATAGAAAAAAATTTTTTGTTTTATTCCTTTTATTGTTAGTATTGTTTGCTTTATCTCCAGTTAAAGACCCCAGGTATTTTATATCAATTTTGGGTATAGGGGCCATTGCTGTTTCTTGTTGTATTAGAATTCTAAAAAATTCAAAAACAGTGGAAATTATTATTTTATTTTGTATAATTTTCTCAATTATAAATTCTATACCAAATTTTTACATTTGTAATGGAGATTTTTTTAAAGATAAATATGAATTATGGCTATGTACACACTCTTCTTATGCTGATGGGTGGAAATGGATTAATGAACATACAAACAATGAAAATATTGTAGCTATCACCCATTTTCTTTATCCTCTTTATGGAGAAAATTTTAAGAATAACATAGCATATATACCTTCTGATAACTATGAAAATTGGATTAAAGGTTTAAGAAAAAATAGAATTAAATATATATTTATGGCACCATTTTCCAACTATCCTTACCCTATAAAAGAATATGAATTCATTCAAAAATTAAGGTTTCCTCTTATCTTTGGATCAAAAAGGGTAAAAATATATTTAGTGACATTAAAGGAAAATAAAAAATGATAGGAAGATGCTTAAGGTTCTATAAAGCCATAGTTTTTAGAAAAGTTCTGAAGCTAAACATATCCATAACTAATAGATGTAATATGAAATGTAGAACTTGTAATATATGGAAAAAACCTAAAATTGATTTACCTTTTGAAGGTCTGAAAATTATTTTTAAAAAGTTTAAAAATTCAAATTGGATAAGTTTTACAGGAGGGGAACCTTTTATTAGAGATGACTTAGTAAAAATAATTTCTCTTGCTACAAAAGAATGTCCTGCTTTACATACTATTTCCATTCCTACTAACGGTTTTTTTACTAAAAAAATATTAAGAGATGTAAAAGAAATTTTAAAATTAGATATACCTTCCTTGTATGTAAGTGTTAGTTTAGACGGGTTGGAAGATGTTCATGATTCTATAAGAAGGGTTAAAGGAAGTTTTAAGCATGCATTAAATACATTCAAACTCTTAAGAAAAATTAAAGATAGGAGGTTCAAAGTTCACTTTGAATATACAATTTCTAAATTTAATCAAGGGAAATTGCCCGAAACTGTGAGAACTTTAGGTAAACCTGAAGATTTTATAATCTCAATTGCTCAAAATGCATTTTTTTATGCAAATGAAAAAGAAGACTTAAAGCCTGACAAAAAATTGTTATTTTCAGATATTAGGTGGTTTTTAACACATCATAAAGGCCATTCCCTTCATGATTTTGCCACAAGATTATTTTTGAATTGCGTTTTAAAAGGGAAAAAAATTCCATGTGTAGCAGGGAAAAATAGTTTTTATATTAATGTTAGAGGCGAAATTTATCCTTGTATTTTTATCAAAAACACACTTGGAACAATATATAGCAAAGATATTAAGAAATTCAGATACCCAGGCTGTAAATGTTATACTCCTTGCGAAAGTTATTCATCCTTACTTTTAACTCTACCAAAGAATATCTTCGGTAAATAAGATGAAAATAAGTAGTATCAAAAAGTTTTTTTTGAACGATTTATTTTTAGTTTTATTAATATTTATCTTTCTTACAGTTTGGTACACTTACCCATTAATATTTGTTATAGGGGATTCGGTACACGATGAAGGAGATTCGGTAGCTAACTTATGGCTGTTAAGTAGAAATATAGATAAAATTCTAAATGAGAAGGAAGAATTTTTTTACTCGGATGATGTTTTCTATCCCGAGGGATTTTATCTCTCATCAGGAGAAATGTATATAGAAGAAATGTTAATAGGATTACCAATTTATCTTTTAACTTCAAATCCAATTTTAACTTACAATCTTGTTTTACTTATTTCTTACATTCTTTGTGGATTAGGAATGTACCTTTTAGTTAAATTTTATATAAAGAATAAGTATGGGGCATTAATTTCAGCTATAATATTTACTTTTTGTTCATACAAATTCAATCACTTGTTTCAATTGCAATTATTAAATATACAGTTTCTTCCATTTACCATTTTTTTCTTTCACAAAATTTTTCAGGAGAAAAAATTAAAATATGCAATTTTAAGTAGTGTATTCTTTTCGTTACAAGTTTTATCCTCTGGTTATTATGCTGTTTTTACAAGTTTGTTAATACTTTTTTATCTTTTATTCTTATTACAAGAAAAAAGAGATAAACAAACTATGTTTTGCATTTTTGTTTTCTTTTTATTAAGCCTAGGATTAGTAGCACCTTTCTACATTCAATATTATTTTCATTATAAAACTCATCCAATTGAGGGGATAGCATCTTCTGATGTATTAGATTATTTCTTCCCAGGAGATGTGAATTATTTCTATAGTTTATTTGGGATTAAGCCACAAGGAAGCGGTGAAAGAAATGTGTTTATAGGATTTATCGCACTTTTTTTGAGCTTTCTTAGTCTATTCTTTTTAAATAAAAAACTAATAAAGTTTTATATAATAACTGGCTTAGTCTTTTTTATTTTTTCTTTAGGTCCTCAACCTCTTTTTTTAAACCAAAAAATAAATTCCTTAAGAACTATAAACACCTTTATTTATTCTCTCCCACCTTTTTCTTCACTGAGAATCCCTATAAGGTTTTCTATTATGGTTATGTTTTCTATATCAATTTTAGCAGGGTATGGTACTTCAAAATTATTTTCTTTTTTAAATAACAAGAAAATTAGTCTGTTAGTTTTTATTGTACTTCTATTCTTCATAATAACAGAATATTGGGGAATTTTTACTTATTTTCCTCTTGAAGATCTGGAAGTGTATGATTGGCTATCTAAAGAAAAAGGTAATTTTGCAGTATTAGAACTTCCAAATGAACATACATATAATGCACTTTATTTATATTATTCACTAAAACATAAAAAGAAACTATATTTTGGAATAACAACTTTCTACCCAAAACGTAAATTTGAAATACACGTAACACAAAGAGAAATTCCAAAACTATTATCTAAAGTTAGAAGCAACTCTTATATAATCCCTTATAAAAATTTCACTCATAAGTTTAAAGATGAAGGTGTTGTTTTGGATTCTTATGTATATAAATTAAACTCTAACAATAGCATTTTGCCATTAGAAGAATTTAAATATTTAATAATTCATGAAGGTGGATATCCCTATAAAAAAGGAGTTTGTACTAATCCTGCTCAGTATATCTTAAAAATCATTGAGGTTCTACTCCATTACCAGGAACATATCTATATGAAAAAATGAAGGATATAATAGAAGATGATACTTTTGACTATTATAAATACTGTGCTTTTAAGTATCTAAAGAAAGAAAATGATACTCTGGTTAAAGAGAAAAGCGTATATAGAATTCTATTTTTCTCGGAAAAGAATGCTTCAAACCATAAAAATGTTATCACCATTTAGAATAAATGTGACTATGAACAAGCTTAAAAGATTTTGATTGAATGTAGTTTTTTATAGTAGTGAATTTAAACCCTTTCGAAATACACCATTTTAAATATTTTTCTAACATCTTTTTCATTTCTACACCTGTTTTCATTTTTACATAAAAAGGTAAATCATAATCTCTAAGATTAATAAATTCCCAAGGATGAAAATATAAATTCGCAAAATGTTGCTCTTTGAGTGCAATAAATGTGCATATTTTTGCATAGTTTAATCCAAAATCTCTAAACCATACGAATGAAAAGGGAAGCCTCAAAAATGGAGTAACAGAAATAGGAATTTCTAAAACACCATTAATAACAAAAGGTTTTCTTGGATATGCTAAATTGTTATATCTTTTTGGAAGATAAGTAGGATGTAAAGAGCTATCATATTTAATTCCAACTTTTTTTAAAGTGCTAAAAGAAGGTAATCTGAGTTTATGGGCTCTTACTCCTAGGATTTTAGTTCGAGAAATATTCTCTAAGATTTTTTTCTCTTTCAAAAGAGATTTTAAGTTGTACTTTATGGCATGTAAAGCGATTTCATGTTTTTCTTTTGCAAGTTTTCTTATAAGTTGAGGAAATTTTGAAGCAAATTTTACAGTTACAAAGAAAGTTACTTTAATATCAAATTCTTTCAATGTTTTCTCAAGTCTTTTGCATCCTTCATAACTTAATTGAAGCATTTTTTTGCTTTCTATTTTTATACCAAAATCAAGAGGTAAAGAAAATTCTTCTAAGTCAAAAGTAAGTATAATGAATTTGAATGTTGAATTCATTGATTATTAGTAAGGTTTATTTAATTAAAATAATTAAATAATTTTTAAATAAATTTAAGGCCTAAAAAGGGGCAAAATGATAACTTATAAACATATATCTTTAAAGAAAATATTTATCAGAAGAGATGTACAACTATTTTTTCTCTTATTTCTCATTTACATTGTTAATATAAGGCCTATTATAGGTGATGCAGATGTAAGTAATTATGTTTCTATCAGCATAATAAAAGAGGGAGATTTTGACTTAGATGAATTTGTTTCCTATAATACTACGGGAAGAATAGAGCTAAAAAGTGTTACAAAAAGTAATGGCCATGTTGTTTCTATAGACGATGTAGGTGGGGCTATTTTAGCTGCCCCTTTATTTTTAATTCCAGTGGTTTTCGGCATAAGCAGTGATTCGTGGCTCATACCTTTCTTAGGAAAAATAGCTGCGGCCATTTTAGTTGCTCTTTCTGCCTTATTCCTTTATTATACTCTTAAAAAATTAACAAAAGAAAAGTATGCTCTCTTTATAACTCTTATTTATGCATTAGCTACAACAAGTTGGAGTATAAGTAGTCAAGGATTGTGGCCACATGGTCCGAGTCAATTCTCACTTACATTAGCTTTATATTTCTTAGTAAGAGGTTTGAAGGAGAAGAAGTATATAATTTATAGTGGTTTTCCATTAGCTTTTGCTGTTGTATGCAGATCAACAAATTTCTTAATCTTAATTATATTTAGCATATACGTTCTGCATAAACATAAAGACAAATTTTTAAAATTTGCTAGTTTTGCATTACTTCCTTTAATTTTTTTAATTATATACAACTATCATTATTTTGGTTTTTTACTTCCATTTGCAAAAGCACCACTTTACTTAAAACCAGAATTATGGAAAAATAACTTTTTTGAGGGTTTTTTTGGGCAATTAATTAGTCCGAGCAGAGGATTATTTATTTATTCACCTGTTTTAATCTTTTCACTTTATGGAATATACAAAAGTTGGAAAAAAAGCATAGTTCTTTTCTGTTATTCTACAATCGCTATTTTTGTTTTAATTTGTTTTTACTCTTATTTTAAGATATGGTATGGGGGTCATTCTTGGGGACCCCGATATCTAGCTGATGTTCTACCCTTTTTTTCATTATTACTTGTTCCTGCAATTGAAGAAATCAGTAAAAGGAAAATTATTAAAGTGATATTTATTCTCTTTTTTATCATCTCTCTCTTTATACAAATAGAAGGTATTTTATTCTTTAATGGTACTTGGCATGCAAAGTATGATACAGGTCCAGAAAATCATTTATTCCTATGGTCTATAAATAATACACAAATTATGTATTATTTAAAAAATCCAAATAATGAAACTCTTAAATCGTACGAATATGTATTTAATAATCTGTTTAAATGAATTTGGCATTTATTGTAATATATCTTGTATTGATGTGAGAAATAATTCCAATCCACCGGTCAGTTTTCTCTTTAGTGAGCCATAACTTTTTAAATTTCTAAACAAGAGTGAAGGAGTAAAAAACAATTCTAAGTATGCTCTCCCACGCCATCGCTGAAGTTCATCAGCAGATAAATACTCTGTTCTAATTACAGGTTTTTTTCCATGCATAGTGTAATTACTTAAGTCTGAAGAATATTCAGAAAACAATTTCTTTTCTTCAATAATTTTTCTTATATCAGAGCCTGGGTAAGGAACTAACAAATTAAAATATATAATATCTGAGCCTAACGATTTAGCAAAATTTATAGTTTTCCTAATTTCAGTGCTGCTTTCCCAAGGAAGTCCCAGTAGGAATGATGTATTAACTATTATCCCATTTTTTTGAGTAAGTTTCACAGCCTTTCTAACTTGATTTAAAGTTATACCTTTTCTCAGCTTTCTTAGACCATCTTCATAACCACTTTCAACACCATAACTTATGGATCTGCAACCTGCTTTATACATTTTTTTCAGAATTTTATCATTTACATCGTTGACTCTACCTAAACATTCCCATACTATATCAAGTTTATTTTTTATAATGAAATCGCATATCTTTTCAACTCTTTTTCTATTCACTGTGAATTCATCGTCTTTAATGAAGAGTTGTGAAACTTTATATTTTTCGTATAAAAGAAGTAATTCTTCACAGACTTTTGGTACACTCCTACATCTCCAATTCCCCCAAAGTTTAGGTGTAGTACAAAACAAACAATTATAAGGACAACCTCTTGATGTCATTATAGAACAAAATTTTCTCCTAGTATCTAAATAGGCATTAGGTTGATAATGGTCTAAAGGAAGTAGATGATATGCAGGAAATGGTAATTCATCTAAATCTTTTATAAGTGGTCTTGCTTTTGTTTTCACGATTTTTTTGTTATGCTTAAAACAAATACCTTTTATTCTTTGTAACTTTCCTTTTCCCTTAAGGAGAAAATTACATAATTCCAACATGGTGTATTCTCCTTCACCAACTACAACGAAATCTATGAAACTTTTTTTTAAAATTTCTTCATACATGAAAGTTGCATGTGGTCCTCCATATACTGTAATAATTTCTTTATTTCTCTTTTTGATCGACTTCAAAATTTCCATTGCTATATTCGAATTTAGAGTTACGGAAGTTATACCAACTATTTTTGGATCTTCTCTTAAGACACTTTTTAAAATTTCTTCTTTTTCCATTTCTAAAGCAAAAGCATCCAATATTTTTACAGAGTAGCCATTTTTTTCCAAAACAGAGGCAATCGAAGCTATGCCTAAAGCAGGTGTTTTATTTCCAGTTCTTTTTAAACTACCGTAACTGAAAGGAGGTATAATTAAAACTATTTCGCTCATGTTCTAAACCAAAAATATTTTATTATGAATAGTATTTGAGAAATTCCAACTATTATGGAGTTGGTTCTTTTCTTTCCTAATCTTTTTTTATATTTTCCATTTACTTCTTTGCATCTAAATTTCTTAAATGCTTTAACTTTTATTTCTGTTGCAAGGCTTATATCATTTTGTTTAAGATTAAGTTTTTTTAAAATATCTTTTTTAAAAATCCACATACCAGATTGAGAATCTTTCATTTTCAGGTTAAAGAGAAAATTAACTAAAAATGTTAATATTTTATTCCCAATAAAATTCATGAATTTCATGGAACCTTTCTCTAAATTGTTAAATCTATTAATAGAAATAAAATCCAAATTTTCATTTAAAAGTACTCTTAAAAACTTTGCTGTAGAATCTAAAGGATAAGAACCATCTGAATCTGCTGCGATGATAATATCACCACTTGCCATATGGAAGCCTCTCCTATAAGCTTTACCATAACCTCCTCTTTCTATTATAATCTTTGCATTAAATTTCTTGGCAATCTTTTGAATTTTTTTAAAATAGTTTAGTTTTTTTATCGGTGTCCAAACTATAAGAATTTCTTTATTAAAGTTTTTGAGAGATTTATTTTTGTATACACTTCTTAATATTTTTTTCAAACCTTCTTCTTCACCTAACACAGGAAAAACAAATGACAATTTCATAATTATCAAAACTATTGTTTAAAAATGCTTATAAATAATTTTAATTTTATTAGGTTAAAAAACATTGAAAAAATATCAATAAGTCTTAAACTTGTTTCTTCTTTTTTAATATATCTTACAAAAATTTCTTTAACAGATGCTTTGAGTTTTAAAACTCTTAAAATCAATTCTACATCGAATTCAAAACCATAAGTAAGAAACCTATTTTCTATTTTTTTTAATATTTCTCTTTTTAAAAATTTGGCTCCAGCTTGAGTGTCATGAAATTTTAAATTAAATAAAATCCTTACTAGAAAATTCCATAATCTTCCAAATATTTTTCTAGAGAAAGGTTGATTAACCTCAAAAAATGATTTTCCTTTCCATTTGGATGCTATTACCATATCAGATCCTTTTATCTCTTCTATAAGTTTTTTTATTCCATTTATTTCAAAAGAATCATCCGCATCTATAAAGCCTACAATATTTCCCTTTGCAATCTTAAAACCGCATCTTATAGCCATCCCTTTTCCTATTCTTTTAGGATAATTTAAGAGAATAATTTTCCTATTCTTTTTAGAGTACTTTTTAATTTCATCAACTATTTTACTTTTACATCCATTGCATACAAAAATCATTTCATATTTATTAAAATTTGTTTTCAAAAATTTAGTATACTTAAGAAGAATTCTCTTTACTTCTTTTATATTTCCATTTGTAATTGGAAAAATCACACTTATCATTTAAACACTTATTATAATATATTTGCAAAAATTAAATATATGAGATATTTTAAATTGTTAATATTCGTATTCGTAATTTTCTTTCTAACAAAAATTTGTTTTTTACATCCTACATTTTCAGATGAAAATTTCTATTTTAATGTCGCAAAACAAGTTACAAAAGGTGATAAATTATATAAAGATTTCTTTTTTGCCCACCCTCCATTACAAATTTACGCTTTAGCTTTTCTATTTACTATATTTGGGCCTTCTTTTTTTGTAGGTAAAATTTTATCATTAATCTTAACTATGCTTTCTGCTACATTAGTGTATTTAATCTTATGCGAATTGTACAATGAAAAAGTAGGTTTTGCAGCTACATTAGTGTTCATGATAACACCTCAGTTCTTATCATTTTCAAGTATGGGTTATGGATTGTGGGAAACAATGACGTTAGTACTTTTTTCATTTTACTTATTAGTAAAAGATAAACCGAAAATTGCTGGAATAATATTTGCAATTGGTATCTTTTTCAGATATATAGCTCTCCCCTATTTAGTAATTTTATTATTTTTTTCATACTTGAAAAGGAAAAATGGTAGAACTTTTTTTCTTTGGTTTATTAGTGCAACTATTATTTTTGTTCTTGTAATAATTTTTTCTTTTGGTTATTCTTTTATTTTTCAAACTATATTGTATCATGTATCTTCAAAGATCGCCACACCTTTGGTTGAGAACAAGATGCAATATTGGAATATAGGTTACTTTTTCTTATTTTTAAGTTTCATCTCAGCACTCATTGCTTTTGAAAGAAAAGATAAAATTCTTTTAACCCTTTCTTTAATGCCTTTAGGAATAGATTTGGTTATATTATTTACTTTTAAAATAATATATTATCATTATTTTCTCATATCTTTAGCCTTTTTTTCAATGGCTATTGGAAGGGCTTTAATTATAAATAAAGAATCAGTAGTCAAATTTTTTATTTCAATCATTTTGATACTTTCCATTTTAAGTAATATTCAAACAATAGAATTCTATTTGAATCCAAACTATGCTCAAAAATATTATTCTATGACCAAATATGTAAACAATAAAACTTTTATCAACGATAGCATTTTTGGTGAGCCGGTTGCAACGAACTACATTTCTTTTGTTACTGATAGAAGAATTTCCTCCAATTATTTAGATTCTTATCTTAGACATTTGGTTTTTGAAGGTGAAGAAAAAGTTATAGAAAAACTTAAGAAAGATAAACCCAAGATTATAATCGAGGCAGAAAATTATTATTTATCAAATCCTGTTTTTAAAGATTTTATCTTAAAAAATTATAAATTAGAAAAAGTATTTGAAGGCTTTCCTAAATATTCAATTTATGCTTTAAGATGAATTGGATGATATCTATAATAATTCCAACTTACAATGAGAGAGAAAATATTAGGAAACTCCTAAAAAGAATCTTTTCAATCTCTAAAAAGAGTAAATTAAATATAGAAGTTATAGTTGTTGATGATAATTCAAAAGATGGAACCCCTAGGATTGTAAAAACTTTATCAAAAAAATATAAAATAAAAATTTTAGAGAGGCCTAAAAAAATGGGATTGGTAAGTGCGGTCTTAGATGGTTTAAAAATTGCAAATGGTAACATCATAGGAGTGATGGATGCTGATTTTTCTCACCCACCTGAAAAAATTTTTGAATTAATAGAAAGTTTAAAAAAGAATGATATTGTAATTGGGAGCAGATTTGTGGAAGGAGGAAAAGTAATTGGAATGCCAAGATTCAGATTTTTGATTTCAGAATTTGCAACATTAATTGCGAGAACAATCTTAGAACTAAAAGTGAAAGATCCTCTTTCAGGTTATTTCTTCTTAAAAAAGGAAATTATTGAAAAAACTAAAATGAAAGCAAAAGGTTTTAAGATACTCTTGAACATTCTAGTGAAAAATAAAAACAAGAAAATAAAAGAAATTCCGATAACTTATATTTGGAGGAAAAAAGGAGAATCAAAATTTGGTTTAAAAGAAATAATTTATTATATAGTAACTGTGCTAAAATTAAGATTTGATTAAATTAAAAATCCTAAAAATGTTATAATAATTGCTGTAATCCAAACTTTTTTATTCCATGAGAAAATTTTTATTCCATCTAGAGGAGGAAATGGTAACAAATTAAAAAAAGCTAAGAAGAAAGAAAATCTAGAAGCAAGTCTCAAAACTTCTAGAGGATAAAAAAGAGATAAAGAAAAAAGGATACTTCCAATAATGATATTTATCAATGGACCTGCTAAACTTATTATTCCATACTCTCTTCTACTTAAATAAGCTATTCTAAAAGCGAACTTTTTTCTAACAAAAGGTGAGATATAAACAGCACCTGGTGCAATAAATACTACTCCAAAAGGAATTAGGGCTGTTATCAAACCTAAAAACAGGCCTTCTGGCCACATTCTATACTCTGCTGAACATCCATACCTTTGAGCAACTAGTTTATGACCAAAAATTTCATGCGGAATGAAAACTATTAAAACTATGAATAAAGCTTCTAAAAAAGCTTCTAACCTAAAAAATGAGAAAATTAAAGTTAAAACTAGTATAGAGATTAACAAATCCCTTATCTCTGTTTTACTGAATTCCATATTATTTAAATCAAGAATATAAAATAAAAAATTAGCTTTTCTTTCACCAAAATGCTTATAAATGAAGAAAAATTTATCTTTATTGATTAACAAAAATGGTGTACAGCTTGGTACAAAATATAAAAGAAAGAATAATAGAAATTCTTAAAAAACATCCTGAAGGCCTAACTATAATTGAGTTATCTAGAATTCTTGGTGTTCATAGACATACTTTAACAAAATATGTTTATCAGTTAATTGGAGAAGGTTTAATTTATCAAAGAAAGGTTGGAACCGCAAAGTTATGTTACTTGAGGGAATTAAATGAAAGAAAATGATATTAGGAATGAAATTATAAAAGTTTTGAAAAAACATCCTGAAGGCCTAACTATAATTGAAATAGCAAAGCTTATAGAGAAAAGTAGACTCACGGTTTCGAAATATATTTATGGTCTGATTAAGGAAGGAATTGTTTACGAGAGAAAAGTGGGATCTGCAAAATTATGCTATTTGAAAGCTGATTTTAATGAAAAAAATAAAATTTAAAAAAGGAATTGCAAAAGGAATTGCAAAAATTGCTTTATATATTCTTATCTTAGCTTTCATTATTTCTTACTCTTACTTCATTAGCCTTCAAAAACCATTAATAGT
>CAZSPB010000002.1:0-99996 GCA_964608725.1 uncultured archaeon
AAATGTTACAGCAAATGATACCGAGCCTAACTATGCATCTAACTGGACAACATTTGTTCAAGCTGGAATTACAAATTGTACTGTAATAAAAGAAAGTGGTATCACCTATACTATAATGAATGATATATTTAACAATGTTAATGCTTGTATCAATATAACAACAGAAAATGTGACTTTGGATTGTGAAGGTCATCTCATAAATGGAACAGACTCTGCAGATACTTATGGAATTTATATCAAAACAGACTATACGATTTCAAACATAACTATTGAAAATTGTGTTGTGAATAACTGGTATGGTGGTATTTATTTCTATAACACAACTAATATTACTTTTTCGAATGTTACAGTAAATTCTAATACTTATGTAGGTTTGCTTCTCTCATACTCAAACTCTAGTAACATAACTAATTTAACTGCTAATAATAATGATTATGGTATTTATCTCTCTCATTCAAATGAAAATATATTAAACAATTTAACTCTTCTTAACAATACTTATTATGATCTTTTTCTCTTAACGGACGATTCAGAACTATATTGCAATCATCAATTCATGAATGTAATAGGGACAGATAATAAACCGATAATATTTTTCAATAATACTGTCACAATTCAAAATTGGAATAATAATGCAAGTGAAATAATACTATGTAATGCTGATAACTCTCTTATTAATAATGTAACACTCTATCATGTAGATAAAGAAAATAATGCCTTTCTTTTAGTAGCTGTTGACTATACGAACATTACAAATTCTAGTTTCAGAGATCTATATGTGGGGATTGCTTCCTACTACTCGGATAACAATATAATAGATAATGTTACACTTCAATCAAATAATAAGGGTCTCTATCTTGCCTTTGGTGATAATAACACTCTCAAAAATTCAAAAATAAGAGAAAATTCACAAGGTATATATCTTCAGTACTGCAGCTATGATGCTCCTAACTATATCTACAACAATCTTTTCAACAATACGAGAAACACTGTGTTTCTCGTAAATCAAGAGAATCATTGGAATGTTACAAAACAGACAGGAAGAAGAATATACCCCACTGCTGGGAGTTACATAGGAGGTAACTATTGGGGCAATTCAAGTGCTCCAGGCACAGGCTATTCAGAAACTTGTAGTAGCACTAGTGAGGGATTCTGTGAGACGCCCTATGATGTAGAAAATAATCAACCATGTACTCCCGGCGTAGACTGTTCAGATAATACAGATTATTTGCCACTTAGTAGGATTGTGCCAACAGTAAACCTTTACTTGAATGGTACAGACGGAGATAGATACTATCATTACGGTGAATTAGTTAATTCAACTATTACAATAAATACTGAGTATTCAGTAACAGTAGAATTATGGAATAACTTAACCGGGAGTTATCAAGAATGGGATTCTGGTTCATCTCCATTTCAGAACTTAACAACCCTTAATTATCCTCTAGGCCCTTACAACTTTACTGCAAACTTTACTGGAGATGAAAATTACACTTCCAGCTATGATTCTCATGTTCTAACAATTTGGGGTTGGGCAAATGTTACAGAAATTAATGTTGGTGGTTTATATAATGGAAATAAATTAAATAGGTCTATCTCAGCTATAACTTGTAAAGTAACAGATGCAAACACTTCCCAACCAATAGAAAACTATCCTGTTAACTTTTACAAAAACGATAGTTTTCAAGTAACTAATTATACTAACTCTTCTGGTTATGCTGTTTGGTATTATAATTCTTATCAAGACTTAGGGCCTTATACTTTGAAGTGTAATATAAGTGATAACGCTACATTGTATTACAATGATTCAATAAATGAACAATCTATAAATATAGAAGTATGGAGAATATTGAATCTAGATCTTACTCTTAATCCACCAGAAATTTATAGAAATAATTCTTTCTCTCCTTACATCTCAACATTTCAAGTTAACATTACAGATGAAAATGGAGGCGTAACTTTAGATACTAGTAAATATGTTTACTTTTATAAAAATGGAGCTTACCTCTTTTCTAATAATACTTATGTTACAGATGGTGTAAGAACAAGAAGTTATGATCCTCTACCTACAGAAGCTGTAGGTAATTATACTATATTTGCAAATCATACTCCTCTTGATTACTCTTATTCAGATGATGATACAGAATTTTTAATAATAAAAGGAAAGTTATATCCAACTATAACTAATCCTTCAAACAACTATAAAATTTATAAGAATGATACTTTAATTTTAAATTCAACTACAACAGATGATAATAACAATCCTCCTGAAACATCAGGAACACAAAATTGGACATTAGTAGAAACAGGTGAAAATCTTGGAACTACTGAGAATGCAGCATGGCAAATTCCTATTGATCATGCTTTAGGTAATTTCACTGTTAACTACTCAATTTCAAGACAATGGTACGATACCAATTGGACAAGTGTGAATATCTCTATTTGGGGTTACTCTGCTGTTAACATCACTGGATCAAGTGTTATTTACAGGGGTAATTCATTAAATTACACTGGAACTGTTTATGATTATTTGAATGATAGTGCAATAGAAAACTATGAGTGTAAATGGTGGTTAAATGAGAGTAACATTCAAAATATTTCAACAAACCAAAGTGGAAATTGTGTTTGGGAATTTGTAACCATGTGTCCAAATTCTACAGGGCCTTATTTTGTTAATGTTAGCATAGGTAATAACACTACCCTCTTTTATGATGTAAAACCAGGTTATAACTTAGCTTCCATATTAGTTAACTTAACAGGAAATCTTAGTGTAAACATTCTTGAACCTTCAGAATATGAAATATGGCATAAGACCGAAACGATTGAAATGAATTCAAGTGTGAAAGATGAATGTGACTTTACAGTTACAGGTTCAAATGTAAATTGGTATTTAGACGGAGAATTCTTAAACAACAGTGAAAATTCAACTTGGAAAGTTCCAGCAACCTATTCTAGAGGATTAAAAACTTTGAAAGTTAATGTTACAAAAGATTATTATGTAAAAGCTGAAAATACAACCTCTATTTACATATACGGATGGAGCAATGTAACAGAACTTTCACCTTCAACTGGTTCGTTTCCTGCTGGTACTATAGTTAATATAACTTGTAAAGTAACAGATGCAAACACTTCCCAACCAATAGAAAACTATCCTGTTAACTTTTATGCTAATAACACAACTTGGTCAACAAGTTTTACAAATTATACTAACTCTAGTGGAATAGCTATATGGCATTGGGATACTAGTACTAATGAAGGTTCCTATACTATAAAATGTAACATTACAGATAATGAAACTCTATTTTATAATTCATCTTCTCCCACAGAACAAACAACAACCCTTACTGTGACAAAAATATTATATATAGATCAAATTACGAAGCAACATGATACAATTTACAGAAAAGATGGACTGGCTTACCAACCATATACAACCCTTATAACAGTTCATGTTACAGAGGGAGCTTTAGGAGATTCGAATAATAGTAACGTTAGCTTTTACAATTCAACCCATTATTTAGATTCTTGTTTAACAAATTCCTCAGGATATTGTAATATAACTTTTAATCCACCTGACGATACAACACCACAAAACTATACTCTTTACTTAAATGCTACTAAAACTGGTTTCAGCCCCTCTGCTACAAATGAAACTTGGGTAATAGTGAAAGGTGTGTTAAATATAATTATAGATAGCCCAACTCCTGGAACTTCATGGCATAAGACAGATAGTTTATCACTAAGTTCGTCTATAACAGACGAAAATGGTGTTTCTGTGAGTGCAACTGTTAACTGGTATAACTCTTCTGGTGGTTTATTAATTTCAGGTGAAGATGTAATTTGGACTATACCAGCAGATTACATACTTGGCCCAGAAACTTTGAACGCAACAGCAACAAAAGAGTATTACGACTATGATGATGATACTGTTGGTATAACTATCTACGGTTGGTCTAATGTAAGTTTGTTATCTCCTGTTGATGGGAGTTATAACAGAGGGAGTGTTGTTAACATATTGTGTAGAGTAACAGATGCTAACAGCTCTGTTGGAATAAGCGATTATCAAATAAGATTTTGGAACGATACTTCTAATCCTTACAATGCTAGCTCTAATTCAACAGGATATGCAAACTATAGTTGGGACACTTCATATTTAGCAGTTGGGCCGCATAATCTAAATTGTACAATAACTGATAACTCAACTTTATACTATGATGCCAGTGTAAGTAATTCGTTCACAACTGTTAACTTAACAGGAAGTTTAACTACTTCTTTAGTTTCAGTGAGTGAAACGATAATTTATAGAAATGATAGCTATTCTCCTTATGAATCAAACATAACAGTTTATGTTGAAGATGAATACTCTAATCCAGTTGAAGGTGCAAATGTTAGCTTTTATCAAAATGAAAGTTATATTGGTTATTGCTATCCAACAAACTCTTCAGGTTACTGCACATACACCTACAACCCTTCTGATACTTTAATTCCTGGAAACTACTCTATTAAGTTTAATGTGAGTAAACAATATTATAGTCCTTCAAACACAGTTGAAACTTACATTGCTGTAAAAGGAATACTATATACTACTATAGAAAGTCCATTGGAAAATGTTAAGGTACATAGAGGAGATACGCTCTGGCTTAATTCTACCATAAAAGATGAAAATAACAATATAATTACAGGAGCAACTGTTAATTGGTATAATTCTACTCAAGATTTACTAAATACAACAACATCTCCAAACAATGCAACTTGGAAAATACCTTACGATTACATACTTGGCCCAGAAACTTTGAACGCAACAGCAACAAAAGAGTATTACGATCCTAGCTCAGCTACTAGGAACATAGAAATATGGAGATGGATAAATGTAACTATTACTTCACCACAAAATGAATCAAATTATGGAATTGGAGATATGGTTAACATTACTTGTAGAGTTTTAGATAGTAACACTAGTCAACCCATAAGCGGTTATTTGGCTAAAACTTACATTAATGGTACCTTAAAAGATTCTAACTTAACTAACTCGACAGGCTACACAAATTATACCTGGAATACAACAACAGAAGTTGCTGGAACTTACAACATAAAATGTAACATTACTGATAATGAAACTTTGTATTATAATGTAAGTGTGAAAGAATACGAAATAATAATCACTTTATCTTCAGGTTTACATGTTGAAAATATAATTACTCAATATACTTCTATTTACAGAAATGATTCCTTCTCTCCAAATAAAACTAACATTACAGTTCATGTAAGAGACGAGGCATATAATGATATTCAAGATGCAAATGTTAGTTTCTATAACTCTACAAGTTACTTAGGAAATTGCATTACAAACCAAACGGGCCATTGCTCTTATGAATATAACCCTCCAGATACTTTAACACCACAAGAAGTTACTATTTACATTAATGCTACGAAAGAAAATTATGCTGATTCAGCAACTCAAACGATAAACATTAACGTTACAGGGAAGCTTTATCCTAGTATAATTTATCCGTTAAATGAAAAGTTTTACAGAAATGAAACTATACAATTAAATTCAACAACAAAAGACGAAAATGGTAATACAGTAACTCCTGACATTGTAAATTGGTATTTAGACGGAGAATTCTTAAACAATAGTGAAAATTCAACTTGGAAAGTTCCAATAAATCATGCTACTGGTCAATTTACTTTGAATTATTCTGTTGAGAAGAATTATTATGATTCTAACTTTATCACAACTGGGCTTGAGATATGGACAAAAGCAAACATTACTCTTTACTCTCCTCTAGATGCAACTTATGATAGAGGAGATAGTATAACTTATTATGCTAATGTAACAGATCACTACAATAACACTCCGATTTCTGATTACGAATGTAGATGGTGGCTTGATGGAATTAACGTTGCTAATTCAACAACAAACTCAAACGGAACTTGTAGTTGGACTTGGAGTACAAGCTGTGTAAACCCATCAAGAGATTATGCTGGTTTACACACGGTTAATTCAACTATAGGATCTAATGCTTCAATATTTTACGATCCTAATGTTAATAACAGCTATACTTCGACAACCCTAAAAGGATTCTTAAGGATAGTAATAAATTCACCTCAGAATAATTCTATTTGGCATAAAACAGATAGCTTATGGTTAAATTCAACTGTGAGAGACGAATGTTCTCAAAATGTAATAGGACCAACAGTTAATTGGACATTAAATAATACAGAATATATTGACACTGGAGTGAATGTCAGCTGGACTATACCAGCAAATCATGAAAGAGGGAATTTCTTTTTGAATGCAACTGCAAACAAAACTTATTATTATTCCATTTCAAACACAAGTAACATAGAAATTTGGGGTTGGTCTAATGTAAGTTGGATTTCTCCATCTAGTGGGACATATAACCATACTCAAGTGTTAACTTTAGTGTGTAGAGTAACAGATGCTAATAGCTCAAGTCCTATTTCCAATTACAATGTCAACTTTTGGAAGAATGGAGAATTCTTTGGAAGCAATTCAACAGATGTTAATGGAAATACAAGTTTGAAGTGGGATACTTCTTCAGAAAGTTTAGGTACTTACAACTGGAAATGTAACATAACTGATAACTCAACACAATTTTATAATGTAAGTATTGGAGAAGCAACAGCAAGCATAACTTTACAAGATGTCACAGTTCCTAACATAACTGATATGACTTTGCTTCCAGTACCACCAATAGCAGAGATAAAGTCCATTTATAGTCCAGGAGAAAATATAACAATCCGATCAAATGTTACAGATAATATAGAAGTTAGTCATGTTTGGGCCGAAATAACTTTACCTAACACAACTAAAGTGAATGTAACAATGTTTTATGTAAATGGAAACAATTATGAAGGGAATTACACACCAGAAATAGGAGGAACTCATAATGTAACAGTATTTGCAAATGATACTTCAGGAAATGTGAATTCAAATTATACTGGCACTTTTATCGCTTACAATCAAACTACAGCGTACATTGAGCAAAAGCAATACATAATAATACCAAATGTGACAACAACTTATGCACCAAATGTTAATCTTAGCTTAACAGCCAAGAATATAGGAAACACGACAGCCTACAACACTTACTTAAAGCTTTACGTTCCTACTGGTTGGAGTGTAGAGCCTGCAGGAACTACTCCTTGTGGTAACATATCTAAAGGAGATAATTGTACAAAATACTTTAACGTTTCTATACCAGCAGGAACTTCACCAGGAAATTATACTTTAAATGGAACTTTCAGCTGGTACAATCCTGATGAGGAAATGTTAACAACTCAAAATCAGACTGTCGTTAACATAACTAGAAATCCAGTGTTGAATGTAAGTAAAACTGAACTTTCAGGAACAGTGGAGCATGGGAATGAAGAACAAATAGATAGTTTATATGTGAACTCAACAGGTAATTACAAGCTTGAAGAAGTTTACTTTAACAAAACTAGCGGAAACCTTTCTTCAGAATTTGTTGAATTTTTCAGTGGAACTTATATAAACTATTTCCCAAGCATAGAACCTACTGTAAATAAGCTTTTCTTGTTGAATGTAACTATTCCAGCTGGAATGGGCCCAGGAAATTACGTAGCTAGATATGTTATAAATGCAACCAATTCAACTTGTTCACCAATAGAAAATTGTTACAAATATGTGAATATAACTGTTAACGTTCCAGAAGATTGGAGTTGGAATAGAACTCAGGCTGTCTTAAGCAAAACTGTTAATACAGGAGAAAGTGGCTTCTTTGATAATATAACTATTAATAACATAGGAAACGTTAACATAACGTTTAGCATAACTAAAGTTGCAGGATACAATGGAAGTAGTTTAATAACAATTTTCCCAACAACTTTGTTAATTCCGAATTATACTTCAGATAACGTTATGATTAACTATTCTATACCTTTGAATCAACAGCCTGGTTATTATGAGGCGAATATTTCTATTTCAAATTCAAGTGCAACACCTACTCAAAACTTCACTAAAGTGAAAATATTTGTTGAAGATAACGTTTATCCAAATATAGAGAATTTAACTCTAAACACAACTTCCTTAGAAGCGAATTATGAATCTATAAATATAACAGTAGATGTTAGTGATAACATTGGCATAAGCAAAGTCTGGGCCAATATAAAGAGCCCATATTATGATCAAAATTGGGAAATGACACAACTTTCTGGAAATACTTACTATTTGATTTACACACCAACAAAAGGTGGTTTGCACAACATTACCGTTTACGTTAACGATACTTCAAATAATGTTAACTCGACTGAAAGCAATTTCACAGTTATAGGAACTACAACAGGTCTAGTAAAGCAGGACCCACAAACAACTATAGCTTCAGAGTTGACAATGGAGAATAATCATTCTTTCATAATCAATATAACACTTAACAATACTGGTTCAGGAACCATGAGATTCGTAAATATAACTTTAACCTCAAGTATAGGTAATTTACCTGCAGGCGGACTTTATTCAAACTCAACATTTGAATCTTGCCCAAATCTAACAACAAGCTCTACTTGTTCTAAAGCTTTTAGCATTAATGTTACAAGAGATGCAGCAGCAGGAACAACTCCTCAATTAATAATTAATGCAACTTGGCAAAATCCTGATTACTCTGTAGGTTATACTACTAACGATACTGATGTAAATATTTTAAAGAATACTGTTTTAAAATTAGATAAAGATGAAATTAAAGACAGTGTTTCTCACGGAACATCAAAAGTTATAGGAAATTTCACAATTTATCCTTGGGGTAATACACTTTTAGTTGATGTTTACTTGAATACATCTCAAGGCAATATGCCAGAGAGTTGGATAAGTTACATAACTTCTGGTACCATGCCTTGGGATATTTCAAAAACTTCAACAAAGTTTGTTGAAGTTAATATTTCTGTTCCTCCAGGACAAGATCCAGGAGTATATTGGACTAATATGACGGCAAACGCTACAGGTTCCTTTGGAGCATTAGGGTGTAATTGTACCCCACTTCACGAATGCTGGGATAGTTTAATTTTAAATGTGACAGTTCCAGAAGACAAAAGTTGGAATGTAACTCCTCAACATATGGATATAACAATACCTGTGCAAACAACGGGAGCATTTAATTTAACTTTAAACAATTCAGGAAATGTTAATAGGACTTGGTCTGTGACTCACGTTTGGTCCTATTCTTCTAATCCTGGAAATGAGCCAATAATTTCCTATCCTTCTTCAGTTTTCGTTGAAAAAGTTTCTCATACTAATGTTACTTTTAATTATGATGCTACCACAACTCCAGGAGGTATTTATACTCTCAAAGTTACTTTCACTAACAATTCGGCAAATCCTCAAAGCATAGATAGTTACATTAATATGACTGTAACTGATACACCACCACAAATAAACAATCCTTCTGTATCTCCAAGCACAGTGGACCAAAATTATGAAACTGTAACAATTTCAGCGGACATAGTTGATAATATTGAGATTGACATGGTTTGGGTAAATATCACTTGGCCAAATGGTACACAAGAAATAATATGGCATGATTTGAGTGGAGTAAGTAGTTATGACCTTTCCGACACTTACACTCCCACTCAAGCAGGAACTTACTATGTAAGAATTTATGCTAACGATACTGCTACCAACCCAAATGGCCTCAATTACACAAGTTTAATGAGTTTTACTTCTATAGGAACTACAAACGTTGAAATAACTTCAAATGTTTCAAGTGTAACAATTTACAATATAACTCAAGATAATGGAGGCTCATTTGGTATTAATATAACTCTAAACAACACTGGAAATGCAACTGCATATTGGACGAATAGAAGCTTTGAACTACCATCAGGGTGGAGTGCTAGCCCAAATGTAATAGATTATGGAAATTTAAGTGAAAAAACTACAGTTTCGACCGTTTCAACCATAAGTATTCCTTCAGGTACCTCACCTGGAAGTTACTCTTTGAATGCAAGAGTCAATTGGACAAACCCTGAAAATAGCTTTTCCACAACTACAACACCAATTACAGTGACAGTAGCTTCTAATCCTGTTCTAGATATAGTTGAATCTTCAATAAGTATGATAGTAAAACAAGGAAGCTCAAATCAAACTAACTTTACATTAAACTCAACTGGAAATGATGCTGTTCAAAATATAGCTATGATTTGTCAATCTGGAAATTGTTCAGAATTAAGCATAACATTTAGCCCAAGTTCTATAGCATCTTTAGAACCTTTAAACAGTTCTAACATTACAGTAACATCAACAGCACCTTTAGGTTATCCTCCTGGTGATTATTCGCTTATTTTAAATGCTTCAGGAGAACAAACTTCAGATACAACACAACTAACTATAACAGTTCCTGAAAATAAAAGCTGGAGCAGAAGTCCAGAAAGCTTTGCACAATTAACAGTTGGTTTGAATTCAACAGGAGATATTGGCATAATAACAGTAAATAATAATGGAAACGTACCTCTTACGTTCAATATTACAACATCAGGTAATGGAACTAGTTACATAACTACTAATGTTTCTTCTCTAACAGTAGAAAAACAGTCTTCTGACTATATAAAAGTTAGTTATTCTTCTCCAAGTGATATAGCTGCGGCAGAAGAGATTTATTATGTTAACATTTCAATTTCAAATTCAACCGCAGATCCTGATTATCCTTTAAATACATCAGCATCAATAAGAGTGATAAAACTTTCTACTAAGATAATCTCACCAAATCAAACGAATCCTGTAAACGTTACTGCAGGAGAGACAGTTGAAGTAAGAGCAAATGTTACTTATGGAGCTGAAATCTTAGGCGAGAATATAACATTTGAAGTAAAATTCAATGATACGGATTGTCCTTTAAGCAATTATGAGTTTAACTCTTCTCTTCAATACTGGTTAATAAATTGTACTGCACCTTCCATTGTAGATGCTAGTTATTACACGTTAAAAGTTATAGCAAATTACACAACTTACAATGCTTTAGCTTCTGATTCAGAAATAAATGCTATTTATTATCCTGATGTTACTCCACCTCAAATGAATGTTTCTGCACCTTCTGTTGAACCATTTAATAATGTAACAGTTGAGGTTAACGCTTCGGATAATGTTGAAGTTAGTAAAGTTATATTAGAAGTTAGTTATCCTAATACTACAAAAGCTAACTATACCATGGTGAACATTTCAGAGACTACTTGGCAGTATAACTTTACTAATCTAACCGATATTGGAGATTATGATTTAGTTATATATTCGAACGATACAGTAGGAAATTGGAATTCTACAACAGGATGGTTCGAAGTTTACTTACCAGTATGGTTTAATGGAACTTTAGTTGAACCTGATGGAACTCCTATTTCAGCAGAGTTCAACCTTTATAGAGTAAATACAACTCAGAAACTTGCTAATTTTACAACAAATGCTAGTGGAAAATATGCTTATAAATTACATAAAAGAAAATATGATTTCATTATAAAGGCATATGATAATACAATAACTCTTAGAAATGTTAGTATAACTTCTGATACTGTAAATTCAACTTTACTAGACAATATACCAACAACCTTAATAGGTGCTTCAGGTTCAAGAGCTTCAAAAGGAATGTTTATTGAAACTATTTTGAATTATACTAGTGCAGAGCTTGTACTTAATTATAGTGGGACTTCTTATGTTTCAGAAAGTGCTATAGGAGCTTACAAATGTTCTCAATGGTCTTACTCAACAAGAACATGCAACTCTACTTGGGATAGAATAACTTCAACTGTTAACATTTTCTCAAAAACAGTAACAGTAAGCACAACGAGCTTATCTGCATATGCTGTTGCAGAATTCATTTGCGGAAATGGAGTTTGCGAATCTGAATATGGAGAGTCTAATGCCATTTGTCCAACTGATTGTAAAGTTACGCAACCTTCTGCACCAACCGGAGGTGCTGTTACAGGAGGTGGAGGAATTTCAGTACCACCTACAAAAGAAGAAGTTTTACCACCTATAATGCTTTCGACAAACTTATTAGAAATATCACTTCATCCTGGTGAACATCAAGTAGCTTCTATTGGTATAACTAACAATAAAAAAACAGAGGCTGATGTTGAACTTTCTGTTGAAGGAAGCATATGGCCATTTGTTATGTTTGAAAAAACTTCTTTAAAGATAAAACCAAAAGAAACTGCTTATGCTAGAATAAAGTTTTACACAACTCCAGAAACAACACCAGGAATATACAATGGTAATATCATAGTAAAATCTGGAGATACTACCCAAAAAATATCAGTTATTTTAAGAGTTGAGTATGAAAGAGAGAAATTACTTGATATAAAAGTGGATGCTATAACCAAAGAAGTTAATCCTGGGCAAGCATTTAGATTCAAAGTAACTCTTTATAATCTAGGGTTAACTAAGAGAGTGGATGTTTTTATTAACTATACTATAAAATCTATTATAACGGATGAGATAATTGCAACAAGTAAAGAAACTATTGCGGTTGAAACTAGCATGTCATTCCTTAGAAGTATTTTAATACCAAAAGACACAGAAGAAGGAGTTTATAGCATAGAAGCTTTTGCTAGGTACGATAACAGAAGCGCTTCTTCCGTAACTTCATTCAAAGTTGTTAAACCATTCTGGTTATTCATTTTATTATGGCAAATATTTACCAATTGGGTAACTTATGTTATTTTGTTCGTAGCTATACCTAGCTTTTATCTTGGTTGGAAAGCTTACGAGAAATGGAAAGCAGAAAGAAGAGTTAGAGCAAGATATGTAAGGCCAGTTGATATAAAGAAGTTACCTAGAAAAGGTATATACATTGGAAAAGTTGCTGAGGCTAATGTTAAAGCATACTTCGATGAAAATAAGTTAACTACTCATATGATCATAGCAGGAGGAACTGGTTCTGGAAAGACTGTTGCAGGTATGGTAATAGCAGAAGAATGCTTAAAGAAAGGTATTCCTGTCATAGTTTTTGATCCTACTGCTCAATGGACAGGCTTTATAAGATCTTGTAGAGATAAAGATATGCTTAAACTTTATCCTAAGTTTGGAATGAGGCCAGAGGAAGCAAGATCATTCAAAGGAAGGATAATTCAAGTTAAAGATCCATTCCTTAAAGTTGAAGTTGAAAAGTTGATTAAAGAGGGTGAAATAACGATATTTGTTTTAAATAAGCTAACACCAGATCAGCTAGACTACTTTGTTAGGAAAACTATAGATTACATGTTTACTATACCATGGGAAGAATCAAGAAAGTTAAAGTTGTTAATAGTTTATGACGAAGTCCACAGACTTTTGCCTAAATATGCTAAAAGAAGAGGTGCAACTTTAGAGGGAGGAGGTTATCTTGCTATAGAAAGAGCATGCAGAGAATTCAGAAAGTGGGGTATTGGTTTAGTGATGATATCCCAAGTACTTTTAGATTTCAGGGGTGCGATAAGAGCTGTAATAGCAACAGAAGCTCAAATGAGAACGAAGTATTCAGGAGATATTAATAGAATAAAAACAAAGTATGGGTGGGAGTATAGCTCTGCAATACCAAAACTCGAAATAGGTACTGGTATGATTCAGAATCCAGAATACAATGATGGTAAGCCATGGTTTGTTAAGTTTAGGCCATTGCTTCATGATACTTTCAGATTAACAGAAAAAGAATTGAAATTATATGAAGATTATAGTAAAGAAATAGAAGAATTAGAAAAGAAAGTGGAAGCTTTAAAGAAAAAGAAGATAGATACTTATGATATAGAGCTTGAACTTAAGTTAGCAAAAGATAAAGTTATGATAGGACAATTTAGGATGGCCGAAACTTACTTAGAGTCAGTAAAAACAAGAATAGAAAGTTTGAGAAAGAGAAGGAGATAGAATGAATGGAAAAAAGAAAAAAACGGTGGAGGAAATATTAAAGGAAGAAGGAGTAATTAAAGAACCTCCGAGAGAAGAGGAAGAACCAGTAATAAAAGTTGAGGAAAAGATAGATTTAAGAAATGTTGTAATGAATGTAGAGAAACTTGCTGCTGAAGTTAAAGCTTTAAGGGAAGTAAAATTTCAGGCTGATGAAAGAATAAGAGAACTTGCAGAAAAGATAGGTGAGTTAAGATCTCTCATTTTTCAAAGAGAGAGTTTAGTTAAAGAGATAGAATCAAAAGTTAGATTATTAGATGAAATGGTTTCTGACATAAGACCTCAAAAAATAAAAAAAGAAATGGAAAAGAGAAGAGAAGAAATTGAGAAACTCGAGTTGAAAATTGAAAAACTTGAGGCAATGAACAAAGATATAATAAAAAATTTGAATAAGGTTAGAAATATAGTTGAAAACATTAAAAGCGTAGAAAATTTACAGAAAATGTTAGAAAAAATTGAAGATATGGTTTCAAAAGGAAAAGAAACAAAAGCTGAAATGGATAGGTTAGCAGGAAAAGCTGAAAGGTTTTACGTAGAAATAGAGAACAGATTGAAAGAATTCAAAAAATTTAAAGCTAAAGTAGAAAGTTTAGATGAATTAACAAAAGAAATAATGAAGACAGTTGATGAAATAAACATAAAAATTTCTGGCCTTTCTTCAAAAGAGGATGTAGAGGACTTTAAGAAAAAAGTTGATGAGCTTATTTCTTCAAACAAGAAAAAAATTGATGAAAGAATAAAAAGTATTGAAGATGTGTTAAGAATACCACCAGCTGATATTGTTGCTAAAACTAAAAGTTTAGAAAATAAGAAAGAAAAAATACTAAAGTTACTTAATAACGTAGAAGAGCAATATAGGAAAGCATTGATAACTCAAAAAGCTTACGAAGAAATAAAAGAAAAAAATAAAGCTGTTTTGAATAAAATAGAAAAAGAACTCAAAAAGTTAAAAGCAAAAGAGAAACCTCTTCTAAAAGATATTCCTTCTATAGTAGAAAATTTAGGTATAAGTGTTAAAACAACAGAAGCTAAAGTCATTGATCTTGAAAAAAGGATAGAAGAACAAAGTGAAATGATAAAAACTCTTATGGATAGAATACAAAAGCTTGTTGAAGAATTTAATGAATTTAGAGAAGGAGAATTATCAGCTCCGTTAAAAGCTCAAGTTGAAATGACAAGGGGTATATTAGAAAAATTCAGAGGATTGAATGAAAAATTAAGCGAATTGGAGAAAAATCTGAGCTCTCAAGAATATAGGATAAAATTTTTTGAGATTCTGAATATATTAACAAGAACACAAAAACCAGAAGAGATTTCTTCTCTCATTTCTCAATTAGACAAAATTATAATTGAGATGAAAGAAAATAATGTTTGGAATAAAGGCATGGAAGAGTTGGTAGAAAGTTTGTTAAGTGAAATAGGAGAAAATTGGAGAAGATATGGATACGAAGAAGTAGCAAGAATTTTTGATAGCGAAGTGGAAAAATTGAAAACAGAAATACATAAGTATATGTTAACATATTAACATATCATGAAACTTTCTTTTATAGACAAAAAAATTTTAGCCTTACTTAAAAACTCTAAAGCACCTCTCTCTACATATCAAATTGCAAAAAAGTTAAAGATAACATGGGTAACAGCTAGTTCTCATTGTTACAAATTAAAATCTATGAATCTACTTCAAAACAAATATGAAAAATCAAAATATGGTTCTAGAGGTAAGGTTATATGGTGGATAAGAAAGTAATACTTCTTTTTGCAATTTTTTTACTTCTTCCTAGCTTGGGTTATGCTGAAAACTGGTGGAACTCATCTTGGCACATGAGAATTCCAATTAACATAAGTTACACTTCTGATATGGAAAATGCTTCTGTTAAAGTGAATATAAATTTCACTCAACTTATAAGCGAGTTGAACGTTTCTGGAAATTTTGATCAAAACTCAATAAGAGTTGTAGAGTCTGGTATAGAAATTCCACATGATTTTGAAAATGAAACTTATGATAAAGGTAATGTAAGCTGGATTGCTAATGGGACAACATTAGCGAACACAAATAGAACATTTTGGATATACTTTGATATAATTGAAAATGGCCTTAAGGAAGAAGGAAAAATAATATCAGAAAAGCCGTATTGGAAATCTGGCTATACCGATGACATGGACGTTTGGTCAAATCAAACAACTTCTCCTGGGATTGGTTATGAGTGGAATAGAAGTTGGGCAGAGTCTTTGGAAGTAAGTTGGAAGTGGTGTACAGAAGCTTCAGCAGATTGGGCTTATTTATATGTTGATGGAGTTCAAGTTAGAAAAAAAGATGGTACAGGTGGCTCAGAAGTTGTTTTATTTCAAGGAAGTAAGTTAGCTTCAAGATTTACTTCTGATCTCTCCTATAAACCACCTGAATGTTCTGATTATGGAACTTATGTAGAATGGATAAAATTCTATCAAACAGCTAATTATACAACACCTCCTTTATCAGTGTTTCAAGGAGATCCTGAATTACAACCTCTTTCGATAACAGTTGAAACTGATAAAAACTCCTACAATTACAATGAAACTATAGTCATTTCTGGTGTAGTTAAAGATGCAAATGGGCTTGCTGTTAATGCTTCTAATGTAGATTTAAAAATTTTCTTTCCAAATGGTACTCAAGCTTATTCTAATACAATTCAAACAAACTCTTCAGGTTATTATAGCGATAACTTAACGATAACTTGGAACGATGCTGGAGTTTATAGTGTAAACGTTACAGCTTACAAATTTAGTTATTCTAATGGAACAAATTCAACAACGTTTTACTATACTGCAAATAGGGAACCTACTCTTGGGAATATGAGTGTCTCTCCAAGCTTAGGAGGTTGGGGAGAAAACTTTACTTATAGTGTTGATGTGTATGATTTTGAAGGTGATGTTGTTAATGTTACTTTATGGACAAATGAGAATGGCGTGTGGACTAAGCATGAAACAAAGAGTATTAGCCCACCAGGAACTTTAAGTTGGATAATATCACCATTCTCTTGTTCAGATGTTGGTATAACGAGAAGCTATAAATTTGAGTACAGAGACGGTAATCATAGTTTGAAAAATACTACTGAAAATTCTGGCCCAACTATAGAAAAAGATGATATAACTTTAGAATATCTTATAGGAAATGAAAGCACAGTAAATAGAAGCGGGAATTATTATGCTAAATTAGGAGTAAGGATTAAAGATATAGATAGAAATCAATATGTTTCTTCTGAGACTGTTAGCTTTTGGGTTTATTATTTCAATACATGGAATATTGTAGGTAGTAATGCGAGTGAAAGTGATGGCAACGCTACATTTAACTTCAATCCAAACTGTTCTGTTGAAGTAGGTTTGCATAATTGGAAAGCAAATTATAGTGGTTCATGTTATAAAAATAATGATTCTGAAACATTCACCTTAAATGTTATAGGACAACTTTTAAACAATTTGGAATTACCATTAAATGGTTCAATTTATCATCAGGGTGATACCGTTATCATTAGGGGAAATCTTACTGATGAGTGTTCGGTTTTAATAAGTGATGCAAGTGTAAATTTTTCTGTTATAGTTAATACTACTGAATATTATTGTAGTGTAAACGATGAAGGTTCCGGTTATTATAATTGTTCTTGGAACTCTTTTGCAAAACCTACTGGAAATTATAGTATTAAGATGAATTCTTCAAAAGTTAATTATAATTCTAATGAAACTCTTTGGATAAAAAGATTTGAATTATTACCTGGCCCACCTAGAATAACAATAAATATCACACCTTTAGAATTTGAACAACTTGGAGGTACTCAAATAAATGCAACTGTACTAGACCAATCTGGAAGTGGCATTCAATGGGTAAAAGTGAATATTACAAGGCCAAACGGAATAGTAGACAGTAATAATATGACCCAAATTGAAAGTAATGTATGGACGATAAATTACAATAATAGTTGGGGTAACACATCTTTAAGAGGAATTTACAATGTTACCGTTTATTCCATGGATAACAATGGTAACATAGGAAATGCTACTGATAGTTTTAAAGTTTATGCTAAGTTAGTAATTATACTTGAGACTTTATCTTCAAATTATTATCAGGGTGATACTGGAACAATTTATTATAAAGTTAAAGATTCTAATAACGTAAGTTTAGAAAATGTTTCTGTGATTTTATCTATAAAAAATCCCCAAAATCTAGAAATTTTTAGAGGTTCGTATTCTACAAACTCTAAAGGTCTAATTGAACCGTTACCTCAATTTACAATTTCCTCAGATGCTGCACTAGGAAATTATTCTTTAAATTCTTACTCTTCTTTTTATGACCCTCAAGCACTTTCTACATCACAAGAAAATTCATCTTCTAATTTTACTGTTCATACAGCTGAAGCTAAAGAGGGTATATTTACAGAAGTGGAAACAGCAGTAGTATGGTATCCTGACAATATAATGAGATTTTCTATAAGAGTTTATACTATTCAAGGAAATCCCACAGATCCTGATGATTTTAATCTTACAGTTTATGATCCAGCAGATAACATTTACTTTAAAGTAACTAAAAGCAACACAACAAGGGAATCAGAAGGTATATATCTTTATAAGTATGCTATGCCTGTAACAACAGCTACTGGTGACTACAGAGCGGAAGTTGAAGTTGTGAAAGCTGGTTTTGTAACGAAAGACATAAAGCCGTTTAGGGTCGCTTCTGGAGGTCCTTATGATGTTAGAATAAACTTATTAGAAACAGAAGTTTCTCCAGGTGAAAACTTACCATTTCAAATAGTTATAGAAAATAAAGGGGAAGTTGACCAAGATGTTCATTTAGAGTATTGGGTTTCTGACGGAAAAGTGTGGTACAATGCTTCTGAAGCTGTTTACGTTGCCTCTTTAGAAAATAAAACTTTAGAAAGGGAAGTTCCAATCTTTTCTCAACAACCTACAGGACTTTACTATTTAAATGTAAAAGTTACTTATAGCTACGTTCAACCTCCTATTCAAAAAGCTGCTACATTTAGTGTTGTTTCGGCAGCACCACCAGCTCCACCCGCACCACCAACAGGTTTTGCACCTCTCCCACCACCTCCAAAATTACCTATAGCAAGAATAGAGATCACTAATTATTCAGAAGAAATTTTGGTTGAAAAAGGATGGATAAAATATACTAGCTTTTTAATAAAAAACACTGGAGAAAAAGATTTACATAACGTTTATGTTAGCATTGAAGGTGAACATCCAGAATGGTTTAAAATTGAAACAAATAAAACAGAAGTTTTAGCTCCTAATGAGACAGTTGAATTTTTTGCTAAACTTTCTGTCCCTATGAGTGCTGAAGCGGGGGTTTACTCTTTTTATGTAAATGCCAAAAGTGATGAAGCAAGTGATAGGAAAAGTTTTATTGTAAGAGTATTTTCTTCTAGAGCAGAACTTCTTCTTTATCAAATACAAACACTAAGAGAAAAAATAGACAGGCTTGAAGAAAAAATGAGAAAAGCTGAAAGGGAAGGAAAAGATGTTAGTTTAATAAGAGATATGATAGATGAAGCTAGAGGAAAGTTGAACTCAGCAGAAGGTTATGTTTACAGAAAAGGATACGATAAAGCTATAGAATTAATAAGGGATGTTGAAGATTTGACAAAAGAGATAGAATATGAGATATCTGTTGCACCACCTATTAAACCTCCACCAATGTTAATTCCTGTTGAATGGCTTATAATTTTAATCCTCTTAACAATTCTTATTATGCTCTTAATATACAACTTTTTAAAAAGGAAAACACCTCAAAAAATACTTCCTGAAGTTAACTTGAAGGAAATGATAGTAGAAAAAGACAAGAAAGGTAAGATTAACAAAGAATTAGAAGAGTTAAGAGAAGCATGCTCTTTAATTGAAGAAGAATTCAAAGAAGGTTTATTATCAAAAGAAAGTTATGAAGAATTAAAATCAAAATATGAAGAAAAAATTTCTTTGTTAGAAAGAAAATTAAAGGGAAAAGAAATAAAGGGAGAAAAAGAATAAGATTTATTAGATGATTCAATGGAAAAAGACACGAGGTTTATAGGTGTCATTTCTGGGAAAGGAGGTGTAGGCAAAACAACAGTTGTAGCAAACCTTGGTGCCATATTGGCGAAGAAATTCAAAAAGGATGTAGTTATAATAGATTGTAACATAACCACATCTCACTTAAGCGTTTCTTTAGGAATGTACTATTGTCCAATTACTTTGAATATTGTGTTGAGAAATGGTAAAAATATAGCGGAAGCTATGTATGATCATCCTAGTGGTATGAAAGTCATTCCTTCGTCAATCCATTTGAGAGAGCTTGTTGGTGTTGATATAGCTAAGTTGAGAGAATATGTGAAAAAGTTGGATGGAAAAGTTGATATAGTTATCCTTGATTCTTCTCCTGGCCTTGGAAGAGAAACTTATGCAACTATTCACGCTAGTGAAGAAATATTATTTGTAACTAACCCTAACTTAGTAGCCACTTCTGATGTTATAAGGTGTAAGGAAATAATAGAAGAAATAGATAAAAAACCTATTGGTGTTGTTTTAAATATGGTCAGAAAGAAAGGCTATGAACTTACAAAAAGGGAAGTAGAAATTTTAACAGAATTACCTGTAATAGCTATGATACCATATGACAACAATGTTAGAAAGAGTTTAGCTGTTAAAAAACCTGTTGTAGTGTATAGGCCAAGGTCACCTGCGAGCAAAGAAATAGAGAAACTAGCAAGATACTTGCTTGGTGAAGAAAAGAAAGAGAGTTTCATCACAAGACTTCTAAAAGCGCTTAAGATTTAAATTTTGATTTTTAACTATTTTATATGGTTATTGAAATAACTACTGAAACTATTTTAATTTTCATAGCATTCGTAGTTATAGTATTTCTTATATACAAACTCTTCAAATTCTTAGTTAGAGCTTCAATTATTGTAGTAGCTGCATTTGTATTTCCTTGGGTTGCTCAATACCTTGGTTTGCCTCTTCAAGGAAATATAGAGAATGGGATAACTTTCGCTGTTATAGGTTTGGGTATATTTTTTGTTTATGAATTCTTTCATTTTATTGTTCAATTTTTCAGAATATTAGCTTGGCCTTTCAGGAAAAAGAAGTGAAAAAATGCTAGAGGTTAAAAGACAATGCGTACATGCTTTAGGTGTTTTTATAATTTTGTTAATACAAATTTTTGGAAAATGGATAGCTTCTCTTTTATTATTTTTCTCTTTAGTTTTTTTGTTCATTTTTGCAGAATATAGAAAAAGAAAGCATCTTTTCAGAATTTCAAGGCCTTTAGAAGAAATTGAAAGTATTGTTGAAAATGAGATAAAAAGTTATGAAAGGCCATATGAATTACCTTTTAAAGGTGCTATAACATTTTTATTGGGAAGTTTTTTATCTGTTCTCATTTTCAAGCCTTATGCCTCTATAGCAGCAATAGCTGTTTTAGCATTAGCTGATTCTATTTCAACTTTGGTTGGTTATTATTTTGGAAAACATAAACTTCCAATTAACAAGAAAAAGACGTGGGAAGGTAGTTTTGCATTTTTAATAGTAGCTTTAGTAATTCTCTCCTTTTTCACTTTACCTTTAAATGCTGTCCTGGTAGCTATTATAGCTACTCTAGTTGAGATGTTACCAAAAATTGATGATAACCTAACTATACCCCTCATTGTAGGTTTTTTTGTTTCAATCAGTTAAATATTTAAAGAAATGAAATCCAAATAAACTAAGTGTCACTATGTTAGCGCAATTTGGTAATGACTTGATATCAACAATAGTATGGTTTTTATTTTTGATAATTTTCGTTTTATTTGGACCTAGACTAATGGTACAGCAAGCTATATTAAAGTTAGAAAGAGAAGCAGTAGAGCTAGAAGGTATAGCTGAAAGATCAATGAATTATATTATAAAATCTATTTCAAAAAAAGGCTCAAAAAAGATAAGAGAAGCTGTTAAAAATTTTATGGAGTTCTTTATCATAACACCAGTTGATACTGACCCTTTTGGAGTTATGAAAAAGCTAGACCATGTCATAAGGAACTCTGATGAAAGGTTCAAATATTTTGTAAAACAAATCATTCCACAAGCGAGTAAAGAAAGACAAAAAAATATAAAAAATGCTTTAGGGGGAGCAATAACAACTTATCAAATAGCTAAGATAGTAAGACATTATTTGGAATTAATAAAAAAATATAAACTATTTCAGTTGGCTGTTGTTCTTCAAATGCAAATACCTTTAATAGCAAGGATGGCGAAAGCTTCTCAAAAAGCAACAGAAGCTTTCACAGATGGTATTCCAGTAGGAGACGGTATAGGATCTCTAGTTGCAGCAAGTTTTCTTAAGGGAAAAGTTAAAAAGTTTGAAGAGGAAGAGTTTGTAGTATCTCAAGTTTCAATAGATGGAAGAAAGATTTGGGTAGCCAAAGCTGATGGGCCTGGTGCCTCTACAGGTTATCCAGGAAAGTTTTTAACAAAGTTCTTGAAAAAGAATAAAATAAATAGGATAATTACTGTTGATGCAAAAGTAAAGCTTGAAGGCGAAAAAACAGGAAGTGTTGCAGAAGGTGTAGGTGTTGCTATGGGTGGGGTTGGTGTTGACAGATATGAAATAGAAGAGATTGCTGTGAAAAAGAAGATTCCATTAGATGCTATTGCAATAAAAATGTCAGATGAAGAAGCTTTAATGCCAATGAGTAAAGAGGTCTTCAACTCTTTACCTAAAGCAGTAGAAGCAATAAAGAAAGCTATAAAAAGAGCAAAGAAAAATGAAAAGATCTTATTAATTGGTGTTGGTAATACATGCGGAATAAAGAATTCGTGGGAAAGTGTAGAAGAAGTAAAGAAAATAGTAAAGAGATATGCTGAAAAGAAAGAAAAATAGATTTATAAATTCTAAAACTAATCTTTTTGTGTGATGTTTATGGCATTAAGGCCAGGGAGATGTTATCATAGAATTAAAGGAAAGCCTTACACAAGAATTTCAATAAGAAGGCCAAAAAAGAGTTATGTGAAAGGTGTACCTTCATCTAGGATACATCAATTTGAAGTTGGAGAAGATAAAGATTATCCTCTTAAATTTTATTTAGAAAGTAAAAATAATGTTCAAATAAGATCTAATGCTTTAGAAGCTGCAAGAGTTGCTGCGACAAAATATTTAACAAAAGGCATTGGAGAAAGAAATTTCTTCTTAAAAGTGCTAGTTTACCCTCACCATGTACTAAGAGAAAATCCTATGGCAACTGGTGCTGGTGCTGACAGGTTTTCAGAAGGTATGAGAAAAAGCTTTGGAAAGCCTATTGGCCAAGCTGCAAGAGTTAAAAAGGGACAAAAAATATTAATGGTGAAAGTTCCAGAAAATTTTGAAGAAATTGCAAGAACAGCTTTAAAAAGAGCGGCTTCAAAGTTACCTTGTAGCTGTAGAATAGTGAGGTGAGAGAATCATACTTGTAACAGGTGCTACTGGAAGAATAGGTAGACATTTAGTTGATGCTTTGTTAAAAGAAAGAGAAGAAGTTAAAGTCCTTATAAGGAAAAGAATGATAAATTATGAAAATGTGAAAATTTCTTATGGTGATCTTTTAGATAAGACTTCTTTAGAAAAGGCTGTTAAAGATGTTGATACAATTTATCATCTTGCTGCTGTAGTAGATTACCTTGCACCAAAAGAATTGATGTTTAAAGTAAATGTTTTAGGAACGAAAAATCTCCTAGAAGTTAGTAAAGGTAAAAAATTCATTTATTTAAGTTCAACTGCTGTAATGGGAAAAAAATTTAAGGAAATACCAGTAAATGAAGAAACCCCTTGTAAGCCTTCAAATTATTATGGTTGGACTAAGTACCAAGCTGAAAAACTTGTTAAAAAGAATAATGGAATAATAATAAGATCAACTGATGTTTTTGGAAAAGGTTTTAAGGAAGGTTATTACTTCATAATTTCAAAGTTAGAAAAAAATGAACTTCCTATTATAGGCAGTGGGAAAAATTTCATCCATTGGATTCATGTGAGCGACTTAGTACAAGCTCTTCTTCTTGCTAAAGAAAGAGGAAAACCAGGGGAAGTGTACTTAGTTGCTGGGAAAGAAGTGAAAACTCTTAAAGAGTGCATAGAGCTCTTATGTAAGTATTTGGGTGTTGAACCACCAAAAAAACACATTCCAATTTGGTTTGCCAAGTTAACAGCTTACTCCTCTATGATAAAGAAAAAAATTAGAGGGGTGAGGCCAGAATTAATTCCAGAGTATATAGACAAAATGACAAGTAACAGGACCTTTGATATAAGTAAAGCTAAAAAAGAGTTAGGATTTGAACCAAAAGTAAGTTATGAAGAAGCTGCAAAAGAAATGGTGGAAGAATATAAGAAATCAAAAGAAGAAAAGGAAGAGATCACCAAAGAATAATGTTATTAACAAAGTAATAGGAAAAACTATTCCATATCTTATCCCTTCTCTTATTATCACATATTTTCTAATTTTCTTAATTTTTTCTACTTCTTCTTTCTTTAGACCTCTTATGAACCTTTTTGATAAACCCAATTTTGGTATGTCTTCACCTATCATATCATCAACTTTCAATTCTTTTGTTGGAATTCTTTTATAAAATCCTTTTTCAACTGCTTTTGAAAATTTTTCAAGAAGAAATAAAAGGGGTATTAAAAAGAATAGAAATGATAAAAAGTATTGTGAAGTGATGAAAAAGACTAAAATTGGAAGAGTGAAAGAAAGAAGAATTGTACTAGAACTCCCTTTTATACTTTTGAAAAAAGTTTTGCTTATTTTAGGATTTTTATAGGCAAGAATTAAAGAATAAATTATAGAATAAATTGCACCTATTAGAAAGCTATTCACAAAAAAGCTTATAGCAAAAGGAAAATAAGTTTTAGCTATCGAAAGGTTTGGAAGTAAAACTCCTATTGAGGTTAACAATTCACCATCTCCTCCACCCCACCAACCAACTAAGTACATTCCTAAACTAAAAAGAGCAAACAGAAAGCCGAAAAACAAAGACTGAAATAACATAGTGAAATCGTTATTGAGAAAACCATTAATAGTGTGAATAGCTATTCCAGAAATTATCATAGTGATGCAAACTTTATCTGGAACATTAGAAGTTTTCAAATCATAAAGGCCTGCACTCAAACTACCAATTATAGCTATAAGCAATAATAGCAGTTCCATCATAATTATATGCGTCTAAGCCAAATTTATTAATTTCGAAAGTTTTAAATGTAGAAGCTAATAAACTAAAATCATGGATAGTAGTACTCTAACATTGTTGGGTATTATAATAATGCTTATAGGCTTCTTTTTAATTTTCCTTGGTCTTTTTACTGGAGCATCAAAAAGTAAAGTTGAAGGTAGTGCTATTTTCTTCATAGGCCCTATACCAATAGGATGGGCAAGCAGTAAAGAAATGCTTTACTTAAGTATATTTCTTTCCATAATAGTCTTTCTTTTCATAATATTGATGCTAAAGGGTATGCGTTTATGAAAATTTCTAAGGAAGATTTTATTTTGCTTCTTGGAGAAAAAAAGAGCTTTTTAGTTAAACCTCATCTCTTCTCTTGTGAATTTGGAAAAGTGGACTTAAGAAAATTAGTTGGAAAAAAATATGGAACAAAAATTAAAATTGGTAAAGAGAAATTTACTGTTGTTAAACCAACAATAATAGATCTTCTAAAAAAAGCAAAAAGAGGCCCTCAAGTTGTTTTACCAAAAGACGCTTCTCTTATAATTTCAATAACAGGATGTTCACCTGGTTGGAAAGTTGTTGATGCAGGTACTGGCTCAGGATTTTTAGCACTTTTTTTGGCTAACATAGGATGTAAAGTTTACTCTTATGAAAAGAGGAAAGATTTTTATGAAATTGCTAAAAAGAATGTCAAGCTTTTTGGTTTTAAAAACGTTTTCTTAAAAAATAAAGACATAAAAAAAGGGATAAAAGAAAAGAACGTTGATATGGTAACTTTAGATATGAAAAATCCAGAGAAAGTAATAAAGCATGCTTTCAAAGCTTTAAAACCAGGTGGATGGATAGCAATATATTCTATGCATATAGAAGAAGTGAAAAGCGTCATTAATGAACTCAAAAAATACAAATTTTCTGATATTAGAATTTTAGAAAATTTCCAAAGAGAATGGCAAAGTATAGGCAATTTAACAAGACCGAAAACTCATATGCTTGCTCACACAGGATTTCTAACTTTTGCTAGAAAATTGTGATGGGCTCGGCCAGATTCGAACTGGCGTCTCGAGCTCCCGTTAAGCCCTTGTAAGCTCGGGTCCTAGGCCAAACTAGACGACGAGCCCATATTAATTAAAGAAAAACTTCAATAAATGCTCCTACTAAAATCGATAAAACTGCTATTAGCAACATCATAACAGAATCTTTAAAAACAAGGAAGAATTCTTTGCTGAAAAATTTTTCTCTTATCATACCAACTGAAAGTATTCCTCCTGCTATTCCTGCTAAAAAGTAGGCAAAAATTTCTATAGGAGCATGAGGTATGAGCCCTACTGTTCTTACTAAAAACTCACTTATCAAACCTTTTTTCAAAAATGATGCCAAGTAAAGGGCAAGAATAGAAGCATTCCAGCTTAAAATGATTATAGCTCCAGTTCCTATAATGAAGGAAAGAATAAAAGAGAGAAACATTACTCTCAAATTATTTTTCACTATAACTGTTAACAAGTCAGAATATATCGCTGCTCCTGAAATTGAAGTTATTCTTTCAATTTCTGAAAGTTGATCGCTGAATATAGTTGAAACATAACTTTCTGGAAATGAAAGAGAAAATAAAAACACGGCTGCAAAATTTCCAAGAAAAAATAAAGTGAAAAGCCATATTACATCTTTTCTTCTTTCCCAAAAAGTTAAATGAATTTTATGCTCAGCTTCTTTTCTTTCCTCTTCCTCTTCTTTCTTAAAAATAGTATAGATTACGGGTGTCATTGCAACTGTTATAAAAAGTGTTATTATTTTTCCTATCCCACTCCCAGGGAAAATTAAATTTGCAAGAAAAATTGAAACGAATGAAATTATAAAGGAAAAAATGAACATATCAATAGGGTTTTTTAAAACTTTTTTAGCAGGAAAAAGAGATTCTAAAACCATATATTTTATTATGTTTCTTTTTAAAGTATTTATTTCTAAGATGATAAGAATTTAGTATGATTGAAGAAAAGAGGATAAGAAGGCTACCCGCAAAAGAAAAGAGAATTTCTGAAATAATTCCTGAAAGTGATGTTAGGGTTAGGTTAATAGGAACTGTTATTAACGTTAACGAGAACTCTATTGTCTTAGATGACGGATCTGGGAAAACTGAAATTCTTTTTGATGAGAAACCAAATGTCTCTCAAGGTGAAGTAGTGAGAGTTGTGGCTAGGGTAATTCCTTTACTCGAGGGTTTTCAATGTAGAGCAGAATGTATTCAAAATTTAAAAGATTTTGATATAGATTTATATAAGAAAGCCAAGAAATTAATAAAAAGCTTATAGGTGTTTGAATGTTCAGGGCAGTTGCTAAGGAACCACGATTGCTGAGAGATTGCATAGATACAGCTTCACAACTTATAGATGAAGGAATTTTTAATTTGAAAGAAGATGGAATAGAGCTTCTGGCAGCGGATAGGGCCATGGTTTCTGTTATTGATATGAAATTAAAATCTTCAAGTTTTGAGAAGTACATGTGTGATAAAAGAAGTAAAATAGGTTTGAATCTTTTAAATTTTTTAACTATTTTGAAAAGAGCAAATCCAGGAGACAAACTTATTTTATCTTTGAATGAAAAAGAGAGTAAATTGGAGGTAATTTTAGAAGGCATTTCTAAAAGAAAGTTTTCTATTCCTTTGTTAGAAATTTCTACAGAAGAAATCCCCCAAATAGAACAGCTAAAATTTTCCGCTTCTGCTGAAATTAAGTGTGATGTTCTCATTCAAGGTATAAATGATGCTGATGTGATAGCCGATTCTGTGATAATAGAGTTGACAGAAAATGAATTTAGAATGTTTGCTGAAGGTGATGGAAGTAAGACTGAACTGAGCTTGGAAAAAGGAAATGAAGCGCTAATAAGCTTAACTGCAAAAGATAAAGTGAGTTCAAGGTATTCTATAGAGTATCTTAAAAAAATGCTAAAAGCAGCCAGGATAGCTGAAAACGTTAAGGTTTTATTAGGTAATGATTATCCTCTTAGGCTAGAGTTTAAAAGTGAGCATGTTTCAATATGTATGGTTCTTGCTCCAAGAGTGAGTGAAAGTTGATTTAAATACTTTCTTTCTCGAATTTTAATTATGAGATTTAGTGTAGTTAAATATTATTCTAGGCCTGAAATACAAAATTCAATGTTAGACTTAGCAAGAGATAGAGAAGTTGTTGGTTGTCTTTCTAATGGTTCATACTTAAAAAGGCCAGATATTCTTCTTTACCCAAAAGATATAATTGAAAGGGTAAAGAATGGAGTAATCTCATTTCACTACTCTGTTGAGAGATGGTTTCAACCAATGCAGCTTTCTCCTAATTTAAAACAAGAAGAAATAGACTCTTTAAGGAAAGGTTTTGATATTATAATAGATATAGACAGTAAACTGAAACTTGAACATGCTTTAATAACAGCAAAAATAGTTTACGACTTTTTGAAAGATTTAGGGACAAAAGCTACCTTAAAATTTTCTGGAAGGAGAGGGGTACATGTTGGTATAGCATATGAAGCTCTTCCTAAAAAAGTGGATTTTGAAGATATTTCAAAGAGATATCCTGAAATTCCTCAAACAATTTCAGAATTCATAAGAGAAAAAATAAAAGATTATCTTTTAGATGAATTAGTTTCCTATGAAGGAGGAGTTGCATCTTTAACTAAAAATTTGCAAGTATCAGAACTTTCACCTTACGAATTTGTTGAAATAGAAAAAAATTGGGGTAATAGACATTTGTTTAGAGCACCATTCTCTATTCATGAGAAGACTGGTTTAGTTTCTTTACCTTTGAAGGCAGAAGAATTAAAAAAGTTTAAGACAAAAGATGCTAGGCCAGAAAGAGTAAGAGTTTTAAAGAAGTTTTTAGTTAATAAAGAAGGCGAAGCTACAGAATTGTTAATTCAAGCCTTAGACTGGAAAGCAAAACAACCAAAAATCCAAATTGTAAAAGTAAAGGAAGTAAAGTATAAATTTAAAAGGCCTATACCAGAAAAGTTTTTCCCTCCTTGTATCAAAAATATCTTGAGTGGCCTTTCAGATGGTAGAAAAAGATCTCTCTTTACTTTGATCACATTTTTAAGAAATATGAATTGGAAAGATGAAGATATTGAGAAAAAAATAATGGAATGGAATAAAAGAAATTCTCAACCTTTAAGGGAAAGATTCATAAAAACTCAACTAAAATGGCATTTTAGGCAAAAAAGGAAACTTTTACCAGCTAATTGCAGCTCAGATTTATTCTATAAATCTATTGGAATTTGCCAGAGAAATAAGTTTTGTGGGAAAAATCCTGTAAACTATCCGTTCAAATTTATGAAAAAATATTCAAAATAATTGAACATTTATTAATTTTTGTTCCCATACATTAATCACTAAATTTATTAGTGATAAAAATGGAATTAATAACTTATGAAACTATAAGAAATGCTCATAGGGCTGAAAAGGAAGAGGAATTGCAAAAATTACCTCCTGATTTTTTTGAGTCTGTAAGAAATTGGTTTTCACATAAGGAGAAAATGAAAGATACAGTTTCTCTTCTAGAAATAGAAAATGCAAAAAAGTTAATAGATGATATAATCAATAGAAGAGAAAAGAAAATTGTGTTAGCAGCTCTTAGAACTATGAGGGGCGACGTGCCTCCTCAAAATATGACTAATGAAGAAAGAGTGTTATTTGATGAAATAATAAAGATATTGAAATCTTATAAAGAAAAATTGGAAGAAAAAATAAGGAGTCCTATTGAAATAGTTGAGGAAAAAATAGAAGAAGTAAAAGAAAGTATAAAAGATTTAAAGGTAGAAGAAGTAAAAGAGAATAAATTTATTAAGCCTAATGGGAAATTATTGGTTAAAATATTGACTGACCTTCCAAGGTTTGTTGGAAGCGATTTAAAAGCGTATGGACCACTAAAAGCTGGAGATTTAATATTAGTACCAGAAGAAATAGGAAATTTATTGATTTCGAGAAGAGTTGCAGAAAATGTCATGGAGTGAGAAAATGAAAATTCCAAAAGTTCAAAGGAGGTATTGTCCTTATTGTAAAAAGCACACTTTGCATGAAGTTAGAAGAGTTAGTGCTAGCAAGGTTAAAAGAGCTTTAGCACAAGGACAAAGGAGATTTAAAAGAAAAATGAAAGGTTTTGGTAGTTTTCCAAAATCTAATCCAAAAGGTAGAGCTAAACCAACAAAAAAATTAGATCTGAGGTATAAGTGTAAGGAGTGTGGGAAAGAACATACAGTAGGAAAAGGTTTCAGAGTAAAAAAATTCGAATTTAAAAGAGAAGTGGTTTAATGAAGGAAATAATTCCAAAACCAAAGAGTAAGTTTTTGAAAGTTGTATGTCCCAAATGCAAGAACGAACAAATAATTTTTAATAAATCTTCAACTTTAGTTAAATGCTTAGTGTGCGGTACTGAATTAGCTGTACCAACAGGTGGAAAAGCAAAAATAAAAGCAAAAGTTATTCAAGTTTTGTGATCAACTTTTTAAATTTGCGATTCTATAAAGTGTTTATGCCTAGGAAGCCAAAAGAATGGCCTGAAAGAAATGAATTAGTAATAGGGACAGTCACAAGAGTTAATCCATTTTCAGCTTTCATAGCTCTTGAAGAATATGGAAATAAAGAAGGTATGGTTCATATTTCTGAAGTGGCCGGAAAATGGGTAAGAGATATAAGAGAATTTGTGAAAGTTGGTAAAAAAGTAGTTGCAAAAGTTTTGAGTGTTAACAAAGAGAAAGGATATATAAACCTTAGTTTAAAAAGAGTTAGAAAATACGATGCAGAAGAAAAAATAAGAGAGTTTAAGAGGGAGCAAAAAGCTGAAAAGATGTTAGGAATTCTTGCGAAAAAATTAAACATAAGTTTAGATGAGGCTTATGAAAAAGTTGGTTTTAAATTACAAGAAATATTTGGTGAAATGTTTAAAGGGTTTCAGTCTTCTTTAACTGAACAAGGCTATAAATTTTTAATTAAAGAAGGTATTCCTAAAAAGTATGCTGATTTAATAAGGTCTGTTGCTGAAGAACAACTTAAGTTAAAAGAATTTGATATAAAAGGGGAAGTTGAAATAAAATGTTATAAATCAGATGGAGTTGAAATAATAAAAAACATTTTAATAAATGCTAAAAAGAAGTATAAGATAAAAATAAAATATATCTCAGCACCAAAATATAGAATAAGCCTAACGACAAGGGACGCTAAAACTGGAGAAAAAAAGTTAAAGGAAATTATGGAAGAAATTGTTGAAAAAATAAAAGAGGCAAATGGAGAGGGGTCTTTCAGGATGGTCAAATGATCCTAAGGAAATGTTTAAAATGTAGAAGATATACAATGAAAGAAAGATGCCCTCTCTGTAAATCAAAAACGGTAACAGCACACCCACCAAAATTTTCACTAGAATGGGAAAAAAAGTTTGGTAAATACAGGCAAAGATTTAAATTAAAGGAAATCAAAAGTGTTTAACATGCTAGAAACTAAAATTGTTGTGAAAGAAAAACCGAAATTAAAGAATCCAATTTGTATCGTAGGTTTACCTGGAATAGGTAATATAGGGAGAATAGCTGTTGGTTACATGGTCCATGAGTTAAAAGCAAAAAAGTTTGCAGAGCTTTATTCCCCATACTTCTTTCCTTTCGTTATGGTTCATAACAACATGATACACACACTAAGAAATGAATTCTATTATTATAAAAGAAAAGAAGGAGATTTAATATTTTTAATAGGTGATTGTCAAACTTATGACCCAAAAGGCCATTATGAAGTAGTGGGAAAAATATTAGAATTCTTAAAAAGTTTAGGTTGTAAATTCATAATAACAGTTGGAGGGTTTGGTACAGGTTCTATTTCTGAAAAACCAAAAGTTTTTGGTGGTGTTACTGAGCAAAAAATGATAAAAAAGTATAGAAAATATGGCATAGACTTTAGCATTAGTGGGCAAATAGGAAGAATAGTTGGTGCTGCAGGTTTGCTTGTAGGTTTATCAGAGTTGTATGGAATGAAAGGAATGGTTCTTTTAGGAGAAACGACAGGATTTCCAATTATGACTGATCCTACTGCTGCTGAAACTGTACTCCGAGTCTTACAAAGAATATTGAAGTTGAAAATAGATTTGACTAAATTAGAAGAAAAAGTGAAAGCAATGCATGATTTTATTAAAAAGCTTGAAGAAATTCAAAGACAAGCCCTTAAGCAAATAGGAAAAGAGGAAAAAACAACAGAGTTGAAGTATATAGGTTAATCGTGATCTTTTATGATTAAAGAAAAAAAGAAGTACACAAGATTTGAAAGAGCAAGAGTGATAGGTGCTAGAGCGCTACAAATAGCAAAGGGTGCAACTCCTATGGTAAAAGTGAAAGCTAGTGATCCTATAAGAATTGCTGAAATAGAATTTGAAAAAGGTGTGATTCCTTTAAGTGTGAAAAGGAAATTGCCAAAAAAGAGACCTAACGGGTACTAGTGATGATAAAGAATCTTTACATCTCTCAAGTTTACAATTCTTTTGGGGAAAAAACGTTGAAAGTTTCTATAAAAACAGAAAAAGGAATATATAGTGCTCGTTCTCCATGTGGAACTTCTAGAAGTAAATATGAAGCTAAAACTTTGAAGTTAGAAAAGATAATAAAAAATTTCCCCCAAATAAAAAAGAAATTTATTGGAAAAAGAGAAGAAGATGTAGATAAAATTATTCACAATTTAGGAATTAATAAAATTGGCGCGAACTTGTCAATAGCTCTCTCAATTGCAAGTTGGAGAGCAAGATCTGAAAATAAAGTATATGAAATTCTTGAACCTAAAGCTAGAAAGTTTCCATTTCCTGTGGGAAATGTTATGGGAGAATGGCTTAAAGGTTCTATACAAGAGTTTTTAGTTATACCTACAAAAGCGAAAAATATTAAGGAAGCTATTGAAACGAATTTCTTGATTTGGAAAGATGTAGGAGGGATTTTAAAATATTTTAAGATATGTAAAGGAAAGAACTATGAAGGTGCATGGATAACTAATTTGGATGATATTAAAAAGCTTGAATTACTCAGTGACGTTGCAAAAACTTATGGAGCATCTATAGGTTTAGATATGGCTTCAACTCACTTTTATAAAAAGGGTAAATATGTTTATTCAAAACTAAAAAAGAAGCTAAAGCCTGATGAACAATTGGAATTTGTTATAGAGCTTATAAAAAATTATAAAATAATTTATGTTGAAGATCCTTTTCAAGAAAATGATTTTAAAAGGTTTTCGGAGTTAAGAAAAAAAGTAAGATGCTTCATTGTAGGTGATGATTTATTTGCCACACAACCTCAAAGGCTAAAAAAAGGTGTTAAAAAGAAATCTGGAAATTCTATTCTAATAAAACCTGATCAAGCTGGGACAGTTTCAAAAACTTTAGAAACTATAAAAATTGCTAAAGAATATAATTTTGCAACTATCATTTCTCATAGATCAAAAGACACTATCGATACTTTTATTTCGGATTTAGCTGTTGGAACAAAGTCACCTATGATAAAGTGTGGGATTTGGGGGAAAGAAAGAAAAGCTAAATTAAAAAGATTAGTCGAAATTTGGGATAAGGTCAAAAAACCGAGTATGCAAAATTTGAAAGTTTTTATATAAGCTCAAAAATTATAAAAATATGGTAAAGAAATCAAAAACTGAAATATATGAAGAGCAACAAGTCCTCCTTTCTAAAGAAAGGACAATTCTTTCTTTCATGAGAACTGGATTAGCTTTCGTGGCCACTGGGACTGCTATCATAGGTATTTTCAAAGGAACGCCAACTCATATAATAGGATACATTCTCATAGGTATTGGTTTTATTGAAGTTTTCGAATCAATAAGGAGACTATTAGTGAAGCAAAGAGAAATGGATAAATTGAAGAAAAAATTGAGAACTATTTGACTTTTTTCCACTTTGGGCCTTCTGGAGTGTCTTCAATTATTATACCTTTTCTTCTGAGTTCTTCTCTTATCTTATCAGCCATTTCAAATTCTCCTCTCTTTCTGTAACCTTCTCTTTTAATTATTAGGTCCATTATTTCTTTTGGCAACTTTTCTTCTTTTTTTATCTCTTTTTGGAGAATACCAAAAATATATCCTAATTCTCTGAAAGTATTAATTACTTCCTTTCCAAGTTCTTCACTTATCCCTTTATTCATATCTAAAAACTTATTAACCTCATTAACTAAAGCAAAAAGGGATGATAAAGCTTGAGGAGTGTTAAAATCATCTTCCATAGCACTTATGAACTCTTTTTTAATTTTTCCTAAAAAAATTCTCAATTCATCTTCACCTTTAACTTTTTCTTTTTTCATAAAATTTGAAACTCTGTTTAACAAATTGTAAAGTGTTTCCAAGTTTGTTTTTGCTCTCTCTAATCTTTCTTCCGTAAAATCTAAAGGGCTTCTGAAATGTGCTGTCACAAATAAAAGTCTTAAAACTTCGGCATCATACTTCTTAAGAACATCTCTTACTTCAATGTAATTTCTTAAAGATTTTGACATTTTTTCTCCATTTATAGTTAGGAAGCCAGTATGATACCAATATTTGACAAAAGGCTTCTTACCAGTTGCTGCTTCACTCTGTGCGATTTCGTTTTCATGGTGTGGGAATATTAAATCTCTTGCGCCCCCATGAAGGTCAAACTGTTCTCCTAAATATTTTTGGGACATAACGGAACATTCAATGTGCCAACCAGGCCTTCCTTTAAGGATTACTTTTCCTTCTTTTGTTTCAAAAGTTGCATTCCAAAATGGCTCTCCTTCTTTCCAAGCTTTCCATAAAGCAAAATCAAAGGGTTCTTCTTTATATTTATCAGTCTCTATCCTTACCCCAACTTTCATTTTTTCTAATTTTATATGAGATAATTTTCCATAATCTTTAAATTTAGAAATATCAAAGTAAACAGAACCGCCAGCAATATAAGCGTAACCTTTTTTTAATAAAATGTTTATGGTATTAATAATATCGGGTATATGCTCAGTGACTTTTGGATAAAAGTCAGCCTTCTTTATTTTTAATTTTTCCATATCCTCGAAGAAAATTTTAGTAAATTTTTTAGAAAGTTCAAAAACAGATGTGTTAAGTCTTTTTGCTTCTTCTATAATATCATCGTGTACATCTGTAATGTTCATCACAAATTTTACATCATAACCTAAATATTCTAGAAATCTTCTAATAATGTCAAAAGCAATGTAAGTTCTTGCATGACCTAAATGGGGTGGGCCATAAACAGTAGGGCCACAAACATACATTTTGACTTTTTTCTCTTTCATAGGAATGAATTCTTCTTTTTTCCTTGTTAATGTGTTGTAAATTTTTAATACCATAAAATCACCATAAGCGGGGGGAGGGAGTCGAACCCTCCTCTGTCGCTCTGCAGGTTCGGCTTCTTAGAATCGACCGCATAACCGATCTGCCACCCCCGCATGTTACACACTTTTATAATGTTTGTGAATTCTTATATTTTTTAAATACTTTATAGCATTCAAATAATTCTCTAAAGTAGGAGGAGTTATTTCTAAAGTTACAAATTCATTTCTTACGAATTTTAAGAAAAAAGGTATATCTAAATTTCCTTTCCCTAAAGGTAAATGAGAATCAACTTCTTGCTTTGCAATTCCATCATATAAATGAAACATTGTTGGTTTTAATTTATACATATCTCTAATGAATTTTTTATAATTTATCTTGTATGAAACAGAGGCATGATAAGCATGAGGAAAATCTAAACAAAAACCACAACCAGTTTCTTCTAATATTCTTTTTATTTCTTTTGAGTTAGAACCTAATTCTACATGGGCTATAGATTTTAAAGGAACATTTTCAACTAATAATTTTACTTTATATTTTTCTGAAAATTTATTCAATTTTTCTATAACTTTAATTGCATTTTCAATATAGAGATCTTTATCTTTTGTCTGTTCTTTATTTAAAAAACCAATATGAACAATTGCATACTTAGCTTTTATTTTTCCAGCGAACTTAATGCTACTTTTCACATGACTAATTCCTTTTTTTAATGCCAAATTAATTTTATCTTCATGATGAGGACAATGAACAACCCAATGGTTAAAGAGCTTATTAATTGTAGAACTAAACAAATGATGTTGAGTATAGTAAACTTCTATAAACTCATAAATTTTTACTAATTTCTTAATAATTTCTAAATCATCTCTACCTAAATGAATTTTGATTCCAAGTTTCATAATTGCTCACAAACTTTATTATCTTTTGCTTTATTTATTTTGCAAACATTTATCCAAATAAGCTTATATTTTAAAATATTATTTGTAACAATCATTTTTTCACCAAGAAGAAAAGTTTCTTTCTTAAATCACTAAAGTTTGGTATTTCTTTTATTAATCCTTTTTTCTTTAGGATCGAAATGTTATATCTCAAAGTTCTTTCGGGTAATTTTGTTATTTTTATCAATTCATCCTTAGATTTTGGACTAGAAGAAAGAGCCTTTTTAATCATTGATAAAGCAAACTCGTTCACCGGCCATACCAACCCGATAAGAATTAATAGGAAGAAATATAAAAAGTTTTTCATACTGGCAAAAAATAATATTAAATAAGATTTAAGTGAGGTGATAATATCACTGTTGCCAAAATAATTGAAATAGTTGGAAGTTCCGAGAAAAGTTGGGATGATGCAATAAAAGGAGCATTAGAAAGAGCATCAAAAACTATAAGGAATATAAGAGGGGTTGATGTTATAGGAATGAAAGGGGTTGTTAGAGAAGGGAAAATAGTGGAATATAGAGTTGTTCTAAAGTTATCGTTTGGCGTTGAATAATTTTTCACAGTTTTTGCAAAGCTTCAAATTTACTTTTTTCGTCTAATCCTTCAAATCTTTTTTCTAGTTCTTCACTTAATTTAAAATCTGGACATCCTGGTATGTAAAGATACATTTTGCCATTCTCCTTTAGTTTGATATCCTTGATTGAGTAGATGCAAGGAAATATTCTCCCTTCATGTAAGTGAGCAGAACAATCAGTTCCTTCTGGATTTTCTTGTGTTGCAATATGCCAATAACAAAATTGTTTGATCTCTTTCATTTTTTAATTTAAGTCTGAGAAATTTAACTTGTTTTCTTTGATTTATCATTTATCTTGGGACATATATAAGAAATTTTAAAATAGGGATGATACTATAATAGCATTATGGTAATTTCTGAGATAAAGAAAAGGGATGGAAGAATAGTAAAATTTGATCAGAAAAGAATAACTGATGCTATTCATAAGGCCTTCGTTGCTGTAGGAGAAAAGGACGGAAAAACAGCGAAGAAATTATCTGACTATGTTGTGAAAATTTTGAATAAAAGATTTAAGGAAAGGATACCTACAGTCGAAAATATTCAAGACATTGTTATAGAAGTCTTAAATAAAAAAGGGTTCAAAAAAGTTGCAAGAGAATACTCTCTTTATAGAAAGAGAAAAGCTGAGATAAGAGAGCTAAAAAAGCTCTTTAGTATTGAGAAAGAACCGAAACTCACTGTCAACGCTTTGGAAGTTTTAAAGAAAAGATATTTGTTAAAAGATGAAAATGGGAATATAATAGAAACTCCTGAAGGGATGTTCAGAAGAGTTGCTAGAGCTATTGCAGAAGTTGATAAGATATATGGGGATGACTACAGGAAAAGTGAAAAGGAATTTTTCGAAGTTATGACAAAATTGGAATTTCTTCCAAATTCACCAACTCTCTTTAATGCTGGAACACCATTGGGCCAACTTTCAGCTTGTTTTGTTATTCCAGTGAAAGATTCTTTAGAAAGTATATTTAATGCAGTTAAAATTATGGCTCTTATAGAACAAAGCGGAGGAGGAGTAGGTTTTGATTTTTCAGAATTAAGACCAAAAGGTGATATAGTAAAATCAACAAAAGGAGAAGCATCAGGCCCAGTTTCTTTCATGAGAGTTTTTGATGTTGCTACAGATGTTATAAAACAAGGAGGTAAAAGAAGAGGAGCTATGATGGGTATTCTTAGAGTTGATCATCCTGATATTTTAGATTTTATAGTTGCAAAATCAAAAGAAGGTATCCTTTCTAATTTTAATATTTCAGTTGCTATAACGGATGAATTTATGGATGCTTTAGAAAAAGATAGGAAGTATGAATTAATAAATCCAAGAACAAAAAAACCTGTTAAAAAATTGAAAGCAAAGAAAGTTTGGGATTTAATAATTGAAAATGCATGGAGAACAGGAGATCCAGGAGTTATTTTCATAGATGAAATTAACAGACATAACCCAACCCCAGAAATAGGAAAGATAACAGCAACTAATCCATGCGGAGAACAACCTTTACTTCCTTATGAAAGCTGTAATTTGGGAAGTATAAATTTATCAAGAATGGTTGAAAATGGGGAAATAAATTGGAAAAAATTAAAAGAAGTTGTTAGAGTTGCAGTCCATTTCTTAGATAATGTTATAGATGCAAATAAGTATCCGTTACCAGAAATAGAAAAGATGACAAAAGCAAATAGAAAAATTGGTCTTGGAGTTATGGGGTTTGCTGAGTTATTAATAAAATTAAAAATTCCATATAACTCTGAAAAGGCCTTGAAACTTGCTGAAAAAGTGATGAAGTTCATCTCTGAAGAAGCTAGAAAAATGTCAGTTGAGCTAGGTTTAAGAAGAGGCTCTTTCCCAAATTTCGAAAAAAGTATTTGGAAGAAAAGATATAAAGCTATGAGAAATGCTACTGTAACAACAATAGCACCAACAGGTTCCATAAGTATAATTGCTGGTTGCTCTTCTGGAATAGAACCCTTGTTTGCTATCTCTTTTATGAGAAATGTTTTAGAAGGTACAAGACTTTTTGAAGTGAACCCGATTTTTGAGAGAGTTGCAAAAGAAAGGGGTTTTTATAGTGTTAAGCTGCTTGAAAAAATCACTAAAACTGGTTCAATCCAAAAATTGAAAGAAGTTCCAAAAGATGTGAAAAAAATATTTGTGACAGCTTTTGATATAAAACCAGAATGGCATGTAAAGATGCAAGCAGCATTTCAAAAGTATGTTGATAATGCAGTAAGTAAAACTATTAATTTACCATTTCAAGCAACTAAAAGGGATGTGGAAAAAGCATTCAAACTTGCGTATAAATTAAAGTGTAAAGGTATAACTGTTTATAGATATGGTAGTAAATCAAAACAAGTTCTATACATAGGTAAACACTTAACAGCTAATTTTGATTACTCTGGAGGTTGTCCAAAAGTTTGTCATTTGTGATATTATGAATCTAAATGAATTTCAAGAAGAATCAACTAAGTTGATAAAAGAAATTGATAAAAAATATGGAAGAAATCATGATATAAAAGTAACTTTAATACACTTAGTAGAAGAGTTTGGAGAAATTGCAAGAGAAATTTATAATCAAGAAGTTGGGAGAGGAAAAATGGATAAAGATAACTTGAAAGGAGAAATTTCAGATGTTTTAATGTTATTAGCTCACTTAGCAAATTGTTTTGATATAAAAATAGAAGAGGCAATAAAAAGAAAATTTTCTGAGTTGAAAGAAAGATTTGGTTTGAAAAAATGAGTTTTATCTTCATTTATGTAACTACTAGAAATAAAAGAGAAGCAAAAAAGATAGCTACTCATTTATTAACAAAAAAGTTAGTAGCATGTGCTAACATCTTTCCTATTGAATCAAATTATTGGTGGAAGGGAAAAATCGAAAATTCGAAAGAATATGCTTTAATATTAAAAACTAGAAAGAAAAATTTCAAAAAAGTTAAAGATACGATAAAAAAGATACATTTTTATTCGATTCCATGTATAGCAAAAATTGAAGCAGAATTTAATGAAAGTTTTCAAAAATGGATAAAAGAAAACACTATCTAACTTTCATTCCAAGTTTAAAAATTTCTTCGTTCATTTCAACATATCTTTTAGGAATTACCTTTCTTATTGCTTCCAAGACAAATTCTTTCTTTATAGGTATTAATTTTTTTGAAATTGCATAACCTAACATATAAATATTTGTTGCAATTACATCACCCGTTTTTTCTTTAACTTTTTCAGAAGCATTCAAAATTATAACTTTTTTGGAGAATTGTTTTAAAAGTTTGGTAATTCTATTTATAGAAGGATATTTTTCTCCTAAAACTGAAACGGAAATTGGCATTATTTTATGGGTATCTATAAGAAATATTGTTCCATACTTTTTTGAGCCGTAATAACAACATCTTAAAGCTTCTAAAGGTTCTAAGCCTATGATTAAGTTGGCTTCACCCTCTAAAACTAAAGGAGAGTAGATTTTTTTGCCGAATCTTATGTGACAAGGAATTGAGCCTCCTCTTTGAGCTAATCCATGCAACTCAGAAGTTTTAACATCATAACCTTGCTTTAGGGCAGCTTCAGCTATAACATTAGAGAGAGTTAAAATTCCTTGACCACCTACTCCAGTAGCAACAATATTAAATTCTTTTATCATTCTACCACCGGTTTTATTGCTTTAGCAGGACATAATTGAGTACAAACAGCACAGCCTGTACAAATGTTTTTATTAATATAAAACTTACCTTTTTCTTTGTAAATTGCAGGGCATGCAAATTCATTTAAACAAATCCCACATTTTGTACATTTTTCTTGATCAATCTCAAATTTCACTATTTTTATTCCTTTCTTTTTCTTCTTTCTTGTTGCAAGAAGTTGACACTCTCTTTTAGCAACTATAACTGAAGTTTCATCTTTTTTCAAAAATTCTTTAATAGTTTTTATCATTTCTTTTAAGTTAAATGGGTCAACAACTTTAACATTTTTTATACCAAAAGATTTGGCTATATCTTCTATTGGAATAGCTTTTGTTTCTTCACCCATCCCTGTAATTCCAACACCTGGATTAGGTTGATGGCCTGTCATGGCAGTTATTCTATTATCTAAAACTATGATTAATTGTTTTGATTTATTGAAAACAGCATTGGCCATTCCAGGCATTCCTGCATGGAAAAATGTAGAATCACCTAAAAAAGTTATAGTTTTTTGATTTGTAACTTTTCTTATACCATGAATTATACCTTCTGATGCACCCATAGAGAACATAAAATCTTGAGTTTCTAGAGGAGGAAATATTCCAAGAATATAGCAGCCCACATCCCCACCAAAAATTGTATCTTTCCCAGAAGCAACTTTGGCTGCATAAAATGTTGCTCTATGAGGACAACCTGGACACATCAAAGGAAACCTTTTTGGTATTTTTATTCTTTGATATTTTTTCTTATGAGAAAGTAAGTTTACAGCAAGTTTTTTACCTGTTATTTTGCTCAAAGCATTAACTATAATCTCTTCATCATATTCACCAGCATGAGGTAAATAACCTTTTCCAAGAACTTTCAACTTTGGATTTACATCTTTAGCAATAATTTTTACTTCATTTTCAACTATAGGTTCCAATTCTTCAACAACTAAAACTGCCTTTAATTTTTTGATAAAATTCTTAATTTTATTTTCCGGTAAAGGGTAGGTAAAACTTAGTTTTAATATAGGAAGTTTTAGCTTGAGATCATCTAAAGCTTCTATAACATAGTTGAAAGAAACACCAGAAACTATTATTCCCATTTTACTTTTATTTTCATTAACGAAATAATTCATTCCACTTTTGTCAGATAACCTTTTTAATTTCTCTAATTTGTTATGAAGTTCTTCGTGAGTTTTCATTATGTAAGGAGGGAAATTCTTAAATTTTATATCTTTTATGAATTTACCCTTTATTTTACCTTTTATAATTTTTCCAAGCTTTACAACACCTTTCATATGGCTTACTCTTGTTGTAGTTCTTATGAAAAAAGGTATTCCAAATTTTTCTGAAAGCTTAAATGCATTTTTTGTAAAATCTTTGCATTCTTGTGCATCAGATGGTTCTAGCATAGGTAAATGAGCAATTCTTGCAAACAATCTTGTGTCTTCTTCACTTTGACCTGAACTATGACAGCTTGGATCATCTGCAACAACTATAACCATTCCAGCTTTTACACCAGTATACGCTAAAGGAAAAACACTCTCTGAAGCAACATTTAAACCGAAATGTTTGAAAGAAACTATTGATCTTACGCCAGAAAGAGCAGCTCCTCCTGCAGCTTCCAAAGCAACTTTTTCATTTGAGCTATACTCAAAATAAATTCCTGCTTTTTTTGCAATTTTGGAAAATGTATCTCCAATTTCAGAAGAAGGTGTTCCTGGATAAGTAGATGCAAATCCTACTCCAGCTTCTAAAGCTCCTCTTACTATAGCTTCATTACCTAACAAAAGTACTTTTTTTCCAGATTTTTCGAGTACTTTCATTTCATCCTCCTCTTAATTATTTTAGCTAACCTCTTTATACCAATTTCTATCTTATCATCATCTGTATTGCTGAAATTTAAACGCATTTCATTATAACCTTTTCCATCAACACAAAATGCTGCACCATGAACATAAGCAACTTTTTCTTTTATAGCTTCTTTAAACAATTTTTTTGAATTAATATTTCCTGGTAGTTTTACCCAAAGAAACATACCTCCATTAGGTTTTGTCCATTTTGTACCTTTTGGAAAATATTTTTTCAGAGCTTTAAGCATAATATCCCTTTTCTTCTTATACATTTTTCTTATTTTTGGTATTTGTTTATCTATTAATCCAGAAATTATGTACTCATAAGCTATATATTGAACAAAAGTGTTTGTGCACAAATCAACTCCTTGTTTTGCAATCACCATTTTTCTTATTATTTCTTTATTACCAATAGCCCATCCAAGTCTAAAACCTGGAGAAAGAATTTTCGAAAATGTGCTAGTGTAAATTACAATACCATTTTTATCAAATTTCTTTATGGGAGGAAGAGGTTTTCCTGAATATCTTAATTCAGAGTAAGGATCGTCTTCGAGAATTATTAGGTCATATCTCTCAGCTATTTCAAGTAAATGTTTTCTCCTTTCTAAAGACATCGTTATACCTGTAGGATTCTGAAAAGTTGGCACAGTGTAAATGAATTTTATTCTTTCCCTTTTTTTGATTTTTTTCAGCTTTTTCTCTAATTCATCCGTTTTCATTCCATTTTCATCCATAGAAATTGGAATGTATCTTGGTTGGTAAGCATTAAAAGCAGTTAACGCACCTACGTAAGTTGGAGATTCTATTACTATGAAATCATTAGGATTTATTAAAATTTTTGGAACTAAATCCAAAACTTGTTGGGAGCCTGTGGTAATTATGATTTCTTCTCTTTTACATTTTATTCCTTTCTTTCTCATCCTTTTTATTAAAGCATCTCGTAATAATCCAAAACCTTCTGTAGGGCCATATTGTAAGGCTATTTTTCCATGTTTTAGTTCTACATCATCTGTTAACTTATCTATCATCTTGAGAGGAAAAGAATGAGGGCTTGGCATCCCACCTCCAAAAGAAATTATTTCAGGTTTTTCTGTAATTTTTAGTAGTTCCCTAATCTCAGAAGCTTTCATCATTTTAGTTCTCTTTGCATAACGCATAATATCATATTTAAAGAAGTTAAATAAAAGCTTTTTCCTAAAAAGAAAGAAAGGGGAGGCTACTGTGAAAGCAAAGCATTTTCTACTTCTTCTTCAGTCATGTTCGCAATGGCATTTTCCATCTCTTCTTCTATAGTAGTATAAGCTATTTCTTCTGGACTTTTAAATTGTGGTGCTGGTCTTGGTAAAAAGTAAATGGCAATAGATAGTATTATGATCACAACAACAAGGGCTATTATTACTCTTTTCATTTAACCACCTAACTCACTGTTACATTAACTTCTGTTTCATTTCCTATTCTTTTGACCTTTATTATCCTCTTTATAACTTTGCATTTTTCTGGATATTTCAAGCAGAAGTTTTCCGCTTTTACTTTCACATATCTGCAAGCTAATGAAGTTGGATGTTCTTTGCAATAGTTTTTAATAGCTATTCTACATCTTGAATCATTCAAATGAGTTATACAATATTTCTTTAAAATCTCTTTACATCTTACATCTTCAGGATTATTCTGACAATATTGTTCTATTTTTGTTCTACAATTTGGATCTCTTGGATGCTCTCTACAATAATCTGAAACTTTTTCTCTTAGTTCAATAGGCCTTATTGGTCTACGAGCTTCAAGTATATAAATGTAAAATGTTTCTTTTTCTAATTGCAAAGTTCCGAACCATATTGTTGTATCATCTTTAGTCACTGAACTAACATCTAAAGAACCAACTTTTGTATCATTAAGGTATAAATCCCCTGTAACACTTTCATTACCAATTTCTAAATTTTTTAGTCTATATCTTTCGCCATCAAGGAACAAAACACCTACTGTTAACTCCGTTTCTTCTCCTGCCCATGAAACTCTCACTATTCCAACACCAGCTTTCACTAATTTGAAATTCAATGGGTCTTCAGGTGTAATTGCAACACCCCTACCTAAAAAGCCTATGAGTTTTATGTAAGGTTTTGGTAATCCTTGTTGCCCTATTAAAGGTTGGGCCATTGTTGGTACTGCTATAAGTAAGCTTACCAATCCAACTATTATTTTATTTGGTTTCATTTTCATCACAAAAAATAATAATTTGTTTCATTGATATAAAATTTTCTTGAAACAATTTGAAACAATTACTTTTTCCAGAAAATTTTATTTGTTCTACCAATTTTCTTTCTTTCTATCAATTTTTTTGTTTCTAGTTTTTTGCATATTCTTGTCATTTTAGCTCTTGAAAATTTAAGTTCCTTTTCAAGTTTGTTTTGATATGCTACTTTCCTTTTCATCAAAATGTTTATCAATTTTTTCTCATCTTCTGAAAAACCTTTTAAAAATTCTTTTCTTACTTTGTGCCTATAATAGTTTGTAATGATTAAAATAAGGAAAATTGAAATTGGAATGAATAAAAAAATCAATTCCATTTTATACGGGTTATAAAATTGAATTGAAATTGGTATTTCATCTTTCCAATTTTCAAAATTCCATTTTAAGTATATTCTTTTCCCATCACTTTCTATTTTAACATTATCAGGAGATATCATGTTTCTGTAAATTACAAAACCTTCAGGAAGAGCAATACTTATAGAAAATTTTTCTAATGTTTGTGGTGGTTTGAAAATTGTGAAGAACTGAAAAACATTTTCATGAGAAAATATTAAATCTTTTGTTGTAAATGATATGAATAACTTTTTTGTTCCATTAGGTATCGTAAAACTTATCTTATTTTCTTCACCTATTTTTTTTATTGTATAATCAAGTTCTTTCAAACTGTTATTTATTTTAAGATTACTTATTTCGCCTGTAGTAATGTAGCTGAGCTCTGTTTGATTCAAACTTTCGGAAAATGTTATTTCTAGTAGTTCATTTACAATTAAATTTTGAGAGATGCTAAACTCTAAATTATATTCTTGAATTTCATAAGCTTTTGTTAAATGAGAAAATAATAAAAATGAAATAAATAAGAGTAATATCTTAATACCCATAATATTTAATATAACAATAAAATTAATATTAGTGAAAGAATGGGCCTAATTTATCTTTACACAGGAACAGGAGCAGGAAAGACAACAAATGCTTTAGGTTTAGCTTTAAGAATGGTTGCTCATAAAAGAAAAGTTATTATAATACAATTTATGAAATGGTGGAAGAAAACAGGAGAATATAAGATAAGAAAAAAACTTGCCCCTTATTATGAAATTTATCAATTTGGTAGAAAAGGCTGGATAGGTTTGAAAAATCTTGATGAGAGAGATAAAAAATTAGCTAAAAAAGCTTTGGATTTTGCAAAAAAAATTGTGAAAGAGAAAAAACCAAACCTTCTTGTTCTTGATGAAATAAATTTAGCTTTGCATTGTAAACTTCTTGATTTAAATGAAGTTTTAGATTTTTTAGATAACATTCCAAAAAAGACACACGTTGTCTTAACTGGAAGATACGCTCCTAAAAAGTTGATAAAAAAAGCTGATTTTGTTAATGAAATAATAGATTTAAAACATCCCAAGAAAATACCTACAACAAAAGGAATACAATATTAAAGATTATATTTAAATATGTTATATTTTAATAAAGTTATATGTCTGAGAATGAAAAAGAAGAAACAAAATCAAAAATACCCAAAATAATTAACATATGGAAAATAACCACAATAATTCTTATTCTCATTCTTTTCATTTTACTTGGCGCTCAACTAACAGGAATGTTTTTATCTAAAAGCTATTTAACAAGTCAAGAGGCTGGAGAAAAAGCTTTGAAATATATAAATGATAATTTTGTAAAACCAGGAACTCAAGCTTCTCTTGTTTCAGTTAAAGAAATGAGTGATATTTACAATGTTACTATTTCTTACATGAATAGAAGTGTACCAGTCTACATAACAAAAGATGGAAATTACCTTTTTGTTTATCCTCCTTTTAATACGGCTGAAAATTTACAAAGAGAAGAAGAACAACCTCCTCAAAAATTTGATGCACCAGATAGGGAAAAACCTAATGTAAAGTTTTTTGTGATGAGTTTTTGTCCTTATGGTAATCAAGCTGAGAATGCTTTAGGGCCAGTTTTTAAGTTATTCAAGAATAAAGTTGAGTGGGAACCCCATTATGTGATTTATTCAAATTATGGCGGTTATCCAGATTATTGTCTTGACGAAGAAGAAAAATATTGTTCTATGCATGGTATTCAAGAGTTAAATGAAGATGTGAGAGAGCTTTGTATTTGGAAATACTATGATCACTCAACTTGGTGGGATTTTGTTCTTCAAATAAACGAAAACTGTAATGCAAGAAATGTAGATACTTGTTGGGTGCCTATTGCTAAAAGGCTTGGAATAGACACAGAAAAGATTAAAAATTGTCAGAAGACTGAAGCTATAAACCTTTTAGATGAAGAAATTAGATTAAATCAAAAATATGGTGTTAGAGGTTCTCCTACTGTTTTTATAAATGATGTTTCTTATAATGGTGCTAGAACGCCAGAAGCTTATAAACAAGCAATTTGTTCAGGTTTTGTAACAGAACCTGAAGAATGTAGCAAAACTTTAAGCACTACTGGTTCAGCTTCTGGGCAATGCTAACCAAGATTCTTTTCTATCCATTCTCTTACATACTCTTCTGGTAATGTACCAATGAACTCATCTACAATCCTACCATCTTTAAACAATTTTACATTAGGTATTCCTCTTATATTATAAATTTCTACTAACTTAGGATTTTCATCAATGTTAATTTTAGCTAAAATGAACTTGTACTCTTCAGTAAGTTTTTTTAATATAGGTTCTAACAAGAAACATGGCTCACACCACTCAGCCCAAAAATCAACAATTACTGGAACATTCTTAGATCGTTCTATTACCTTTTCTCTAAAATTTTTTTCATTAACTTCAATATGCACTAGTATACCTCCTTATGAACTATGTCATCAATTTTTCTTCTTGATGTTTTTAAAGGTTTTTCAGCAGGATAACCAATAGGAAGTATGGCAACTGGTTTTAAATCTTTTGATGCTTCAATTACTTTTCTAACTTCATCTTCATCAAATGAACCAACCCATACACTTCCCAAACCTAGAGCTGTTGCTGCTAATTGAGCATAAGAAGCTGCTATAGTCGCATCTTGCTGAGAGTAAAATTTGCCTTTTTCGCCATATCTCCATGCCCTCTTAAAATTTGCACAAAAAACTAGAACTAAAGGAGCTTCTTTTATGAATTCTTGGCCATAAGCTGCATTCACTAATTTTTCTTTTCTTTTTTGAGTTTCAACCAAAATTATTTCATAAGATTGAAGGTTTCCAGCAGAAGGTGCTCTGTTTACAGCTTCTAACAATTTTCTAATTTTTTCTTCTTCAATTTTTTTATTTTTAAATTTTCTAATAGACCTTCTTTTCTCAATTACATCAAAGAATTCCATACTCTAAATTTATTTCTTTTTATTAATAACTTTATTTAATTCTTTTAAAAGTGATTTTAAATCTATCCCATGAGAAATTGCTCCTTGTTCAAGAGTCTCATTATATGCAATATGACACATTGCACAAGGTAATCCATATTTTAGAAATACTTCTATAGTTTGAGGATACTTTCTAACTATCTCTGCTAACAACATATTTTTTGTTATTTTTCTTTTCATTATTTCACATGAATGCATTCAACGGGACAAGTGTTAGCTGCATCTTTATTACAACCTGCATCCTTAACTTCCAATTCATAAACTTTTCCTTTCTTTTTTGAACCTTTTAAATGAGATTTTCCATCATCTTTCATTTCCCAAAATTTTGGACACACTGCAACACAAGCACCACAGCCTATACACTTTTCCCTTTCATGTGTTATCTTAACCATACTCATGTTTTAGAACTTTTCTCTATTTAAATTTTAACTATTACTTTTTCTCTCTTAAAATACTTTTTTCAAGTTTCAAAAATTCTTTATGTTGTTTTTCTAATTTTTTTATAGTTTTTACAATTCTCTCATGCTTTCTTTTCAGTTTTTCAGGTATTGACAAATTGTTTTTGAGAAAGTAATCATATATTGCCTCATGTAAGGCATCAACAGCCAAGACAGAACAATGAATTTTTATAGGTGGTAATGGCCCAGATTTTTTCAAGATATCATCTTTTGTTATTTTTATAGCTTCTTCTATTGTTTTGCCTTTCACGATCTCTGTTAACATACTGCTTACTCCTATCGCTACTATACAACCAAAAGTTTGGAATTTTATATCTGAAATTTTTTTCTTTCCTTTCTTATCCTCCTTAACTTTAATATAAAGTTTCATCACGTCTCCGCAAATTAAATTCCCTGCCTCACCAATTCCATCAGCATTTTTTATAATTCCAACATTCTTGGGATTCTTGAAGTGTCTTATTACTTCTTTAGGATAAGGTAATTTGAATTTCAAAATCTCACTCCCATTTTCCTTTAAATGGAGAAATTTCCCTTAATTTATTAACGACTTTAGGAAGAATATCTAACACATAATTAACATCAGATTCTTTTGTCCACTTTCCTAAAGTTAATCTTAAACTTCCATGAGCTTCATGAGGTTTTAAACCTATAGCAAGAAGAACATGACTAGGTTCAAGTGTCTCAGAAGAACAAGCTGAACCCGTAGAAGCAGCTATTCCATACTCATCTAAATATATTATCAAAGACTCCCCTTCTATGAATGCAAACCAAAAGTTAGCATTATTAGGCAACCTTTTCTTTGGATGGCCATTCAAATGAGAATTTTCTATTTTTAAAGTACCTTTAATTAACTTATCTCTAAGTTTAGTTAGTCTTCTCGCTTCCCTTTTCATTTCCTTTTTTCTAAGTTTTACAGCTTCTGCCATTCCTACTATTCCAGCAATATTAACAGTTGAAGATCTTAAACCAAATTCATGACCACCTCCATGCAATATAGGTTCTATTTTCACCCCTTTTCTTACAAACAAAGCACCAACACCTTTAGGGCCATAAAACTTGTGAGCTGAAATAGAAAGTAAATCAACATTCATTTCATTAACATCAACGGGAATTTTACCAAAACTTTGAACAGCATCTGTATGAAAGTAAACTCCTTTCTCTTTACATATTTCTCCTATTTCTTTTATTGGTTCTATTGTTCCTATTTCATTGTTTGCATGCATTACAGAAACTAGTATTGTATCCTTTTTTATAGCATTTTCAACATCTTCTGGTCTAACAAAACCATACTTATCAACTGGAAGTATAGTTATTTTAAATCCATGCTTTTTTAACCAATTAGCAGATTCAAGAACACAATGATGTTCTATGGCACTAGTTATTATATGTCTACCTTTTTTTCTGTTTGCAAAAGCAACACCTTTTAAGGCCAAATTATTTGCTTCCGTTGCACTGCTAGTAAAAATAATCTCTTCTGGTAAAGCATTCATAAAATTTGCAACTATTTCTCTAGAATTTTCTAAAGCTTCTCTAGCTTCTCTTCCAAAAGAATGTAAACTCATACTATTTCCAAATTTTTTTGAAAAATAGGGTTTCATAACTCTCAATATTCTTGGGTCTAAAGGAGTAGTTGCTGCATAATCCATATAAATTCTTTTCATAATAGAATATAACAGTGTTATTTTATTTAAAATTTACTTTTCATAAGATTTAAATAGAAAAAATTGATAAAAGATTGCTATGCCTTATGAACAATATTTATCAGCAGGGATGCATATTGGAATGAAACAGCAAACGAAACACATGAAGAGTTTTATTTACAAAGTTAGAGAAGATGGGCTTGCTATATTAGATCTACAATCTATAGAAAAAAGGATAAAAATAGCAGCTAAGTTTTTATCAAGATTTGAAAGAATAATGGTTGTTTGTAGGAAAGTTGTAGGTTGGAAGGCTGTTAAAAAGTTTGCTGAAATTGTAGGAGGTAAAGCTGTAACAGGGCGTTTCTTACCAGGAACTATAACTAACCCCTCTTTTCCTGGATATTATGAGCCTGAAGTTCTTCTTGTTACAGATCCTTTATATGATTCTCAAGCAATGAAAGAAGCTGTAAAAATGCATATTCCTATAGTTGCTTTATGTGATACTTCTAATGAGACAGAACTTGTAGATCTTATAATACCTGTGAATAATAAAGGGAGAAAATCTATTGCTATGGTTTATTGGCTTCTTGCAAAAGAAATATTAAAGGAAAGGAAAGTCATAAAAGAAGATGCTGAATTTAAGTATAAACTAGAAGAATTTGAAGCTAAAGAAAGGAAAAAAGGATAAAAATTTTAAATTTCTAATTGAATCCATGAAAAAACCATATTCATATTTTGCTAGGGCCATTAGAGGTGGAAGAGAAAATCTTGAAAATTCTAAAATAATAGTGTCTGAAATGGAAAAGTATTCAATAGTTCTTAGTAAGCACACTGTTAGCAATAATGTTGAAAAATTTGAAAAAGAATGGAGAAAAAAACATCCTGAAATGAATGTTTTTCAAAGAGATATGAAATGGTTAAGAATGTCAAAATATTTTGTTGCTGATATAACTGTAGAGAGTAGTGGCCTCGGTTATGAAATATGTGTAGCTTATGAAAGGAAAATACCAATGGTTTTATTTTCTCATGAAAATACAAGGAATAGGCCAACAATTAGATTACATATTGAAGGTAAAACAATGGAATTAACTCTAGAAAAGTTATTAGATTTTCATAACATTCAGATTCCAACAATTTTTTATAATGATGAAAATATAAAAGAAATTGCAGAAATAGAAATTAGAAATCTTTTCACAAAGAGGATATAATTTAAATCTAAAAACCTTAATTCTTTTTATGAAAATAAGAAATCCTGTAGTAGCTGGAACTTTTTATCCTTTAAGTAGTGAAGAATTAAGGAGAATGATAAAAGATTTCTTAGATAAAGCTGAAGGAAGCGAAAGAAATGTTATGGGAATAGTTTCACCTCATGCTGGTTATATTTATTGTGGGAAAGTTGCTGCTTCTGTTTACAAATTAATTAAGAAAAATTTTGATACCGTTGTTTTATTAGGCCCTAATCATAGTGGTTCTGGTTCAGGAGTTGCAACTCTAGGGGGCATATGGAAAACTCCTTTAGGTTCTGTTGAAACAGATGAAGATTTCATTAGAGAAATAACAGAAGATTCTCTCATAATAGAAGACTTTAGATCTCATGTTATAGAACATTCTATAGAAGTTCAAATACCATGGCTTCAATTCAAATTTCAAAAGTTTAAGATAGTTCCTATAACAATAAATCCTATTTACTTTGATGAAGAAAGTTGTAAAGAAATAGGAGAAAAAATAGCAAATGCTTCAATAAAACTTAAAAGAAAGATTTTGTTGGTTGCAAGTAGCGATTTCACTCATTATGGCTCTATGTATGGCTATGTTCCTTTCCGAGGAACATCTTCTTTCATATTAAAAAAAATAAAGGAGAATGATATGGAAGTTATAAAGTTAATAGAAAAAATAATGCCTGAAGAAGTCATAAAAGTTTGTAAAGAGAAGAACTTAAGTATTTGTGGTTATGGTTGTATTGCTTCAATGCTATTTTCTTTAAAAAAACTGAAAGCAGAAAAGGGAAAACTCATAAAGTATTCTACTAGTTTTGAAGTTTCAAGAAATGTTGATGCCATAGTTGGATATGCTGGAATAGTAATTTATTAAGCAAAAATAAAAAGTTTTTTATTCATTTAATTTTATATGTCCGTTTTCAGAGAGGTCCTGGAAAATTACGCAGACAAAGTAGCTATCCTGACAGCAGATTTTATAGAAGAAATAGATTCATATGCAGAATTTGATGAGTGTGTAAGAGAAAAGGCAGAAAAATTCCAAGAAAATATAATGGGAATAACAAAATATTTTATTAAAGGCCTGAAAGTTACAAGGCCCATTACAAGACTCTCTGAAAATATACATGAAACAGTTGTTGATTACCTGTTGGGAAATAAAGAAATTAAAGAATCTCATAATTTAGTTAGCGTAAAAGAAATTTTAACCGAAATAGAAGAGTATTTTATAAGTAAGTTTGAGAACTTTCCAACTCTTAAACGTACACACAGAATTTACTTTCCTTTAATTAAGAAAATCCTTGAAGAAAACATTAGAAAATATAGACCTGATATATTTCGAATGATGAACCCCGGGCAAAAAACATTAGAATAATAACTAAATTAGTTTTATTAAATTCGATTTCTAAAATATAAGCTATGAAAAAAATCATAAAAAAGCATGCTCTTTTAAATGCTGTTGAATATAAAGGGAGAGCTCAGGTTCAGGCCGTATTAGGTAAAATACTTGCAGAAAAACCAGAATTAAAAAAAGATATTAAAAAGTTGAAGAAGGAAGTTGAAAAGATAGTTAAAGAAGTAAATAAGTTATCCTTAGAAAAACAAAAAGAAGAACTCAAAAAATTTGGGAAAATAAAAAAGAAAAAACCAAAAGAAAGAGTTGGTTTACCAGAACTTCCAAATGCGAAAAAAGGAAAAGTTATTACAAGGTTTGCACCAGAGCCAAATGGTTATTTGCACTTTGGCCATTTAAAAGCTGCTTTTTTGAGTTATTTGTACGCAAAAAAATACAAAGGGAAATGTTATTTAAGATTTGAAGATACTAACCCTCAAAAAGAAAAGAAAGAGTATTATAAAGCTATAAGAGAAGATTTGAAAGCTTTTGGAATAAAATTTGACAAAGAATTCTTAGAGTCGGATTATATGGAAACTTTTTATAAGTATGCAGAAAAACTAATTAAAAAAGGTTACTTTTATGTTTGTAATTGTCCTCAAGAAAAAATTAAGAAAATGAGAGCTGAAGGAAAAGCATGTTCTTGTAGAGAAAGAAGTATTAAAGAAAACTTAGAGTTATGGAAAAAAATGTTGAAAAATGCAAAAGAAGGTTCAATGATAGTTAGGTTTAAAACTGATCCTTCTCATGAAAATCCAGCTTTAAGAGATCCTAGCATGTTTAGGATAATAGAAGCACCTCATCCTTTGAAAGGTAAAAAGTATAGAGTTTACCCTTTATACAATTTTGCTTGTGTTGTAATGGACCATATTTTAAAAATCACTCATGTTTTAAGAGATAAAGGTTTCGAAAATGATGCAAAGATACAAGAAATGCTTTATAAAGCATTAGGGTGGAAGATTCCTGTTATAATCCAATTTGGTAGAATAAAAACTGTTGCTGGAATTCCAATGAAAAAGAGAAAAATAAAAAAGCTTATAGAAGAAGGAAAGTTAAAGAGTTTTGAAGATATAAGGATACCTACTCCAAGGAACTTGTTAAAGAGAGGTTTTAAACCAGAAGCTATAAAAAGACTTATAGAAGAGATAGGCCCTAGTAAAGCTGATATAAACATAAGTTTTGAAACTTTAGCAAGTTACAACAGACAAATAATAGACCCTATAGCTAATCGTTACTTTTTCATTTCAGAACCATTTCAAATAGAGTTGGATAAATTAGTTGCAAAAATTATAAAGGCCCCTTTACACCCTAATAAAAAAGTTTATAGAAGAATTCCTGCTACTAAAAAAATTTTTATTGAAAAATTAGATTTTGTTCAATACAAAAATAAAGAAGTAAGGCTAATGCACTTTTGTAACATTTTGTTAGGAAAAAAGTCGAAAGTTACTGGAAAAAAGTTGAAAAATATTCCTAAGATTCATTGGGTTAGTACTAAGAATTTTAAAGTAAAGTTAATAATGCCAGATGGTAGAGAGGTAAATGGCCTTGCTGAGCCAGAAGTTAAAAAAGTGAAAAAAGATGATATAGTTCAACTCGAAAGAGTTGGCTTCGCGAGATGTGAGAAGAAAGGATTATTTTATTTTGCTCACAAATGATATTATGAAGAAAAATATTTTAATAGCAATTTGGTTACTCATCATAGGTTTAATCACATTCATCCTTGGGATAAATTCGAGTGAAATGTTACTTGAGATAATAGGTGCTATCCTCATAATATTGTCTACATTCTTCATTTACGTTGAGCTAACTAAAGAGAAAGAAGAAACTGTTATAATATTTCCTGAAGAAGGTTATAAACCAATCCTTTCAACTAAAAGAAAAGCCAAGAAAAAAATTAGAATCCTTTTTTTCATGTCTTTGTTAGTAGGAACTATAATCGTAATTATTTTAGGAAATTTAATAAACACTTATGGTTTTTCCCATCCTTATCTTTCTTTACAAGATGCTGTGAATAGAGGGTGTGTTGAATTATCGAAAAGGGGTTGTAAAGATCCTTCATCAATAATTGTTTTATATGATGTTAACAACGATGGAATAATTGGAGGGAAAGAAGATACTCTTACTAACTTGCTTGCAAAGTATAATTGTACTGGAGATTGTGTTTTATTAAGATGTGGTTGTCCTATTAACGTTTAAATACTTTACAAATAGAATAAAAATAAAATGAACCAATGAAAAGAGGTGAGTTTTATGGATGAAGAAAAAATTTTGCATGCTGTTGAAGTAGCTAGAGATACTGGGAAAGTAAAAGTTGGAACAAATGAAACTACAAAAGCTGTTGAAAGAGGTATAGCTAAACTTGTTATTATTGCTGAAGATGTTGATCCAAAAGAAATAGTTATGCATTTACCTCCATTGTGCGATGAAAAGAAAATACCTTACGTTAAAGTTAAGAGTAAATTGGAACTTGGAAGAGCAGCTGGTATAGATGTTGCTGCTGCTTCTGTTGCTATAGTTGAAGAAGGAGATGCTAAAAAAGATATAGAAGAGATAGTTAAATCTAAAGAGTGATTGAATGGAAGAAGCTATCCCTGCTGAAGTTGTGCAAGTGTTAGGGAGAACTGGAATAAAAGGTGTAGTTCAAGTTAGATGTAAAGTTCTTGAAGGAAAAGATGCTGGGAAAGTTTTAGTTAGGAATGTTGTTGGCCCAGTCAGAATAGGAGATATTCTAATGTTAAGAGAGACTGAAATGGAAACTGCTGGAAAATTGGATGTGAGATGATGAAGTGCAGTTTTTGCAAAAAGGAAATAGAGCAAGGAAGAGGATTGATGTTCGTTAAAAACGATGGGAGTATTTTTTATTTTTGTAGTTCAAAATGTTGGAAAAATTTCAAGCTTGGGAGAGATCCTTCAAGAGTTAAATGGGCAAAGACTCAAGAGAGAAGATGAACATTTCCTATCCTAACTTTTTCCAAATATTCTTTCGCTATTTTAAAACATTTTTCTGCAAATTTTCTGGTTGTAGTTGGTAAATCGCTCATTTCATAAGCTCCATAAAAAGCTAAAAGGGAATATGGTATTGAAGGATCTAAATTCGATATGAATTTAACTATTTTTTCAATTTCTTCTAAATCAACATAGTAAGGGATAAGTAAAGTTGAAGCTGATAAAAAGGGCTCCTCTCTTTTCTTATGAAGTTTTGAAAGCAAAGAGAAGTTTTTGTAAACTTGCTTGTTTGAAGTACCACTTAAGGCTATAGAAAGCTTCTCTGACCAAAATTTTAAATCAAATTTTATTGTTCCTCCACTTTCAAAACAAAGCTTTGCAATCTTTTTGAGTAAGTATGGATTTTCTAATCCATTCGTTTCTAAACAAATTCTAACTTTTTTCTTTACTATTTTTGCAGTTTCTATAGCATGTAAAATTTGGGGTGAAGGATCACCACCAAAAAAGCAAATGCATTTTGTTTCCTCATCTACTTTTTTTGCTAACTCTTTTGCTGAAATTAGAGGTTTTAATTCTTTAGTTAAATATTTGAAATGCCAGTTTTGGCAAAACAAACAAGAAAATGAACAAGCACCATAAAAAATTGCTAAGTTTTTTCCATTTTCTTTTGAGCTCTGACAAAACCAAGAATTTACACAGTTCGTGGGTAAAGGATCATAATACCATTGTAACAAACCTTTTTCAGGAGTTCCAGCTAATCTAACTATTTTGTTGTTAACGTTTTTAACTAAACCACAATACCCTTTTCCGCCTTTTGGAATTCTACATTTGTTAGCGCAAATTCCACACAACAAGCCATTTCTTGGTGGAAAGGTTGGTAAACCAAATTTTCTTCTTGCAATTTCATGAGCTCTTTTGATGAAAGGTTTTGCTTCTTTCCATTTCTTTTTTATACAATTTCCACAAACTTTTAAAAATGAAGATGCTTCTCCTGAGCACAAAGAACATTTCATGTTAATTAATTTAAAAAACTAATTAAAATTTTTATCGTTTTTTGTCGAAGTTAAATTTAAGTTATGACGTAAATTTAAATAGATTTTATTATAAATAAAATTGGTGAAAAAATGGGCAATTTAGCTCCAAGATGCAGATTAGAAGTTCTTTATAATATAGCTAAAGAACATGGAATGTTTGAAGGAAAAAGTGAAAAGGAAGCATATGAAATTTTTGAGAAAGAAGTCCTCACTCCTGAAATAATAAGAGAATATTGTAAGGCATGTGGGGATATAGAATGCTCAAGGAAAGACTCATTAAAGATTTAAGAGAGTTTGGACTTACAGAATATGAAGCAAAAGCATATTTGGCTCTCACTCTCTATGGCCCTTCAACTGCTTCTTTGATTTCAGAAAAAAGTAAAATACCTCAATCAAAGATTTATAATGTCTTGAAATCTTTAGTTTCAAAATCTTTGGCAGAATATTGGGATGGAAAACCATTAAGGTATAGGGCTGTAGAGCCTCTCATTGCTTTAAGAAAAATGATAGAAGAAAAAAAGATGGCCATTGAAAAACTAAAAGAAAAATCTAATTTCATTGCAAATCAGTTAAAGCCTTTAAAAAATGAAGAATTCGATTTATGGTCTTCAAAAGGTAAAAAAGCTTTTCTTGAAAAAGCTGCTGAAATGGTGAATAGAGCTAAAAAATTCGGAATTGCAACAACTTCAAGATTCTCAAGGTATCCTATATTAGATAGAGCTTACTTAAAGGCTTTAAAAAGAGGAGTGAAAATAAGGATGCTTGGAACTTCTTCATTAGACGAGGCAAAAAAAGCTAGGGCCTTATGGTATTATAAAAAAGGAGCAGAAATAAGGATTTTACCAATGAGTGTACATCCTATTCTTGGAATAGTTGATGACAAAGAAGTTTGTGTAAGAATTGATAATTCTCAAGAACCGGATTTCATCTGGAGTAACAATCCTGCTTTGATCAATGTTTTTAAAACTTACTTTGAAGAGTTGTGGGAAAGAGGGAAAGAATTTGATATTTATTTAAGTTAAAACAAAAATATTCAATGCCTTTTATACTTTTAGTCACTGCTTTGATAAAAAGAAGAAACAAATTGCTTATTTTGCAAAGGAGCAAGAGAAGTAAAGTTAACAAAGAAAAATGGCAATTTCCAGAAGGGAAGGTAAAATATTCAGAAAACCTCATTGAAGCTTTAAGAAGAGAAATAAAAGAAGAGACAAATTTTGAATTAATAAAGGCTAGACTTTATGGAGTTCATTTAGGCTTTTTGAAAATTGGATATGGAAAAATAAGAATATTAAGAATTTTGTTTGAATGTAAAGTTAAAGGGAAATTAAAACTATCAAAAGAACATCAAAATTTTTTATGGGTTTCTCCAAATGATCTGGAAAAATTTGATTTTGTAAAGAGTTTTTCTTTCAAAGATGTAATAACAATTTAAGTGAGAAAAAACAACTAAAAATAATGAAAAGGTTAACACAAAAAAGGAAGGATGAACAAATTAAGATCATTTTAGAGAAAGATGTTGAAGAAGGTAGAAATGGTTTGGATGATGTTATTCTTATTCATAATGCATTGCCTGAATTAAATTTTGAAGAAATAGATACTAAAGTTAAATTTTTAGGAAAAGAGTTAGAGATGCCTTTGTTAATTTCTGGAATGACTGGTGGGACTGAAGAAGGATATAAAGTAAATAAAGCTCTTGCAGAAATAGCAGAAGAAAAAGGAATTGGAATGGGCCTAGGCTCTCAAAGAGTTGCTTTAGAAAATCCTGAAACTTTGTCAACTTTTTATGTTAGAGATGTTGCCCCAAACATATTACTTCTTGGAAATATTAGTGCTCCAAGATTAAAAGAATATGAATTTAGGTTAATTGAAAAGTTAATAGAAGAAGTAAAAGCTGATGGAATAGCTATTCACCTTAATCCTGCCCATGATTTCTTTCAAAAAGACGTTGAAGTTGATTTCAATTGGAAAGGTTGTTTTGAAAAAATAAAAGAGTTTTGTGAATTTACAAAATATCCTGTTATAGTGAAAGAAGTTGGGTGTGGAATTAGTAAAGAAGTTGCATTAAAGTTGAAAAGTGCTGGAATTAAAGCTATAGATATTGCTGGATGGGGTGGTACTAATTGGGTTTTAGCAGAAAGTTATAGAAGTGGGAAAGAAGTAGGAAAATTTAGATTTTGGGGAATTCCAACTTCTTGTGCAATAATAGAAGCTAAGAAAATTGGAATTGATATCATTGCTAGTGGTGGTATAAGAAGTGGTTTAGATATAGCAAAATCAATTGCTTTAGGAGCAAAAGTTTGTGCTATAGCAGCTCCATTTTTAAGAATTTTAAAGAAAGAAGGAAGGGAAGGTGTTAGAAGATATATTGACAAATTATTACTTGAGCTAAAAGCTACTATGCTTTTTACTGGTTCTAAAAATATAGAAGAGCTGAGAAAAGTTCCATTTGTCCTTACTGGTTTGACAAAAGAATGGGCACAACAAAGAACTTAAATTTCATTAATGTAAACTTTTTCCCTTTCTATTTTTAAAATATCTCCGCTCTTTATTTTTTCAATATCAATTTTGTCAACACAAGGAATATTTGAAATTATAGAACCTACTGCAACAATAGTTTCACACTCTTGGTTTATTATAGCTAAAGGGGCTACTCCATTCTTTTTTAACCTATAAATTACATAAGAACCTACAGTAGAACCTTTGCCTGTAGGAAAAACTAAAATTTTTCCTTTAATACTTTTTCCTTCTAATTCATGTTTTTTCTCTATTATTGTACCAGTTTTTGGATCAACCCCACCAAAAAATGAAATAGGTTGTGTTGTTACTAAAGCTTCACCTTTAACTTTTCCTTCACAAATTACCCTGCCTTTTAAAATCATTTTGTCACCATTTTTACACATTCTCTTAAACTAGCAATTTTAGTTTTCATTTTACTTCTACAATAGTAACAAGCCTTTGCTGAATTAGTTAGCAGAGTCTTAAATTTATCTTTTAGAGGAGAAACTACCATACAAGTATCACAAATTATTTTTCCTCCAGCCTTTTCTATAATTTTAGTGTAGCCTAAATTATCGGAAATCTTTTTTATTTTCCTAGCAGTAGCAATCCAGAATTCAGCATCCTTTATTTTCTTACCTTTTAATAAAGAGGCAACTTCTTTTATCTCGTTTATAGAAGCATGAGGACAACCTATACAAACAAAGTCAAATTCTTCACAAACATCACTCATTTTCTCTTTTGCTTCTTTTAAATCCTTTTCATCCACTTCAACCTTTTCTTTTGGTAATTCAAATTTATTCCATTCTGGAGTTAATTTTTCTATGTGAAATAAAGGTTTTGAACCATAAGTAACAGTAGAAGCAGATAAAGATTTCAACTCTTCTAAAGAAGCATTTTTTATCCCTTTTATAAAAGCAACTTCATTTCTCGCTTTTTCACCAATTATATAGCCTAACGCTCCAAAATCTGAAATTTCTTTTAAATGAGTTTTAACTTTAACTAAGATAGTTGGTATTCTTTCTTCGTCTAAATGAAAACCATAAAGGGGTGTTCTTCCTGTTAAAGCTGCTGCTAAAGCTGAAGGCCCTCCTTCTCTGTTAGTTCTAGCACCTATTATTGAGTTAGCATATGTGACAGCAGAAGATTCTGACCATGCGATATGTTCTTTGTATTTTGGTAAGTTTCCTATCAAATATGGTACACAAGTACAAGTAACTTCTATCCCCATTTTTTCATAAGCTTCTATTATCCTTTTTTGTTTATCAACAAAATTTTTTGGGAAATTAAATTCTTTCCAATTTTTAAGGTCAACACCAGCTGGATTTAAAGTTGTCTTTACTTTAACCTTTCCATCTATAGCCATTTCTTTAAGAAATTCTAGGCCTACATCTCCAATAGTTAAATAAGAAACTCCAGCAACTTGGACTGAACTTACTTTTATCAACTTTTCAGCATTGTATACTTTTGCTAGTGCTACTAAAATTTTCATTGCCTTTTGTGTTGCAAGGCCATATTCTCCATTAAGCATTTTTTCTTCTTCTTTTGTCAAATACATTTTTCACCCTTTCGTATTTCACTCTTTTAAAACTTTTATCTTTCTTTTCCCATGGAATAGTTGCATCAATTCCCATTTTACATGTTCTTGCTTTTTTACCTTCAGTTAAATCTGCTGAAGGATCTAAAGATGAACCCTTTTGATTTGGAAGAATAATCAGATCTTTATCAGCTTGGAATCTTGTAGCTATGGCCCACTCTACTTCCATAGGATCATAAATGTTAACATCTTCATCCACAACAATGCAATGTTTCAATGAACTATGGCCTTTGAATGCAGCTCTTATTGCTCTTTTCCCATCATCTTCTCTTTTTTTATTTATTTGAACAATAGCATGTAGCCAACTACAACCTCCAAGAGTTAAGTAAACATCTTTACAATCACAAACTTTATTTACTTCATTAAAGATTGTTGGCTCTCTAGGCATTCCCATCAAAAGCTTATGTTCTCTACCGCCTGCTAACAAAGTTTGAAAAATTGGGTTTTTTCTATGAGTTATACATTTTATTTCTATCACTGGTTGTTCTCTAATTTTATCATAAGTTCCAGTTAAGTCTAAAAATGGGCCTTCTTGTGCTTTTTCTTTTATTATTCTTCCTTCAAGAACAAATTCACAATCCCTTGGAACTTCTATGTCAATTGTTTTACATTTAACTAACTCAACTTTATCAAGGGCGTTAGCTAAACTAAATTCATCAACACCTTTTGGTAAAGATGTTGCTGCAGCTAGGAGAACAGCAGTAGAGTTGCCTATGCATATAGCAATATCTAACTCACCTCCAGCTTTTTTCAAAGCAGTATCAGTTCCTCTCTCTTCAACTATCCTAGCTACAAACCTTTTTTTATCTAATAACATCAGCCTATGAAAACATACATTCCTTCCCAACTCAGGATCTTTAACGACAGCAATACCAGATGTGATATATCTTCCTCCATCTTTTTTCATAAACTTCATAATAGGTAGTTTAGTCAGATCAACATTCTTTTCAACAACTTCTTGACATTCTCCTTTTTCAACTATAGTTGGAGTTTTCAAATTGTTTATTGCAAAAACCATTTTCCTTAACAATTCCTCTTTTTTTATACCAAGGGCTTTTGCTACAAGCTCTCTTCTAGAAACCAAACCACCTACTACAGGAATATTATAACCTTTAACATTTTCGAAAATTGTAGGTTTTTCATCAAGGGTGTATAAAATATTAGCTATTTCGTAAATTGGTGAAATTTCTTTTTTTATTCTTATCAATTCACCTTCTCTTTCTAGTTTTTCTAAAAAATCCCTAAAGTTCATTTTTTCCACTTATACAATTTGTTTTTAATGTTTAATAAATCAAGGATTTTTCAGCAAGTAGGCAAGGAGAGAGCAAAGTGTCATAACCCCCTGAAAACATTAAAAGACATTTTTTATCATTTATCATATTCGGATTTAATAAATTTTTCTATTCTTTTTATCAATTTTTCATCGTGAATTATGTTTACGCACTCTTTATCCTTAATTCCTAAATTTTCTATTGTTTCTCTTATTTTGGGAAGTATGTAATCAACTTCATCTTTAAATATTTTAACAATTATCATTGCTTTTTTAATTTTCATCTTTTTTAATTTGTATTCAAGCTTTTTTGCTATCTTTTTACTCCTAAGAGGGGTGAAAAATCTTTATAAAATTTACCAAGGTAATACTAAGTCAAAAAGATTAAATTTAAATCACATCTTTTGTTTGTATTAAATATGGAAAGGTTCTTCTCTCGAATACTAAGAAAAAATAAAATGACTGCTTTGATTGAGTTAGGAAGACCATGGAATGCTATACTTGTAGTATTGCTTTCTATACTAGGAGCGTCTTTAACCTTAGGCAATTTACCTAATTTATCTACAATTTTAATCTTGCTCTCGGTCATAACTCTTATTTATATTGGTAGCTCAGCAATTAATGATCTTTTTGACATGAGAGTTGACTCTATAAATATGCCTTTTAGACCTCTCGAAAGAGGTTCCTTAAGAGTGAAAGATGTTATATACTTTTCACTATTTTCTTATAGCTTAGCTATTTTCGTTTCATATTTAATATCCTTTCATTATTTTCTTTCAATAATTCTAATGGCAATTTCAAGCATAATATATTCTCTGCCTCCATTCTCTCTGAAAGATAGAGGAATACTAGGCAATATAGATTTGGGATTTACTACAACTTTTACCACTCTTTATTCGGGTTCAGTCTTGATAACAAAAACTTTTTCTATTCCAGAAATAGTTATTATTTCTTCTATCTCTCTTACTGCATTTTTTACATTCTTTTCCATATTGAAAGATTTTAAAGATATGAAAGGTGATAAGATTCATCATAAGGAGACTGTGGTAATAAGATTCGGTTTGAAAAATGCCCTAGCTATGAACATCCTAGGTACATCAATTTTCTTACCTCTCACAATTTATCTATTTTACCAATTTGTAACTCAAAGTTTATTATTCCTAATTTTTTCAGTTTTGTTGTTTATTTTCTTATTGTTAGAAGAAATCAAGTTATTTAAAAACCCAGTTGAAGAAGCAGGTGAAAAAATTTGGGGAGAAAGTAGGTTAATTTTTCTAATTTTTGTAGCAATTTTATTAATATTCTAATTATGGTTTTATTTCTTTAAAACCCATTTCTTTGATAAATCTCTTTTTAAGAAATTTTTAAAGTTAAGTTAAAAGTTTAAATCTATATTTTCCTTCTTTAACTTTCCAACTCCATTCTTCTACGAGAGTATAAGTTATATCAAAAGATAAAAATGCAAAAAAGTAATAAAGTTCAAAAAAGCCTGAAATAACCATCAAAAACATTACAACTTTTACTACACATCTGTAAAGGAAAAACTTCTCTAAAAAACCTTTAAACATACCCTTATCAGCCATATCATTACCTATTTCATCTAAGATAGCTCCTGAGACAAGAAATATAACAGGTATTATTTGTGTATCTATTGAAATAGTTACAGGTGAAAATATTACCCTCATTATGATTAAAAAAATACAAATTAAAGTTGCTGTAATAAATGCATTATTATCTATTTTTCTTGTAATTACAAGACCTAATAGGATTGACAAAAAAATGATAGAAGTAGGACCATCAGCTGCTATCATCATCCCTCCTATCACTCCGCAAATTAAACCTATTACCAAGGCTTTTTTCTTTGGAAAAATAAATTCATCAAAAGCTTGATCAACATACTTTATCCCACCACCCACAAAAATATACCCTAAAAAGAGTAAAATCTTATCTAATATCATATTTTACTTTAGCCTACTTGGATATAAAAACTTATATTTACCCTGTGAATTTATTAATATGAAGAGTGAAATAATTAAAATTCTAGATGATCTTCAAAGATTGGAAGATGTTCAGGCTTGTGAATATGCAGAAAGAGGTTTGGAATCAATAAGACCAAGTGTAAAAATTAAAATAAAAGATATAAATTTATGGGACCTAATAAGCAAAACAACTGATAAATTTTTTGAACTCGCTTCACTTTTTTACGAATATGGTTTAAGAAAAATTTATTTTGAAATGGGAAAAATAGAAGTGATTTTAACTTTAATTGAACCCACTGTTGGCTTACTTGTGATTATTTCTAGTTTAGCAAACAAAGGTTTGATAGAAGTTGAGATAGAGAATGCAAGAAGAAGAATAGAAGAGTTGAGGAAAGGTTAATTTTATGGAAAAAACTGAATTCAAGGCCGCAGTTGAAATTAGCAGAGAATGGGATGGAGGAAAAGTTGCTGAAGAAATAGTTAAAAAACTAAAGAAAAAAACTCCAAACCCAAAGTTTATATTATTATTTACTACAATTCATTATGAAAAAGAATTCAAAAAAATTCTTTCTGGAATTAAAAATTCTTTTCCAAACTCTCCTTTAGTTGGTGGCACTGTAGCAGGATTTATTACACCAGAAGGTTGTTTCACAAGAGGAGTTACTGCTTTAGCCGTTGAATATCCAAATATGGAAGTAGCAATAGGAATTGGACATAATACTAAAAGAGATCCAAGAAAAGCTGTTGAAGAAGCTTCTAAAGCTATTAAAAGATGGATAAAAAAGAATAAATGGAAGAATAAATTGATTATTACTATTATTTCTGGAGGAATAGTGCCAAGATTTCCGGGAATAGGACAAGCAAATTTAATACAATCAGAAAGACTTGGAAACCTTGCTACAAAGATGTTAGAAATGGGTTTATTAAAGAATACGGGAGTGGGAAGAGAAGATGAAATAAATTTTTATTTAAGTAAAATATTTAAAGATTTCTATCGAATATCATTGTCCTCTATTGATGACAATAAATTACTGAAAAATTTTCAATTCAATAACACCAACATTCTAACTAATTCAATGATTATTGTGGCTATATTAACAGATAAAAAAATAAGTGGTACTTCTCTTATACCTGCAAAAAAAATTGGAATAAAGTTTATTATAACTGACATTTCTAACGATAAAAAAATCATAAAAAAATTAGATAATCAGCCAGCAACAGAAGTTTTATTAAGCTCTTTGAAAACAAAAATAGATAATATATTACCGTTAGATAAGTTTTATAGATATTCATTTTATTTTCCTTTAGGATATGAAAAAAATAATACGTACATTCCTGTTGTAATAGGGGGCTTTCTAGGCAAACATATAGCTGTTGGTCATAAAATAAATAAGAAAGATATTTACATACTTTCCCTATCTTGTGATTTATTAAAAAGGGAGATAAATAAAGTCAATCCAGGGGATGTTGACATATCTATAGGAGTGTCTTGCTCCGTTATTCTAGAGACTATAGGAGATAACATTTTTGAAATAAAGAAAGTAATTGATAAAAAAATAAAAAAATATCTCATAGTTTTTTCAGGAGGAGAAGGCTATTATGATAAACGCGTAGATCGATATATGAACGAATCTTTAAATTTTATATTTATAAAGTGATTTAATGGGAAAAAGGATTTTTGATGTTATAATCATAGGGGGTGGTATTTCTGGATTGTATTGTGCCTATCTTTTAAAGGTATCAAAAGTCTCAAAAAGCCTGATGATACTTGAAAAAGAAAATTACGTAGGAGGTAGAATAAAAACGTTAAAATATAAAAATAAACTTCTCGATGTAGGAGCACAATATATTTCTGAGAATGTAATTAAACTACTCCAAAGAAAAAGATTCCCGATTAAATTTAAAATTATACGTGAGCCTTCAACAGTATTATTTTTCGGAGATAAGAAAATTATTTGGAAAAATAATCTTAAAGTCTTATTAGATTTGCCTTTGTCTATAAAAGCTAAGATATTTTTATTACGTGATATTCAAAGATTAATGTTGCTTGGAAATAAATATGATATAGAAATAGAGAAATTTGTTAGTAGATCTACTATAAACTTATTAAGGCCCTTTGTGACTGGCATTACTTCAGAAAAGATAGAAAATTTTTCGACAAGTTATATATCTTTTTTATTAAAAAATGTATATCAACGTGCTTATTATAGCCCAAGCAAATTCATCTTACATCTTTGTAATTTTTTAAAAAAAGAAATAATAAAAAATGCCGAAGTAGTTAAAATAAAGGATGCTGGAGAATATTTTAACGTATTTTATAAAAATAGAAAAATTCTTAAAAAAGTTAAGGCAAAAAAAATTATTTTTTCAGTTCCCCCTGATGAATTAATAAATAAATTTTCCGAACTATTAACAAAAAGAAAGATAAAAAGTTTAAAGGAAGTGAAATATTCATCAGGTATAGTAGTTTCTATTAAAATAAACAGAAAATTACCCTATTTTGCATATTTCTTCGATGAAAAGCCAGTATATGTAATGACAAACTTTTCCGACAAAAAAATTGTTAATTTATTCATACCTGGATTTTTTTATAAGGATATGATAAATAAAGGAGATGAAAAAATAAAAAAATGTATTATAACTATTTTGAAATCTCATAAATATTTGAGGTGTATTATGCCTGAAAATAGTATAAAGAAAATAGTTGGAATAACAAAATGGAAGAAGTATTTACCAATCTGGAAAGAGGGGTATGGAAAAATTATCAACAGTTTAAAGGAGAATATCAATGGTAGAATATTTTTTTGTGGAGATTATACTGATATGCCATCCATTGATGGTGCAATTAAAAGTTCCATGTGTGTATTTGACCAAATGATTAATGCTTAATCAGAATAGCTTTTCTTCAAAAATTTTTTACTTTACCTAAAAATTTGTGAAAAAAGAAACAAAATTTTTAGAGCGTTAAAAGAAGGAAAGATTGTTCTTAATGCCTTTAAAAAATCTTTTAAATTCGTTTCATTCGCTATTAAACTTAGGCTTTTAATAATAAAGTCAAAATCTTTATTATTCAGTTTTCTAAAGACTTTCCTATTCTTAATTGCACTCTTAAGATAGGGTATAACTTGTTGTATATAAAATTTTTCGAAAAGAGAAAGGTCTTCATCATTTTCTAATGCTTCATTAATTATACGAGCCCCTTTAAATGCTGAGAATATAGCATAGTTTAATCCATAACCAAACAAAGGATCAATAAATAATCCTGCCTCCCCTACCAGAATTAAATTCCCTTTCGTAACATTATTGAGAATACCGTATTTCACCTTTCCACCAAAATAATTTAAAATCTTTTTATCTTGAAGGAGCTTTTTGAACATAGGATTATCCCTTTTATTCTTAAAAAATAGTTCTTGAGAATTTTTATCTGTAATTTCTTTATCAATAATTATTGTCAAAATACTTTGATTTTTAACTGAACCACAATAAATATAACCTCCTGGAGCAAATAAAGAATTGAAAAGTATTGTTGTTTTATCAAGTATTTTACCCTTAATTAATGCGCCAAATCCTTCAAATAAATGACTTTCTACCTCCTTTATTTTAGCTAGTTTTCTACATTGTGAAAAGGAACCATCAGCACCCACAACAATAGATGGACTCAATTTTAATTTTCTACCTTCTTTCTTTATTGTTACTTCTCTTATTTTTTTATTTTTAAAAGTGAATTTTATTAGTTTGGAGCCCTTAATAAAATTACATCCCTCATCCTTTGCCTTTTTCATAATTTGGCAATCTAATGAGTCTTTAGAAGGTCCTCTTTTAAAATAATAATCATATACGTTAGATTTAAAAGTAAAGCTCTCGTTAAGAGAATTCCAATTTGAAATTTTGACCCTCTTAAAAGGCTTAACACAAAGCTTTCTTAAAATTCCGTCAATTTTTCCAAATGGTAATTGAGACTCAGTTATATCTATCCGTGGGTTAGTAAATCCTCCTATTTTTGAAACCTTATCAATTGTTATAATATCGTATCCCATCTTAGAGAGTAATAGAGAGATAGTAGAACCTGAAGCACCAGCCCCCACAATTAAAACATCACATTTTAATTTTGGCATATTAATTTTTAAAAAGCCTAAAATTTAATATATTATGAAAGTTTTAAGATGCGATGTCTTAGTAGTTGGTGCAGGGCCTGCAGGCTCATCAGCTGCTAGAGTAGCCACTAATTTTACTAAGAATATTTTATTAGTTGAGAAGAAAGGATATCCATACAAAGCAGGTTGTGGAGAAGCCTTAGTGCATTTTTATTAAAAAATTCCCAATCGAAATTTCCAATTCTCAACTAAAATGGGTAGTAAAGGGTTTTGTAAAATTGCTGTTATGAGTATTAAAAAGAACATTTCTTTAAACAAATATAATACATTTATCATGAAAAAGTTCAACTTTTTATCCATTTCCCAAAAAGTAGCAAATGCACAATTAAGATATTTAAACATAAGGGAAATAAAGCTTATCTTGTAGCACTTGGACTTTTTACTGAAATTTTTAAAGCCGTGAAAATTGATATGTTACTTCGACTTGATAAATACGAATTAATAAAAAGATTACTTTAATGAACATTACTATCAGAATTTTAAATCCTTAAAGACGATCTTTTATTCAATTTAAGCATATTTTTTATTTCAGAGTAACTACGCTTTTTAATTTTTTTAACTTCCTCATAAGAAAATAAATTTGAGACCCTGATTATTCTTTGCTTCATTTTTCTCTCACTGATGATATAAGACAGATAAGTAATTATCAATTTTATCAATCTAACGTTTTAAAAAATGCATTTTTTACTAGTGAGATTATCGACCACTTTAAATTTCGGTATAATTACTACATATGAAGTTTATATTACTGGAAAAAATTTCAAATCACTAACATATTGGCTGAAAGAATAGTTAGTAGTATAAATGAAAGGGCACTCTTTTACCAAGCAGTTTTTTGGAAGGACTAACTATTTTAACTAATTCATCTCTGGTAACTTCGTTCCTTAAGAGTCTAAATAGTATTCTCATCTTATTTTTCTTTTTTAGAAAATTAAGTAAGACAATAAATTTATCCCAAAACTCATCACTTTCCACTTCTTCTGTAGTTATCATTTTGAATTGTTGTTTGACCATTTCTTCACATTTTTTTTGATAAATTGAAAGGTAACTTTCAGAAATATTATTTGCTTTAATAGCTTGGTAAGCAATGTTTCCTGCTAATTTTCCAAAATGAAGTGCGTATCTGATACCTTCCCCAAATAAAGGTGATGCTTGAGATGCTGCGTCGCCAACTACGAGTAAATTTTTAGAAAATATTTTTTTAATTAATCCACAAAGTGGAGTAAGTCCCATATGCTCTTCAATAGGTTGAGCTTTTTCTAAATAAGGAGAAATGCATTCGCTGTTTAAAAATGCTTCTAAATAGTCAGAAATATTTAAAATATCTTTTGTTTTTTTCCAACTTTAATAGAAGTAGCAATACCTATTCTCGCTGCCTCTTTTCCTAAAGGGAAAAACCAACCGTAACCTTCGGGAATTATTTCTTTCTCTCCTACAAAGATTTTAAAGGTGGTTGGAGATTTGACTTTAACATTGTAATATTCTCTTTCAATACCAATTCCCAATTCATATTTTTTAGGAAATAAATTTTCTTTCCGAGCTAAAACAGCAGAGGGGCCAGATGCATCTATAAAAATTTTAGCTGTGATCATTTTTTTATCTTTTAGATATACTTTATTTTTTTCTAACTTACTATCTACTACTTTTGCATTCAGTATGATTTTAGAACCAAATCGAATACTTTGAAGAGCTAACTGCTTTAAAAATTTATGGAAATTGACTGTACATGCTATTCTCCTCTTGAAATTAATGCTAGCTTTCATTTTAGAGTGAAGAGAGGCAATTTCAAAATTTGTATACCACTGGACAACGCTTCTTTTTAATTTCCATTCTTTTATCACATCACTCCAGGTGAGTGCAGAAGTTTTAACGGGATATCCTATTTCTTTATTTTTTTCTACAATAATAGTATTTAATCCGTGTTTAGCCGTAATAATACTACAAGCTAAGCCTGCAGGCCCTGCACCAACTACTAAGACATCGCATTTAAGCATTTCTTTACCTCTTTATAATCATCTTTTTTCATTATTTTAATTTTTTTAGAAGAAAATAAATTTGAAACAAGAGCAAGAAGTAGTAGATATTTCTTTTTACTTCTCAAAGAAAATAGGTCATATATCACTTTTGTAATTTTTTTTGATTCCTTAAAAAACTTTCCAAATTTTTTATTAATTTCATTTTCATATGAATTTAAACTTATACCTTTTTTTAAATGCAAGGCTGCTATCCTTCCGCAAATATCTCCACATATCATTGCTGGTAAAATTCCCTCATCATAAGGTTTGAGATTCTGAGCTGCAGCATCCCCCACAACTAGTATGTTACCATACACTATTTTTGTGAGGAATGAATTTATTAAAGATTTTCCACTTCTTTCAATAATTTTTTTTCCATTCTTCAGTTGTTTCTTAACGAGATCTAGTTCCAAAAATTTCTCAAAACAAACCTTTAAATTTTTTCTTTTTACACTTCCTACCCCCACATTGGCAACATTCTTTGATTTAGGAAAGATATAAGCATAACCTCCATCAGAGTAATCACCAATATAAATCTGTTCCATGTAAGGATTTTCTAATTTCAGATTATGCATTTCCCAACTGTAAATTCTGGCAATATCATATTTTTTTGGTTTATATAAGTTTAATAATTTTAGAGTTGTTGATTCAGCTCCATCTGCAGCAATTAGAACTCTCGGCCTAATTTCAATAATTTTTTTTCTTCTTTTAATAAAAGCTTTTTTCACATGAAAACTTTCATGTTTTAGCTTTATTAGTTCTGCATTCGTGATTAGTTTTACACCCTTTTTAATTGCTTCCTTAGCAAGCCAGAAATCAAATTTTTTTCTATCTATGCTAAAAGTTTCCCAACCTTTTCCAATTTTTTCTATTTTTATTCCTTCAGAATAAAATCTTATTCCTCTTGTTTTCCAAAGCAACTGTCTTCGAGGTATTCTTATAGGTAAGTAAGGTAATAAATAAGAACTTATAGCTTCTCCACACGCAACTTTCCCTGGTCTCCTTTTCTTTTCTATTAAAATTACATTAGCTCCATTTAAAGCAGCCGCTCTAGCAGCTGATGAGCCTGCAGGCCCTGCACCAACTACTAAGACATCGCATTTAAGCATATAAAGAATTGGATATTTTGATATTAATTTTTACTTTTTCGGGCTCTTTAAACTTATTCCATTCTCTGTTATTTCTAGCACAACACTTCTTCTAAAGTGTTCAGTCCTCCTCATTTTTCTCACAACTAAAGTTAAGGGATTTGGAGAAAGATAATCATAACGTAGTAAAATTACTCCATCAACAACAAACTCTTCAACACCAAATTTTGCTAAAGTTTCATATTTTTCGGGTAATTCAGAAGTTATCACACTTGTTGCTCCCGATTCTTTTAAACCAGATAATAATTTAAATAACTGTTTCCTTAATTCAAAAGATTTTTCATAATATAAACCAAGAAGTGTAGTTGAATCAACAGCAACTCTTTGAATTCCATTTTCTTTTATTTTATCTATTAAAGGAGAAGTGATATCAACTACTTGAAAAGGGTCATAATATTCCAAAAACAACTTTTTCTCATCAATATACTTTTTCAAATCCCAGCCAAATCTTTTAACATCATTTACAATATCTTCTGTTTTCTGTTCGAGAGTAATAAACATACATTTTTCTCCTCTTTTCAATCCTTCCATTAAAAATTGAACACAAAATATAGTTTTTCCTGTTCCAGTAGCACCCGAAACTAAAACAGTAGAACCTTTTACAAAACCACCTTCTATTAATTCATCTAAACCTGGGATTCCAGTAGGAACTCTTTCGAAATCGAACCTTTCTTCTGGCATATTTTAAAATTATAGAAATTAATATATAAATTTAATCTAAAATTTCAATAGGTTTTGCTAAAGCTTTTGGGGGTAAAGGCCTTTTAAACTTAACTTTTATAGTTCCTTTTCTTCCATGTAAACCAGAAACATAACCAACATACTTATTTCCTTTTTCATCTATCCATATAGCTTTTTTTCCTATCAATTTTCCAGCCTCTCTTTTGCTCTTAAATCCAGGTACCTCTACCAAAACTTCTTTTGTGTAAGCTATATGGTAATTTACTATAATACCTCTAGGATCCATTAAAAACACCAAGTTACCAAACATGATACCTTTTACTAAATTGTAGTTCTAAAATATATCTTTTACTTTAAGAAAAGAGTAAAATTATTTTTTCTTTTTCCTAGCTTTCTTAACCTTTTTTTCTGGTTTTTCTATGAATCTCCTAATATCTAACAAAAATCTCCTTACGTACTCTTTACTCATGTAAACGTCTCTATCAGTTATTTTATTTATTTTCTTTTCTTCAAGTAATTTTCTCATTTCTATAACTTTTTCAAAAACTTCTGAGTATATTGGGTTAACTAAGCCAGAATCTACTAAATATTTCTTAAAAGCTTCTGCCAACTTTTCAGGCTTTTTTGGAAGTTTATTTATGCTCTTTAAAGCAGCAACGCTAGCCTTTATCATTACTTCATAACTTTTCTTTATGTCATAAGCTTTTTTCTCTAACTCTAATTTGCTTAAAAGCTTTTCAAATCTTTTCACATATTTTTCAGCCTTTTTTATCCATTCATCAACTTCCTTTCCAGAAATTTTCTTTATCTCTTTATGTTCAACTTTTTTCCTAAAATTTATAACATCTTCTAGCATCTTTGCATACTCTTCTTCAAGCAGGCCAGCATCAACTAAATGCTTCCTAACTTCTTTCACTATAACTTTTGGAGCTGGAGGCCCTATTCCCAAATACATTAAAACAGCTTGAGCTGCATCTATCATTGCATAATAAAGATCTTCTGCTATCATGTAAAGTTTAACATTTTTAGCTCTCCTTATTCTTGCAGGGACATTTTCCATCCTTAAGTGAGCAGCTTCAGTAGTAGCAGGAAACTTGCCCCATTCTAGCAATTTTCTCATTGGAATGAAAAATCCGGTATCATAAATAGCATAACCTTCTCTAACTATATTGTAAAATAAAGGATTAGTATGCCTTATTCCATCCCAAAATTCTGTTAAAGCTAAGATTGGTTGAGGATGCAACCTAGGATCTATAGAAGATGCTATTTTGAATATATCTTTATCCAATTTATCTCTTAATTGATTAAATTTTTTTAAACTCATTTTAGTATCATCAAATATTATGTAAATATCAATATCACTTTTCCCTGTAAAATCTCCTCTAGTTATAGAGCCCCATATGACTATAGCTTTAATATAATCTTTGAAAGTCTCTAATATTCTTTTTTTAAATTCTTCTGCTGACCTTAACCTTGTTTCTAAAGAGAATTTTTTTAACTTTTTCCCTATTCTAGCCATATTACCACTAATTAGTAAATATTTTAATCTTTATTTAAATTTATCTATACTTTTCTTTTTCCCATTCTGTTCCTTTACCTTTTTTAACAGCAGCTTGGCTTAAAAATGTGTACTCTTCTTCAGGGATGGCAAGCATTCTTTTTAATGGTTCCAAAGCATGCTCTCTTATAGCAACTTCTTGCCTTTTTATTTCTGCTCCTTTTTCTTTAACACCAAAAAATTCTAATGGAAGCTCTTTTGGAGGAATATCTTTTTCTAAGAATTTTATCACTAACCTTAAAGCAATTATGCTTTGTTTTATAGGATCAGCTCCTCCTCCCCTTTCAAATATTATCACACCATTTTTGAAACCTTTTTTCCTTAATTCATACAACCTTTCATAAATGTAAAGTTGGGCTTCTGAACCAACAGGAATTGGCCTGTGAGCAGGGTTCAAAGGTGTTGGAACTCCTACATGAATAACTTTAACTATATCACCACTTTTGTAAGGTAAAAGCTCTATCTCCTTTTTTGGATCTAAATTACAACCAAGCATGTGTTCAAAATCAAGTGCTATACCAACATGTTTTGATTTTATTGCTTTTGCTAAGTAAAACATGTGTAAAGGCCTTGGTAACCTCATTAAAGTTTCGTAGCCTGGAGAAGCCATTGGAGTTTCAAAAACAAAATCCAAGTTATATTTATCTAAAAGATCCTTAGGGTTAGAATAAATTTCTGGAACTTTTGGATTAAAATGTCCCCAGATGTACTTTGCAGAAACAGCAGGAACCCATTTTTCGTATTTTTCTCTGAAACTTTTATCATCTATACTTTTTCCTCCTGCTATGTTTTTCCATAATGGATCATTTTCTTCTTCCATCCATTTTGCAATTATGTAATAAGCTATCCTTTCTGAACCATAATGGAGGTCTGTTGAATTTAAGTAGTTTCTAAAAACTTCTTTAAATCTTTCAACTGCTTTCTTTTCAATTTCTTTTCTTTCTTGAGGAGAAGGTTCCCTTTTATTTATTTCTCTAAATTCTCTTTCTTCTATTTTTCTATAATATTCTATATCACCTATGTATCTGCTTACTATTCCTACTATGAAATCTTTTTTTATTGCCCAATCAAGAAGTTTTGGATTCTCTTTTAGAAAGTCAGATAAATTTCTTCCCCAAACATCAACTAAATCCATTGGTTGTAAATGCTCTCCTAACCTTATGAAAGGTTCTGATTCTGAAGAATGGATTAAAAGGTATTCGGCACCAATTTCACCACAACCTTTTATATGATCTATTAACCTTTGATGTGCCCTTTTGTAAGCATCTTTTATAGCAGAATCTAAAGGTAAAGTGTTCATTCCTATGGCAGCACACTCTCCATGAACTCCAAATTTCAAACCTAAACTCTTTATTCTTTTTATCTTTTCTAATAACTTAGGTTCTTTAAATTCTGTTATAGATTCTAAATCTACTTGAACAAATCTGACTCCTTTAGTTGCACCCCAAAATATTTTTAGAGGAATTCCAAGTAACTCTTCTCCTTTTTCAGGAGAAACACCATGGGCAATTTTCCAGTATCCAGTTGAAACTCCTAGAGTATAAGCCATTATCCAACACCCATTTTACTTTTCAAAAAATCCATAATAGAAAAAAATTCTTCAGCAGCAGGGGCAAGATAAACTTTTGGTATTCTATCTTTAAAATCTCTTTCATAAGGCCCTGGTTTAATGAACATTAAACTTTTCAATTTTGGTAACTTTAAACTTTTAAAGAAATCAGAATAGCTTTTGCGAATTTCTCTCAAACCTTTTAAGAACTTTTTTCTCTCACTTAATTCTTTTTCTTTTCCAAAAAGCTCTGGGAACTCTTCCCTTAAGATTTCACTTATATCTTTTTCTTCGGATCTTATACCAAGCATTTCATCTATATATCTTTCAAGTTCTTTATCTCTACACTTCAACTCTAATAACTTAACTAATAAAACATTCTGAGAAATAACAAAGTTTCTACAAGTGAAAGTTATGTCTTCTATTTCACCAACTGGTATTCTAAAACCTATTCTAAGAACATCGATATCAAGGAAAATATAGTATAATTCAAAAGGGTCTAAATTCATTTCTCTCCTTTTCCATGCAGGCAATATCTCTTTTTCAACTATTTCATCTGCTACAGTTTTACTCAACAAATTTATTGAACCACATTTCTCACATTCTATAGTTCCAGAAGGATAGTACTCTTTGCATTTAGGGCAATACTTTCTTTCATTTCTTAACCAAGGGTAAAGAGAAGCTAAACCTTTGAAAGGATCTAAAATGAAATTTTCTCTAACAAAATCGTCATAAGGGTTGAATATGAACTCTCCTCTCATTTCTGCAGCAGGTTTTCTAAATTCAACCCTTTTCAAAGGTTTCCAAGCAAATAACCTTATCCCATTAGCAAAAGCTGCAACTCCAGTTGGCTCATAAGGTAACCTAAGAATTTTTGCTCTTATCTTTGATTCTTCTGTTCCAAGTTTTGTCATTTTGAATCTTGCTATGTAAGGTTTTAACCACTTTCTATACTCATCAATAGACTTTTTTCTGCTTTTAACTAAGCCTAAAAGCAATTTGTATCTTTCTCTAACAGCATTTCCAAAAAATTCTTTCCATTTTAAGTAAAGCCTGTTTTTAGTGGCAAGTATCACAGCTTCTGCCTTAGAAACATCAAGTTTCTTTGCTATATCTTCAGGCTTTAAATCCTTTTCAGTTAACTTCATAAAGTCTGCTATTATAGTTGGCCATCTTGTTGCTATAGAGCGCAAACTCATAGGTTGACCTGGTAAATCAGTATGAACATCAACTTGATCAACAAACATGGCCCTTAGAGAATGCTCATCCTTTTCTTCAAAGTATTTCATTATTTCTTTATACCTTCTTATATCATGGTTCATTAACTCAAAATCTGCAACAGCTTGAGCAGCAGAAGTTAAACCAGTTTTTATAGTTGATTCAAGCATTTGTTTAGTTGCAACTGTTCTTTCATAATACTCTTTATGAGTTGGAGAAACTTCAATCCATTCATCAGCTTTTTCAAGCCACCATCCCCATTTTGGTAATTGAAAAACTAAGGATTGATAAATATTAGAAGCTGTTCCAGGCCTTCCAGTAAAATTTAACTCAAGTATTTGATTACTTTCTTCTTCTCTTCCAACGGGTTGAGTTGGTCCTGCACATAAAAAAATACCAAGAGTAGGTAAATTAACGTTAACAGGAATTCCAGGTTCCCTACCCAATTCAAAAATAGGTTTATCTACCATTTTCATCCAAATACTAAGAGACCTATTCCTATTAAAAGGAGTATGATCCCTATTAATATTCCTGTCATAGTCATTTCCCTTTTTTGATATCCAGAGATATCAGGAAAATACTTAAGGAACCAAAAACCAACCAAGATAGCAAATACTCCAATCAGCTTGTTAAAGATTAACATAATTATAATTAATGTAAAGTTTATAAAAACATTTTCACAATATTAGTTTGATTATAATGGTATGGGCAAGGACAAAATTGATGATTCATGATGATTTATTGAAACCTGTACCAAAGATAAAAATAAATTACAAAGGGCCTAATCCAGAAAAATTTTACAAAGAAATTTATAAACTTCTTCAAGTAACTTTTAGAGTTTCAGAACATTCTATTCAAGAAAAAGAATTTCATTGGATAGAAGGTGAACCAAAAAAATTTAAAGTGAGATGGGAGGTTAATAAAGATTTGGATAAATTTTCTTATTATTGGATACAAGTGACCCTTTCTGGAGAATCGTCAAAAGGCTATGGAAAAGCTGAAATAGAAGTAGAAGGTGCTTTAAGAACAGAATATCCTCAAGACACATTTTGGCAAAGAAGTTTGTTATATGAAGTATTGAGAATGTTTTGGCATACTACTTTCTATGCACCTGCAAGAGATAAATATTTAAGGGAAGGGAGAATGATGCTTTCTTCTCTTGTAGACCATCTCAAAAGTCTGACAAGGGTTTAAAATGGAGTTAAGACTAAAGTCTGATATTCTTGCCCCTCAACATGTTAAGGTAATAAAAATTTCAGGACATAATCCTTCAAAAGCTTTGAAAATAATTCCTTCTTCGGTGAAAAGAATATTTAGGTTAGGGCCGGCAGATTTTTTTGAAGATAGAATAAAATGGGATACTTCTGGAGAAAAAATAACTTTTTTTGCTCAATGGAGGGGAAGAGTTAAGAAGGATGTTAGAACAAACATATGGGTAAAAGTTAGAGTACAAGGGAAAGAATCTTTGAAAGATAAAAAAGGAGATTTAACTGTATGGATAACAGGAGAACTTTTAACAAAATTTCCTTATACTAATTTTTTGGAAAAATTTATAGCTAAATCTTATTCTTTCTTTTTCTATTCTGAACATGCTAGGAAGTATGTTACAGAAGCAAAAAGGTTGTTTGATATGCTTGAAAATGAAATAAAAAGAATGCTAAAAATTGAAATAGGTGGTTAAATGTTTTTTGATAGGTTTAGAAAAAAGAAAAAGGAGAAAGAAGTTAGCTTGCCTGTTCCAACTAAATTGCCAGAAGATTTAGAAAGATTTAGAGTTAGAGAAAGGTATGAACCAAGTTTACCTCCAGTTGAAACTCCAAAAGTTATTCCAAAATCAATGGATGACAAAATTGAATTAATTTTGCAAAAACTAGAAACTATAGATGCAAGACTTAGACTTCTAGAAGAAAGGTTAAGTTGATTACCTTTTTCTTTTACTTTTTATTCCTTCACTATAATTTTCCTTTACTCTCTTTTCTATTTCTTCTTCTAAACCTAATTTTTCACACAATTCTTTAAACCTATTCCTTATAGTTACCTCAGTTACACCAATAGCATCAGCAATTTCTCTCTGTGTTCTTTTTTCTCCTTCTAAAACAGCTGCTATATATAAAGCAGCTGCAGCAACACCAGTTGGGCCTTTTCCAGAAGTTGCTTCATTTTTCTTTGCTTCTTCCAAGAGTCTTATTGCTCTTGCTTGAACTCTATCACTCAAACCCAACATGCTTGCAAATCTTGGGATATAGTCTTGAGGTAAAGCAGGCAATATTCTCATTCCAAGCTCTCTTGCTATATACCTATAAGTTCTCCCTATTTCTCTTTTTTCTACACCTGAAGCTTCAGCTATTTCTTCTAAAGTCCTAGGAGTTCTCATTTCTCTACAAATAGTGTAGAGCAAAGCTGCTATCACAGACTCCATTGATCTTCCTCTAACCAAACCTCTATCAACTGCTTGCTCATACTTTTTTGCTACTTCTTCATGAACAGATTTTGGTAATCCTAAGAAAGAAACTAATCTTTGTAATTCTGAAAGAGCAAAAGACAAATTCCTATCTTTTGATTCTACTAATCTTTTTTGCCATTTTGTGAGTCTATAATATTGGGCTCTTTTAGAAGGTGTAACTTTAAATAATTCTCCTCTCCCTCTCCCTATTTCAGTTGTTAAACCTTTATCATGTTTTGTAAAAGTTAGAGGAGCTCCTGTTCTAGTCCTTCTTGAAATTTGTTCTTCGTCAAATGCTCTCCATTCTGGAGAAGTATCTATCATTTCTTCTTCTAAAACTAGACCACATTTTGCACAAATTATTTCTCCTCTAGTAGGATCTTCTATGAAATGAGTAGAACCACATTCAGGACATCTAAAACCTTTTTTCTTCTCAGGTTTTTTCAATTTTTTCTTTGCTTTTCTTTTTTTCTTTGCCATTTTATTACCTTCTTAACAAGTAAGCATCAAAATCTTTTTCAACTTCTTTCAAAAATGAATAGACTTTAGTAGGTGGTATTGATGCAATTAAAGAGGAATAATCCCCATAATCTTTTGCTGAAATCACATAACCTGAATTTCCATGAATTATATCTAAAGCTCTTTTAAATTCAGCATAACTACTAGGAGCTTTTACTTTAGCAACTGGAACTATTCCAGGGTTTTCATTTAGCTCTGCTAAAAATCTTAACCTCCATTTTGGATTTTCTCTAATCATTTATATTCACCATTAGGTAGTAAACAAAACACATAAATATTTATACTTTTTGGCCTATTTAAAGATTTCGGTTTGGCCAATAGGCCTTGAACCATCAGTAAATCTCTTTTCAAAATAAATAATAGAATTTCATACCTCAATAATCAAAACATGAAAAAAGGAAATAATCCGGGCTATCATTTTCTGAGGTTATTTAACTTTGCTCATTACATCAAAGTTTCTGAATTCAAGAGAAAGATTGTAGATGCTCTTATATCGCTCACAGCAAGCACAAACTGAGTTACTCTGTTTAAACCAATTCCACAACCTGAATGAAGGTTCATCTTAGTATTCTTAACACACTCAAGATACCATTCAAAATCTTTTATGCTACCACCCTTTTTAATCAGATTCTTTAACATTTCTGAATTCTTTAATCTCTCTAAAAGTTTTTCATACCTGTACTCTCTTTCTGCTGCACCAACTGCTTCCCCACTTATTGGCAGTATTAAATCTGTGCTATTCACTATTTCTGGTCTCTCATCATTTTCTCTCATGTTAAAGAACTTTATAGCCTTTGGAAAATGGGTTATGAATAAGGGCCTGTTACCAAGCATTTTCACTAATAACTTCTCGTGTTCACTTTTCAAATCATCTCCCCATTTTACTCCATGCTCTGATAACATTTCTACTGCCTTGTCATATGTTATCTTTTTAAATGGTTTTTTCACATCCCTAAGTCTTTCTATCTCTAAACCATATAATTCCTTTTGCCTAAGAACTTCTTTTATCATTTTGCAAATGATGTTTTCTATATGTATTAGAAGCTCTTTGAAATTCCCTTCAAACTCCATTTCAATTAAAGGGAATTCAGTTAGATGCCTGTTATCGGATTCTGGCTCTGCTCTGAAACTAGGGCCAATACACCATACTTTTTTGAGTGTAGGGATCATTGCCTCTAGGTACAATTGCTGTGTTTGACTTAGATAAGCTTTCTGACCAAAATAGTTAAGAGCAAACAGAGTGTCTATATTTTCACATGCTCCAGTGGCTTTTGTTATATGTGGTGCATTAATTTCTATGAAGCCATTTTCCACGAAATAATCTCTTGCACCTTTTAATAAAGCTGCTTCAACTCTTGCAATAGTTTCCAACTCTTTTGTTTCAATAAACTTATGCCTATTTTTAGTTTCCTTCAATTTTTCCCACATAAAACCCTCCTCCAGGGAGGGAGAAAAAGCCTTCCATAATTAAGCTAAAATAATTTTTATCTTTTTCTATTTAATGAAAAATATTTTCTATCCTAAACTTTTATGAGAATAACTGAAATGTTGTCGGGAGATCTTCTTGATTTTAAAGCATTGTTTATTAATTTAGAAACTGCTAATTCTAATTTTTCATTTAATAAAATTTTTCTTATTTTTTCTTTTTCAAGGTTATCAATCAAACCATCAGAGCAAAGGAGTACTTTATCGTTTTCTTTAATTTCAAATTCGTTTTCATGAATTTTTTCTATATTAAAACCGACGGCTTGAGTGAGTAAAAAACTGAAATGGCCCCTATCTAAAGGAGTGAGCATTTTCAACTTCTTCTCTCTTAAAAGAAAAGCAGGACTATCACCAACATTAACTACATAACCTTTATTATTTTCAAATTTCACAGCAACTACAGTAGAGCTCATCCCTTCAAGAGAAGGTTCATTTTCTATCATTTTTCTTATCCTTTCGTGAGCAAGTTTAACTAACCTCAACAATTCTTCTTTCGGATTTTCATTTTTATATTCTTTGAAAGTTTCTATTACTATCTCACTTGCTTTTTCTCCAGCAACTTCACCACCTAGACCATCAGCAACAACATAAAGTTTCTTCTTATCATCAATGAGAATTTTATCTTCATTATTTATTCTTAAACCCTTTACACTTTTTCCAAAACTTTTCATAGTATCATCAAAGATAAAAGAAAGCCAGAAAGAGTTCCCAAAGTTATGAAAGGTAAAGCAGGCAAAACTTGAGGTTTTTTGATAGTAAAAGTTATTAGAAAGAAAAGGGCTATTAAAGAACCTATCATAGTTATTATTGAATTTAAAATGCTAAATTTGCTTAATAATGAAACTGAAAACATTAAAGGGATTACCATATCTCCAACACCTAATTGAAATACATGAACTTTTTTCTTAGTTTTTTTGAATGGAATGTAAACTGGTTTTTTAAATTTATGAGGAGCTGCTATAGTAAAAGCAGTTGGTTTTTCTGTAACTATTTTTGCTAAACGTACCATATGCTTTGTTATAAAAACTGAAATAAAATCGTAAATAGAAAGAATTATAATAAATATTAAAGATGGAAGTAAGCCTAGAGAACCTCCTAACAAACTTCCAACACCTGCTCCTGAAATTACAGCTGCTACATTCTGACTTAAAATACTAGGTTTTAAAACTTTCCATATAGTTAAAAGTAAAGCAAGAAAAAGGCCTATTGAAAACATTCCTATTCCAAAAGGAAACAAAAAATCAAAAACGAACCAAGAAGAAAAGAAGACAACAAAAGCTTCTAAACCTCTCACAACACCTTTCCATATTCTTACAGTAAATAAAATTATAATTGTAACAATTATTATGTAAAGGAAAAGGATAAAAGAATTCTCAACTTTCTCAGGTTGAGGCAAAGCAGGAGCTAATTCACCCCTCTTTATACTTCTCATGTATTCGTTACCAACATATAAACCAAGGAATTGTGTTGCTAAGAACATCAAAATGATCAAAAAAGCTCCACTTACTCTCATTTATCTTAGTTTATCCTTTTAATTTATAAGTTTTCTCTTTTCAAAAATTTGTTTTCAAAAAAAGATTTTCTATAACAAAAATACTTTTAAATAAAGTTTCAAAAATAAAATTACCTCGAAAGAGGTCTATTTTTGACCCAACGGCTCAAGAGTGGCGAGTTGGGTCTTCATTCTTAAATTCTAAAGATAAAAATAGAAATATGGGAAGTAGAAAAGGTAGTAGAAGAGAAAGAGAACTTCTTGAAATGCTAACAAAAAAAGGTTATGTAGTTCATAGAGTAGCTGGTTCTGGCCTTGGAGAAAAAGCTATTTGTGACCTTGTTGCTGTTAAAAAAGGAAAAGTATTTTTTATAGAATGTAAGTCAAGAAAAAGAGTTTATTATCCAAAAGAACATTTAAAACAGTTAAATGAACTAAGGAAAAAAGCAAAGAGTTGTAAAGCAAAACCTATCCTTGCTGTTAAGTTAAACTATAGAGATTGGAAGTTAATAGATATTACTAAAAAAATACCAAAAAAAGTTCTTTAACTTTTTACATATTTCATAATTTTCTTATCAACTATTATTCTTTTTTCTTCTATTTTTATTAGCCCAAGTTCTTCTAAATCTTCTAAATCTTTTTCCAATTTTCTTATTCTTTTTTTATCAAAAGGAGAATATACTATTCCTGAAACAACACTTAAAAAACCTGCTTTGTTTATAGGAGAGGATGCATTAAAAGAACATTCTGCTAACTTATCTATAATACTTTTATACTTCCTTAATTCTTTCATCTTTTAATTTAGAAAATAAAAGCTTAAAATTATTTTGTTTTTCTCCCTCTTTGTATCTCATAAATCCTTTTTATCCTTTCTATGGTATCAGCTTCATCAGGCCCTTTGTCCCATCTTATCCTTAAGAATCTTGGAAACCTCAAAGCGAAACCAGAAGAATAAGTTGGACTTTTTTGTATTTCTTCGTAAGCAACTTCAATCACAACTTTCGGTTTAATTTTTACCTCATTTCCTTTTTCAGATTCAATGTTAGGCTTTAATAATTTTGTCAAATCTTCAAAAGTTACATCATTTGGATTAGTCTTCTTCTCTTTTACTCCTGTCCCTAGCATTCCACACTCTAAAAATTTCCCAGTAGAAGGATCTCTACATCCTAATATGTAAGAACCTAACCAGCCAGTTCTTTTCCCAGTCCCCCATGTTGCACCTATTATGACTAAATCTAAACTCTCGAGAGTTGGTTTCACTTTTAACCATCCACCAGCAACCCTCCTTCCTGGCTGATATATTGCATCTAGATTTTTAACCATCAAACCTTCTTGTCCTTCTTTTAAAGCCTTTTCATAAAATCTTTTAGCTTTTCTCATATCTTTTGTAACAATTTGTTCACTTAACTGAAACCTTCCAGGTATAACCTTCACTATTTTTTCTAGTTTTTTCCTCCTTTCTTTCAAAGGAAGAGAAAAGAGAGTTTTTCCATTTAAGTAAACTATGTCAAAAAGGTTTATTTGAATTGGTATTTTCTCTATCATTTTTTCAATATCATATTTCCTTTTAATCCTTTGAGATAACATTTGAAATGGTAAAGGTTTCTTTGTTTTAGGGTCAATAGCTAAAGTTTCACCTTCAACTATACATTCCCTTGCTTTTAAGCCTTTTTTACACAATTCAACTAAATCTGGAAAAGCTTTCGTAACATTTTCTTGTCTCCTTGTAAAAATCCATATTTTTTCTCCTTTTTTGTGAATTTGAGATCTCATACCATCATACTTAATTTCTAAACCAACATTCTCAAAAGATTCGATAGCATCTTTCAAAGAAGGTGCTTTTTCTGCAAGAAGAACAGCAATAGGTCTCCCTACTTCTATTTTCACTTTTTTTAACCCTTTTTCACCTTTTTCTTTCGCTATTTTTGCAACTTCTCCATAATCTTGGTTCAAGAACCATGCATTTTCAACTAAAGTTGAAGAAACTTTGAATGCTTTTGCTATAGCATCTCTAACTATACCTTCAGCAACACCTACTCTCAATTCTCCTAAAATAGTTCTAACTATATACCTAGCTTCCTTAGGGCTTGATTGAGATAAAAGTTCTGCTATCAAATTTAGCTTTCTTTCTTGAGAACCTTTCCCAGTTTGTTTTGCTATCTTTCTTAATATTTCAAAAACATCTTTAACTAGCAAAGTCTTCTTTATTAAAGGTTTTTGCTTTCTATTCTTCACAAAATATTCTGCTGTTAAGCCTAAGTCTCCTGTTTCCTTAAATTTTTTGCTTATTTCTTCACTTTTCACTCCACAAGCTTTAGAAATTGCTTTTATCATTAGTTGATTAGCAACTCCTAACTCTTCTTCACTCCAACTTGGGAAAACAACTCCTTTAAGTAAGAGAACTATTTTAGGTAAGATATCAGAAGGTGTTTTTTTTAGTAATTCTGCTACAATACTTATTTTTTCCAATTTTGAAGAAATCTTTTCTAGCCTTTCATAATAATCTGCTAAGGTAGAATACTTCATATAAAGGAATTATCACTTTAAATATAAAATCTTTTTAATTCTGACTACCAATTTATCTTTATGCCATTCAAAGTTTTAAAGGAATTTGGAAAAAAGAGAAAAATAGAAGAATTTGAAGAGCCAGTAGAAGTTGAAATATTTGATATAATTTATGATATCATAAAAAGTAGGAGAACAATAAGAAAGTATCTTGATAAAAAAGTTGATGATGAAACTATATTAAAAATATTAGATGCAGCAAGATATGCCCCTTCAGCAGGAAATCACCAACCATGGGAGTTTATAGTTGTAAGAGACCCTAGAACAAAAGCAGATTTAGTTGAAGCTTCTTATGGACAAGATTGGATGCTTTCAGCCCCTGTTTTCATAGTAGCTTGCATAAATACGAGGTTAGCTGGTGCTGTTTATGGAGAGAGAGGATTAAAGTTATTTGGAATACAAGATGTTGCTGCCGCTATTCAAAATATTCTTTTGGCTGCAGAAGCTCTAGGGTTAGGAACAGCTTGGGTTGGTATGTTTTCTGAACCAATGGTTTCTGTTATTTTACATTGTCCAGAATACGTTAGACCATGTGCTATAATAACTCTTGGCTATCCTGCTGAAGAACCCAAACCCCCTGTCTTGCAAAACCTTGATGAATTTGTTCATTTTGAAAGATTTGGTCAAACTATTTTAGAAAAGAGAGTAGAAAAAGAGAAGAAACCATATTATATGAAATTCAAATAATGTAAAAAGTTTAGAACCTATTTCTTCTTTTATACTCGCTTATGAATTTCGAGAAAAATTCTATCTAAGTAACCAAGAATTTATAATAGAAAACTCAAAATAAAGGTATGATATTTTTTGATATTTTACTGTTTTTGGTTGGTTGTATTCTTCTAGGAACCAGTGGCCATTTAATGGTCAAAACCTTGAAGAAACTTACAGGTTACTACAAGTTAAAAGAATTTGTCGTGAGTTTTATACTAGTCTCAATTCTTACCTCGTTTCCAGAACTCTTTGTCGGTATCTTTTCTGCTTTGAGCCATGTACCAAAATTATCCGTTGGAGATGTAATTGGTGCTAATATAGTTGATTTAACTCTTGTCGTTGGTATTGCTGCATTACTTGGAAAAAGAATAAAAATTAAAAGTGAAATAGAGAGAAAGGATATCTTTTATACCTCAGGAATAGCAATCCTTCCTCTCATCCTTACCCTAGACCACTTTCTTTCAGAAACCGATGCAATAATTCTTCTTTTCATATTTCTTTTAAATCTTATGATCCTCTATGGTGAGAGAAAACAATTTAAAAAAGAGGTTACAGACAAGATTAGGAAAAGAGAAGTTTTGAAAGATTCTCTCATATTCATCATAGGCCTTTTTATACTTCTAGTAAGTTCTGAAATTATAGTTCAAACTGCGACCAAGTTAGTTGTAGATCTTAACCTAGCACCTCTTCTTATTGGTTTGACTCTTGTTTCAATAGGAACAACACTTCCAGAACTCTCTTTTGAAGTTAATTCTGTTCTCCGAGGGCACAGTGGTATGGCCTTAGGAGATCTGCTTGGAAGTGTTGTGACGAACTCGACTCTTGTTCTTGGTGTTACAGCTTTGTTAAGCAATGGAATAGAATTCTACTCACACTCATTTTTTGAAGGTATTGTGACTATGATATTAGTTTTGGGAATGTTCAATATATTTTCTAAAACTGAGTATGAAATAACTTGGAAAGAAGGATTGATACTTCTAGGCATATATATAGTTTTCATAATTACAAGTCTTTTGATAAGATAAGAAAAAAGAAAGAGAAAGTTAGTTATTCTTGCTGAAGAATATTAAGAAGAAAGGAGCTTCTTCCAACTCTTTTTCGCTCCTTTCCTTCTTTTCTTCCATTTGGACTACCTCAAAATAACTGGAATACCAAGCTCACTCTCTGCTGCTTTTGCCATTTCTTCCTTTTGAACAGGACCCAAAATGTAGGGTGATTTTACTCCTGTTATTATAGCAATAACTTGAACTTTTCCTGCATAATCTTGCAAAACTCTTGCACCCCATATTACTTGAGCATCTGGGCTCAATCTTTTTGAAATTAGCTCTCCTGCTTCATTTATTTCTGCTAATGTGCAATCTGGCCCACAAATTACATGAATCAAAGCACCTGCTGCTCCTGTATAATCAACCTCAAGCAATGGGTGATTCAAAGCTTTTAACACAGCGTCTTTAATTCTTTGTTGAGAATCGCTTTCTCCAATACAAATAGCTGAAACTCCTCCACACTTCATTATTGTTTTAACATCTGCAAAGTCTAAGTTAACTAAACTAGGTATTGTGATAGTTTCTGTTATTCCCTTAATCATCATTGATATTAGTTCATCAGCTAAGGCGAAAGCTTGAGCTAATGGCATTGAACCTGCATATTCTAATAACTTCTGGTTTTCAATAACCACAACAGTATCTGTAACTTGCCTAAGTTTTGATAAACCATCTTCTGCCTTTTGAATTCTGGTACCTTCCATCTTGAAAGGCATTGTTACTGCACCAACAACTATTGCTCCCAAACTTTTTGCTATTTCTGCAACTACAGGAGCTCCTCCTGTTCCTGTTCCACCACCCATTCCTGCTGTTATGAAAACTAAATCTGCCCCTTCTAAAAGTTGTTTAATTTGAGTTCTTTGTTCTATTGCTGCCTTCTCTCCAATTTGAGGATAACCTCCAGCTCCAAGACCTTTAGTAGTATCTTTTCCAATTAACAATTTTTTATGAGCTTTAGTTATTGCAAGATGCTTTGCATCAGTATTCATTGCTATTATATCAGCGCCACTAACACCCATTTCAGTTAATCTTGTTACAGTATTACAACCTGCTCCACCAATACCGACAACCATTATTTTTGCTTTTCTCATTTGGATATCAAATTCTTCAGCAACTCTTGCCTCCCAATCAATATTTTCCATTTCTTCCAACCTTCCTTGAACGCCGGGAGACAAGGCTTTTTCTGTTCCAAAACTTCTATTAAAAGCAGACCTAACTATACTTTCCATCCTTTCACCTCATTTAACGCTACATGTTTTTTCGAAAATATATTTTTTGAACGCGAAATGCATTTATAACATCTCGCGTTATCTATTTTTAGAAGTAGATTATTTACACTATCACAAGAAATTTCAAATTGTTACCTCCCCCAAGGTAACGTGAAGTTAACGTTAAAATTTTGTGCAATTAATTTTTTCTAAAGTTTTATTTATAAATTTATGTATAGTTAAAAGAATATTTTAAAGAACAATTTGATCATTTGAAAATTGATTCCAATTTTTCTTCAATTTTCTTAAGTTCCCTTATTTCTCTATTTAAACAACCATCTTCAGATTTTGGTTCATAATGAGGACAGCTTCTCCCACAGTTTTTACACTTCTTCATTGGTTCATAAAGTAAATTATTTTCCATAAAATCACTTTAACTCTAATATTAGAGTAAATTTACTATAAAAAGATTATGCTTAGAGAAAAAGAAAACTTTATATGTTATGAAAAATTACTTTTGTGTAGCCCAGGTAGCTCAATGGAAGAGCGGCTGATTAGTGTCGAAGCTGTTAACCATTGAGTAGAAACCAGCAGGTTGCAGGTTCGAATCCTGCCCTGGGCGCTATTCTGCAATAGTATGTTGATAACTTAACAATTCTGGAGGTAATTCCATTCCTCTTTCTGTTAACCTTTCACAAATAGAAGCAGCTATAGGGCTTTGAGCAAAGGCCGAATAAACATAAAACCATCTAGGTGTTCCATCTCTCTTTTTCTCTTTGAAAAGAATAGAATAATCAGATGCTCTTTCTAGGGGTGAATTTTCAGTTCCAATCATAGAATAAACTCTCACACCAAGATTCCTATAATCTTCTGCCCATTTAACTATTGAAGATCTTTCTTCTTTTGTCTCTCCAGGATATACTATTTTTCCTCCTGAAAATGAAGTGAATATTGCAACATCTTTTGCCCTTGGCCTTGGTGTGTTTGCTCCTCCTATCATATACACTTCATCACCAAGGAAATGCTTGATATGAGCTAACCTTATAGCAAGCATTTTAGAAACTTCACCTGCTACTATTCTTCCTGCACAAAATACATCAGCCCTACTTTCTATATCATTTATTAATGAAGAATACATATCTGAAGTAACAAATTCATCAACTACACTTCCTATTTTTGGAAGTTCTTCCTCCATTATATCAAAAAATCTTTGAGGTTCTGAATTTTCACAGAGCATTTGACTAATACCTTGTAAGGTAACAAGACTTCCAAGCTCATAAATATCTTGCATTATTCCAACATCCCTATATTTTTCTAACTTTTCATTTTCACCTCTTCCCTTTAACTCAAGAACAACCCCATGTCTTTTTCCAATTTTTCCAATAGGAGAATCAGGCTTAGATGTTATAACATCTATAGTAAACTTATCTGTTTTTCTTTTCTCAATATAATTTTCTATTTGCCTAGTTATGCTTTTAGGCCCTTCTGTTTTGCCACTACCACTGTTAACTATCACACTTATTTTCTTATACTTTCTTTCTAATTTTGGAGCTGCTTCATAAACAGTAGCACCTGGGAATCCTATATCTTCTTGAGTTATAATAGTCATATCGTTCCTATTCTTTGCAAGTTCACTTAAAGCTATTTTTAAAGCACATAATGACCTTCCAGCACCAACTGCAACCCAACAATCAGAAGAAGCTACGTCATAATAAAATTCTTCTAATTGTAAAGGATCAATATCAAATATGTTATCTTTTATCTTATTAATATAACCTACTTCATTGCTTATTTTTTCTCTCATTTAAAAGAGAATTGATACCAAAAGATAAATAGTTTTCCCATAATTTTAAATACTTTTTCAAAAAAGCTATTTATAGTGATAAAATGGGTGTTCGACAAAATAAGGTCTAAAGATGCTTTAGATTCTTTTAGTTTTATTGCTCTTTCTGATGAAAGAGAAAGAATTTTTATACCAGCTTTTAGGAAAAAATTAAAAATAAGGCCTAGCTCACCTTTTCTAGTAGAAAAAAGAATTAAATATGAAAAAGAAAAATAAGGATAGTGGTTTTATGGATTTTTTACATGTTAAAGATGTGCTTTCAAAAGAAAAAGAAGGAAAAGAAGTTAAGTTAAGAGGGTGGGTTTACAGGAAAAGAGAACAGAAAGATATAGTGTTTATAATTTTAAGAGATTCTACAGGGATAATTCAATTAACATGCAAAGATGAAGTGTTTAAGATAGCTCAAAAAGCTACTATAGAATCTTCTATTCAAGTAAAAGGAATAGTTAAAGAAGATAAGAGAGCTCCAGGAGGTTTTGAAGTAGAAGTAAAAGAGCTTGAAATAGTTGGGTTAGCTGAAAGATTTCCAATAACTAGAGACAAAAGCGAAGAGTTTTTAAGAGATGTCAGGCACTTATGGATAAGATCTCAAAAAATGACAAAAATTTTTAAGATAAGAAGCGAAGTTTTTTATGCTATTCATGAATTCTTTAGAAAAAGAGGATTCATAGAAGTTCAATCACCAAGTATAATAACAGCTGCTTGTGAAGGAGGAGCAACTTTATTCGAGATAAAATATTTTGATAAGAAAGCTTATTTAACACAAAGTTGGCAATTGTATGCTGAAGCTATGATTTACTCTTTAGAAAAGATTTATACTATAGCTCCAAGTTTTAGGGCAGAAAAAAGTAAAACTTTTAGACATTTGGCCGAATACTGGCATGCTGAAGCAGAAGCAGCTTGGATGGATATGAAAAGTTGTATGAAACTTGCTGAAGATTTAGTATGTTTCATATGTGAAAAAATAGTTGAAAAGTGTAAAGAAGAATTGGAATTTTTTGGAAGAAAACCAAAAGATTTGTTAATAAAGCCTCCTTTTGAGAGAAAAAGCTATAGTGAAGCTATAGATATCCTGAAGAAAAAAGGTTTTAAAATAAAGTGGGGAGAAGACCTTGGAGCTGATGAAGAAAAAGCTTTAACTAAAGGTTATAAAAAACCTTTTTTTATTTACGGCTACCCTGTTAAATGTAAAGCTTTTTATCATATGCCAGACCCAAAAGATCCAAAAATTACAAAATCTTTTGACTTACTAGCTCCAAGAGTTGGGGAAATAATAGGTGGTGGACAAAGAATTCATGATAAAGCTCAATTAATCAAAAAAATAAAAGATTTTGGTTTAGATCCTAAAGATTATGAATGGTATATTGATTTAAGAAAGTATGGTAGTGTTCCTCATTCTGGGTTTGGTTTGGGTATAGAAAGACTAATAATGTGGATTATTGGCCTTCAGCATATAATGGATGCTATACCCTTTCCTAGAACAATAAGAAGGTATTATCCTTAATTTTAATTACTTTGGAAAAAAACTACTATTTGGGGCCTATAGCTTAATGGATAGAGCGACAGGCTTCGGACCTGTTGGTGAGGGTTCGAATCCCTCTAGGCCCATTGTGATAAAATGGAAATAGAATCTTATTCATTTGGAAGAGTAGTGATAAATGGAAAGGTCTATGAAAAGGACTTAATAATTTTTCCCAGAAGAATTAAAGAGAATTGGTGGAGAAAAGAAGGTCATGAACTAAATCCTGAAGATATAAAAGAAGTATTAAAAGAGAAACCTAAGATGTTGATAGTAGGGACAGGTGCTTACGGCCTTTTAAAAGTTAAAGAAGAAACAAAGAAAATTCTTGAAAGGAATAATATTAAACTCTTAGAATTAGAAACAAAAAAGGCTTGTGAGTTTTATAATAAATTGAAAGACAAAAATGGCGTTATCCTCGCGCTCCACCTGACTTGCTAGTTTTTTCTTTATATCTCAAGTTGGAAATTACAAACATAGTTGCTAAGAAAAAACTCCATAACATTACTGTAAATCCTAGGTTTTCCCACACTCTGAATAGTAAGAAAATAACAAAGTAAATGGTGAGAAAGGGTAATGAAGAGCCTAAAACTATTCCAAGCGGTAGTTTTTTGCCCTTGTTTTCACGCTTTTTCTCTTTTACTAATTCCTCCAAAGGTTTTGTGGATTCTATGTTAAATATTTTAAGCAATATAACGATTGGTTTCATAAAACCATAAACAACAGCTAAAGGATCTGCAACATTTGCAATAATATAGAAAAGAAAAGATGAAAGGAATCCCTTGTAAAAAGATTGTGGGGCTGGAAATATTATGAACCTTTCGAATGCTATAAAGAGCATTATGAATGCTGCAAAAATTATGATTATGAAGAAAGATATTGACACTGCTCTTATAACTTCTCTCACATTAGGTTTCTTCAAAAACCAAGGCTGTTCTTGAAGTAAAAGGGCTTGAAACAGTGAGAATAACCCAACCATTGGCAAATAAAAGAAGAATAGAATGCCAAAGTTTGAAGAGTTTATATCTCCACTTAAATAAAGATAAGTTAATAGAGTTAGAAGCGATAAAATAAAAATGGTAGCTTTCATCTTATTCATCTTATAGTAAATTTTTAAAGTAAAAAAGATACTGAGAAGAAAAAATGACAAAAGCAACAAGGCTAATACTATTTCAGTTAGGATTAGAAGGGGTGTAATTATTATACTAACTATGATAAAAAAGATGAATAACAACGTGAATGAAATCTTTCTTCTCTTTCTCATATTAGAATTTTATTTCTGTTATTTTTATCTTTAAGAATGACAAATAATCTTTATGAGGTATGTCAGAAAAGATATTTTAAACCAAATATACAAAAAGAGAAATAAATGGATTCACAAGGGTCAATTTGGAAAGCTTGTTGTTATCTCTGGAAGCAAAAGACATACGGGTTCTCCTTGTTTTGTTGGTATGGCTGCTTATAGAGCTGGTTGCGACTTAGTTTACATAATAGCTCCTGAAAGAGCCGCAAACGTTGCTGCAAACTTTTCACCATGTTTGATAACTGAGCCTTTAAAAGGAGATAAGTTAACTAAAAAACATGTGAAAAAAATAATTTCTTTAATTAAAGAAGTGAGAGCAACTTCAATAGCAATAGGCCCTGGATTATGGAGAGAAAAAGAAACGTTTAAAGCTATCTTGGATATAATAAAAAAAGTAAATTTACCTATGGTTATAGATGCTGATGCCATAAGAGCAATCTCAAAAAATAAAAATATTTTAAAAGGAAAAAGATGTGTCTTAACTCCTCATAAAAATGAATTTGAAGAATTTCTAGGTTTTAAAATAAAAACATTTAGAGAGAGGATAAAATTTGTGAAACAAGAAGCTAAAAAATGGGATTGTACAATTTTACTTAAAGGTCACATAGATATCATTTCTAATGGAAAAAAACTAGTTTTAAACAAAAGTGGAACACCTTTTATGACAAAAGGTGGTTGTGGAGATACTTTAACAGGAATATGCGGAGCTTTTTTAGCAAGGAATGTTGATAAATTCACTTCAGCTTGTGCAGCAGCTTACATAAATGGAAAAGCAGGAGAGTTAGCTTCAAAAAAGTACGGAGAGGGAATTTTACCTACTGATTTAATAGAATTCATACCGAAAATTATTAAAAATTAATATTCTTACTTCTTTTATGAAAGAAGAATTAAGAAAGCATTTATTCAAAATGGTTCTCATTGCATCATCAAACGATATGGACTTATTACCAAATGAATATCAATTCAAAAAAAGTAAAATGAATAATTGCAAGAATAAAGATTTTTGTGTTAATTACCTCTTGGAAGAATGGAAATTTAGATTCGTTAATTTTGCTGAAGGTTTTCTTGTAAGTCATGTTTGTGAAACTTGTAGATATTATGAGAAAGAATGAGCAAGTTTATCGCAATAAACCTTCACATTCATTTTAAAAGTTAAATCTTTTGATTCTTTATGTTCATAAATATTATCTTTATCCAAAATGTGAATTATTTTATGGCCAAGTTTATACAATTCATTAGCAATATATTTTCTATGACAACGCCAAAAATATTTCTCAGCACACAAAATGACTGAAGTGTAATTATTAATTATGTTCAAAAGCTCTCCCAAAGCTTTTTTAAATTCTTCTGTTTGAGAGAATGTTTTATAACCTTCTTTTCTAAAACCTCCTAATTCAGGAAAATGAACATACTTAATACCATTCTTTTCTAATTCTTTCTCCAAGCTTTCTTTATTAAAGTGGGGAAATTTTTTACTGGAAGGAAACCTTCTTACATCAATAATTAATTCAATTTTATAATATTTCACTAAATCAATGAATTCTTCTAGACTTCTTGTGCTATGACCTAGAGTGTAAATTAACATAATTATTCTTTATATAACATAGTTAAAAACATTAATTCCAAAAATTTTAATATGAGAAAAGATGATCTTTTCTTCAATTTTCTAAGATCCCAGGATGCTGAGGCGCTAAAAAAATTGTTAGCAAACAAGTATGCGATAGCTCAAAAATTTTTGAAAAAAATGAATTATAATAATGCGAAAATAATACACTTCTTAGCAGAAGAGTATTGTGAAAACAATTGTAGCAATTCTTTGAATCCATTAGTAACTTGCTACGATTGTAAAATATGGAAAGTTAAAAATGAGGCTTTAAATCTAATTGAGAAATAAATTAGTATTATGCCCCCATCGTCTAGCCCGGTTAAGGACACGAGCCTCTCGAGCTCGAAACGAGGGTTCAAATCCCTCTGGGGGCATCTTTCTTAAAGTTAAGAACAAAAGTTTTAGAAATAAGTTTTAGTTATGCTAAAAGTTGGTTTGATAGGTTGTGGAACTATAGGAAAAATTTTATCAAAAGCTGTTGATGAAAATCCTAAAATAAAAATGGAAACAATTTTTGATAAAGAAATGAAAAAAGCAGAAGAACTTTTTAAACAATTAAAAGAAAAACCAAAAATAGCAAAGAGTTTTGAAGATTTTTTAGAATATGAATGGGAATTAGCTATAGAAGCAGCGTCTCAAGAAGCTGTGAGAGATTACAGCGAAAAAATTCTTGAAAAAGGAGATTTAATGGTAATGAGTGTTGGAGCATTTAAAGATGAAAAATTTTTTGAAAAAGTTTACTCTAAGGCCGAAAAATACAATAGAAAAGTTTACATTCCAAGTGGAGCTATTGCAGGAATTGATGGCATTAAAGCCTCAAGTTCAGGAAAAATTTATGAAGTTAGTTTAAAAACTACTAAAAACCCCATTTCTCTTGGAAGAACTGACAAAAAAGCAAAATTGATATATGATGGTTATGCTGAGGAAGCTGCTCAGCTCTTCCCAAAAAATGTAAACGTGTGTGTTACTTTAAGTTTAGCTTCTCTTGGTCCAAAGAAAACAAAAGTAAAAATAATCTCAGATCCAAAAGTCAAGAAAAATATTCATGAAGTTTATGTGAGAGGTGAATTTGGAAATATTTATGTGAAAACAGAAAATTTGCCTTCACCTTCAAACCCAAAAACTTCTTATTTAGCGCCCTTTCAGCTATAAAAACTTTAGAAAAAATAGTTGAACCAATTCAACTAGGAACATAAAGTTTAGCATGCTTTATCATTTCATCAATTTTCTTAAAAGTTAATTTATCCCATTTTTTCCATCTTGTTGGGCCATATTTTTTATAAGCTTTTATAACCATAGGTTCTTTTCCAATTTCTTCAGACGCTGTTTTCACATTTTTTCCCAATTCTTCTGCTTTTTTATAAACTTCATAATATATTTCCCTATACCTGTAATCCCTTAGTAAATGATGATCCATTATATATAATTCACAATTTGTATTCTCTAATATCTTTATAGTATTCTTTATAGCTTTCTTCAAATTCTTATAAGATGCTATAAAGCCTAACAAATAAGAAGGGAATGCATCTAGAATCAGAATATCAGGATTTTCTTTTATTATCATATCAGCGTATTCTTCTAAGTATGGTCCATCTAGGTCAGATGTGTAAAGGATTTTCTTTTCTTCTATTATAGAAACCATTAAAACCTTCCCAAGCTTTGTTCTTCTAGCTCCATGCCACAAAGCCTTTGAAAATTTTATTTTAATATTGTCAAACTTAAAATGCTTCCCGTCTGCTATCTCAATTTTTTTTGCTTTATTTTTGATTAATTTTAGAAAATAGTTAGCTCTTCCAGCCTGGCTTTTATTTATGTTCTTTTTAGGGTCTTTTATCAATAATACTTTCCCTTTATAAATACTACCTTCAGGGATGTGATGATCCCAATGATAATGAGTTATGATTATAATGTCACTATTTTTACAAAAATTTCTTATTCTTCTCTTATACTTTTCTTTTAAGAAAATCCTTTTTATCAAAGGTAATGGAAAGGAATCTGTTTCTATCGCTACTCCAGGGTCTATTAAAATTGAAATATTTCCTATTTTTACTTGTGTACACATACTTTTAACTCCAAAAGAATCAAAGGCAACAAATTCAATCTTCATTTTAAATATATTTATAAAAAGTTGAAATAAATTTCAATATGCCGGAGTGGCAGAACCAGGTAATGCGCCAGCCTCGAGAGCTGGTGGGGCTTCGCCCCTTGCAGGTTCGAATCCTGCCTCCGGCGCTGTCTGTCTAGATGAAGTGAAAAAATGAAATATAAGAATCCTATACCAACTGTTGATGCATTAATAGAGAAAAATGGTAAAATACTTTTAATCAGAAGAAAAATTGAGCCATTCAAAGGAAAACTAGCTTTACCTGGAGGCCATATTGAATATGGGGAAACTGTTGAAAATGCTATTAAAAGAGAAGTAAAAGAGGAAACAAATTTAAAGATAAAGCTAATTGACATTCTTGGTGTTTATTCTGACCCCAAAAGAGATCCAAGAGGTCACAGAATCTCAATTGTTTTTATTGCAAAACCAATAGGAAAAAAATTAAATGCTGGAAGTGATGCTTTAGATATAGGGTTTTACAATCCTGAGAAATTAAAAAAAGAAGACTTAGCTTTTGATCACTTCAAAATTATAAAGGATTATTTAAAGTATAAAAAATATAAGAAAGCTTATTAATTTTATGCGCCGATAGTCTAATGGTAGGACACCAGCTTGCCAAGCTGGCGATCCGGGTTCGAATCCCGGTCGGCGCATTTGCACTTTAAAAAGTATGAATTCTTAAGATGAAATAAAATTTTTTAGTATAACTTTCCAAATAACTTATATGGCATTCATAAAAAATTGGCTCAAAAAAAGAAGTGCAGAATCAACTTTGCAATATGCTGCAACTTGTGCTGTGTTAGCCAAGCAAACAGGAGAAAAGGAGTTTTTACTTAAAGGAATAGAAGCTTTGAGCAAAGAAATAGAGAAAGGTTATGAAGAACCTACTTCATCTAAATTACATTGGGCGAGGGCAACACTTTTACTTCAACAACCTACTACAAAAGCAGATTATGAAAAAGCTAGAGAAGATCTTAAGAAAGTATTATTAAACAATGAAAAAGTTCTAGAAGAGACTTCTAAGGAGGGTATTGACATAAAGAAAGAAATCTATGAAGATTTAGCAGAAGTAGAATTTCGCCTGGGAAATTATGATGATTCAGCAAGATACTTTCTAAAAATATGTTTAGGTGAAAGTGTAGCTGATGAAATAGAAAGCCCCGAAGTTCTTCATTATACCAAAGGATTTATGTTTGATAAACTTGGGAAGAAAAAAGATGCCTTAAAAGAATATGAAAAAGTGATAGAAATTTCCCCTGATTTAGAGAGCAAATCTCTCGAACAGTTATCATCTCTTCAATCTAGTGCTCCTGAGTTCACTTCTAGAATAAAAAAGATAAATTCTTTTTAAGAATGTCTGTTCTTGAAGGTGAAACTGGAAATCTCGATAATGCAATAAAATATTGTAGAAAATCCTTAGAATTCAACCCTTCTAATGAAAAAGTAAGAGAATTGCTAGAAGTACTTTTAGCAAAGAAATTCTCTAAGAAAATACCGAAAGAAGGGCTCATACATTCACCAGAAGAGTTAGGATATGAAGCTTTTGGAGAGTCAAAAGATATTATTTCTTTAGCAACTGGTTTGCCAGTAGTAGAAGAAAAAGAGGGAGAATATAAAGTAGAGGATGCTTCTGAAAGAATTGCATATGGAAAAACCGCTGAAGAAGCTTTTTCTAAATATCTCCAAGAGCTCATGGGAAAGAGTGAAATTACACATATACCTGGTAGAGAATCTTTAGCTGTTCAAGATGCATTGACAGGTAGGCTTCAAAAATATCGCTCCTATGTTTCTGAGCACCCAGAAATTTTGAAAGAACCTCCAGAAGTTAGAGTCGCTCTTTTCGAAAGAGATGTTTTTGGGAAGAAAGTAGACATAGAGAAAATTAGAAAAAAATATTCAAAATGTTAAAATTAAACTATTTAAACAAGTTTCACAGTATTTAATAAATGATATTTCTAAATTTACTAATCCTTTTGATTTCTCTAGCTATTTTAAATATTCTTAGTGATAAAGTCATTTTTTATTCAACTCAGCTTTCTTCTTACTTCCGTCTTTCTTACATTTCTGCTGGTTTTATTTTACTTTCAATAACAACATCTTTACCTGAATTGTTCGTTTCAGGAATAGCATCTTTCATTGGAGAAGGTGGTATTTCTATTGGTAACGTTTTAGGCTCAAATATAGCAAATTTAACTATAATTATTGGTTTCTCTGTTTTACTTACTAAAAACAAAATAAAAATAAAAGCTAGTTCTGGAAAGGCCCTTGCCCAATTCTTATTTCTCTCATCACTTATTCCTATGTTCATACTTCAAAGAGGAAGCTTAGGACCAATACTTGGTTTTGTTTTACTTATTTTGTTCATTTATTTTACACTAAATATTTCAAAAAAAGTTGCTAAAGTTACACCTTTAAAGTACATGAGGAGAAGAGAAGTTAAAATTACCACAATAAAATTTTTAGTTTGCTGCTTTTTGCTCGTTATCCTTTCAAAATTGATAGTTGATAATAGCATATTCGTAGCTCAATTTTTGGGTATTCCCACAACTATCATAGGGGCCACTTTAGTAGCTATTGGTACATCACTTCCAGAGCTCGCTACAACTCTTCAAGCTTTGAAGAAAAATTTGTATGAAATGGCTTTAGGTAATTTGTTAGGTAGCTGTATAACAAATTTAACTTTAGTGTTAGGTTTATCAGCTCTTTTATCCTTTTCTTCAATAAACATTTTAACAACAGGAACTATAATCTTTTTCGTTCTTTTATCAACTTTAACAATTTGGTATTTAATAAGTACAAGAAAGTATCTTAAGAAAAGTGATGGTATAATACTTTGCCTCATTTATCTACTATTCATTTTACAACAAATTGGTTTCTCTATCTTAATTTTTTAATGAAGAAAACTTATTAATTAAAATGAAAGAAAGAAAAGTTAAAGTTTGTCCTGTATGCAATAGCCAAAATATTTCAGAGTATAAAATTTTCAAATTTGAGCAAAGGTGTGCCCTTTTCAAAGATAAATGTAATAATTGTGGTTTTGTTGGAACTATGAAACTCATGAGAAAAAAAGATGCTGATAAGTTGAAAGTAAAATCTAACCATTAGAAATAAATACAAACTAAAGAAATTAACTAAAGTGGTGTTATGGACGAGCTGGAAGAAATTAAAAAAACTGTTTCTTCAAGAAAATTTCCAGAACCTTTAGGAAGCGAACCATTACCTCATGAAGTAATAGATTTGGAAAAAATGATAGAAGAAACTCCCAGGATCACTCCAATTTTCGTTAGGATTGATAAATATAGAGATATTTTAGAAAGAGTAAACGATTTGAAAAAAACTGTTAATAATATTCAAAACTTATTAAAAATAAGGAAAGAAATGCACATTGTAAATTCTAAATCAGATGAAATTCTTGAAAGAGCTTTAGAAAAGTTTTGGGAAGCAACGAACCATTTTAGTAGAGAATTCACTTTTCCTAGAGGAATAAAATACGTGAAACCAAAAATAGAAATGAAAGTTGATGATTCTATTTTGAAATTAAGTCAGGAATTAGAAAGATTGAAATCAGAGTTAGAAAGATTAGAAATATAACTTTTTTAAATTCTATCATTAAAAGTTAATTATGCGGGGGTAGCCAAGTCTGGTCAAAGGCGCAAGATCTAGAATGCGAAGCTTAGGATGCGACGCTCAGAGTAATGAGACACCTTGTGGGTTAGTCCCTTCGTCGGTTCAAATCCGACCCCCCGCACTTCGAAATGGCCGCAGTGGTGTAATGGTTAGCATAAGGGCCTGTGGAGCCCTTGGTCCGAGTTCGAATCTCGGCTGCGGCC
>CAZSPB010000002.1:100096-187524 GCA_964608725.1 uncultured archaeon
GTTAGCATAAGGGCCTGTGGAGCCCTTGGTCCGAGTTCGAATCTCGGCTGCGGCCCTTTTATTCAATTTACAATTAAGAAGTAATCAAATTTTCAATTTTCTTTCTAATCTTTCTATGACATCAAAAGAACATTTTAAATTTTTCACATTGAAAACGTAATCTTCTACAGCTCTCCGTCTATTCAATATACCAGCATGCGTAGGTGTATAGAATGTTAAATCTAGAAATATATTACCATAATCCTCATCAATACTCACCACATCACCTGCGAAAGTTGAAGAGTAATGGGTAATATATAGTTGTTGATTAAGACCAAAAATTCTATTTTCATTTTTCCTTACTCTTACGGCAGGCATTATAAAACAGTAATTGTTACGTTTTCTACATTTTAGTTGAACATCAGCTATCATAGCTCTCAATGATGCTCTATGCATCAAAAAAGGCACTTCCTTTTTCAAATCTCCTTCTTTACTATTCTTCAAGAAAATTTTTTCTAGTGATTTGTAATAATTATTTCTAATATTTTCTATTGAAATATTCCATCTCTCATTTGAAGGAAAAATTAATAAACCTAAACTTACTTCAAAGGGCCTTACCTTGTAACCCTCCTCTAAAGGAAAATATTCAGCAATAGCATCTAAACGTTTGAGAAGAGCACTATCCTTACTTTCATCAATACCTCCACTCCTCACAACACTAAAAAATATTTCATTGAATTCTCTTAATTTGTTGCGAAACAATGATTTTTCCTTTTCAATCTTTTTTGGCATTCAATTTTTTTATGAGATAAAAAATTTAAATTTTTCTTTTAAATTTCTTTAAACCTTAATATATCAGTTTCACAATAATAACATCAAATGAAATGGCATACAATGAGCGTTAATACTGTTCTTGAACATTTGAAAACTAGTAAGGAAGGGTTAAGTAACGAAGAAGTTAAAAAGAGAATTGAAAAATATGGTTTAAATATAATAGAAAAAAAGAAGAGAAGAACTGCTTTGAAAATATTTTTTTCTCAATTCAAGAGCATACTTGTAATTCTCCTTTTAATAGCAACTTTGCTAACTCTTTTTTTAAAAATGTATTTGGATGCTGTTGTAATAGGAGCAATTTTACTAATAAATGCTTTTTTAGGATTTCATCAAGAATATAAAGCTGAAAAATCTGTTGAAGCATTGAAAAAGTTAATAGTTTCAAAAGTTTTGGTTATAAGAAATGGAGAAAAAATTGAAGTTAAAGCAGAAGAGTTAGTTCCAGGAGATATAGTAATTCTTGAAGAGGGAAAGAGGATTCCAGCTGATTTAAGGTTAATAGAATCTATTAACTTAAGAGTTGATGAATCAACTCTTACAGGAGAGTCAGTTCCAGTAGAAAAAAGTACAAAAATTATGAAAGATGTTCCTCTTTCAGAAAGAAAAAATATGGTCTTTTCTAGTACTTTAGTTGTTTCAGGAAGAGGTAAAGGTGTTGTTGTAGAAACTGGCCCAATGACAGAAATAGGAAAAATAGCAAAAATGATAGAAGAAATAGAAGAACCAACTCCCCTTCAAACAAAATTGCAAAACTTTGGTAAATTTTTGAGTTTAATTATTATTTTAATAGCACTTCTAATTTTTTCTCTAGGTTTTTTAAAAGGAATAAACACATTTGAAATATTTTTAACATCAATAAGTTTAGCTGTTTCAGCTGTTCCGGAAGGTTTACCTGCTGTTGTAACTTCAACTTTAGCTATTGGAACAAGAAAAATGGCAAAAAGAAATTGTATAGTGAAAAGGCTTGCTGCTGTTGAAGCTCTAGGTTCTGTGACAGTTATAGCTGCTGATAAAACAGGAACCATGACAACTAATGAGATGACTGTAAGAAAAGTTTGGTATGATTGGAAAGTTGTCGAAGTAAGTGGAGTTGGCTTTGAAAGAGAGGGTGATTTCAAATTAAATGGAAAAAGAATTAATCCTAAAGAAGATGAAAATCTTTATCTTTTGCTAAAAATTTCAAAAATGTGTAATAATTCTATTCTCAAAAAAACTCACCTTATAGGGGATCCAACAGAAGGTGCATTAAAAATCCTTGCACTTAAAGGAAAAGTTGATGAAGAATATGAAAGGGTTGATGAAATTCCATTTTCTTCTGAAAGAAAGATTATGACGACTATTCATAAAATTGATGAAAAGTATGTAGCTTACACAAAAGGTGCACCAGAAATTGTGTTAAAACTTTGCGATAAAATATATCCAAATAAAAAGTTGAGTAAAAAAGAAAGAGAAAAAATAGAAGAAGTAATAAAAGATTTAGCAGAAAAAGGGCTAAGAGTTTTGGGTTTCTCTTTCAAAAATTTGGAGAAAAGTTACTCAAAAAAAGAAGTTGAAAAGAACATGATTTTTGTTGGTTTAGCTGCTATGATAGACCCTCCTAGAAAAGAAACAGCTCATGCTATAAAGCTGTGCAAAGAAGCTGGTATAAGAGTGATAATGATAACAGGTGACCATAAGCTAACAGCAAAAGCTATTGCCTCAGAAATAGGCTTAGAAGGAGAAGTTATGACAGGAAGTGAATTAGAAAAGATAAGTGATGAAGAACTTGAAGAGATAGTTGATGAAATTACAATATACGCTAGAGTTTCACCACACCATAAATTGAGAATAGTTAACGCCTTAAAGAAAAAGGGCCATATAGTGGCTGTTACAGGAGATGGAGTAAATGATGCACCAGCATTAAAGAAAGCTGATGTTGGAATTGCTATGGGAATAAAAGGGACTGATGTAGCAAAAGAGGCTGCTGATATGATACTTCTAGATGATAATTTTTCAACTATAGTTAATGCTATAGAAGAAGGGAGAGGAATTTATGATAACATAAAGAAATTTGTTAGGTTTTTATTATCTGCTAACTTTGATGAAATAATGATTGTAGCTTCTAGTATACTGTTAAGTTTGCCTCTTCCATTATTACCTCTTCAAATTCTTTGGATAAATCTAGTTACAGACAGTTTACCAGCTTTAAGCTTGGGTGTTGATCCAAAAGAAAAAGGTATAATGAAAAGGAAACCTAGAGATCCAAAAGAAAGTATACTTTCTTCTTCATTACTTTTCTTATTTGTTGCAAGTATTCTTGCATTTTTTGCAACATTTTACATTTTCACAACAGAGTTAGAGAATGGAATAGAAAAAGCAAGAACTATGACTTTAACAACAACTATATTATTTGAGATGTTTTTCGTTTTTAATTGTAGATCTGAAGAAAAATCAGTTTTTAGAAAAAACCCTCTCACTAATAAAAAGTTGATAATTTCAATATTAATTTCAATAATCCTTCAAATCTTAATCATTTATTCACCATTTTTCCAAGAAATATTTAGCACGACACCATTAAACTTACAAGATTGGTTTAAAATAATAATGCTTTCAGCTCTTGGATTGTTAGTTCTTCCAGAAATTTTCATAAAACACTTTTATATTAAATAAAAAATAATATTAACATGCCTATAGAGCCTTTAAGTATTCTTACTCTATTAGGTACAACAATAGTTCTTGGATATATAGGACTTTTAATTTTTGAAAAAACTAAGATACCAGATGCTGTATGGCTCCTCCTCTTTGGCCTAATTGTTGGTCCTTTATTAGGGCTTGTTGAGAGGAGTATATTCATTGCAGCTTCTCCTTTACTTGGTGCAATTGCTCTTTTAATAATACTTTTTGATGCAGGCCTTAACATGGATTTTTACAGGATAATAAGAGAAATTCCAAGAAGTTTATTATTAACTGTTCTTGGTGTTGTTTTTTCAACTGTAAGCATAAGCTTAATATCTTTCTTTATTTTGAAAATGGATTTTATGAGTTCTTTTATACTAGGAGTTATAGTTTGTGGAACATCTAGTGCTGCTGTTGTTTCTTTAATTAATCCTTTAAAAATAAATGAAAGTGCTAAGATGATATTAGAGTTGGAATCAATTTTTACTGATCCTATAGTAATAGTTGTTGGTGTTACTTTAATGGAAGCTGCAATCTCAACTATACCCTTAACAAACCTTGCTAACACTTTAGTTAGTGCTTATTCTGTTGCTATAGTTGTTGGATCTATAGCAGGAATCCTTTGGTTAATAGTTTTGGATAGAATTAGAAGAAGAGAATTTGATTATATATTAACTTTAGCTGTAACTTTTTTGCTTTATGTTGGCACTGAGATGATTGGTGGTAGTGGTTCAATAGCTATTCTTGTTTGCGGTATTGTATTAGGAAATGGTGTAATATTTTCTAAATTCTTAAAATTTAGGAAAAAATACAAAATAAAATTCATATTTAAAAGATTTCAAAAAGAAATAGCATTTTTCATAAGGTCATTCTTTTTCGTTTATTTGGGCTTAATAGCAACTGTTAACTTCACATCTTTGTTATATGGAATGTTAATAACTGCTGTTATAATTCTCGTAAGATTTTTAACCGTTCAAATAAGCACATACAAAATGGGTTTAAATGATATGGAAATGAACGTTATGAGAATAATGACACCTAGAGGTTTAGCAGCTGCAATTTTAGCTCAAATGATGCTAGCTTCTAACATTCCTGGAGCAGAAGAAATATTAAATATCACTTTTGTTGTGATACTCCTTACAACTCTTTTCACAACAATATCAATAAAAGCGTTATATAAACCTAGTAAAACTCAAGACCGTAAAGTTTAAAAGAAGTAGGCTATATTTTTATATTAGTTGTTTTTATATTCTTTAATGCCACAGTTTTGGCGTTAGGTTGGATTAAAAATGAAAACCCTTTCCAACTGTGGCAACATATGAGGTCAAAAATTTTATTTTTGGCTGATGTAGTAAGATGTGTGAATCTCTGTAGGAAATGAGCAGGGTGTGCATTCCCGCTCAATTCCGGTTGATCCTGCCGGAGGGCACCGTTATCAGGGTCCGACTAAGCCATGCGAGGCGTGAGTCTTCGGGACTCGCCGCACTGCTGAGTAACACGTAGCTAACCTACCCTCAGGTGGGGGATAATCCCGGGAAACTGGGGCTAATACCCCATAGCTGTTGATTGCTGGAATGCGTCAACAGCGAAAGCTCTGGCGCCTGAGGATGGGGCTGCGGCCTATCAGGTTGTTGTGAGTGTAACGTACTCACAAGCCTATAACGGGTAGGGGCCATGGAAGTGGGAGCCTCCAGATGCCTTCTGAGACATGAAGGCAGGCCCTACGGGGCGCAGCAGGCGCGAAAACTTTCCAATGGCTTAACGGCTGAGAAGGGGACCCTGAGTGGCTATGCTCTGCATAGCCTTTTGTCTTGCCTAAAAAGCAAGACGAATAAGCGGTGGGTAAGACGGGTGGCAGCCGCCGCGGTAATACCCGCGCCGCGAATGGTGTCCACGATTATTGGGTCTAAAGCGTCCGTAGCCGGTTCAGTAAGTCCCTGGTGAAATCTGCTAGCAAACTAGCAGGCTTGCTGGGGATACTGCTGGACTTGGGACCGGGAGAGGCCAGAGGTACTCCATGGGTAGGGGTTAAATCCGTTAATCCATGGAGGACCACCTGTGGCGAAGGCGTCTGGCTGGAACGGGTCCGACGGTGAGGGACGAAAGCGTGGGGAGCAAATCTAATCCTTTGACAAAAGGATGAGAGCTCAAACGGGATTAGATATAGGACAGGAATTTATTTTTTATTTTTTCCTGTCCTACTAGAAACCCCGGTAGTCCACGCCGTAAACGATGCCCGCTTGATGTTGCAGGCCTTACGGGGGCTTGCAGTGTCGGAGCGTAGGTGTTAAGCGGGCCACCTGGGGAGTACGGCCGCAAGGCTGAAACTTAAGGGAATTGGCGGGAGAGCACACAAGGGGTGGAGGCTGCGGTTTAATTGGATTCAACGCCGGACACCTCACGGGGGTTGACAGCAGGATGAAGGTCAGCCTAACGGGCTTACCAGACAAGCTGAGAGGAGTTGCATGGCCATCGTCAGCTCGTACCATGAGGCGTGCGCTTAAGTGCGTTAACGAGCGAGACCCACGCCGCCATTTGCTACCACACTTTGAGATCCAAAAGATCAAAAAGTGTGGGCACTATGGCGGGACCGCTGGCGATAAGCCAGAGGAAGGTGTGGGCGACGGTAGGTCCGTATGGCCCGGATACCCCCGGCTACACGCGGCCTACAATGGTTGGGACAGTGCGTTGCGACGCCGAAAGGCGAAGCCAATCGCCTAAACCCAACCTCAGTTCGGATTGAGGGCTGCAACTCGCCCTCGTGAAGCCGGAATCCCTAGTAAGCGAACGTCATAATCGTTCGCTGAATACGTCCCTGCTCTTTGCACACACCGCCTGTCAAGCCATGCGAGTAGATCCTTGGCGAGGCCTTACTATTTGGTAAGGACGAGCCAAGGGTCTGCGAGTGGGGCTAAGTCATAACAAGGTAGCCGTACTGGAAGGTGCGGCTGGATCACCTCCTTAATTTCCTACAGAGCACAAAACATCTTACTACATCACCCGCTATTTCTACTACTCAATTATAATCATAAGAATAAGCTGTGGACCGGGTGGGATTCGAACCCACAACCTCTACCTTGCAAGGGTAGCGATCTTCCATTGATCTACCGGCCCGTATAAAATTCTTAGAAAGCTACATTATAAAAAGATTAACTATTAGCGAGGGGATGCTCCGCTACATCTATCCCATGAACATCTTAACTGTCCATCATTAGGATTACAACCAGAAGGGAAACAAGTATATTCTTGACGCCAGTAATATACTCCTCCAAACAAACAATTGCATGCAATATTTTCCCAATCACAGAGACAAGTTTCAGGAGGGTAAACTGCTAAGTCAAAGTTAGCACTTCTCGTTATAGTACCATCTGTTGCACTTACTGTTATAGTATAATTTCCAGCGGGTGTAGAAACTCCTGTGAATATCCACATAGTTGATTCACAGTTTGGACTACAACCACTAGGATCAAAAGATACAGTTGTGTTTGGTGGTAAATTTGAAGCACTTAATGTTACTGGTTGAGAAGTTCCACTCAATAAAGTTAGATTAATAGTAACTGGTATTGAACTTCCTGCAGTTACTGCACCACTTGTTGGATTTAAATTTATACTGAAATCAAAATTGCTTAAACAAAAACAACAACAGTAACTCCCGCACTCACTATACCCTGGTTCGCAAACAAAAGATGAAAAACCACTGCCAAGACATATACTTCTGCATCCTGACAATGTTGGGGTACAGAAACCGCCAGTAATTGTACAGTCACCAGTTAATATTTCTTTACTACTTTTTTCATAATACCAATTAGTTGGTGAATAACTTGCTCTTATTCTACTTGTACCAGAAGGTAAAGTGAAAGGATAAGAGAAAGAGCCATCTGTAATAGAAGTTGTTACATAAGAAATATTATGCCAAGAGCCATCATAATACTCTAACAAAACGTCTCTATCTACATCAACAGGATTTAATATAGAAGAATCTTCACAAACTGGGTGATAATTTCCTGGTCCTGCTATGAGAGGGTTACTACTTTCATCAAGAAGTTTTCCAAATATGGTTGAACTATTATAATTCAACTCTATATTAGTTAAAACTTTGTAAAAGGCTACTATAGTTCTCTCCCTTTCATACATTGTGAAAGAGTAAGGATTTGAAGGGGTATCAAGATAAAACCCTAAATTATTTTCATCACAATCCTGATCCCAGAAATGAGAGAAACTTCTTGAAGAAATTTTACTAGGAACTGAAAGTTGATGCTCTCCGTAAGTTAAAGAAAATGTTGCTATCCCATTTGAATCTGTAGATTTGGAAATATCATCAACAACTACATTAACATTGGGTAAAGGTAAATTTAACCTGTCTATTTTCACCTCAACTTTCAATTGATAAGTATTCCCAACACAAGCTCCATTAATACATGTAGAGCCTGATGGGCATGCTTCTTCACTACATTCACATAAAGCACCTGAACAAACAAATTCGCAAATATGAGTTTCATTTATACAATAATCTTCATGAGAACCACTAGAGTCAAAACATGTTCCTTTTGTAGTTTTATCACTTTCATCAGGATCATTACAACCAGTTGGAGTAAGAGTATAGTTAATATAAAGGGATTGGAGTATTGCAAATCCTTCATCATACTCAGAGTAACTATTCCAATTCTCATCAACAGCGTTCCCAGGATTTATCACATTGCCTGTAGTCCAAAGATAGCTATCTTCAGTATCATCCTCTACATAGGCACTTCCCTGTAATCTCCATAATTTTTCCTCATAAAAACGCGGTCTGTTAGTAACATCTTTTTTAAATGCCCAGCTTGTCATCAAAACAGGGCCATTCAGACAACTTTGAGGTATTGTCACATTTTCATGAGTTATTCTATCTTCGTTTCCTCTAAATACAAGATTTTTTGTCCAAGAATGCTTACTATAATTATAACAACTCATTGCTATGAAGTTGTTAGTACCAACACCTGGATTTATTTTGTATTCTATCATTGCTCCTGTGAGAGCTCCTGTACATGAAGGATCATCAACACATTGTTTTTCTACATCACAACCTGCAGGATTACATATTCTAGTTTGATACATTTGGTTAGGAGGACAAGCACCTAAACCACAACCCACATCTTGCCAATCTTCACAAGAACAAGAAGTGCAAATATTACCAACACAATCTAAACCAGAACAACAATTATCAAAAGCACAAGATTCCCCTTCTAGGCCACATTCACTATCATCACTCAAATCAGAACAACCAGAGTCATCCATATCAACTAAACCATCTCCGTCATTATCTATTCCATCATTACATTGAGTTACTGCTGGTGGTGCACCGCCGCCTCCACCACTAGGTGCTCCAGAACATTTACAAACTTTAGTTTTACATTCTTCTTCAGTTGTTACTCCATAATAATTTTGACATAAAGCTAATAAATTATCACTTCCATCAGGATCATTTATACTTCCATCTTTATCAGCATCAAAATCTCTAACAGGAATGTCAGCTGTACTTGGAAAACAGTTTGCTGAAAGTAAAGCATTACAAGCACTATTTTTTGCATTTTCTAAAGTTGTTCCTTGAGTTTGAGAAGGCCATACTCCAGAAAAAGTTGCAAGATAAGAAACAAGGACAGTTGCTCCTAAAACAATAACTACTAAAGTAGTTGTTGCAGGTTCTATTCCTTTCAAATTATCACACTAAACTCCGACAACAGGACAGCCACACAAAGCTTTACACTCGGCCTCACTTTTTTTGTTGTAAAAACAAAAACAGAGAGATGCTAAATTGTCACCAATAGCATTAATTGCTGACCCCTTACAACTTGCTGGAGGATTTGCCCAATCAAATCCTGAACCGGTATCAGCAGCACCTATAGCACCATCTTGATCTGCATCAAAATCGTCTATAGTAATAGTGTTTGTATTTACATTACAACCATATCTTACTAAAGTATCACAAGCATCATTCTTAGCTGATTCAACTGTGATGGCTGTGGAGAATGGGTTAAAACCACCAAAGTACAAAGCAACTAAACCTAGCAATACGATAACTGCTATTGCTACTATAACTAAAGCATTAATTGGAAGTGAAATACCTTTCATGTTAAACATATAAAATTCTATCAATTTGAATATATAAATGTTAAAGAAATTTAAAAGGGCAAAAAGCCCTTGAAACAACTATTTCTTTCCTAATACTATTTCAATGCTGGAAACATTCAATTTTTCTCCACTTTCTGTTGTCACTTCCTCTGTTCCTATTTTCACATCTTTGACTTCAGTGTCTGGCAAAAACTTGTTTTTTACTATCTCTGCAACATCCACTGCATGACTTATTGCTCTACCTCTTGCTCTTAAAATGACTTCTGACTTTCCATCATTGAATTGAGTTATGCATGCTAACACATAACTCATTGCAGGTTTTTTACCTACGAACACAACATTGTTTTCAGCTTCTGCCATTTTATACACCTCCGATTTTACTTGAAATTCTTTGAGCTATTAAGATAAAAATATTTATAACAAAAAGAATTTAAATAAGCTTTTTCTTCAACTTTCATAGTTACCTTGATTCTAAGCAGTTACCGGGCAGCCACAAAGTGCTCTACAAGCAGATTGGTCTCCCGGAGCAACACCGAACCATCCTTCACATAAAGCTTGCAAAGTATCTCCTGCACCACCTACTGTTCCATCGCCATTACAATCAAAGTTAACAGTTATTGCAGTAGTATCGCCACAACCTGTTCTTACTAGTTGGTCACATCCTGCATTCTTTGCTGCTTGATAACTTACTGCACCACCAAATGGACCAAAACCTGCAAAGTACAAAGCAACTAAACCTAGCAATACGATAACTGCTATTGCTACTATAACTAAAATGTTTATAGGCAATTCAATACCTTTCACTCTGTTTCACCTCTATTTTTTTATTGGTATTCCTATATATAAAGGTTTTGTTAATCTTTCTTAGGACAACCACAAACCTTTATTATACAACTCGCAATATTATAGCATTTATAGCTGTTACAGCTTTCATGGACAGTTGCACACTTCTGTTTTACACAAATTCTCACTGTTTAAAGGATCAGTAGGATCATAAATACCATAATAATTATAACATAAAGCTGCTAAGTTGTCATGATTGTTAGAATTTGTAGGAGAAGGATTACTCCAATCAAATCCAGTTTGTGGATCTAAATCTCCATCTTTATCAGCATCAAAATTCTTAACTACAATATTCGAAGTTTGTTCTTCACAATTAAAACTTAATAACATATTACAAGCATTATTCTTTGCACCTTCTAAGCTAATACTTTGAGAGCCAAAGGGCCATACTCCAAAGAACAATGCTAAAATTGCTATTAAAATTATTAAAGCTAATACAATAATAACTAAAGCATTAATTGGAAGTGAAATACCTTTCATGTTAAAAATCATATGCTTTCTTATTTAAATTATTATACATAGGTACATCCCTCAGTTTGATAACATGGTACCTTCCAACAGCCAGATATGATGGATCCTTCGTCATTTAAACAAACCATATCCCATGTATCGTCTTCATGAATGAAAGGGGAGCATCCTCCCTCTTTATTATCCCACCCAGCCTCACAAATACTACAATCTTTAACCGCTTTTGAAATACCAGTCCAGAATCCCCAACTGCATGTCACATCACAAAGAACATCGGGTATGGGTTCAGGGCCACCATCTTCGCTATAACACCTATTTCCGGCTACACACAGACGACCACATTCTAAACTATCAAAAGCACAAAAATCACATTCATCACTACCTGCTGGAGGTTCACAATCTCCATAGCACCAGCCTAATTGACTAATTCTACATCTTGCTCTAGTCTCCTCACACCATAGACCAGCCCAGCAATTTACATTATCTTTACAACCATAACGACATGTTTTAATGGAGTTATAAGAACAAGTAGGTGTACATGAACTTCCACAATTTCCCATTCCATCACATGCAATAGAACATGTTGCTGTTGGAGTTGTTGGTTCTCTGTATTCTCTACCACCTGAACATTTATCTGAACAACTTATTGTAACAGTACCACACGCATTACCAGGAGGAACATAACCAGCTGGAAGATTTGGTCTATCACAATATGCATCTGCCGTTCCAGGAAACCTACATTTATCAATTCCGCCTTCTGTTTCAACACCTGTGCACGGATTTCCATCGTCGCAATCAGAATCGTCATAGCATTCTGGAGTTATGACATGTAATACAAAAGTTTTTGAATGAGAAACTCCTCCCCCTGAAGCAGTAATGACTATAATATAATCTCCGTCAGGGGTCGTTTCTTGCGTTGTTATAAGGATATCTGATGTGAAATCTGGTTCACCTGAAGCAGGTGTAAATGAAACTGAAATAGTAGGCTCATCTGGGCTCATGGAATAAGAAAGAAAAACTGTTTTACTTATCATATCAGGATCTTTTAAAGTTAGAGTGACAGTTAGAGAAATGCTTTGAGTTGCAGCTATAGTCTCTTCATATTGTGATAGTTCTAAATCAAAATCAAACGGCTTCGCAATAGTTAAAGTGTAAGTTGCTTCTTCTCTTGAACCTCCTCCTTTTCCTGAAACTTTAAAAGTGTAAATTCCTGGTTCTATAGAATTATCAGTAGTTATACTCATAGTTGATGTACAAGTGGGTGTACAGCTGTTAGGAGAGAAAGAAACACTAACATGATTTGGTACATTTAGAGCGTTTAGAACAACAGAAGACGGTGTTCCACTTGCTAAATTTATATTAACAGTTGAAGTTGTACTACTCCCTATATCTATTTTATCATTATCTGGGTTTAACGTTAAGATGAAAAACATAGACGGATTCACAGTTAAAGTGAAAGTTGCTGTTCTAGTTATCCCATTCCCACTTCCTATTACAGTTATAGTATAATCTCCTGCCATAGTCATGTCTGTAGTTGTAATCGTCATGAGTGAAGTGTAAGTTGGTTCACCTGAAGCAGGTGTAAATGAAACTGAAATAGTTGGTTCTGGTGGGGAAATAGAATAGGAAAGAGAAACAACTTTTGTTTCAGCTCCTAATAAATTCACTTTCACAAAAGCTTGAGTTGATTCTCCAGATTTTATTGAGTCTGTTTCTGGATTAACTTGAATATCAAAATCAAAGTTTATTGGTGTGTTTCCAGTTTGTTCTGCTTGGAACTTAAATTTTAATTTAAAATAATCATAAGGAATTTCCTCTCCTGTTGTAGGATCTATTATTCCAGTTTCTTCAGGCTTTAAAGGAGCAAGACAGTAAGTTTCTGGAGGGTAACAATTTTCTACTATAGTCATTTCAACAACATCTCCAGAAACAGTTGCACTAAAATCTAAACCTTGAAATCTCGGATCTCCTGCTGCTTTTGCATTATATAATTCATTTAATAAAGCACCAACATCATTAAGATATTGATTAAATTGAGGATCTTCCATTATAGCTCTTCCTGCATTTAAAAGTTTGAAATAATTGGAGTTTATTTGGGAATAAAATTTATGTGGATTTAAAGAAACTCTAGTTTCAATTGATTTATCATAAATAATTATATCTTTAGTTCCATTAACAAAAAAACATTTGGAACTTTCTATTGGGCCACAAGGAAACTCATCATATTTAATAACATCTACACTACCTTCCCCAAAAGTTATCGTTTTAGAATCTTTTATGTTTTCTGAAGGTAGTCTATTTTTTATAACTTTTTCTAAACTTCTTTCTAAAACATCTATTTTAGGGTAAAAGGAATCCCAATAAACTTCTCTTTCTAATCCTCCTGTTTTTCCAAGGTCATAAGCTGCTCTTTGAGAAATGAATTCAACACTTTGATCAAATGTCTTGAGTAAAAGGTGTACATAATTTGCAAAAGAGAGTAATTTACCTTCTATTGTAACAACATCACGTCTAACATCACTTACAGAAGTAATATAAGCAATAAATAAACTTAACATTACCAACATCAATAACACACCACCATATGCTAGAGCTGACCCTTTCATATTATTCAAAAACAAATAATTGCAATTCTGCGGATTCACCATTTAGTAAAAATATTTCTGTTACTATTTTTTGGGTAAAAGTAAGCTTAACTGGTGGGCGGGCCGTTGTTCCTTTTTTGCATACTATTATTTCTGATGATCTCTTCGGTTTTATTTTTAATATAAAATCATTGCTTATCATTTGAGATAAATTTTTACAAACATTTTCAGTGTCTATAAACTTACCCAACCATACAACAGTAGAATTTTGAATAGGAATTGCATTAATTATCTTCTTAACTTTTATTCCTTCATACTCTAACTCTAAGAATGCTAATAATGTGTTATCGTATTTTACTGGTCTAAAAAATAAATTTAATTCGACTGTCCTAGGAGTAATCATACCCAAACGTGATTCAGCTTCAAAAGTAATTATAAGTGACCACGCAAAAATAGACATAAAAACTATTACAGCTAGTAATACTATTAACAAAAAAACGTCACTTAGCAAAGTTATCCCTTTCATACTTTCACTACCATTCTTGCGATTTTATTTTTGTTATTATTTAGTTTAATCAAAACTAAAAATTCGGCCTCACCACCTAATTTTAAGCCACCTAGTGAAAACTCCCAAGGAGGGATGCTACCATCTACAACAGAAATTTCTACAACACCATAAGGATATTTAAAGCAAGATGAATCTCTCACCATTAGCTCTATCTTCTCCTGAGAAAATAAACCTTTCGTATTATTTAGAGTTAAACAATCACTCGATAATAAAGCATTTCCTAAAACGAATGCCTCTCTTTCTGCCCCTTTATTACTTACAATAATGTTATAATTTATGTAAGTGAAAAATATAGAAAGAACGCCTGCAACAATAATTGCTATTTCCATGAGCTTAAGAAAATCTTCCGTTAGTTCCATTACCATATATTCACCTATCTTAGCAAACACCACCTACGCAAATAAAAATTTCACATGTGTTTTCTTTTTGTATCTTCTTAATTTCTATATTCTGCACCAATCCTTCTTTTAATTTTATTGTGTTTTTATGAACTATACAATTAGTTAATAAGGCTGTAGGTTCGATCTTTGCAAATTCTGTTTTTAAATATTTTTCCTCCGGAGGAAGGACTTCTATATAAGGAACATCCGTATAATAAATCTTTATTATATAAGGTTCCCCTGAAGTTCTTATCTCACTTTCAAAATTGCCAGGCATTTCGCTAGCAATTTCAACTGCTGTATATATGTAATTTTGGAGTAACATGGGCTCAGCAAAAATCATATAATTATAAGTATTTTGTGCAATTCCTTCTTCACCAAATATAACAGAAAAGATAATTAGTAATATGATAACTTCTGCTATGAATTTTATAAAATCTTTAGTAATTTCAGTCATGTTCTCATTCGGTTTTATGTAATAATTCTTGCGAAACGCTAGGTGTTGCTCTCACTATATCCTCATATGTGAGCGGCGCGAAGGGATAACCTGGCCAACTTATAGCACCTTCAAGTATACCCTGGGCCAGTGTAACAGGATCTGCAATTCCTATTATTTTGTCAACAGTTTTTGTTAATTTTTCTGCTAACCCCAATTTGCCGAGAAAACTGGACCATGGCATAAAGCTTAGAATGTCACTTATTGCCCATATTGCTACATATTGATTAATCAAATTACTGTCAGCATAACAATAATTGGAAGATCCTGGTGTTTCTTTTTTTTCAGGATAAATGAAAATTGTGGGTTCGCCATTATATATAGTTTTCCAGACTTTTGCTATTGCAAAGCACGGGCTTACAACATAGAATCTTGGGTGTTGAGGCACATGCATTATTGCTGCTTGAATACCAGCCCATTGTTTCCATGCTTCAACAGGCCTCCAAACCCTTATAAAAAATTTATCAGCACTTTTATTCAAATAAAAAGGTGTTTCTAGATTATTTTTATTTAATAAGCAAATTGAATTTCCTCCACAATGACTTAGTATTGAACCTATAAAAAATGGTTGGGCATACCAACCGGCTGGGTTAATTAATGCACTACCATCCAAATAAACTACTTTTTTAAATTCTTTCTTTATACCATTAGCTGCTGCAGCTTTAAAAGTTACAGGAAATGTTGCTGTGTTTTGTTCTAAAACACCTATCAAAAGCCCCAATTCTTTTGCTGCATCTTCCTTTGTTTTAAATATAGTTCCATCTGTAAGACCTTTCAAACCATTTTTAACTCTATCCAAGTATCCACCAGGACCACCAAATGTTCTAGCAGTAAAAGTTATTTCAGCATCTATACTACCCCTTGCTAGGTCATCTTCTAAACCCGTAAGGGCCGGTATTATATCCATGTCAACAACTTGCCTAACAGCATCTTCACCAAATTCATCTATAATCTCTGGTGCAACACTACTAATTTTAGAAACAATATCGTCTAAAAGCAAATTTTCTCCATTTTTGGCCATATCTATAACTGTATCAATTGCGACTTCATATATTTCCCATTTTAAACCTTTAGGTATAAAGATGAAACCCCCCATTTCTTTTTTTAAAGAATTTAAAAATTTGTAAACATGTTCTTTTTTAATTTGCTCTTCAGAAACTAATTTAAATTTTGTCATTATTTTTTCTTTTATTGTTGGTTCTTCTATGAAGAAATGGTAAATTTCATCATCATCTAGTCTATTTTCTAGACCATCGAGAATACCTCTTATTCTTGCTGGTTCCCCTTCTGTTAATCTACCTCTATAACCTGCAAATTCAATTCTCTTTATAAATCTTTTTATTCGTTCCTCAACAGGTTTAATGTAAGTACGAAACCAATTTGTATCTCTTATTTTATTCGGAAGGTTTTTTATTTTATCTATTATTCCTTGAGTTTCACCTTCCACTACATAAACAGACTCCAGATACTTTTTCTGTTCCTTATTTATCATATCTAAATAATCTTTATATACCTCAGCAGGATTCACTTTGAACTCTTCATAACCTTCAGCTATTTTACTTGCATCAGTTGTAATGTCAACTATTTCACCATTAACACGTTTTACATATAATTGAGCTTCATCTATAACATTTCCATATTTATCCATGATAGGAACTTTTAGAGGTATACCTTCAACTCCTTCTTTGGCTGTATTTTTTATTACAATTCTGATTTTATCTCCCACTTTTTCCACTATTACATCTCCATTTTCATCCACAGCTAAGAAGCCTGCTTTTTTGAGAGCTTCTATTATTTCATCTCCCTCATATTTTTTTAACATTTCTACTAAAAGCTCTCCTGGCCTCCCTTTTTGTAAGAATTCTACACCCAACTCTTCCTTTAAACGCACCAAAATAGCTTGAAGTTCAGTAGGTCTTCTAAATTTAGACACTATTGAACCTTTAACTTTGGAAAATGCGCCTTTTATCTTTTTTAAAAAACTAGTAGCTATGCTAGCTGGAGTAACTTTACCAATTGCCTTTAAAAACCCAGTACCTAACCTGATAGCTATCCACATTTTAATTGTACCTGCCGCTCCTCCACTCCACGGATAAGCCTCTGTCCATGCAACTCCTCCTTCAGGAAAAACTTCATAGTAAATTTGGTATTCCGGTGGTGCTCCAAAAAAAGCTTCCCAGAAAGATGTACCTCTTTCTTGACACAATCTAATTGGTACCTCTTTATAATAAGTTGGATCCTTAGGAATTTCATTACTTCCCCAAGGGAAATTATCTTGGGAAACTTCATCTATAGCCAGCTTCAAATAGTATGCGGTAGAATTGGCAAAAGAATCACAATTAAGAGAGCCAAAAATTTGTAAAAAAAAGAAAACAACGATCACAAATATTGCTAAAGAAAGTAAAATAGTTATTGGTATTTTAAGCAATTTCACCACCATTAGATATTAGGACAATTACAAAACTTTTTTAATTTAGAGATGTCATCTTTCATATTTAATGCAATAACTATTTCAGCAAGAGTATGTTTTTCGCAATTTATGTTACTGAGTTCAACTAAGTTCTCAGGACAACCATAAGATCTGTAAATTTGACAACAACCTCTCAACTCACTTTGTAAGTTTAATTGTTCGATAACTGGACTTCCACTGAAAAGGATAATAAGAGTAGCAAGTAAAATCACAAGAAAAATAACAAGTAAAATTAGCTTATTTATAGCTATCATACTTCACCTCTACATATCTTTCTACATTGTTCCACTTCATCAGCAGAGAGTGGAGGAGCTAATTTTCCGATAGCTTGTGCACACATTTCGTCTACCAATTTTGGTTCACCCCCTACCATGACCCACTCACCTGGACCTTCTTTATAATTATGCATACTCCAAAAAATGCAGAACTCTCTAAATTCTTTACTTTTTTCGGTTTCCTTTCCAAAAAGAAGGGAAGGATTAACTATCAAGACTATTACAAGCAAAACAACTATTATGACAGTAATAAGACCAAGAAGAGTTTTATATTCTATTCCTTTCATGATTAATAATAATCAAAATTACTATTAAAATTTATGGTAATTTTATAGTTAACAAATTTGAAAGTATATTAGCTGCGTTTTCTACAAAATTAGTTTGAGTTGCCAGAATAGTTATTATAATGGCTATGATAATTATCGCAACTACTATAATAAGTAATGTGCCAGCTGCAATACCTTTAAATGCATTTATTTTCTGGCCCACAAACACCACTTCTTCTATTTTCACAATCCTCATTAGTTAAACAACCGCAAAATGGTTCTAAAGTTTCAGGATAAATTACTAAACATCTCGCCCCATCAAGGTCATTTTTACAATCAACATTACTCCTACAACTTTTTTTCTCAATTTCTACAGGCTGTGCTTCAGGTGGAGATTCTCCTTGTAATGCACTCCAAAATATTAAAACTGCAATTGTGAAAAGAATAACAGCAACCATTAAATATATAGACCATTCAAAACCTTTTTTCATATTAGGATTAACCTCGTCCTAAATTAATACCCTCAGGTAGACCTGCAATACAAATAACTCCATTCTTCCTTGCTTGGTTATCATTCCAAGGAGTGTAAGTTGTTACAATACCTCCATTGAGCGCATGGTTTGGCATTATTTCTGTAATGTAATCATCCTCATAATTATCATCATTACTGTTTGTTTCTGTCAGAATTTGGGTAGGCACGCCTTGAGAACATTTGTATGCTTCTCCTACATTCCAATAGGTGAGTTTCGAACCACTGCTTTCTGCAGTTACTGAAGAAAAATCAGAAGGGTTCCTCTCAATACTGTATTTAGTCGTATTGGCACACATCACATCCACTCTAACTTTAAACTCGGCAGCTCCATTAGTATCGAGAAATGTAACATAACATCTTTTATCATCTGCTTTTATAGAAGTAGGGTGATCTTCTCCATAAGCGCCAGGATCTCCTCCATTCCATTCAGTATGAAAACCACAAAATATAGGTACAGTTCCTGGGTCGCATTCAGGACTTTGAAATGTTGCTGAGTGACGGTTGTTATAGTTTATACAAGGATCTGTACATTCACCAGCATTACTAACAGTTTTCAAAGTACCCATTTTATATACAAACCCGTCACCACTAGTACATAAGACTCCTACTCTTCTTTTTTGTTCATCACCTCCTATTGTATCATGCGCCGCTACATGACAAGTTTGTGTACTCGTATCTATCCACATATCATTAATAGGATCTTCACCATAATTATCCCATGATTCTGTTGAAGCTGTGTCAGTAGCACAAGCTATTGCTTTTCCGCTTGGGCAAGAAATTGTAAGCTCAATAAAATCATCATCTCTTCTTCTGTAATCTAAAGAAGAAGACCAATGATAAAGTTGTTCAGCACATAAAACAGTTACTTTTCTTCCGCTACAATCGTGGTCTGCGTGTTTGACGCTGCACACCCATCTTTCATTTCCCAAATATGGGAATATTTCAGATACCCAAATTCTATCAGCAGCAGGTGCCGGACAAAGATTCCAACCTCCATGATATTTACTGAAACATGAGATTAGATGGGAATCACCTGGACATGACTCATAGTGACGATAGTAGCAATGTGTACATTCCCAACAAAATCCATGGTCAATCCATTCAGATCTGTAATAATGATAAACAATCCCTGAACTTGTATTACCACAGATAGCATCTACTTTCCTTTGTTGATTATCATCATCAGGAGGATCATGGTCTACTGTCTCGATCCAACAATTTTTTGGAGGATCAGAAGGATCAAAATAGTCTGGATCAGGATTGCTTAACCTATAATCTCGATGAGTATCATCTTTATAGTCTTCACTAGAACCTTCATTTGACTTAGAGTTACAAAAAAGAAGAAATTCATTTGAAGTAGGATCACAAGTAGGAGTTGTCCAATCTTCCACTTGATTAGAAGAAGTTTCCCAACTTCCTTCTTTTCTAGTTAGTGTAGTATCATAAGAACAAAAAACAGCTGCTTTTCTCATTTGTTCATTATCACCAATAAAATCTCTACCTGTAACGACACATGTTCTTTTATCATCATCTATATACATACTTATAATTCCATCATCTTCATATTGTCCACGACCAGTACCTCCTGTGATCGTATCACATTCACCGCCTTCTACGTCAGGAACCTTTGTTCCACAAGCAGCTGCATATACCTCATCACCCTCCTCATCTGTTGAAGGACAAGCACATTTAGCTATAATATTCCCATCTGAGGTTTGTTCCCATGAACAATCAAGTGACCAAAACCCAATTTTATTCCCGTTTCTATCTCTGAAAATCACACCGCTTCCTTCTTGTGTTTCTGGAAATTGGTAAGATAATTCTCCTGGCTCACCTAAAATAGGTCGTAAGCCAAAATATTTTTTCACATCAAATCCGGCAACGGGCAAAAGAAGAAACACAGCAAGAGCGACTATTGCAACAACAATAACAACACTAGCTAGAAAAGACCATGCAAGTGCTTTCATAAATATTGTTTACATTATTTTATATTTAAAATTATGCTGGAATGTTAAGACACATTTGTGTCAAAGATGTAAATAGTGCACCAAAAGGAATCCAAAATAACATGCTACATACTATGTTTTTGATTAAGTGGCCTCCAGTTGCTTGATTTAAAAGATAAATAAAAAGAAGTAAAACTATTAAAATAATTACAAAAATTGCAACATATTTTAATACATGTTCAGGAACTTCCATACTTTCACAAAGGTAATAAATCACAAATAGAGTTAATACCAGCTTCTGTTAAAACACCTGTTATCGGTAATCCATATAACCCTAATCCCTTCAAAACATAAAGACCTACAAATTTACAAGTTGCTCTTCCTAATTTTACATTAAAAAGTAATTCTACAAGAAAGAATAAAAGAATTACTATAACTACTAGGATTATAATTATCATTGCCGGGGATTTTATTGCTTCACTCATTTAAACCACTGGGGTAAGTAACCATTGTATCGCTTTTATGAGTGCATAAAGCCATCCTCCCTCAATTTGAGGCCTAAAATGAACATAAAACATTATCATAACTGCAACTATAGCTAATGCTAATATCAACACCCAAACTAAATTTATTCCTTCTTCAAATGCCATTATATCACGGAATAAGACTAACATCAATTTTTAGCATATTAGCGATTATTTGATTAGTGAACAACACCAATAGTACTGCTACTAAAATCCCAACTATAATCCAAAATAATAAACTTTGTGGTTTCATTTTTTCACATCGGTTTTAATAATTGTTCTATAGATGGGCCAAACATTGAATAAGTAATAACCCAGCTTATAATATACATTATAGTTCCAAATAATAAAATATTCCATATATAATTCCTCATTCCTATAGGATCTTCTCCATAGTGAATTCCATTTAAAAATATTGCTAATAAAAATCCTGTTTCTATCATGTAAAGGCCAACTATTATTTGGAATGCTGCTGGAGTTATAGGTAAAGTTCCGCCCATTGCCCAAGGAACTAAAAAGAAAGTTTGATAAGCATTCATCCCTCCAGCCATAGCAGTTATTTTTTCCATTGCAGCTCCAAGCTTTTCAAGAATTTGTAATATTATTACAGCTAGAGTTACTGTAACACCGGCAACCATAGGTGCTAAAAACATAGCTAAAAATTTCATACTAGAAGCAACTTCTCCTAATATATCGTTTATCTCTTCTCTAACATCATGAACATCTTTTAAGTATCTTGAAATGACTATCATAGAGTCAGCTGCAGTTCTAACACTTTTTTTAGCAGATTGTATAACAGCTTGCATTACAGAATGAATAAGTTTTGAAGGATAATACCATAAAGCTCCTACTCTCTTGTCAAACAAAGCTTGCTCAAAAGTATAGCCAAATTTTTTCATGTTTAAACTTATTATTTCAAAAAAATCAGCTATTTTTAAATTCTTCAAGTTAACTTTTGCTTTATCTATAGCGATTTCCAATGGGTCACCACCAGAAATGTTATTACCAAGTTGGAAAAGAGCAATAGCAAACTCGTCTTCTATCTTTTCTATATCTTTTCTTATTTTGATTTTTTGAAAACTATCTAAGAAAGCGTAAATTATAACTACCAAAGCTAAGCCTAACACTATCAAGACAGAAAAATTCACAGAAAGGTAAACATCTGGATTTGACAAACCAAAGAAACCTAGGAATATTAAAGGTAAAGAAGAAATGAGAGAAATTGGCCATATTGGAATGAACTTTCCTCCTAAAGAAAACTTCCCCATAGGAGGAACACCTTTTGCTTTAGAAATATCTGGAGGAGAAAAAGTTGGAGGTTTTGATGAAAGAATATGACTAACTATAAAGTATAAAAATGCAGGGAGCAAGATATCATAACCAAAAAATACAAAGGCAGGCTTAACTATATCCGCTATAAAAATCAATACTATTGGAAAAAGAACTAAGCCCATTACAGGTAACAAAACACCTAAAGCGTAAATTAAAGTCATTGGCATCCTTAAGCTTGCTGCATAGTGTCTTGCTCTTTCTCTAGTTCCATTCAAAATAACATTTATAGTTTCTTCATAAACCATTTCTCTTCTACTTTGTTCAACAACAGAATTCCTTAGTAAATTTAAAGCTTCTGCAAACTCTTTATTTTTAGTTTTCCATTTGTTTATGTAATCTATTAAAGCTAAGTTTGCTGAAGCATATTTCCCAACTTCAATATCCCATAAAAGTTTTCTCAAATCCCATGCTAATGGACCTTCAAGGTTTTCACTAGCAAATTTAATAGCACCTTCAAGATTAGGAGATTGCCTCATGTAAATTATCATGTAAAGTATTGCTAATACAGCATCAGCTGACATTTTTACTGACATGCTCTTTGCTCTAGAAGAAGGATAATTATAAAAGTACCAAAAAGTAATGCCAACTAAAGCGAAACCAAACAAGCCAAAAACAAAACCTATATTTAAGAATAATACAGCGAATAAAACAATAAATAATATGGTTATTGTAGAAAGAATGGTAAGAGAAAAAACTCCTTTTGGAGTTACATTCAAATAAGCAGCTTTTATAGATTCTTCCAGTTTAATTTTCGTCTTTTCATCAGGTTCAATTGGAATTATCTTTTCACAAAAAGAACAAGCTTTTTCATACCAAGTAGCTGGCTTTCCTCTAATTTCTTCTAGAAAAGCTAAGTATTCACTTGGATATGGAATAAATTTTTTCTTTTCAGGTAGTTTTATCTCACTAGCTTTTAAAGCTTTTTTTATTTCTTCTTTCCTTATTTTTCTAGCTTTTTCTTCTATTTCTTTAATTTTCTTCTTTTTCTTAAATATCATTAAAACGCCTTAGCGTAATCTTTAAACCATTTTAACCATTCTTCATAAACTCTTTTACTATCAACAAAACCTATATCTTTCCTACAATTTTCAGAAATTATATGAAACATTTGATTAACTTTTACTGTTGTTTCGGCTTCTAACAAATCTCTCTTTCCTGTTTTTTTAGCAATTTCTACAATGGTTTCCAGAATTTTTGCTCTCAAAAGTATGTTATCCCAAACTCTATCCCATCTTCCTGTCCATCCAGGAACTCTAGAAGCTATTTGATTCAAAACGTAAGATTCTCCATTTAAAAGTGTGTCTGTTGGTTTCAAAGAATCTTCACTAGCATTATATTCCATCAAATTTATGAAACCTTTTTCCTCTACTGGATCAGACTTCCAATGCTTTCTAACTTCTGTAACTTCAGTTATTCTTCTAAAAGTTTTCAAACCGTCTGGAGTTTTTAGTTTGTTACAAATAACTACAAGGTCAACTGCTTTAAAACTTGTTGGAGGAACACCAAGATCGTTAACTATTCTATCAAAAACACCATAAGCAGATTCTCCATGAACAGTTCCAGCAACAACATTAGCCATAGCACCTATTCTCATAGCTTCAAACAATGCTTTTGCTTCTACTGATCTTATTTCTCCTATAAACAAACAAGAATCGCCTAACCTTAAAGCTGTCCTTATAACTTCTTCTGCAGGTAGTTCTAACTCAACTCTTGTTATAACTGATCTAGATTTTAATCTTTCAATATTGTAACCCAAATTTCTCAATTGTTCAACAGGAAGTTCCAAAGTGTCTTCACTAGTAAGAATTCTGTAATAGGGTAATATTTGAAGCATAAAGCTTCCTAAGAAAGATGTCTTTCCTGCACCTCTACTTCCAGCAACAAGAACTGTTCTCCCATATGAAGCTATTAGCCACATTAAACCTCCAAATAATGGGTTAAAAAATTTACAATCTAAGAATAAAGGGAATGTCCATGGCTTGAATCTGTGCCTTCTTAAAGCAAAAGCAAGGCCATCAGGAGAAAGTCTTGGGTTTATAGCTGCAACTCTTGCGACACCATCTGGCAAAACAAGCTCTGCATCTAAAACAGGGTTTGCCTCATCAAGAGGCCTACCTGATATTAGTTTAAACCTTGTGGCCCATCTTTCTCCATCTTGTCTTGTTGGAACTAAATTAGTTTCACATTCTTCATAATCTTGATGGTAAATATAAATTGGCAAATTTCCTAGGGGAGAGTTTATGTAAATATCTTGTATCTTTTCATCTCTAAGTAAAACTTCAATTATACCTAGGCCTGCAGTATACCTTGTTAAAATGTTTGATAGCTTTTCTATTTGCTTTGGCTTAAAAGTTTTTCCCATTTCTTCTGCTAAGTCTCTTAACAAATCTAAACTTAAAGTATGAAAAAGTTCTCTCATCCTTTCTTGTTCTTTTACTTCCAACTCTCTTGGCCTTCTCTCTTCTAAAACTCTTCTAGCAGCATCTAAGAGGGTATACTCATCTTCACTCAACTTGAATTCAGGTGGAGTAACATGGTAAAAGTATCTAACTTTTCCAGGAACTTTGAATATTTCAACATCAGTATCTCCAAGAGAATATCTTTCAATCGTTTCTCCAGGAGGGGGTTGGGCCATAAACTTAGTGTACATGAAATTTGGCCTTACAGTTGGCTTGAAAATTTTTCTGTAAAGACTTCTATCTCCTATATGATAACCTGCAAGATAAGGTTTAGCTATTTCTATAAGCTTACATTTTTCTAGAAGTTCTTGTAAAGGTAAGAGAGCATTAGTAAGATAATGTTCTATGCACTTTCTATCTCTTTCCATAGCTTTTTTAAGCTTAGTTCTTAAATGCCTTATTTCCCTTTTTAAATTTAAGTATGCACCAATTGGATCTCCTCTTAATTGTAAAGTTACTAAGTCTCTTAACCAAGGATACCATTTTGGTAAGTACCTACTACAAACTCCTGTAGCAATGTTTTTAATTGATAACAACTTCTTTTCTCTTAGAATTTCAGTTATCAAATTAGCAATTTCCATTAACATTTTAGTTTGTTCATAATCGTATTCATATTCTCTAGTTTCAGCAAGAATTATACTAACTATTTTTTTTTCTTCTATTAGCTTATCCATAACTCTTGCCATAACTACATCGCTATCTTCTAAAGTGAAACCAAAAACAGAACCTAAACAATTCATTCTTAGAATTCCTTCTTTAACTTCTGTCTCAAAAACCAATTAAGACACCTTTAATTTTATATAAAACTCAATATTATATATTAACATCTTAAAATAATATTTGTGATTTAATGGTTGAGAGAGAAGTACAAACAATTCTTAGTGAATTGATGAGAAGAGCAAATGAAAGCAGTAGAAGGTTAAGAGCTTTAGAAGAAAGATCTTCTCTTTTAGAAATGAGATTAGGCTCTTTACAAGATTCAATTTTAAAATTAACACAAGAAAAAAAAGATGAAATAGAAAAAATAAATTCTAGATTAGGAAAAATTGACGATGAAATATTAAAAATTAATAATGAAATATCAAGAATAAACAAGAATATGGAAAAAATGGCTAAAAAAACAGAATTGAGAGAAATTGAGAATTTAATTTCAATATTTAACCCATTAAAATCAAATTTCATAACTAGAGAAGAAGTTGAAAGAATGATAGAGGAAAGGATAAAATGAAGCTCTTTCCATTCAAGAAAAAAGTGAAAAAAATTTATATTCCTGTTGATTTAGTTTTGGAATATGCTTCTCAGGGCCTTTCAGAATCTGAAATAATAAGTAAATTGCAATCACAAGGTTTCCCTCCTGAACATATAGACAAAGCTTTAAGAATTGCCTTAAAGAAAAAAGTTGAAGCTCCTCCTAAACCAGCTCCAACAATAACCCAACCAAAACCAACTCCTCCACCATTACCTCCTCCTTTATCTTTACCTTCTGCTCCTACACCAAAAACTCCATCTCAAAAACCTGAACCTCTAGGCCTTCCTATTTCTAGACATCCTTTAGAAACTCCACCAGAAAGAGTTGCCCCTTTAGCCCCTGAACCAAGAGTTGAAGCCCCAAAACCTGAAGTGCCACCCCTAGAAGAAATAACAGTTGAAGAGATAATAGAAGGTATAGTTGCTGAAAAATGGGATGAGTTTGAAGAAAGACTTTCTGATTTTGAAAAAAGAGATATGCAATTACAAGCCCAAATTGAAGATTTAAGGAAAAGGATAAGAGAGGTAGAAAATTTGCTAGAAACAAAAGAAAAAGGGTTAGTTTCTAAGCTTGAAGAATTTGGGGGTTCAATTGAAAATATAGAAGGTAGGATAGGGTCAATAGAAAGAGTTTTTAAAGATTTTCTTCCAGAATTAACACAAAATATTAGAGTTTTATCAGAAATTGTGGAAAAAGTAAAAGAAAGTAAAAAATAAAGTCACTGGCTTACTGTTCTGTTACTAGCCAGTAAAGAGCTGCAAGTATAACTATTACGAATATTACTGTTCCCCAGTTAATTGAAGGCACTGTCACTAAGCCAAAGAATGATGGCCCACCTGCTGATGCGAATACCCAAATGCCAAATGCTAATACTGCAAGAGCAATCACTGCAGGAATCCAAGTTCTGGTTATTTCATGCTCAACTATCTTTCCTGTTTTAGGGTCTACGGTTCTCTTCACTGTTTTAAATATATGGGTTCTAACACCCACAACTTCTAAGAATACTATTATTGCTAATATTCCTACTAATCCCACTAATAGCCCTGTAGACATTGTTGCCATGTAACTTATCAAAGCTGCTGGAACTGCCATTAATACTAAGAAACCTGATGCAATTCCAACTATAGCTGAAACTGCTTTTGACTTGAAAACTGTTTTACCGATCCAAAATACCACTGCAAATGTTATTAACCATAGCAATATCTGTGCAAATCCTAGGCTTTGAAGGAATGCTATTGTTGAAGTTATTGGCCCTTGAGCAAATGCTGGTGTTATTGTTACTAAAGTTCCAACCAAGGTTGCTAACGCATTTTTAAAGTTCATAAACTCACCTTATTTTTATTCATATTATTTCTTCTCAGTTTCTTTAACCAAAATCCAAATAGATGTAATCATGACTATAAGGAAAAATATTAAAGCTATTAAAGGATCAGATAAAACAATGTGAGGTAAGTGAAGAATAGTTAAACCTCCTGCTCCTATAAAGATCAAAATTCCTAAGATTATTATTGCACTTGCAAAGAATCTAGGGTGTTTAGCAAAAACATGTTCCCCTGCTGATTTTGTTCCAGTTATCTCTAAAAATATCATAGTCATTAACAAACCAAATGCTACCAAAACAGAAGAAGTTATTAAATTGCTTATGAAGTTAGCAGCTTGAGTTCCAGCTGCAGCTAACAAAACCATAAAAGCAGAAACTATTGAAATAACACCTCTAGCAGATATTGATTTTGGTATTTCAACATGTGAAAGAATTCCATAAACTATAGCGAGAGTTAAGAGCCAAAGTAAAACTAGTTGGAAACCAGCAGCTTTCAAATTTAAAACTAAAGTTTCTATAGGATTTTGTGCAAATGCTGGAGTTACAACTAACAAAAATCCAAAAAGCAATGATGCCAAATTTTTTACATTCATTTTATCACTTTTACTACTTTACAGTAAATATTTACTCTGAACCCCCTTATAAAGCTTTCGGTTACTATTTTGGCACCATCACAACTTTCTTCTCTGGTGGTATTTGAAAGGCACTCCAAAATATCATTATTACAAAGAGTATGGAAAAAAGTAATAAGACGTTCTGTCCCCTTCCTATCACGGGTAAGTTTGGGATCATATCGCTGAATATGTAGCCTATAGAAAGTAGTACAAAAAGAACAACACCACACACAAATAGTTTTTCTCGGGCTTTAGCCCCACCACGCCTTAATCCAAATGCCTCTAAGAAAAAGAGGAGGAAAAACATTGCAATAAAAAAAATCGTCATGTTCCCGAACTGTGACCATAAGAGACTGGTGAATTCTGGATTCGTTATCGCAAAAATAGTTAAAGCTAGGGATATTGCAAAATTTGTTGCTCTACTGAAGACACCAGCTAGTTGTAAAGCACCAAATATAATAGCGAAAACGAAAAGGAAGGGAACTAAAAATTCTGTCGATTGGAATGTTGTAATATCGATCATTTCATCACAGTTTCTCTAACTTCTTTTTCAAATCTTTTTCCACCCTTTTATATTCTTCATACTTAATGGCGGCAGCTGGATTCGTGGCTATATATTTTTCTAAATCTCTTAGCCTTTTTCTAACGAAATTTAACTCTTTTTCCAAATCTTCTCTCTCTTTTTCCTTACCTATAGTGTGCTTGCGTACACTTTTACCTAGTTGGCCACCAAGTCTCACTAACTGAGCTCCCCTAGCTGGATGTATAATGACACTTATTAAAAACACAAATAAACCTATAAAGAGAGCAATATATAACCAGTTTAAAAATAGAGGAACTAACATTGTTCCATAAAGACCACTATAAACGAGATAAATATAGATAACTATGCCCAGAAGATATTGAAATGACTTATGTTCCCCCACAACTTTTAGAACAACACTTCTGGAGACTGCAAAAATGAAAAGGAATAGAATGACGTGAGGTATTAAAAGAAGGTATAACACTTTATCCTCCATCGTTATATATTTTGATAGTAAAGTTGGACTTATCTTTAGAATTTCTTGAAAGAGAAGCCTCAAAAGGTCGATTTCAGCCATTTTTATCTATTATAAAATGGATTATACTACATATAAATTTATTGAGCGTACTTTTTCCACCAATCTCTTTTTGCTTTTAACTCTGCCTCTTCTAGGATAAGCCATGTCCATACAGTTTTTGGATCTTTAACATGTCTCATTATTCTTTGGGCCCTTTCTTTGATTTTAGTACCTTCTGCATCGAATGCATAAGTTTGGTCGATACTTAGTATATTGTCTATATCAAATTCGCTTAATTGTGGTATTTCATCAGCGATCGCCTGGACAAAACATGCGTTTATAAAGGTATTGAATCGTGCAAGATTACTATCATCTATTCTCATGCCTCTCGATCTTAAATATTCTTCCTCGACCTGTATTTGTTTTTTTATGGCTTCTGGTTGATAACCTTTTGAGCTTAATTCAAGTATTCTTCTTGTAGTATAAGGCATGATACCTTCTGGGAAGAGGTCTTTTAGTACATCTGGTTTAAATTTGTTCAAAACACTTCCTTGTTGTGCTGTTTGAGCAACCAAAGGAATGATCGACTGATTGATTATAGCATCTCTCTGTATCTCACCCATTAAACTATCTTTATCACTGTAATAAGATTCTAGTAAACTCATCCTTACTCCTTTTCTTTTTATTCTTTCTTTTTGTTGTTCAGTGAGGTTTCTTTCGTCAAATTGTTCCATTAGAATTTCAACATTTTCATATATTCTCTTCAAGAAATTTGGCTGATTTATAATCTCATTTTCTATATCATCATAATTTAATTGAGTATAGTAATCCTTAGCGTCCCCTAAACTCCTGTTATTCTCAGCATCCGTCAGGCCTCTTATTATAAATTGTGGTGTAGGGCCTAAATCTCCTATCACTTGAGAAGTATACCCATCAATATTTTTTTCTCTTGCTATTTTCGATGTCATGAAAGCTCTAAACCAACCATCCTTGTAAACATCTTGTTTAATATTTTTAGCTTCATTTCTAACAATATTTTTAAATTCTTGAGTAAGGTATTCCTTTACCATTTTAATCATTCTTCTTTGCTATTTTTTCTGTCAAATAGCTACGCCAAGCTGATGGGAAGTCCAAACCTGCTCTCGCAAGTTTGCTTCCTCTTTTGTAAGGCGCAGGTAGTACAGGGCCAAGCGTATCTTCTAAATAGCTTATATCATGTTGGCCAGTAGCTTGATTTACGTAACCTAAAAAGAATGTTGTCATTTCTGAATCATGAGCAACTTCGCTTAACCTTTTTCTCATCATCTCTATTTCATATCTCCTCTCAGCCTCTTCAAGTTTTTCTTCTTTGCTCTTCACAGGCTGTATGATTCTTGGTTCTCTTTCAGGTTTTGGCGGGAGAATTAACGTTTCCACAAACCTTGCAACAGGTGCACCTACAAACATTGAAACACCAACAAGATCCCAAGTGTACATTTCTGATAAAGGTAATGGTTTCTCACTTTGTCTGTCTATCAATCCTGGTAAAAGCGTACCATCTGGCATTCCAAGACCGAAAGGCCCTAAAGAATTGTAAATATCGTCAACTACCCCTACTTTCTCTGGAGGTCTCAAGTACCTCATTCCTTCTTCTATAAACGTTATGAGTCTATCCCAGTTCCAGAAGTCCATAACAGCTACTTCCCTTTCTGCCATAAAATCACTACTACTTATTAGTAGAGAAAAGAATTTAAATCTATCGCTTTTAGTTATCACTAATATGTAGTAAAATATAGAAATCTTTATAAAGGGTAGATTTTTAACTATTTATTGGTGATAAAATGTTTGATGAAACTCAAGCAAAAATGTTTCAAAAACAAGATGCTCAGTGGAAGAGAGGAATGATTCCAAGTTTAGATAAAGTATTTAAGGATTAGTCTCCTTTTTTATTTTAAATATTTTTAAATTCTCACATAACTCAAAAATTGACCATGCCCAGACTATAGCTTCAAAACTTCTTACAAGATCACCAGTTTTCATGAAGTACTTGCTATCTTCTAAATAAGCTTTCATATTTTCAAACATTTCCTTCGCTTTTTCACCCTTTAAATCTACTTTTTCAATTAAAGGTTTTAATTTGCTTATTAAACTTTCTATATCCCTTTTATCAATTTTATCTTTCATAAAACCTCCAAGAACTCTTTCTCCCTAAAATGAAGTCTTCCAGGAACTACTAAAACTGCTGGTAAAGAAAATTCTTTTTTAATCAAATTCTCTATGGAATCGTAAAAAACTTCTGATTCAAAACCTGCATTTGAAAGAACTATTAGTTTATCTTTTTTTGTTAGAATTTTTTCTTTTAATAGCATTTTCAAAGCTTCAGAAACTTTCAAGTAAATTCCTGTTTCTTTATCTAAATCTAAAAGCAAAAGAGTATGTAAACCAAACTTTTTGTTGTTCTTTATCGTATTTTTAACGTTACTAAGTTTTCCTGTTAATGGTACAGTTGCTGATTTTCCAAATTTATAAATTTGAAGGCCCGTTTCGCCTATAGCAGAATATATTGAAGCATTATGAATAACTCTAGTTTTTACTTTTTCCTTTTTTGCTTCTAAAATTAAGTTAATGTGAGTAGTTGCAACTAGAGGATCCCCTGGTACAAAAATTGCTATATTTTCTCTTTTTGCTTTTTTTAGAAGAATTTGAAGATTCTCTTCAAGATCTCTCCTTTTTAATTGTTTGACTTTTTTTCCTATCAAATTTTCTAGCTTGGATAAAGAACCTTTCCATATAGAAGTGTAAAGTTCACAATAGCATTCACAACTTTTTGCTACTTCTAAGGCCCTTAAGCTCAGATCTTTCTCATCTTGAAGGCCTAAACCAATTAAATAAAGCATAAGAATAATTACTCCTAAAAACTTAAAATATGAGGATCGCTTACGATATCATAGGTAGTAGAGAAAAAGCTATTGCCCTTTTAGGTGTGAATGTAAAAGATCCTGAAAAAGCCGCTGAAGAAATAATGAAAAGACATAAAAATGTTAAATCTGTTTTGCAGAAACTTGCAGAGAGGAAAGGTACTTTTAGGTTATATCCTTGTAAGCTAATAAAAGGTGAAGATAATACTGAAGTTATTCATAAAGAGTATGGATATTTGATAAAAGTTGATCCTCGAAAAGCCTATTTTTCTCCTAGAGAAGCAACAGAAAGACAAAGAATTGCAAGCATGGTTAAACCTGGTGAGAACATTTTAGTTATGTTTGCTGGCGTTGGGCCTTTTAGCATAGCTATATCAAAAAAAGAACCAACTTGCAAAATAGTTAATGTCGAAATAAATGAAAATGCTGTTAGTTATGCTGAAGAAAATATTAAGTTAAATAATTTGAAGAATGTGAAAAATGTCTGTTGCGATGTAAGAAATATGAAAGAAGGGAAGTTTGATAGGATAATAATGCCTTTAGTGGAAAAAGCTATTGAATACTTGGATGTAGCTTTTTCTCACTCTAAAAAAGGGTCTATAATTCACTTATATGGTCTTTCCGACAATTTGGAAGAAAGAGTGAAGAATATAGCCCAAAAAATGGGGGTAAATTATAGAATAATTAAAAAACAAAAAGTTCTTCCATATGCTCCAAGAATATGGAAAATTAGATTAGATATAGAGATAATTTAAAGTTCAACTAGGAATTTTTCATTTCTCTTAATTATAGGTTTTTCCTCACCCCAAACTTTTTTTGTTCCGTAGTAATGAGAATTTTGACACTCTACTATTACAGTTTTTCCATCTTTGAATTTGTAAATTATTTTGACTTTGCCCCCGCATACAGGACATTTCAAATATTTCAAATCTTTTTTGAATATCATGAGTATTATAAACTAGGAAAGAAATTTATGCTTTTTTAATTTTCAAATCAAGAACAAAATGCCATACCTTTGGAGAATAAGATTTTACCTTCTTCATTTTAATTACTTTTACTTTACATTTTTTCTTTTTCCCAATGTTAACTAACCTTTCTACTATTTTCTCAATTTCTTCTTTTTTGGCTATTCTGTGAAAATGGATAACACAATTCTTCTTCGCAATTTTTAAAGCATAAGGAAAGAATTTTTCTGTTTGAAACAAATAACCCATTATTATTCTATCTGCTATATTTTCCAAAATTTTAGAAAATTTTCTACAATCTCCTTCCAAAATTTCAATTTTGCTTTCTACACCATTCAACCAAACATTTTTTCTTAAATATTCTGAAGCTTTTGGATTAATGTCAATTGCATAAATCTTTTTTGGTTTACAATACTTTGCAATAAATATAGAAAAGTAACCAATGCCAGCGAACATATCAACTATAATTTCATTCTTTTTCACTAACTTAATTAACCTCTTCCTTTCTTCTTTATTTCCTTTTGACCACATTACTTCAGAAACATCAAGCAAAAATTCACAACCATGCTCTTTATGTAAAGTTTGTGTTGATGGTGCTGGCCTCTTCACTTTACAACCTCCAATTATTTCTATTTCAGGCTTTCTTGTTTCACTTTTTATTCTTTTCAACAAACAAACTGTATGAACATAAGGAAGAATTTTTATTATTGCTTCGCCTATCTCCTTTTTATATTTTAGCAACTCAGGCCTAAGCTTTATCACTAGAACTTTACCTATTAATTGATAACTTCTTGGTAAAATTTCGAGGAGTCTTTCTTCAATACTACCTTTTAACTCATTTTTCAACTTAGAATAAAAGCTCATAGAAATATTATGTAAAAATAAAATAAAAAGGAAAAAAGGAAAAACAATATCACTTAAACAAATTTGCTATTATTATTATAGCTCCTACTAAAGTTGCTATCAAACCTATTATGCTGAATATAACTGTTCCGTAAGCCAAGTAACTACTTGTTCCATAACCAATGTCATACATGAAAGCTGCTGCAAGTAAGTACATCACACCCGCACCAGCTAGCCATTCAAAGCCTCTATTTGCCTTCTTTTTTACCTTGCTAAACTCTCCAAAAACAGGTGTTAACAAAAGTGCAATCCCAAGCCATATCAAGTCTATTGCCATCTTTTTCACCTATATTTAAGTTAGTAGAAAGGGCTTTAAAAAATTTCTTCGTCAATTGTTGAATAGAAAGCTTTAAAAATCTTCTATAAAAACTTCAGTTTCAAATTTATAAATTTCAGAATTAGGATCTGCCCAAGAATCTGGGGTTAAACCAGCTTTGAAACAAAGATTTTCAAGATACTCTTCCACACTCCAATTAAACTCAATAGGGACTTTCGGTAACAACAAGCCAGAAAAAATACCTTTTTTTATTATTAGACCATGTTTTCCTATCTCTATTTTTTCAAGATACTCTTTTGGGTTTTTAACTTTAATGAGTTGAGGTTTTGATAAAATGGAAATTTCAATAAAAATATCATTTAATTCTTTTTCATCTAAAGGTTTAAATCTAGGGTCTTCACATGCTGCTATAGCTGCTTCTATTATTCCTTTTACTAGAGGTAATTGAGGATAAGGAAAACCAACACAACCCCTTAATTCTTTTGTGCTTTTCTTGTAAATAGTCACAAAAACTCCTTTCTTTTCATCCAACTCTTTAGGATACTCTTTAGGTAAGTCTATCACTTTCTTTTCTTTTACATAACTTTCTATAGCATTTCTTGCAAGTTTTAAAATGAAATCTTTCATATTCAATTTTAAAGAAAAAAACTATTTATTTTAGTTGTGAAATTATTCCTCTCGCAGCTATTATACCTGTTGCAGCAGCTCCCACTATTCCTCTTGAAACACCCGCTCCATCTCCTGCCACATAAATATTTGGAACATCTGTTTGAAGCATCTTATTAGTTTTGACTCTCATAGCATAAAATTTTATTTCAGGAGCGTAAAGGAGAGTTGAATCAGAATCAACCCCAGGTATAACTTTTCCAAGTCGTTCTAAAGCTTCAAGAATGTTGCTAACTATCCTATAAGGATAAGCCATGGTTATATCTCCTGGTGTCACATCTTTTAAAGTTGGTTTCACATAACTTTTTTCTATTCTCTCCCACGTTGATCTTCTATGTACCCTTAAATCACCTAGTCTTTGAATAAGAGGTTTTCCCCCACCTAGAGTGTTAGTTTGCATAGCTATAGCTCTTCCATATTCAGTTGTATTTTCTAAAGGTTTGGTTAATTTCACTCTCACTAAAAGAGCAAAGTTACAATTTTCTGATTTTTTATCCCTCATAGAATGGCCATTAACACCAAAAACATCTTTCTCATAATATTCCTTAACTACAAATCCATAAGGACAAACACAAAAAGTTCGAACAAAATCGTCGTAAGAATGAGTGCGAATATGAAATTTTGGATCCCAACATTGAAATCCGTTAACTATTTCGTCCATAACATCATTCAAAATTTCAACTCTCACTCCTATATCAACTGGATTAAATTTCATTTTCAAACCTAACTTTTTACATATTTCACTCAACCATAAAGAACCTATTCTTCCTGGAGCAAGAATGAGAAAATCTGCTTCTTCATCCCCTTCATTAGTCTTTACTTTAAGTTTCTTCCCATTTTCCACATCCAAAACTTTTGTGTTTAACTGAAACTCTATCCCTTTTTCCTCCATCTCTTTTTTCAAACTTCCCATTACTTTTGGTAAGTAATCAGAACCTATGTGGGCTTGTTTTATTGGTATAAACTTTATTCCAAAGTTCATGGCTCTAACTTTTAACTTGAACAATTTATCCCAATCATTTTCTGAATACTTCATCCCATGCTTTTTAAAAATGTTTTTTATCTTTTCTATCGTTTCTATTGCTTCTTTTTCTGTCAAAAATTCTAATAAATTCCCCCCAATCTTTGGATGAAAGTTCATCTTTCCATCAGAATATAAACCAGAACCTCCTATGTAATTTTTCTCTTCTATTATTTTCACTTTGCAAAAGTCTGCTAACTCATATGCAGCAAAAAGGCCTGCTGGACCAGCACCGACTATAATAACTTTTTTCAGAACTATCCTCTCTTTATTTAGCCTTTTAAAAAATTTAAATTTTTCTTTTTAAAGCTTAAAAATAAAAGGCGACTTTAATAAAATAAAGATATGATTCCAATTTTTTTCTCAGTTTTGATACTAGTTTTGACTATTTCTTTTTCTACTTACTTCTTTTTTTATGAAAAAAAGAATTTCTTCTATCTATTTCTTTTAACAGCTTTCTCTTTTTTATGCATTCTTTATTGGCCTATCTCGCTTTTAATCATTCTCCCCCTTATATTTTATGAAAAGTTAAGTTTTGGTCAATTTATTTCTACTAACATGTTTGCATCTGTTTTGTTAGCATGGTTCTTCTTAAATTTTTTTGTAATAAACTTACCAATTTATTTTTATCTCGCTTTTTTATCTCTAGTAATATTATGCTCACTTTCTATAGTTGGAATATTTGAAAGAAGGATAAGAAAATATCTCCTAATTTCTAACTTCATACAAATAATTTTCATAGTAGTTGATTTAATTATTGCAAAAATGTTAGGAGAATTTGGAGTTTTAAATTTAGTTCAAGTTTTCAACTATACTATAGCTGGTACAACTCTCTTTTTAACTGTTGGAATATTTGCAAGAAATAGGAAGTATGTTTATGAATTAGAAGGCTCTTACTTTACTAATAGATGGAATGACATCTTTGCAACTATAGCATGTTTGTCGTTAGCAGGATTACCTGCTTTTAATATGTTCGTTTCAGAATGGATGTTTTTCACTAAAAGTTTTATTTTACATCCTTCTATAACAATTTTGGGAGTTTTCACAGCTTTGCTACTTTTCGTAATGTACTACAAAATTATTTACTTTTTGTTAACTGGAGAAGGAAAACATAAAGGGATACCAAAAGTTATAACAATAACTAATGGGATATTTGCATTTTTTTGCATTTTGTTTGGGATTTTACCTCAATTACAATTAGGAATATTAGAAGGTTTAGTATGAAAAAGAAAAAGCATATATTAGATGTTTATATTGGGGGAGAAGAAGATTCACCAGAAGATCTTAGTCCTGAAATGATAGATAAATTCTTTTCAAAAAAAGAAATAATAGTTGTTTTCATAATTTTAGTAATTATGCTCTTAATAGCTGGTGTTTAACTTGAAAAGAATAAAAAAGTCTCCATGGATTTGCAATTTTGATGTTGGTGGTTGTAACGGATGTATTTTAGAAATTTATGCCTTATTAACTCCAAGATATGATATAGAAAGGTTTGGTTGTGTATTTAGGCCAAGTGCCAGACATGCTGATATACTTTTAGTTAGTGGTTTAATAAATAAGCAAAATAAGAAAAGGTTGAAAAAAATTTATGAACAAATGGCAAAAGGAAAAAAAGTCATCGCTATTGGCTCTTGTGCCATAAAAGGAGGACCTTTCAAAGATTCTTATAACTCTGCTGGCCCTGTTGATAAAATAATACCTGTTGATATGTACGTTCCTGGTTGTCCTCCAAGACCAGAAGCCATAATTCAAGGGATATTAAAAGTTCTAGGGAGATGGAATGATAAAAAAAGAAATAAGAAAATTTAAAGATCAAAGATTAATAGCAATAGTTGCTTATAAAAATGGGAAAAATTTCATTTTAGAGTATTTCTTTGATAAAGATGGGAAGATTGAAGTAAAAGAGTTTAAAGTCTCAAGAAAAAAACCAATTATTGAAAGTATAGTAGAAATATTTCCTAATGCAGATTACTATGAAAGAGAAATTTTTGAATTTTTTGGGATAAAGTTTAAAGGAAATCCGAATTTAAAACTAAAACTATTTTTACCAGATGAATGGAAGAAAAAACCGCCTATGGTGTGAAAATGAAGGATTATTTAATTCCTATAGGGCCCCAACATCCTGCATTAAAAGAGCCAATGTGTATAAGGATTGTTCTTGAAGGCCATTACATAAAAGATGTGAAAATAAGGATGGGCTATATGCATAAAGGTATAGAAAAAATTTTAGAAGGTAAAAATCCTGATTCTGCTATTTACATTGCCCAAAGAGTTTGTGGTATATGTAGTTCTGCTCATGAAAATGCTTATACAAGAACAGTTGAAAACATAATAAAGTTTGAACCCGAGAGAAAAGTTAAGTTATTAAGAGCACTTATGATGGAACTTGAAAGAATAAACAGTCATTTAATTTGGCTTGGCATAATTTTCCACGAAATAGGTTTTGAAACTCTTTTCATGTACTTTTGGAGAGAAAGAGAAAGAATAATTGATATATTTGAGAAAATAAGCGGAGGGAGAGTACACCATAACTTCAACAAAATAACTACAGTAAGATATGATTTAGAAAAAAATGATAAAAAGTTCATAAAGAAAAACTTGAAAGTTGTAAACGAAAAAATGAGAGCATATTTTTCTGATATAGTTTCTAATCATATAATTAAAGCGAGACTTAAAGAAGTTGGTATAATAACAAAAAATGATGCAAAAAAATTTTGTTTAGTTGGCCCTAATGCTAGAGCAAGTGGAATAAGTTGTGATATTAGAAAATATGACCCCCCTTATGGAATTTATAAGGAGTTTGATTTTGAAGAAATAATTGGAGATGAAGGTGATTCTTTTGAAAGATTATTAATAAGAATAAAAGAAATTTTTGAATCTATAAGGATAATAAGACAAATTTTAGATTTATTACCAGAAAAGAAAATTCCAAAGTTTTCTCTAACTTACATAAAAGAAGGAAAAGGAATAGGAAGAGTTGAAGCTCCAAGAGGAGAGTTATTTTATTTTTTGAAAATAAAAAACAATAAAATAGAAAGGGCAAAAATAAGAACTCCAACTTTTGCATTTTTCAAAATAGCAGAAAAAATACTTTTAAACCATAGAATAGGAGATATACCAGTGATAGTTGGCTCATTAGACCCATGTTTCTCTTGTTTAGAAAGGGTTATGATAGTTAAAGATAAAAAAGCTGAGTTACTAGATGAAATACAATTTAGGAGGAAGTATGTATGCAAGAAATAATATTCTTTCTCCTTATCCCTTTCATTGCCTTAATTTATGAAGGTATTTATAGAAAAGTTAATGCAAGAATTCAAAACAGAATTGGCCCTCCTATAATTCAACCTTTTTACGACATTTTAAAACTCTTTTCAAAGAAAAAACTGAAAACACAAAATGATCCCTTTTTCAAAGCTTCACCATTTTTTTACTTTCTTGCTACTTATTCTCTTTTCTTATTCATACCACTTTCTATAATAAAATTCGAATACGATTTTTTGCTTTTACTTTACTTAACAATCCTTTCTAGTGCTTTTTACATACTTTGTGGTTTATCTTCTGATAACCCTTTTGGAATAGTAGGTTCTATGAGAGAAATGGTATTAATGATAATTTATGAAATAACTTTAGTTCTTAGTGTCATTAATTTTATTTTAAAATCTAATGTTCTTTCACTTGCTGATTTCAACTCAAGCTTTCTATTCCTTTCTTTACCTTTATCTTCTTTAGGCCTCATTTTGGTGTGTTTAGTAGAACTTCACATAACTCCATTTGACACGACTGAAGCTCAAACAGAAATTATGGCCGGGAGTAAAACAGAATATACGGGAAAAAAGTTGGCTTTCTTAGAGCTTGCCACTTATATGAAAAGGCTTTTCTTCACTTTTTTCATACCGTTTCTAATTTTTGGAAAAAACTTAACGATAATTTTACCTTCAAGTTTTTTCTTTTTGTTTCTTTACACATTCCTTCAGGCAACAACTTCAAGATATAGAGTTGATCAAGCTTATAAGTTTTACATAGTAGTTATGCTCTTAGTTTTAATAGAGTTCGTTTTAATAATGAGAGGTATATTATGAAGATTGAATTAGAAGCTTTAAAGAATTTATTTAAAAAGCCCTTCACAAAAAAATACCCAAAAGAAAAAGTTACTCCTTTCCCTAGATTCTCAGGAAGGCTCCATTTTTACCCAAAAAAGTGTATAGGTTGTAGATTGTGTGAAAAGTATTGCCCTGTAAATGCAATAAAGTTTCATAAAAAAGGAAAAATAGATTTTGATATGGGTTTATGTATATTTTGTAAGCTCTGTGAAGATATATGCCCTACGAAAGCAATAAAGTTAAGTAATGAATTTGAATACGCTGATAAAAGTAAAAAGAAAGTTAGTAAGAATGTAATAGTTGGAAAAAATGAAAAATAATTCATAAGTGGTGTATAAGAAATTCAACTTTCTTAACTATACTTTCAACTTTACTTTCTAATTCTTCACTAAGTTTTGTTCCGAATCCAATATTCTTTGGTTGTATTCCTATTATTTTTATTTTACTGTGAGGAAGAAATTTTTTTAATAAGTTTATTGGTATAGAATGAGTTGAAACTGAAGGTTCTTTAATTTCATCTAAGTTAAAAACTTTAACTTCACCAACTTCTCCACCAAAGTTCAAAGCATCCAAAAGTATTATTTCTTCACAATCTCTTAGTTCTCTTAAAAAATTTTCAGGAGTTATTTCACCTTTTATCTTAACCATACCTTCAACTTCTAATTTTTCAAGAATAACATTCCCCACATTATCATCAGATTTAATAGGGTTTCCTATACTCATCACAGCTTTCATAAATTTTATTAACCTTTGAATACTCTTAATTTTTATGCTTAAAAGGGACAAGATAAGGCTTTTGAAAATTGGGCTTTCATGTTTAAGGAGAAAAGAAGATAAAAGGCCAATTTTTAGTCCAACTTCTCCTACAAAAAAAGAAATTGAAAACATTAAAAATTCTCTTGAGAAAGGGAATGTAGAAGAAGACTTATTAAAAAAATTTTTCCCTATGGCTTATGACGGTGTCAATAAGTATGGATTTTTTAAGTATTTCTTTTATGTGCATAACAAATTAATAAGAAGTTTGGAAAGATATCAAAACAAATTATATGAATGGTGTACAGCTTATCCTGCTGTAATAGTTAGTAAGATTAATTCTAAGTATGTAGTAGAAACTATAGATAAAAAAAGGTTAGTAACAGATTCTAAAGTTTACCCTGGGATAATAGCTGAAAAAAACCTGAAAATAGGAGATTTTGTAGTTTTGCATAGAAATAAGATTCATATGAAATTAAATGAAAAAGAGTTTAAAATAGCAATAAAATTCTATAATAAATTTAAAGAAGAATGTAATAAGTGAAATTATGTGTATAGTTCAAAAAGGGAAAGTTCTTGAAGTTAGAGGAAATATTGCTCTTGTTCTTGTTAATGGAATTAAAAAAGAGGTTAGGGTTGCTGATGAAGTAAAAGTTGGAGATGTAATAAAAGTTTTCCAGAATATAGGATTTAAAAGGTAGCGGACGTATACTTCCATTCGCTAAAAAATTCTTGATTATTTCGAAATAAAGAAAATATAGCGGGGGTAGGATTTGAACCTACGACCTCTGGGTTATGAGCCCAGCGGGCACTCCAGGCTGCCCTACCCCGCTATGTTTAAATTATACGTTTTTAAAAGTTATATAAAGATTGTAGGTCTTTAAATGAAGATTTTAGGTATAGATGAAGCAGGAAGAGGAGCAATTATAGGTCCATTAGTTATAGGTGGAGTTCTTGTAGACAAAAGAGGAGAAAAACAACTCATAAAAATTGGTGTGAAAGATAGCAAAGAGTTATCACCTAAAAAAAGAGAATTACTTTACAAAAAAATAAGGAAGATAGCGAAAGATTACATTACATTAAAAATACCAGCAAAAGAGATTGATGAATTAAGAAAAAGGATAAATTTGAACAGAATAGAAGCTGAAAAGATGGCTCAGATTATAAAAGTAATGAAGGCTGATGTTGCTTATGTTGACACACCACAAGTTTCAACTGAAAAATTTAAAGCAGTTTTATTAGCTCTTGCTAAAAACAAAACAAAAATAATTTGTGAAAATTATGCTGATGTTAAATATCCTGTTTGTTCCGCAGCTTCCATACTTGCTAAAGTTGAAAGGGATAAAGAAATAGAAAGAATTAAGAAAATTGTTAATTATGATATAGGTGTTGGCTATTCTCATGATTATAAGAGTATTGAATTTGTAAAAAAATGCCTAGCAGAGAAAAAACATTTAGAATTTATAAGACATTCTTGGATAACTACAATAGCATTAAAGAAAAAAAGAGAACAGAAAACATTAAAAGAGTATAACAAATAATAAATTAGAGTGAAAATATGAAAAAAGAAAAACTTTCAACGTTAATTTACTCTGTAGCTGGGATTTTAATGGGTTATGTAAGTTATCTTGTAAAAAATAACTATTCTGCCCTTTTATTGACAATAATCTTCCTTTTCCTTATTTCTGCTGTTTTAAGAAAAGTGTTAAAAATAGAGGAAAATTTTAAATGGTTTTGGTCAAATGGTGGCTGGATTTACTTGTTTTTATGGTTCATCACATGGGTAGTTTTCTACAATTTGTGATTTTATGAAATTTGAAAAACTTCCTTGGAAAAGAACACATTACAGTAAAGAAGTGAAACCAGAAATGGATAAAAGAGAAGTTATAGTGATGGGCTGGACAAGGGAAATTAGAGACATTGGAAAATTGAAATTCATTAAATTAGCAGATAGAGAAGGATTCGTTCAGATTACAATAAAAGAAAGTGAAGTTAGCCCTAACATAATGAAAATTATTGAAAAAATTGGTAGAGAATATGTGATAGCTGTTAGAGGGATAGTGAGAAAGAATGAAGAGGCACCAGGAAAAAGAGAAATAATACCAAAAGAGATAAAAATTTTAAACTATTCAGAAGCTCCTTTACCATTGGAAATAGAAACGAAAAAAACTCCTGCTTTGCTAGATACTAGATTAAATCAAAGAGTTTTAGATTTAAGGAAACCAGAAAATCAAGCAATTTTTAAGATACAAACAAAACTTGTTGAAGGAATGAGAGATTTTTTGATAAAAAATGGGTACTTAGAAGTTTTCACTCCATGTTTAATTGGTTCTGCTTCAGAAGGTGGTGCAGATTTATTTAAGATCTCTTATTTTGAAAAAGAAGCCTTCTTGAGGCAAGACCCACAATTACATAGAGAATTGTTAATCATTTCTGGTTTTGATAAAATTTTTGAAATTGGACCCAATTGGAGAGCAGAACCTTCTCATACAACTTATCACCTTTGTGAACATAGAGGTTGTGCTGTTGAACTATCTTTCATAAAAGATGAAAGCGACACTATGAAAGTTGAAGAAAAAATGATAGTTTCAGCTTTAAAGTTTATTAAAAAAGAGTGTAAAGAAGAGTTGGAAATATTGAATAAAAAAATTATAATACCAAAAATACCGTTTCCTGAGTTAAAATTTCCAAAAATTTATGAAATCCTTGAAGAACTAGGTTATAAAATAGAGTTTGGTGATGATTTAAATAGAAAAGCAGAAAATCTTTTGTGGAATTATGTGAAGAAAAAGTATAAAAATGATTTCTTCTTTGTAAATAGGTTTCCATTTGCTATAAAACCTTTCTACGTTATGAGAGTTGACGAAGATCCAGAATGGGCGAGAAGTGTTGATTTAGTTTATAAAGGAATGGAACTTTCTTCTGGTGGTCAAAGGGAACATAGGTATGAGAACTTAATGAAAAATATAGAAGAAAAAGGCCTGAAAAAAAGTAAATTTAAATGGTTCACAAACTTTTTTAAGTATGGTGCTCCTCCTATGGGTGGTTTTTGCTTAGGTATAGAAAGGCTAACTATGAAATTGTTAGAAATTCCTAATATAAGGGAGGCTGTCCTTTTTGCTAGAACACCAGAAAGGTTGCTACCTTAAATTTATATTTTAAAAAAACTAAAGTTTTACAAGTTTTTAAAAATTATAAAAGTTGTTTTTTATGTGGGAAATAGACAATAAAAAATGTTTAAAGTGTGGGGGCTGTGTATCAGTTTGTCCTTTTGGAGCTCTTGAATTAAAAGATACTATAATACACGATAAATCTCTTTGTAACCTTTGTGGTTTATGTGAAAAGGTTTGTCCTGTAAAAGCTATAAAAGTGAGAAAAAATGAGTTATGATGTTATCATAATTGGAGCTGGCCCTGCAGGAGCAAGTTGTGGAAAAGAATTAGCAGAAAAAGGATTTTCAGTAAAAATATTTGATAGAAGAAAAGAAATAGGAACACCAAAAAGATGTGGTGAAGGTGTTAGTGAAAGCATAATAGAGCTAGTAGGTGAAATACCTTCAAAATGCATTGCAAAAAAGATAAAAGGTGCAAGACTTTATGCTCCAAATGGAAGGTACATAGAAATAGTTCTTGATAGAGGAGGTTATATATTAGAAAGAAAAGTTTTCGATAAATGGATGGTAGAAAAAGCAATAAAAGCTGGCGCTGAAGTTCAAGCTGACTCTTTCATTTTTGACTTAATAAAAGAAAAAGAGTTTTTTGTTGGTGTGAAAGGGGAATTTTTAGGAGAAAAATTTGAAGAAAGGGCAAAAATTATAGTTTGTGCAACAGGAGCTGAAAGTGCTATAAGAAAGAAAGCATTAGGAATTTCGACTAAGTTAAATATCATAGATTCTTGCTTGCAATATGAAATGTCTGGCATAGAAATTGACTCTGATTTCATCCACATTTACTTTGGAAATGAAACGAGTCCTAGAGGTTATTGTTGGGTTTTTCCTAAAGGAAGGAATAGAGCGAACGTTGGAGTTGGTGTTATCCCAGGAGAAAAAAGTGCAAAATTTTATTTAGAGAAATTCATCAATTCTCATCCAGAAATTAAAAAAGGCTCAATTATAGAAGTCAATGGTGGTTGTGTTCCAGTAGGAAACTTGCTGAAAAATATGGTTACAAATGGCCTAGTAGTTTGTGGAGAAGCTGCCCACCATGTGAATCCTGTTCATGGTGGGGGTATAAACGAAGCTATAATTTCTGGTAAACTTGCAGCAAAAGTTATTTCAAATTGTCTAGAAAAAAATGATGTTTCTGCTAAGGCCCTTTCTAAATTTAACGAGTTATGGTGGAAAGAAAGAGGAGAGTTTTTAAGAAAAGTTGAAAAATTTAGAGAAGTTTTGGAAAAGCTTAGTGATGAAGATTTAAATGATCTAGTAGATGTCTTAAAGCCAGAAGATATTATAGAATTTTCAAGAGGTAAAAAACTTTCTACATTTGCTAAAGTTTTAATGAGAAAACCAAGATTAGCGTTGTTAGCAAGACATCTACTATAATTGCTACCTTTTATATTTGATAGACATTTTAATCTGATATAAGACAATTTATAATATTAATTGAAATGTGATCAAATGGTAAGGATAGAAAAACTTGAAATGCAAAATTTCAAATCATTTGCAAAAAAAACTATCATAACTTTTCCTGGAAACTTTTTAGTGATTTGTGGGCCGAATGCCAGTGGAAAGAGCAATATTCTAGACGCAATTTGTTTCGTCCTAGGAAGAACATCAGCAAAGAGCTTGAGAGCTCATAGAATGCTTGAAATGATATTTCATGGTAGTAAAAGTAAACCACCAGCTGAATTTGCAAAAGTATCAATTTATTTTGACAATTCTGATAAGACTTTTCCCGTGGATGAAGAAAGAGTTTGTATAACAAGAAAAATTAACAGAAAAGGTATTTCAAATTATAAATTAAATGGAAAGACCGTAACGAGAGAAACTATCTTAGAAATTTTAAGACCTGCTAGGATAAGGCCTGATGGCCATAATATAATTTTACAAGGTGATGTGACAAACATAATAGAAATGAGCCCTTTAGAAAGAAGAGAGATCATTGATGAGATTTCAGGAATTAAAGAATTTGATGAAAAAAAGAAAAAGGCTGAAAATGAATTGCTAACAGTTGAAGAAAGGTTAAGAGAAGCAAGTATAATTCTTAATGAAAGAAGATCTAATCTCGAAAGACTAGAAGTTGAAATGAAAGCTGCTAAGAAGTATCAAAACCTAACTAAAGAGTTAGATAAGTTAAGAGCATCTCTAGCAAAACAAAAGTTGAAAGAAGCTGAAAAGGCAATGAGTAAGCTAGATGAAAAAGTTAAAAAAATTGAAGAAGAAAAGTTTGAAAAAGAAATTGAAGATGTTGAAAAAGAGATAGAGAATGTTGAAAGAAGGATAAGCGAAATAAACGAAAAGCTGTTAGACAGGTCAAAAGATATAGCAATAATAAGAGAAATAGAAAGAGTAAAATCTGAAATAAAAAGAAAAGAAGACAAAATAAGCTTTAATAAAATTGAAATAGAAAGGATAGAAAATTTAATAAAAAGATTGGAAATATTGAAACAAAGAGAATTTGAAAGTTCTTTAGGGAAAGCTGTACAAAAAATTTTAAGTTTGGGTTGGGAAGGCATTTATGGTACTTTGTCTTCCCTTTCAAAAGTTCCAAAAAAATATCAAACTGCTATAGAAGTTGCTGGGGGCCCTCATTTGAATGATGTTGTAGTTTCAAATGAAGATGTTGCTATAAGATGTATAAAATATTTGAAAGATAAAAAAATAGGAAGAGTAACATTCCTACCTCTTAATAAAATAAGAGAAAGAGATAACACATACCTGAAAAAGTTTTTAAGTGAAGATGGTGTTATTGGGATTGCCCTTGATTTAATAGATTTTGATAAAAAATACTATAAAGTTTTTTCATTTGTTTTTGGTGACACTTTAGTAGTGAAGGATATTAACGTTGTTAAAAAAATTGGTATTGGAAAAGCTAGGTTCGTCACTTTAGAAGGAGACCTTGTAGAAAAGTCAGGCCTTATGGTTGGTGGTTATCACATTAAAAAGAAGGTATTTTTTGAGAAAGAGGAAATAGAAGCTTACCAAAAGAAAAAAATAGAATTACAAAAAGAAATTGAAGAATTGAAAAAGGAGATAAAAAAACTTGAAAAAGAATTAGAGTACTTATCTGCTGAAGAAAAGTTAGGTGGTAAAGAGCTTAGAAAGCTTCAAGAAGAGAAAGAATTGCTTGAAAAAACTTATGAAAAATTAAAACTTAAGAGGAAAGAGTTGCTTGAAAAGAGAGAAAGATCTAAGGAAGAAATAAACAATTTAAGAATTAAAAAAGCGAAGTTAGAAGCTGAATTAGAAAATCTTAAAGTAGAATTTCAAAGTTACGAAAGAAAAGAAACTTATGATTTATCACCAAAAATTTTGGAAAGAAAGATAAAGGAGGTTCTTTCTGAAATAAATGCTCTAGGGCCAATTAACATGAAAGCTTTAGAAGAATATAAAGATCAAAAAGCTCTTTATGATGATTTTAAAAATAAAGTTGATAAATTGACAGAAGAGAGAAATAAAATTCTAGAAATCATAGCTGAAATAGAAGGTAAGAGAAAAGAAACTTTTATGAAAACATTAGAAGGAATAAGAAAACAATTTAAGATTGTGTTCAAAGACTTGACTGGAGGTGAAGCTGACTTAAGGCTTAGTGGTGGTTTGGATTCTGGATTATTAATTGAGGCTAATCCTGCAGGTAAAAAACTTTTGAACATTGATGCCATGTCAGGAGGTGAAAAGACTTTAACAGCTTTAGCTTTCCTTTTTGCTATTCAAAGGTATAAACCTGCACCTTTTTACATATTAGATGAAATAGATGCTGCTTTAGATAAACCAAATACAAAGAAAATTACAGAGTTAATTAAAAAATATTCTAAAAATTCCCAATTCATTGTCATAACTCATAATGATATCACAATACAAGCAGCAGATTGTGTTTATGGAGTTTCTATGGAAGATGGAGAATCAAAAATAGTTGGAATTAAAATGCCTAGCTAATTTTTCTTAAAAATTTCTTTAAAATATCTTCTAAGTTTGGTCTTCCAATTTCTCTTAATTCATAAGAAACCTTTGCAACTGGTTTATTTATATTTAAGAATCTTCTCAAATCAGCTGGAGTTCCTAACAAAACAGAATCACAATCAACTGAGTTTATAGTTTTTTCCAATTCTTCCATTTGTTTTTTGGTATAGCCCATAGCAGGTAAAACTGCACCTAAATGAGGGTATTCAACGTAAACATTCTTTATGCTCCCTACTGCTTTTGCTCTTGGATTTATTGTAAAAGCTCCCAAATTTTTTGCAACTAGAGAAGCAGCACCTATTTTTGCACCCCCATGAGTTAAAGTTGGACCATCTTCTACAATTAAAACTCTCTTACCTTTAATTAATTCTGGTCTATCAACAACTATAGGCATTGCAGCTTTTATTATAGTAGCTTTTGAATTAACTTTTTTAACATTATTTATTACAAATTCAACGTCCATAGGATTTGCTGTATCAATTTTATTTATTATCACAACGTTAGCCATCCTAAGATTAACTTCACCAGGATAGTATGAAATTTCGTGGCCTGGTCTTGTAGGATCTGCAACAACTATATGCAAATCAGGTTTAATAAAAGGTAAATCGTTATTCCCACCATCCCACACCAGAACATCTGCTTCTTTTTCAGCCTCTTTTAATATTTCTTGATAATCAACACCAGCATAAACTATGTTACCATCTTCTAGATGAGGTTCATACTCTTCTCTTTCTTCTATAGTAGATTCGTATCTATCTAGGTCAGACTTTGATGCAAATCTTTGAACTTTCATCTTCTTAAGATTACCATAAGGCATAGGGTGTCTTATAACAACAAAATTTATCCCAAATGATTTCAAAATTCTACAAACTTTCCTTGTTGTAGGAGATTTCCCTGCACCTGTTCTAACTGCACAAATTGAAATCACTTTCCTTTTTGATTTTAACATAGTTGTTTCAGGGCCCATTAATTTGAAATCTGAACCGCATGCTAAAACTAGAGATGCTTTATGCATAACTTCAGAATAAGATAAGTCTGAATAAGCTAAGATAACTTCATCAACTTTATACTCTTTTATAATTTTTGGTAGCTGACTTTCTGGATAAATTGGTATTCCTTTAGGATACAACTTTCCTGCTAACTCCCTTGGATACAATTTGTTAGTGTAAGGAAGTTGAGCGTGAGTAAAAGCTACAACTTTGTACATTTTATTTTCTCTAAAGAATACATTGAAATTATGGTAATTTCTTCCAGCCGCACCCATTATTATTACTTTTTTCTTTTTTACCATGTTCCTCAAGATAAATTTATAAGGATTGATATAAAAGCTTTACATAGTGGTAAAATGTTAACAAACAAGCAATTAATAAATTTAATGGTTTCAGAACCAAGTTGGGAAGATGTAATAGTAAAAATTGTTGCTGAAGAGAAAATGGACCCATGGTCAATAGATATAGTAAAACTTGCTGATAGCTTCTTACTTTACTTGAAAAAAATGGAAGAATTGGATCTAAGGATACCTGCAAGGTTTATATTAATAGCTTCAATCCTTTTAAGAATGAAATCAGATGTTTTGGCAGAAAGGAGAAAAAGGATCTATATCCCTGAATCAGAAAAAGAAGAAGATGAAATGCTAAGAATTTTAGCTTCAGTACCACCTTTACAACCTCCAATTAAAAGAATACCATTAAGGAACGTAACTTTAAATGAACTTATAGTTGCGTTGAAAAAAGCTTTCGAAATTAGAGAAAGAAGGCTAGAAAGAAAGAGGAGAGTTAAAAAAGCTGTTGAAGTTGTTTTACCTACCGAAACTGAGGATATAACTGAAAGGATAAGTAAATTGTTAGCTCAAATTGAAGAAGCTTTAGCTGAAGTTGAGAATATAGAATTTTCAAGGTTAGTTAGGAGATGGTGTAGAAAAGAAATAGTAAAAGCTTTAATTCCTTTATTACATTTATCACAAGAAGGTAAAGTTAGTTTATATCAACCAGAATTGTTTAAGGAAATTTTTGTGAGGAAAAGAAAATGAAAGGTGAAAAGTTAAAAGCTGCAATAGAAGCTGCTCTTTTCATGGCAAATGAACCTGTAACAGCAGAAAAGCTTTCAAGGATGTTTAAAACTAGTGTATTAGCTGTAAAGGAAGTGCTGGAAAAGCTTAAGAAAGAATTTGAAGGAGAAAATCACGGAATATTCATTTTGGAAACACCAAAAGGATATCAAATAAGAGTTAAACCTGAATTTGCACCTTTAGTAAGAAGCTTAACACCTTACAAAGATCTTGGAAGAGGGTTACTCAGAGTTTTAGCTTTAGTTGCTTATAAGCAGCCTATAACTCAAGCAGAAATAGTAAAAGTTATAGGTAATAGAACTTACGAATATGTTAGAAAGTTAGAAGAGAGAGGGTTAATAAGAACAGTTAAGCATAGTAGAACTAAAGCCTTAATACCAACTAAAGAATTCGCAAGCTATTTTGGTTTAAAAAGTCCAGAAGATGCTAAAAAACTTTTTGAAAAAATTACAAGAGAAGAATGAATTAAAATGAGGGTAGGGATTTGTGAATTAGCTGATGAAAAAGAAAAATTTACTAATGACCTTTTGAAAAAAATTGTAGGTAAAGTAGCCAAAATAAAACCATTTGATGAATTTTTTGATGAAAGAAAAATTCTTCCACCTATTTCACTTCCAAAGAAAGAAAAAAATAAGTCTCAATTCTATGAAAATATTTTGAAAGAATACGGTGTTGATGTATTAATAGTAATGAATTATGAGCAAGAAAATGTAAGTTTTTTAGATTATGGTGGTTCCTTCCTCAATTGCAAAAATGGGAGTATAATAGAAGTTGAATTTATTTATTATAAACCTAAACCAAATGAATATGTAGTAAAACAAGCTTCGAAAGTTATTGTTCATGAATTTGGACATCTCGCTGGTTTGACTCATGAAGATGGGCTAAAGGAAAAAGATGTTATGGCATTGTATGGAAGTTCTTTCTCCAAAAAGCATGTAAAAATACTAAAAGAACAACTTAAGCAAAAATTTTCTTAAACTTTTCACATTTTTCCTTTCCCCATTCGTAGCATATCCCTTCTGTTTCACATCTTGGCCCCAATTTTTCTCCAAAATTTTTTTCAACTTTTTTAGCTACTTTGAGGAATCTTTCTCTTATCTCTTCTTGCGCTTTTAAACAAGTTCTTAACATGAATGTATATTTAATATTAGCCCTTCCATGAATAGTAGAAATTACATCCATTTCTTTTCCTAACGGTTGGCAAAGAACAGCAGCTTCATAATTTCCTTCTTTCCACATTGTTCCTGCTACAATATAAGAATGATCATAAACATCCCCTAAAGTTCTAGCTCTTTTCTTCAACCTTCTCGGAATAATGCATTTATCATTAAAAACAACTTCTTCCCAAGATGGCCAACGTAATAATTCTTGTCTATCTCTTACTTCTTGATGAAAGCTTGCAATAGAACCTTTTATTCTCATCACTAAAGTTTCTGTTAAAGTATCATAATAAGCATCTCCACTTTTCAATTTAGTTTCCATAATTTTTCGTGAAAAAGATTTTTCTTCACTTTTTAAAGGCATAAAATTTTCATCAGAAGGAATCTCTTCAACTCTAATTCCAGTCATTTCATAATTCCAGAAATATAATGCTTTACCAACTTCTCTTGTTTCTTTAAATGGTAACCTCATAAGGTAATTACTCCATTTTCCTAACTCTCTACCTAAAGGTATTTGCATTATTTCTTCACTTTTAGTTGATAAAGGCAATACATATCTAGCATCTTCTTCTGGTAATTTAGAATTTACAAGTTCTTGATAAGTTTGAAAAGCATTTTCATTAAAAAAGTTGAGTTTAGGATTAACTTCTACATAATTTCTTGGTCTAGTCCTCCTTAAAGATTTTTCGGTACCAACCCCTTGTACTCCTCTTGGAGCTCCTATTGGTATCCATCCCACAAAATTAAAAAGCCTTGAAGTATCTTTCAAATATATTCCAAGAGTAGAGAACTCTCCTATACTTTGGTGTCTGTATTTTGAATAAACTCTTTCTACAAGTTTTTTTGCTTCTAAAGGGTTTTTGTTAAAGTAATCTATTGCCTCTTCTATATTTACTTCCCTCTTTTTTATTTTACCTGTTGATATTACACATCTTAAAGCTGGTATTTCAAAAAATTTGTCTGCTTCTAAAGAAAATATTTTTCCACCATAAGAAGTTTTTCCTATGATTTGTAAATCTATCATTTTCTCAGCTTAAATATGAAAGTTAAATTATAAATTTGTGAGATTGTAGACTTAGCGTAGTGTGAATAAAACCTTTTCTGTTATCTTCTTTATATCTTCAAAAACTTCTATTTTTGATTTTTCACCATTTATTGTTACCCACTTACCAAAGACATTTTGATTAGCAAGTCTTTTATAGAATTTCACAAGTTGTTTTAAAAATTTTCTATTTTTTTCATGTCTATCTATTTTTCCACCTTTCTCTTTAAGTTTTCTTTTAATGCTTGTTTCAGGGCTGACTTCCAAATAAATTATCAAATCCGGTCTCACAATACTGAATATCTTTGCATACTCTAACCCTTTTCTTATTGGAAATCCTTTGAGACCTTGGTATGCAAGAGTTGATGTAAAATACCTATCAGCAACAATTATCTTTCCAGACTTTAACGCTCTTCGAATTTTTTTAATATCTTTTATCATATCTGCAGAATACAGCAAAAATTGAACTTTTACATCAAAATCGTATTTCTTATGCAACCATTCATGTATCAATTTTCCAATCGGCTTCGTTGGTATTTCTTTATTAGGGCCGTAATCGGGATAAGTTATGAATAGAACTTTTTTACCCTTAGACTTTAAGTATTTAACCAATTTTTTACTTTGAGTTTCTGTTCCAGCACCATCAATTCCTTCAAAAACTATGAATTTACCTTTCACAGAATTGAGTTGTTTTCTCTTTCTTTTATAATTTTTGATTGAAAAAACTATATAAAAAAACATTTAAGTTAAAGCTAACTAAAACTTGAGTATGCATGAATGGGCACTAGGTGAAGCTATTATTTCTACAGTTTCCAAAATAGCAAAAATAAGAAAGTTGAGAAAAGTAGAGAAAGTAGAGATAAGAGTAGGGGAATTGCAACAAATAGAAATGGACGTATTTAAATATGCCATTTCTCAATTAAAAGGTAAGAAATTTGAAAAAACAAAGTTTAATATAAAAACAGTAAAAACAAAGCTGAAATGCAAATTTTGCAACTATGAATGGGTTTTTAAAAGAGGAAAGCTGAAAGAGAAGGAATCTGAATTTATTCACTTCATTCCTGAAATTGCTCATTCTTATTTAAAGTGTCCTAAATGTGGTAGTCCAGATTTTGAAATAGTAGAAGGTAGAGGAGTTTGGATTGAAAGTATAAAGGGAAAAAGATGATAGATCCTAGAAGAGAAATAATAAATGAAAATTTGAAAAATATTAAGAATATAATAGCTATTTCAAGTGGAAAAGGGGGTGTAGGAAAAAGTGTTATAGCTTCCACTTTAGCACTTCTATTAGCAAAAAATAAGAAAGTTGGATTACTAGATCTCGATTTTACAAGCCCTTCTACGCATGTTATTCTTGGAGTTAATAATGTTTTTCCGGAAGAAAAAAATGGTCTTATTCCGCCAAAAATTTTTAATTTGGAGTATATGTCAATAATTTTTTACTCTAGTAACAAAGTTTCACCTTTGAGAGGAAAAGAAATTTCAAATGCTTTGATTGAGTTATTAGCTATAACAAAATGGAATACATTAGATCTTCTATTAATAGATATGCCTCCAGGAATAAGTGATGCTACTCTAGATATTATGAGACTTGTTAAAAAGATAAAATTCATTATAGTGACTACTTCTTCTTTGTTATCCTTTGAAACAGTTAGAAAGCTCATAGATTTATTAAAATCTCAAAAGATGCCTATTATTGGTATTATTGAAAATATGAAGAATGGAAAAAGCTTTATTGAAAAGAGAGTTAAAGAAAAAGGTATTTCATATCTAGGATGGATACCTTTTGATCCAGAATTAGAAAAATGGATAGGAAAAGTAGAAAAATTGTTAAATACTAGCTTTGCTAAGAAGCTAGGAAAAATAAGTGAAAAACTGATATGAAAAAAATAATAGCATATTGCGGAATGATATGTTCTGAATGTCCAATTTTTATAGCTACAAAAATGAATGATAACAAAAGAAGAAGAAAAATAGCTCAAATGCTTAATAAGAAATCTAAGAAAAAGTATAAAATTGAAGATATTAATTGTGAAGGTTGTTTAAGTGAATCAAAAATTTTCCATTTTTGTAATATTTGTGAAATAAGAAATTGTGCAAGAAAAAGAAAAGTTAGAATTTGTACGGAATGTGAAAAGTATCCATGCGAAAAACTTTCTAAAATATTTAAAAATTATCCTAAATCTAAAGAAAGGCTTGAAAAAATAAACTTAGCTAGTAAATTCAAGTAAAGAAATGAATTTTTAAATGATTAATGAAAGAATGTGGGCCCGCCAGGATTTGAACCTGGGCCGCCGGCTCCCAAGGCCGGAGTACTAGACCAAGCTATACTACGGGCCCGTATTTGAAATTATGAATAGGAAATATAAATATCTTAATAGGGTATTTCCCATTTTTCAAAAAATTGTAATTAAAAAATAATTCTTTCCTTAAATAAATTAAAATTTTTGAGCCCCGGGCGAGATTTGAACTCGCGACCTTTTGCTTACCAAGCATTCGCGGAAGACCTAACGCTCTACCAACTGAGCTACCGGGGCATATAAGAATATGATAAAAAACTTAATTTATTCTTTTCTCAATTTAGCTATTTTTATCAAAAACCCACATTTTGGGCATTTTGTCTTGAATCTGTATTTAGCTGCTTTAGAAACACTCTTCCATTCTTGAGTATAATAGCTATACTTTCCACAATTAGGACAAATCAACTCAATATGCACAATTTTTTCTCCTTTCAAAACTAAAGCTCTAATCTTTCCATTATTTTCCAAATTTCTCAAAGTATGATAATCACAATCTTTTATAGTTAATTTCCTACTTTTTATCATGTTTTCTATTTCCTTAAACATGCTATAATTTTGAGAAAAAGAGTTAAAATCTTTTTCTATATTGAACCAATTAAAAATGAGAAAAGAGCTATAACCATTGCTAACTTCATAATTTTTTGAGATTTGTAAGGTGATAAAAAAGTTGTAAAACAAGAAAATGCAAACAAAGCATCTGCTACTATCACTAAATATAAGTAATGCACATTAAGCAAACCAAAAATATAAGGCAAAGGGCTAAATATTACAGCAAACATAACGAAAATTGATGCTACTAAAGCTGAAAAACTTTTTCCTGCAACTATAGGTAAACTCTTAATGTTTGCTTTTTTATCTCCTTTTATATCTTCTATACTTTTGGCAATTTCTCTCCCTACGTTAGCAGAAAAGGCCATTAAAAAAAGTATAAAAATTGTTAAAGTGATAGTTTTACTTAATAAACTACCAAAAATAAAAGTTGAAGCTACAAACCAACTTACACAAAAATTTCCTAGGAGGGGCAACTTCTTAAGTTTCCAGGAGTAAAGAACTAAACATATTGAGTTTAGAACCGATAAAATGAACATTTGAAAGTTTAGAAAAATTAAAGTAATAGTATTTGCTATAAAAAAGAGGGAAAAAGAGTAAATTAGAGCATTCCTTCTCAAAATTCTACCCGAAGGTATTGGCCTCTTTGGCTTGTTTACCTTGTCAACTTTATAATCAAAATAATCATTTATGGCCATTCCTGCACCAGATATTAAAAAAACAGCCAAACATGCTAGAAATAATTGAAACGGTGAAAAAAAGCTAACAAGTATAGCAGAAATTAAAACAGCAAGAGAAGCCATTAAACCATTCAAAGGTCTTAATATTTCTAAATACGCAAACATCATATCTTCCTTTCTTTAGATTTGGGCCTTAAAGCTTTACTACCACATCTCCTACACTTAACCTTTTTTAAAGCAACTTTCCTTGGATCTGCTCTTATCTTCGCATTACATTTCATACAAACAAAAACTCTCTCAAAAAGTCTTTTAGTTACAGCTTCAACTTTTGGTTTTGGCATGTTATCCCTTAGCTAACTTATATTTTATATTATTTAAAACGTTTACATACTTCTTAATATTTTTATTCTTTCATCAATAGGAGGGTGAGTTGCAAACAGCTTATCTAAAGGACTTCTATTAGGGTCTGTGAAAAAGAGATGAGAAACAGCTTCACTAACATTCATCTTTCCCTGATTCAAATTCTTAATTTTTTCTAAAGCTGATGCAAGACCTTCTGGATACCTTGTTAGTTGAGCAGAACCTGCATCAGCAAGGAATTCTCTTCTCCTAGAAATAGCAGCTTGAATTATCCTTGTTACAAAAGGAGCAAATATCGCTAAAATTATAGCAATTAAAAGCATTAGAAAAAAACTCCCTCCTTTTTCTCTTCTTTCTCCTAGGCCATATCTTATTGACCTTAAGAAAGTATGACTAATTATAGCTGCTAAACCAACCAAAACTGCTATGAGAGTTGCAAACCTTATATCATAATTCCTTATGTGAGAAATTTCATGACCTATAACCCCTTCTATTTCATCTCTCTTTAAATTTTTGAGTAATCCAGTAGTTACGCAAACAGAAGCGTGCTGAGGGTCTTTGCCAGTTGCAAATGCATTTATGTCTTCACTTTCCATAACATAAACTTTTGGTGGTGGTATACCAGCCGCTATTGATAAGCCTTCTACAGTATCAATAAGATATCTATGCTTCCTTGGATCAGCTGGTTTTGCCTTAACAGCTTTTAATATTATTTTATCTCCATAATTATAAGAAAAGTAAATGTGAGAAATTATAAGAAAGAATGCAAATATAGTGATTAACAAAGTCAAACTTGGTGCAAGAATTTCTGATATTAAATAAATAAGAGAAAAAAGGATTAAAAAAACAAAAAGGCTTAAAAAAATGGAATTTCTTTTATTTTTTTCTATTTGATCAAATATGTTTACTTTTTCCATTCTTTCACTAGAATTATTCGAACCTGACTTTAACAACTTTTCTTTCTCTCTCTTCTATCTTTAGATATTCTCTCTGTTTATTTTTACCTAAGAGTGAAGCAAACCATCTTCCTGGAATAGTTGATATCATATTGTTAAACGCTAACACAGAATCGTTATAAAATTGTCTGGCATATGCAATTTTATTTTCTATTCCTTCTAGCTGCTCTTGTAAAAGTTTGAAATTTTCGCTTGCTTTTAAGTTAGGATAATTTTCAGCTATCGCAAAAATGCTCTTCAAAGCAGCTGCTAATTCTCTTCCTGCTTTCATCTTTTCATTTGGAGTTGCTGCTTTAAGCATTCTTTCTCTAGCTTTCATTGCTTCTTCCATTATTTTTCTTTCATGCCTTGCATAACCTTTAACAGTTTCAATTAAATTAGGCACTAAGTCTGCTCTTTTCTTTAATTGAACATCTATCTGAGACCAAGCATTATCTATCCTGTTAGAAAGAACGATTATTCTGTTTATATAGTAGACCACTACTAAAACCGCTATTACAATTATTGCACCAGATATTATCCACAACCACATAAAAATCAATTTTATAATTCATTTTCTATAATTTAAATTTATCGAAAATGCTGAAAATTGATGAAAAAAAGTTAAAAAGTGCCTCCAAAATCTTATCTAAAAAACTCTTTTTCTCTAAAATCTCTATCTTTTTTGAGATTGATGTTGAATAATCTTGAGAGGAAATGAAAACTTGTATCAAGTTATCATTTCTATTTTGAGGAGAAAAGTAAAATGTATAATTTTTTACATCACTTAGATTAAAGGTTATTTCCTTGCCCTTAAATTTGATTTTTATAGTTTGTGGTGAAGCAAGATTGTTTCTCACCTCAATTGTTATTGGTGTAGTTTCTCCTATGTATGCACTTTCATTCGAAATGAGACTTACTTCAAAAGGCTTCATTAAAACTACTGAAATGTTTTGCCACACAAGAGAACCTGAATTGTAAGCAAAAATTTTAAAATTATAATAAGGTGCTTTAATTTCTGCTCTCTCCTTAGCAAAAAATCCGAAATCTGTAAAAATGTAGGAATCTTTTGATTCAGCATGAATCACTTCGCCTGGTAAAACACTAGTCTTATCAACAAAAAGCTCAACTTTTTTTGATTCTCTAGGAGAAATTTCGAAATTTAATACTTCTTGTTTTCCTGCATACGGCATAACACTAAGAGGACAAGAATAAATTTTTCCCGGGTCTAAATTACTTGGTAACTTAAAAATAGAAAAAATAGTCTTGTTATCACAAAAGTAAACAATCTCTTCAGGATTTAAATTTTTTAAGAATTCTTTGCCAGAACTATCTACACAACTTTTAGATTCTACTTTAGTTAAAATGCAATAATTGCTAAAAATGTCAGTTTTAACAACAGCATAACCTTCCCATAATTTTTCATCAAGAAGTTTTGAACTTTCTCTAACTAAAGGTTCCTCCTTAAAATCTAAAATTTTAATGTTTGTTTCAACATCATTTAAAACAGCTTTAAATTTTCCAAATCCTTTTGCATGTATGGTGTAAAAAACCCAATTACTATCTGGAAAAGTTGCAAACTTTATATGAGTAGCATCTAAAAAACCAACTTCGGCCCAAGTAGGGTCTGCTATTATACCTTTGCCAACATAAATTTCAACCCAACCATGAGGCTGAAATTTTTCTCCTTTATAGATCTTGCCAGGATAAACATAGCCAAGCGCTACAGAAGAAGGATAACCCAAATTTCTTAAAAATGAAACAAGGAGATTTGAGATTTCGTCACAAACCCCTCTTCTTTTAGATAATATCTCCTTTGCTGAGAGATTAACATTTGAATAAACTTTGTCGTACTCTATATTCTCGTTTATCCACTTAACTAAGTAAGAAACTTTCTCAAAATCATTTCCCCTTGCCTTTGAAGCAATAGCAGCTATTTCTTCATCAGTTGATTGAACTAAAGGTGTGGGCATTAAGAACTCCGGTATTTTCTTAATTTCAACATTCCTCCTTCTTTTAACGTAAACTGTAAGCTTAACTTCAAAATTTATATTATCTTTAGGGTTATCCCATTTTATATTAAGTATTTTATTTCCATACTTATCGAAAAGAAAACTTTTCTTACATGAATTTATGCATGGCAAACCAGAAGAAAAAACTTCTAAGCTTTCAACATTTTGATAATCATCAGTTTGAGGTATTGAAAGATTTAAAGACACTTCATTCACATTTCCAAATATATTTATTTCCCCTTTCTCCACTACTTGAACCCTCATTTCACTTACAATTTGAGAATTAGTTATGTTTACAGCTAAGCAACAAGATGGTAAAAAAAGTAAACCTAATAATAAAAAAACCTTTTTCATAAATTTAAATTACTGCTTCCCTAATATATTTGTGATAACATGTCTAACTTAGAAATCTGGGTAGAAAAATATAGGCCAAAAAATTTGAAGGAAATAGTAAATCAAAAGCATGTAGTTGAAAGGTTAAAATCGTTTGTTAAAGAAAAAACTATACCTCACATGATCTTTGCTGGACCACCTGGCACAGGAAAAACTTGTTGTGCTATTGCTTTAGCTAGAGAACTTTTTGGTAAAACATGGAAACAAAATTTTCAAGAGACTAATGCAAGTGATATGAGGGGTATAGATGTTATAAGAACTAGGATAAAGAATTTTTCTAGGACAAAACCTGTTGGTGCTTCATTCAAAATTATTTTTTTAGATGAAAGTGATGCTTTAACTCCTGATGCTCAAAATGCATTGAGAAGGTTAATGGAAATGTACGCTGATGTAACAAGGTTCATTTTAAGTTGTAACTATTCTTCTAATATAATAGCTCCAATTCAGAGCAGAGCAGCTTTATTTAGGTTTAAGCTTTTGTCTAAAGATGATGTTTTCACTTATTTGAATAGGATAATAAAAGCTGAAAAGTTGAAAGTAGAAAAAGAAGCTTTAGAAGCTATATACACTATTTCAGAAGGTGATTTAAGAAAAGCTACTAACATATTACAAGCATCTGCTATCTTAGGCAAAAAAATAACAAAGAGTATAGTTTATGAAGTTTCAGCTCAAGCAGAGCCAAAAGAAGTTAAAGAAATGATAGAGTATGCTTTAAAAGGTAAATTTTCTCATGCTAGGGAAATATTAAAAGAGTTGTTATTAAGAAGAGGAGTTTCTGGCCAAGATATAATAAAGCAGATTTTAAGTCAAACTCACAAGTTGAACATTCCTGAAAAAGAAAAAGTTAAACTTATAGAAAAGATTGGCGAATTTGAATACAGGTTGCATTTCGGAAACGAACAGATTCAATTAGAGGCCCTTCTAGCACAATTTGCTAGTGGATAAAATGCTATTAGAAAAATACAAACCAAGAAATTTAAGAGAAATATTAGGCCAAAAAAGTGCTTTAAAAGAAGTGGTAGAGTGGTTAAATAAGTGGAAAAAAGGTAATGCTTTAATAATTTGTGGGCCTATTGGAACAGGAAAAACAATTATTGCTGAAACAATAGCAAAAGAAAAAGGGTATAACTTAATAAAACTAGATGAAAATGATTTTTCTCAGCCTAACATTAAGGATGTGCTAACTTCTGTAACAAGAGATGAAAGTTTAGTTGGTAAAAGATTGATTTTGATAGATAGTGCAGATGAACTTAATTCAAAAGAAATTTCTGAAATAATTAAAATCATAAAAGATAGTTTTTATCCTATAATTATTACAGTAAGGAATATTTACGACTCTAAATTGAAAAGACTTAAGAGTATTTGTAAAATTGTTAGGTTAAGAAAAATTTCTTCTTCACTCATAGAAAAAAAATTGTTAGAAATTGCTAGAAAAGAGAGAATGAAAATTAGTAGAGAAGTTATAAGAATGATAGCAAAAAATTGTAATGGTGATTTAAGATCTGCTATAAACGATCTAGAAGCTTCTTTTGGAAGTTTAATGGAAAAAAGGGAAAGAGAAGTCAACATTTTTGAAGTTTTAAGGGCCATATTTCATAGTTCGAGTATAGAAAAAACTTTAAAACTTATGAATGATTGTGATAAAGATATTGATGAAATATTTTGGTGGGTTGAAGAAAATATTTGTAAAGAATTTAAAAATCCAAAAGAAATTGCTGAAGCATTTGAAATGTTAAGTAAAATTGATTTATTGAGAAATAAAATAATTAAAACTCAAAATTTTAGATTTAGGAGTTATATGAAAAGTTTAATTGCTGGACTTTCAACCTTAAAGAAAGAAAGATATGGCAAATTTATACCATATCAACCACCAAGCAGAATTATCATGCTTGGAAGGACAAAGAATGAGAGGAAAAAAGAAGATGAAATTTATTCTCAACTAGGAAGAATTTTGCATTGTTCTAAAAGAAAAGTTAAAGAACAGCTGCCTTACCTTAAAATGATTTTGGGAAATACTATTGATACTTAAATTCAGTTAAAGTGTAAAGGTTAGAAGTTCTCAAAGAAAAATTGAAGTAAATTTCAGGAGGAGGACAACTCAATATATTATAATTCACTTCTAAAGAGATCCCCCTTTCTATCATCTTCCCTTTAAGAAAACTTATAGTATTATTCAAATCGGCCTCTAACTTATTACAATCTCTACTCACAAAAGAAGAATTTACAGAATTTATTAAACTTTCTTTTATAAATTTTATATAATACAGCTCCCCCATTTCTTCCAATTGAGTTAAATCTATGTAAGTAAAGCCATAAATATAGCGTATCATCATAGTTAAAGTGTATACCATTATCACACTACCAATAATGAAGAACTGAGCTTTCATATTTTCACTTTATAGGCTTAACAGAAGATTTTGCACCGCAAGCTTCACATTTTAGAAAAGTTATTCTATCTTCTTTTATAAGTTTTGTGTCAGGCCTTCCACATTCTTTGCATAAAACATACTCTCTTATATAAGATTCTAGCTTTTTTTGAATGAGTTTTGGATAAATTTTTGATTGGAAAATTGCTCTAGTACCATCGAAGCCTGCTGGTGTTGCTAACTCTCTCATCAAGTACTTCAATAAATGCTTTGGCTCTCTTCTCAAACTCTCACATACTTGAGAAAAATTTTTGACTATAGTTTGATTTCCTTGTATCAAAATTTCAAAGTGCGGCATTTGAAATCTTTGAGTAGTAGAAACAACTTCAGGAAGCTTTTCATAAGCTTTCTCTAAAAGCTCTTCATACTTCATTTTACTCACATAATAAGTAGGTTATATACTTTTTATTTCTATAATTTTTTTATTTTTCCTGGTTTAGGTTCGAAGCAAATACCACTTTCAAGAAGTTCTTGAACAGCAATGTCAATATCTCTTTCAGAAAAACCAGATTTTTCTATAATTTCTTGATAATCAGCTCCTTCTCCTTTATCTAACCTCTCTATCATTTCTAATATCTTATTTTTGATTTCATTCATAGTTATTTCTTTTTCCTCAACTTTCTTTTCCATCATTTCTTGAGCTTCTAATATACCTTCAACTTCTTCCCAAGGTATTACATTTTTTAAGGCCATTTTCAATTCATTTAAGTCAGAAGTTTGTTTTTGAAATTCAGAAACTCTCTTAATTTTTTCTTTTTGTTCTCTTAATATTTCTTCTAGTTCCAAAAGTCTTAGAATTTCAAAATTGCTATCAACTTTTCTTATTATTTCAGGAATAATGTAAATTTCTCCATTATATTCTCTCAACTTTCCAAAAACTTCAACCAAATTACACTTTTCAATATCGTCAAATATTTTAGTGTTTATGAAAGCTTTACATCTTATAGTTTCTGTAGAATCATCAAGGGTTATAGTAGCATACTTTTCGTCAGGACTTACAAATTTATCAACAACTAAACCAATTATTCTTACTCTTGATATTTTTCTTCCCAAGTCAGTTAAAACATAATTACTTTCGAAACCTGGTTTTCTTATATATTTTCCATTAACAATTTCTCTTATAAATGCTTTTTTTGCTGTAAGTCTTCTAGTTTCCATGTTTTTACCTTATTCTTTCAATATAATTTAACCTAGGTTCAAATATAGAGCCTTCCGCTTTTAATCTCCTTAATATATCTTCTGCATCTTCTACCTTTATTCCTTGTTCTTCTGCTGCAGTTATGATCTCTTCTTTAGGAACTGGCTTTCCTAATCTTTTCTCAAGCATATCAATAATATCAAGAATAGTATGAATCTTACTTCTTTGAGAAGCAGGAACACCTTCTGTTCTATCGATATCAATTTTCCCAGTTTCATAATCATAACCTAGTTGCTCAATTGAATATCTCATAACGTTTATAGCTCTCTCAGCATCTTGAACTTCAACTTTATCAGAAAGTCTTATTTTTGCACTTGCTTCAGCAAGTCTCATTAATGCTTCATGCTGCCTTAAAGTTATAGGAACAGTTTCACCACTGTACAAGTTTCTCATTTCAATGTAGAATTTTTTTATTCTCTCTGCTGCTTCTCTTGTCATTTTAGGGACACAATTCTTCCTAGCGTAAGCTATATACTTCCTTAAAAATTGAGGCGGAATTAGAGGTTCAACTCTTGAAGGTGAAAGTCTTGTTTCCATCACATGAGTAGCTAACTTTTCATCCCTTTCTCTGTCTGGTACATCTCTTAAGGCAAATTTTAGATCAAATCTAGCTAGTAAAGTATCAGGAATATCAATTTGTTCTGCTATAGGCTTATAAGGATCAAACCTAAAAAATTTTGGATTTGCACCTGCTAAAACTGAAACTTGTGCTGGTAGTGTTGCAACAATAGAAGCTTTCGCAACGCTAACAGTTTGTTGTTCTAAAGCTTCATGCATTGCAACTTGATCTTCTTTAGAAATTTTATCAAACTCATCAACTGCTAAAATTCCTTTGTTAGCTAATACCATAGCTCCTGCTTCAAGTATCCAACCCCCCATGAATTCTTCATCTCTAACTACTGTAGCCGTTAAGCCTGCAGCTGTTGCGGCTCTCCCAGCCACATATTTTCCTCTTGGAATAATACTTGCTATGAGTTTTAACAATTGGCTCTTACCAGTTGAAGGATCACCTACAAGCAAAATATGAATATCACCTCTTATTCTAGTTTTATCTGGAAGCTCATGAGGAACCCCACCAAACAACTGCAACATTATGGCCTCTTTTATTTTTTCCAAGCCATAAATTGAAGGTGCAATAGAAGAAATTATCTTATTGTAGATCTCAGGGTCTTTTGCCATCTCTTTAATCTTTTTTTCATCTTCAGGAGTTATTTCAATTTCTTCCCATTCTATTTCAGTTGGTTCAACATAGTTAGCTTCAACATAAATATCCATCTGTCTTCTCAATTTGCCCCTAGAAGTCCTCTTTAACTCTTTAACTATCCCATTCACTTTAACTCTGTTTCCAGGGTCTGTTTTTCTTTGCATTTCAGGCCTTGTGAGATCCCCTTTAAGGTAAACGGAAACTTCTCCAGGCCTTTCTCCTGTTATTATTTCAAATGGCTCTTCTATGAAAATCCATCTAACATCTATTAACTCTTTATCAATAAGTTGAAATTGACTTTTTCTCCCACATTGAGGACAAACTGATGGTGGTTTTATGAACCTTTCTTTTTGTTCAACACGAAGCTTACTACCACATTCTGGACATTGATATACGGCTATTGCTATTTCAGGTTTAACTTCAGAAGCTCTCCTTACAACTCCATCTAAACAAACAAATTTTCCTATATGCTCTGACCTCAAATTTCTTATTCTCAAGTTAAATCTTTCTGGTAAGTTTTTAAATCTAGGCTCTATTTCTTTTGGGCCACCAGGAATATCAAGATTCTTTAAAGCTTCTTTTGCAGATTCTAATAAAGCTTCAGGATCATTTAGTAATTTATCTGCGAGTTCAGGATCAAATTTATCCAAAAGAGAAAAATCTATGATTAAAGATTTTTCACCTTTTGAAGCTAACGCTAACAAATCTTTTTCATAAAACTGTCTAAAAAACTCTTCAAATTTTTCAACTTCCATAAAAACACTTACTTTTCTAAACTTCTTAACTTTTTGTCTAGCTTGACTATAGCTCTCTTTACATCTTCTATTGTCCTTCCACCAGTACAAATAATCTTACCACTACCAAAAAGAAGAAAAGTAACACGTGGTTCATCCATCCTAAAAACTAGGCCTGGGAATTGTTCTGGTTCGTATTCTGTATTTTCTAAGTTAAAAGCTATGTTATTAAGATTTAGCTCCCTATTAAGCTTAGCTGAAGCAACTATGTTTTCCATTCTCACCTTGTAATTCTTTGGTATTTTTATTCCTATTTTTCTCATCTTTGAAACTATCTTTGCTACAACATTTTTTGCCTCTTTTGGTGATTTTGTACCTGTACACACTATCTTACCAGAAGAAAAGATTAAAGCTGCTGCCTTTGGACTTTTTAACCTAAAAACTAGGCCTGGGAATTGTTCTGGTTCGTACTCAATGTTATCCAAACTAGAAACAAGTTTTTCAAGCTTTATATTAACTCCAAAAGAAGAGGATGCAACGACATTTTCGATTTTTATTCTGAAACCCATGATATCTCCTGAGTATAAATAATTGCAGATAAAATATTTAAATTAAAGGTGGTTTTTTGGATCTTGTTGCACTTTTTAGTGGTGGGAAAGATAGCACTCTAGCCATAATTAGAGCTATTGAAATGGGTCATAACATTAAATACCTAGCTACAATCCATTCTTTAAATCCTGAAAGCTATATGTGGCATACCCCTAACATTGGTTTAACAGTTATTCAATCAAAATGTATGGAAATTCCTCTAATTTCAAAAGAATCTATGGGAGAAAAGGAAAAGGAGATTGAAGATTTAAAATCTCTTTTAAAAGGAATTGATGTAGAAGGGGTAGTTTGTGGTGCTATAGCAAGTAAGTACCAAAAGAAAAGAGTTGAAAAAGTTTGTAAGGAGTTAAAACTAAAAATTTTAGCACCTCTTTGGAAAAATGATCAAAAGAAGTTGTTAGAAGAAATTATAAAAAGGAAATTTGAAGTCATAATTACTGCTGTTTCTGCTGAAGGTTTTGATGAGAGTTGGTTAGGAAGAAAAATTGATGAAAATTGTGTTAAAGAGTTACTTGAATTGGAAAAAAAGTTTGGTATAAACTTAGCATTTGAAGGTGGTGAAGCGGAAACTACAGTTTTGGATTGCCCTTTATTTAAAAAGAAGATAAGGATTAAAAATTTTGAAAAAAGATGGGAAGGAGATAGAGGATTTCTTGAGATTAAAGATGTAGAATTAGTTAAGAAGTCACACACTTAAGACTTTCAAGATCAACTAAAATTTCTAAAGCAGAACTTTCTAAGCCTTTTACAGCATAAGGAAAATGCTCTTTGAAAATTTCAGCTGTATCTAATATAGCTTCTTTAATTCTTTTTTCAACAAAAGACTTTCTTTTTTCTTCAAGCTTATTTATTTGGTAAGAATTCCATTTTTTCTGTATTTCATCAAAAACGTAAATTGAAATTATTGCAGTTCCTAGAGATGGCAAATGGCCAAAATGGAAGTAAGTTATTTCTCCTGTTGTGAATGCACTTGCAGCTTTAAACAAAATATCTACAACTTTTCTAGAACCTTTTAAGTTGCTAAGTTTTTTCTTTTTTTCTCTCTCAATCAAAAAATTGTTTTCGGCCATATCTCTTCCAGCATCAAAAACTACATTGTTAAACTCTTCTAAATAACTTTTAGATAAAGGATCTTTTTGTCTTTCTATAACCTCTTCTAACCTTTTTATATGAAGTCTTGATCTATATTTCCTCTTTTCAATTTTACTGTTTAAAACCTCATAATGTTTAGCATAAAAAGGTGACCATTCTGGTGTGAATCCTAATAACTCAAAAGATAACTTTTCTCTCTCCACTTCAAATTTAGCTTCTTTTTTTAAGAATTCTCTTGCACCTTTCACAGTCATTAAGTTGTAAGAGGTTGTTTTTGAATAGAACATATAATCACTATAAAATAGTGAAATAGAAAAAGATTTAAGTGCATACTATACCCTACTTAAAATATTTTTTCCTTTTTTATCTCACTTTTAATGGTTTCTCTTTAAACTCTATGCCAAAGTATCTTTGATAAGCTCTCCTCATTTTTTCTTCAGCCAGACTACAATGCCTTTCTATATTTTCTTTTGTTGTTCTTTCTATCCATGCCATTTTTTTATCATATTCTTCTTCAACTTTTCTCATCTTTTTTGCATATTCGTCTTCTATTATTTCTTGTTGCTCTCTATAATTGTATAAAATACCTTCTATTTTGCTCCTTTCTCTTGAATAATAAAGAGTAAATCCAGTGTAAGTTGCAGAACCTACTAGCAAAGAAATGCCTAAAGCAGCTCCTAGAGGCAAGTATTCAAGACTTATTAACAAAGAACTTATAGCTGAAGGTAAAGAACCAACTAACTTTTTCCCTATTTTTTTCTTATCCTCTATCTTCCCTAACTCTTCTCTTACTATTTCATCAGCTTTTTTCAACTCATAATCTCTAAGCTTTTTTAGTTCTCCTATCTTACTTTTCTTTTCTTTTTCAGCTCTTTCTACCCTTTTTTCATATCTCACCTTGTTTTCCTTTATTTTTTTAGCAAGATGCCTTGCTGTAGCTAAGAAAGTTTGCATGTAGGCTCTTTCATTATCTTCATAATTTGACCATGGTGAGCAAGCAATATCAAGTAACTTAATAAACCTTTTTGCTCCATCAATATTCTCATACATACCTTGATAGCAGACAGCTGCCACATCACCTATTGAAGTAGGTTCGAAAACCCTTGGCAAATGAGGGGTTTTTTGCATTTTTACCCCCAATTAATAGTAAAATAGAAAAAGTTTTATTTTTTACGTCAATATTTAAAATTAACTACGACAATTTTTCGAAAAGTTTTAAGTAGAAAAATCTAATTTGTTATATGATACACACAAAAAAGATAAAAGTTAAACTGAAATCACAAGGTTTTCATAACATAACTAGAGAAGTTGAAGATGCAGTAAGAGAGTCTGGAATTGAAGATGGTGTTTGTCTCATTTTTTCTATAGGTGCTACAAGTGGATTAATAATTAATGAAGATGAGCCCATGCTTTTAGAAGATTTGAGAAATTCTTTAAATGAAGTTGCAAATGAAAATAAAATATACCATCATGTAGAAAATGCATATTCTCACATTAGATCAATTCTTGTTGGAAACAGTAAAGTTATTCCAATAAAAAATAAAAAACTTGTTCTAGGAACTTGGCAAGAGATAATGGTAGCGAACTTTGATACAAGAAGCAGAGAAAGAGAAGTTTTTATCATGATTTTTGGAGAATAATTTAAAATTTAGATGATAAAGTTATTCTATGCCTAATGTTTACATAGAAACTTATGGTTGTTCTGCTAATCAAGCAGAATCGGAAATTATGGCAGGATTGTTATCAAGAGCTAATTTTAACATAGTTGAAAATATAGAAATAGCTGATGTTGTTTTAATAAATTCATGCTTCGTAAAAACTCAAACAGAACAGAAAATAATTTTTAGGATAAAAGAAATTCAAAAAAAATATCCTGAAAAAAAGCTTATAATTGGAGGTTGCTTGCCTGAAGGGAATTATGAAAAGATTGTTGATGTTGCACCTAAAGCAAGTCTTATTAGCACTCATCACATAACTAAAATTGTAAACGTTGTTAAAGAAACTTTAGAAGGGAAAAGAGTAGAGTATTTAGGAAAATCTAGAGAAATAAAGTTATGTTTGCCAAGAATAAGAAAGAATCCTATAGTTGATATAGTTGAAATTGCTGATGGTTGTGAAGGTAATTGTTCTTATTGCTGCGTACGTTTTGCAAAAGGAATAATATTTTCTTTCCCTCTTGAAAAAGTAGTGAAAGAAATTAACTTAGCAATAAAAGAGGGTTGTAAAGAAATATGGATAACATCTCAAGATAATGCTGCTTATGGAGCAGAAGAGGGAAAAAGATTGTTGCCTGAACTCTTGAAAAAAATTTGTGAAATTCCTGGAAATTTTTATGTAAGAGTTGGAATGATGAATCCAAAAAATGTTTTAAAAATTCTTCCTGATTTGATAAAAGCTTATAAGAATAAAAAAATCTATAAGTTTTTACACCTTCCTCTTCAATCAGGAGATAATGAAATTTTAAAGAAAATGAAAAGAGGCTATACTAGAGAAGATTTTGAAAAAATAGTTAAAAATTTTGAAGATAATTTTAGATTCCAATTATGGACTGATGTAATAGTAGGGTATCCTGGAGAAACAGAAAAACAATTTGAAAAAACAATTGAAGTCATCAAAAAAGTGAAACCAGATTGGGTTAACGTTTCAAAATTTGGAAAAAGACCAAAAACTGAAGCAGAAAAGCTCAAACAACTTGATTCAAAAATTGTGAAAGAAAGGAGCAAAAGAATTTCAGCTATAGTTGAAAAAATAGCTTTTGAAAAAAATAAAGAATGGATAGGTTGGGAAGGAAAAGCTTTGATTTCTGAAAAAGGAAGAAAAGGTAAGTGGATAGGAAGAAATTTTGCATACAAGCCAATAGTAATAGAAAAAGGTTCACTTGGGAAGTTAGTTAAAGTTAGAATAATTGATGCAACACCTTCTTACTTAATAGGAAAAGTTTTAAGTTAGAAAAGATAGATTTAAATTTAAGGAGATTCATTTAAAAAAAGGTGAAAAAATGGGCTATTGGAAGAAAATTTTGACTGCTGCAATAATATACATTATTTTGGGTATCTTGATAGGCTATTTGTTTGCAGATTTTGCAGTTTATGCAGCAATGATAGCAGCTTTGATAGCGGGCATTTATGTTGGAAGAGGAACATCGCCAATCAAAGGAGCAATTAATGGATTCATAGCTGGTTTGATTGGAGGAATAATAGCAGGTTTTATAACGCCTTATGTACCAAACATCATGGGAATTCAAATGGCAATTCCAATGGGCGGTTGGCTAAATGCTTTAGTAGTAGGTGCTGTTACTTCAGCTATTCCATGGCTTGCTGTTCCTTCTATGGCAATAGTTGGCTTTGTCTTCGGAGCAATAGGCGGTTTCATTGGAGCAAAGTTGAAGAGGTAATTTTTTCTTTTTATTTTACTGTAACAGATTTTGCTAGATTTTTTGGGAAATCAGGATTGTTACCTTTAAGAATAGCAAGTTGATAAGCTAGAATTTGTATTGGGATTATTTGGCATATAGAATTAGCTTCTTGAGCTTCTCTAACTTTTATGTAAAAATCAAATAACTCGTTATTTTTTGGGCCTATCCCGATAATATATCCTCCCCTTGCTTTTAATTCCGAAGCATTTGAAAGGATTTCTTTTTCAGTTTCTTTTGAAGTAAAAACAATGCAAGGAGTATTCTTTTCTATTAAAGCTATGTTTCCATGCTTTAATTCACCACCAGCAAAACCTTCAGCATGAATGTAAGAAACTTCCTTAATTTTTAAGGCTGCTTCTAATGCAGTAGGATACTGCAAACCTCTCCCTATAAGGTAAATATGTTCACTTTTCTTTAACTTTTTCGCTAACTTTTTAATATATTTTCTTGTGTTTGCTGAAGTTAGATAATATATATAATTTATCAAATCTTTTAACTTCCTTTTTCCTTCTTTATATTTACCAGCAACAGCATAAGCTAGTAAAGTAAGAATGGCTAATTGAGAAGTATAAGTTTTTGTTGAAAGAACACAAATTTCAGGCCCACTTTTCATTAAAAGTGAATAATCAGACTCCCTTTTTAAAGAAGAGCCAACAACATTGACTATTGAAATAACTTTTGATCCTTTCTCTTTTGCAGCTCTAACAGCGTCTAAAACATCTGCAGTTTCACCAGATTGAGAGACTGCAATTACTAAACTTTGAGGTATTAAAAAATCTTTATAATTATGGAATTCTGAAGCTAAAGCAACATTGACATGCATTTTTGCTATTTTTGAGAATTTGTAACTTGCTGAAAGGCAAGCATGATAAGATGAACCGCAACCAACTAAGTAAATTCCTTTAGCTTTCTTTATTAGCCTGGCAACCTTTTTTATTATTTTTTCATCTTGTTCTATTGCCCTACTTATAGCTTTTGCTTGTTCTGTTATCTCTTTTAACATAAAATGTTCAAACTTCCCTTTCTTAACTTCTTCAATACTCCACTCAACTGAGTCAATAGGCCTTTTAACAAATTTCTTTGTCTTTAAGTTGAATATTCTTAATTTTTCATCTAAAATGACCATATCATTTTCAACAAGGTAAATGACTTTATTAGTGTGATTAAGAAAAGCTAAAATATCAGAAGCGATAAAATATTCATCTTTGCCTATCCCTACAACTAAAGGCGATTCTTTCCTTATAGCTACTACTTTATCACTATCTTCGCATATAGCAACTATAGCATAGCTTCCTTCCAATTTTTCAAAAGCAGATTTGCAAGCATTTACAAAGTTTTTTCCTTTCATGTAATATTCGATGAGATTTGGTATAACTTCTGTATCAGTCTCACTATAAAATTTGAAACCTTTTTTCATTAGAAAGTTCTTTAACTCTTGATAATTTTCTATTATACCATTATGTACAACAGCTACTCTTTTATTGTTTGATAAATGCGGGTGAGCATTATTTTTTGTGACTTTTCCATGAGTTGCCCATCTAGTATGAGCTATACCAACCTTTCCTTTCATTTTTTTAAAATCTAACTTTTTATTAACTTTCTCTATACTACCTACATCCTTTTTCAAATGTATCTTACCATTAAATAGTGTGGCTATGCCACAAGAATCATAACCCCTATACTCCAACTTTTTCAAACTATTTAGTAAAATAAAAGATGCTTTCTTCTTTCCAACATAACCTATAATACCACACATCATTTAACCTTTTCTAACTCTTTTTTCAATAATTCAGAAACTACTTTACCTGGTATCTTGCCTCTCACTTCTTTCATAATTTCTCCCATCAAAGCCGAAAAGTATTTCTTTTTTACAAGATCTGGGTTTTCATCAAAAACTCTTTTTATTATATTCTTTAACTCTCTTTTGTTTATTGCTTTTAATCCACTCTTTTTAATTGCTTCTTTTACTGAAATTTTACGCTTACAGGCAATTTCTAAAATATCTTGCAAAGCTTCTTTTGAAATTTTTCCTTTTTTAATAGATTCAAATAAATATTCAAAATCATTATAACCAAGGAAGCTTATGTTAAAACCTCTACGCTTTAAATCTTTCAAAATTGAAGTGAAAACATTTGCAACAAGAACAGGATCATACTTCTTAGAAAATTTTTCAAAAAAATCTAAATATTCGCTCCTTAAAATTTGATTTATCATTTCTTTTGGCAAAAACTTAGAGAATCTTTTTGATTTTTGTTCCCAAGTTTCGGGTAACTTAATTTTTGATAAAATTTTTCTGGTTATTATAACGCTTTCCGAATCAGTTTCAGGATAAAGCCTTTCTCCACCTGGTAAAGGCCTCATATAAACAGTTGAACCATCTTCTTTAGCTGCTCTAGTTTCTTCTTTTGGTTTTTTTCCTTTTGAAATTAAATCAAGTTGTCTCTTGACCTCATTTTCTATTATTTTTGGTATCAAATCTAATTCTTGAACACCTTTAATTTCAACTCTTGCCCCTCCTCTTATGCTCACGTTCAGATCTTGCCTAGTTACTCCTATCCCTCTTTGACTTTTTCCTGTTGATCTTATTATCATCCCTAACTTTTCAGCAACTTCTTTAGCATGTTGCGGATTTTTTATATCAGGTGCTGTTCCTATTTCGATTAAAGGAATTCCTAACCTATCTAAACGATAAATAACTTCTTTACCTTTTTTCTCAACTATTCCAGCAGATTCTTCTTCTAAACAAATGTTAGTTATTCTCACTTTTCCTAAAGAAGTTTTTAGCTCTCCATTTAACCCTATTATGGCTGTCCTTTGAAATGCACATGTATTAGAACCATCTATGACTATTTTTCTCATGACGTGAATTTCATCTGGTATTTCTGCTCTCAACAACTTAGCAATTTGTAATGCAACTTCTAAAGCTTCTTTATTTATAGTTCTAGGAGGTTCTTCATCCATTTCTATTAAACAAGTTGTATCATGAAAAATTTCATAAAAGAAGGTTCTATCTCTTAAAAATTCGAACATAGCTGCAATATCTATTTGTCCTAATTCTCCTGCTACAGCTCTCAACTTTCTTTTTATTTTTTTAAAGGGTTTTTCATTTGAAAATCTTGCAGGGCAATTGCAAAAAAGTTTAGTTTTTGTGGCTAACCTGTTATGCAACTCTAATCCACACTTAAAACCTATTTTTTCGTAATTTATCATTCTTTCACCAAAACAACTTTAAAGCATTTTTGTAAAATATTTTTTCTAATTCAACTTTTCTAAAATTTAAAGATTTCACGAAATCAATGTAAGGTTTCATTTTAATTAAAGGCCAGTCAGTACCAAACAAAACTTTTTCAAAACCTGCATAATCTGTTATGAATTTTAACCTTTCTTTCATAAATTTAGCATAATAACCATTCACTTCATTCAAAAACCATCCAGAAATGTCTAAGAAAACATTTTCATTTTTATAAGCTACTTCACTAGCATCTATTATCCAAGGGTTTCCTGAATGAGCTATAATTATTTTCAAATCAGGATGTTCAACTGCAACATCATCAATAAACAAAGGGTGTGCATACTTAACTTTTGCATTTTTAGTTGAAGGAGTTATCCACACATCTCCAGAATGAAAAATTATTGGAACTCCAAATTTTTCAGCAATTTTGTAAATCTTATTACATTTTTTGTTATTAGGATAAAAATGTTGGTAACCTGGATAAAGCTTTATGGCCTTGAACTTTTCTTCTTTTAAATCCTTTTTTAATTTTTTTAAAATTTTTTTGTTTTTTATGTTAAAGCAGAAAACTGGAAGTAAATTTTTGTTCTTTTTTGAAAGTTTTACTGTTTCTTCATTATCTTTTTCAAAAAGAGATATAGAAACAACTTTCTCAACATTATTAGCTTTCATTTCTTTTAGCAATCCTTCAAAAGAAAAATCAATTTTGTTTTCTTTTGCAATTTTCTTCAACTCTTTATTTTTAAAGCAAGCATGTATGTGGCAATCTATTATTTTCATTTTATCAAACCAAGAAAGTTTCTAATTCACTCCTTTTAGTTATTTCTCCAGCAATGTTAGTTAGCATAATTTCCCTAACTTTTTCTAGACTTTTTGTATGGCCAAGGGCCCAACCTAATTTTACATACGCTACTTCAGGAAGCATATCTTCTCCAGGAATTGCTTTTGCTTCATGGAACAATATTCTCAAATTAGTGTAAACTTTTGTATTAACTCTTCCATAAAGAGTTTGAGTTGTTATGACAACAGGGATACCATCTTTTATTAGTTTTTTTATGGTTGGTATCCAACTTTTTTTAGCAAATGTTGGAACATGACCCATTCCAGTTCCTTCTACCACAAATCCTTTGTAACCTTTTCCAACTAAAAATTCTAAAATTTCAGGCTCACTTCCAGGATAAGCTTTCAACAATGCTACTTTAGGTTCGAATTTCGTATCAGCCACAACTTTTTCTTCTTTTCTTTTTTTGTAATTTTCATTCAATATTTCAATTTTTCCATTTGGCCAAACTTTTGCTAAAGGCAATTCGTTTATACTTCTGAAAGCATCTCTCCTAGTAGAGTGCATTTTTCTACATTTAGTTCCTCTTATGAAATAACAATAATCATCACTAGTTGAAGCATGCATACAAACTCCAACTTCTCCTATGTTAGAAATGGATAAATGAGAAGCACATATTAAATTCATGAAAGCATCACTACTTCCTCTATCAGCTGATCTTTGAGCTCCTACAAGAATAACAGGCTTATACAAATTCTTTAGCATAAAAGAGAGAACAGCAGAAGTGAAATGCAAAGTATCAGTTCCATGAGTTATTATAACACCTTCACTTTTGTTTACTTCTTTTGCTGTTAACTTAGCTATTTTTTGCCAGTCTTTGTAATCTAAATCTTCTGACATTTTTTTGAAAGGAGAAAGAATGTTTTTTATATAAACTATATCTTTTAATTCTGGAATGTTAGTTAGTAATTCTTCAGGTTTTTCTAGAGCAGAAACTCCACCAGTTCTATAATCAACTCTAGAAATTATAGTTCCTCCAGTAATAATAAGGCCAACTCTTGGTTTTTTAGGATCAAATTTCAACTTTCTGAATTTTTCTTTACCTAATTCAAATTTGACTTCTTCTTTCAATTTCTCCTTTTTAAGCTTTTTTATTTTAACTCCCTTTTTGTATCTTATCCCTATATTATAGCCGTTATCAAGTTTTAACACTATGCAATTTCTGTCTCCAATTTCACTTCTTGGCATTAATAAACCTTCATATTTCAATTTGCCTTTAGAAACGCAAATTCTATCTCCAACTTTTATTTTTAACTTCTTTAGAACCTTTTGAATTTCTTTAGAATAATTCTCTAGCATACTAATAGAATTTATATATTGGTATTTAAAATATAGTTCTACTTTAGAGAAACTACTTTAACTTTCTCTTCCTCTTTTCTCATCAATTTTTTGAACTTACACTTAGGACAAGTAAGCCATCTTACAAATCTTCCTTCTATAATTAAGGCCTCTTCTCCACATCTTGGACAACGAATTTTCTTATCTCCCTCAGATGAAATTTGCTTAATAGCCATAGAATCAACCAAAAGCATTCCTCCTAATTTTTACATGTACATCTTCATGAATTTCAGGAAATTTTTCAGATAATTCTTCCAAACTCATTATCATTTGAGGCTTGCTAACAAAACAAAATTGCTCTTCACCTAACTTACTTTCAAACTTTCCATTTATTCCATATTTTTCTGGGTTTTTCAAAGTTAATTTACAAAATGGGTATTTTAATCTCCATAACCTATCAACACTTACATCTTCAAGTTTTCCAACTATTATGGAAGTATTTAAGTCAATAGCTACTATTTGATTTAATAACCTCTTGGCCTTTTCTCTACTCTTTTCTATATTAGAGTACCATTTTTCTGGTAATTCGGAAGTAGAAATTTTCATATTAGATAGTTTATCAAGAAACTATATAAGTTTATTATTCTCTACAACCACAAACTAAAGTACCACATTCTACAGGATCATTAATTCCATAATAACATTTGCAAAGCATGAGTAGGTTATCTTCTTCAGCACCACCTTCCCCGCAATTTCCAGTACCTTTTCCTGGATCAATTGTTCCATCTTGATCAGCATCAAAATTATTTACTATTATATTTTCAGGAGAGCCTGGACAGTCTAGAGAGACATAAGCTTTACAAGCATCATTTTTTGCTGTTTCTAAATTAACTCCTATAACAGCAGGATTGTAAGAACTTAGAAAAAATATTACAATTGCCATTATGGTGATAACTGCAATTACTAAAATTATTACAGCATTTATAGCTGTTATAGCTTTCATGATAATATTTTGAAAAGGAAATATAAATCATTTTATATGGATTTCTAAAATATCTTTGTCTTTTAATTCATAATCTAGACCAACTTTTTCTCCAGGATACTTTGAAGAACCCCAAACTCTTGCAAACTTAAAGTACTTTATAAAATCTTTATGAAGCTTTTTAGCAACATCCAAAACAGTTGAACCTTTTTTAAGAACTAATGGTTTCTTTTCTGGTTCTTTTCTTAGTTCTTTACAAAACACTCTTATAAGATTAAGCATCTTCCAAATTTTTTCTTTAATTTTCTTAACATCTTCATTTTTATCAACTACTATGAAAGGCTTTTTTATTCCGAATTTCGAAAGTATTTTTTTCAACTCTTCTTCATCCCTTAAAAGTATTAAACCATCACAACTTTGGGCCACACTCATGTACATTGGTTTAAAAGTAGAAGGTATTTCAACTATTTGAATTTTTACACCTTCATAATCGCATGTTCCAATTTCTGGTTTGGTTGTAGTGTAAGGATGAGAAGAAATTTTTGGTTTTGCATTCGTTAACTTTGAAAGTAAAGTTGATTTCCCTGATTGAGTGAAACCTATTATGCAAACTTGTGCATCTCCTTCTTTTGGTATAGAAAAAGTTTTTCTCTTTACTTTACGTTCACTTTGCTTTTTTAGCTTAGAGAGCTTTTTCTTTAATATAGCTCTCATATTTTCTGTTCCTTTATGCTTTGGTAAAGTTGCTAGCATTTCTTCTAAAGCTCTTATCTTTTCTTCTCTACTCTTTGCATTTCTGTACTTTTCCTGAGCTTTTACAAATTCTACTGTTAAATTTGCTGGCATAGAGAATCAGTAGTATTCTGTCCTATAATCTTCTGGCATATAATAAATTTCTTCAACTTCTTCTTTTTCCCTCTTCTTTAAAGCTTCTTTTATCTTTTTCCTGTATTTGAAAACAGTTATTCCAATTATTATTAAAATTATAGCTATTGCGAAATCCCATATTATGAAACTATAATCTGGAATTTTTGTGTAAAGTTCACTAACTTTCATTTTTAATGAACTTAGCTTTGTGTTAGCTTCTTCAAATTTTGACTTAGCGTCTTCATAATTCTCGTTTTCATAATTACTCTTTACACTTTCGAAAAGGCTTTTAGTTTCATTTAACAAAACTAAAGCTTCGGAAACGTTAACCCATTTTTCTTTTAGATATGTTATGTTCCTTTCTATTAAACCAATTTCACTTAACTTATTCTCAGCTTCTAAGTAAAGGTTTCTTATTATCTCTATGTTAATAGTTAGTTGAGCACTTCCTACTTGGCTTAAGAAATTTATTGAACCTGAATAAGTTCCTTCAGAAAGGCCTGCAGTGCTAATAGTGAATATTAGCTCCCCTCTACTTTTTGCTGGTATTTGTTTTGGCTGCGATTTTATTTTAACTATGTTAGCTAAAGTTGAAGATACGTTAACTAAAAGGTTAGTTACATCAACATTTTCAGCAGAATTTTCTATGAAAGCTTTTTCTTCTATAGTTTTTCCACTTATAGTTACTTTAGAAATTATTGGAGGTGTAATGTGAAGACTTGGAGGTACTGCTGTATAGTTCATTGAAAAGTTTAAGTGTAAAGTTGCATTCCTCTCATAAGAGTCTACTATTTCGACTTCAACCCTTGAAACTCCACTTTTATAATCTCCTGGAATTAAATATTCAGTCTCAAAATTCCCATTTCCTTTTATAGAGCCCGTCGCTGTGTAAGCTAATTTTCCTTCTGGATCTAAAATTTTTGCTTTTATAGAAAAATCTAATAAATCTGAATAACAATCGCTTATTTTAACAGTTAACTTTAAAACTTCATAAATGTTAAAAGAATACTTGTTCAAATAAGCAAAAGGTTTCCAAGTAATAACATCAATTTTTTTCTCAAATTCTATAGTTTCGTTAATTTTTGAGGCCTTTACTTTTATAGTGTAAGTTCCATTAAGTGCTGCTTTTCCTAAAGTGTAATTTTTTCCCCAATGAGAAGCACTTATTCTCTCCATTGGTATTGGGGTAGGTGTTTCAAAAATTCCATCAGGTTTTATTATAGTTAAGTTAGCTTCTCCTATTGGTTCAGGAGGGAAAAACTCTATAACTATCATTTCACCAGGTTTATACAAATCTTTGTTAGTAGTTATTGGCTCTTTTTGAATTATTTTAAAGCTTCCACCTCCAATGTTATTAGAAAAGGCTGTAACTTCCAAAATCAAACTTTTAACATCTGGCATTTTATCAACATAACCAACACATTCATTTTCTTGACATGCTAAAGGCCCGCTAAACAGAACTTCATAAGTTTCTGGATCTCTTATCTTATAGTTTGCTTGGGCCGTCTCTATGAAGAAGTTTGCAGAGAGGGTTGCTTTTATAGTGTAAGGTGAATTTGGTTTATAATTCCCAGAATCTATGTTAACGTTTAAATTCCCTGCAGTTATTGAAAGAGCAAATGTTCCTCTTAGTCCAGAAGGAGAATAAGCATTTATAGTTAAAGTGTAAGTCTTTTCTTCGGGAAGCATAACGTTAGTATTTTTCCACAAACCTTTTTCATAATTTAAAGGGCCACTAACCCCATCTGCAGTAAAATTCACAGTCCCGTTAACTTGTTTGCCGAGTTGTGTTACATTAGCTAGTATCCATATTGGTTTGCCAGCAGTTACAACTGTTGGAATAGTGAAAGCATCTATAAACCAGGTAGTATCACCCATAGCTTGTAATAAAGTTTTATCAAAAATATTCCAAGCATCTTTTGTAAAGTTTGATGGATTATCCAAACCCCAAAAAACTCCTTTTTCATTTAAACTTATAACAGGATAAAAGTCTATTGGCCCATTTGGAGGAACACATTCTGCTGTTAACCATGCATCAGAAGAAATATCATGAATTTTCACTTCTCTTTCTAAAGAGTATAAGTCTATATTATCTCCTAAAGAGTAACCTTCTGTTATATAACCTTCTTTAGCTACTTTAAAAGTTTTTTTAATGCAAACATTATCATCGTAACTAAAGTTTGCAATTGCTATTGAAGGATGAAATGCACATCCTTCTATATTCATTGTTTTATTTAATTTAGTGCTAGAAAAAGCTAAAAATAATTTTTTATTTGCTAAGCTTAAGTTACCACAAAAAATATCTTGAAATTCACTCTTATTAACCATATCAAGGCTTATTTCACCCAAAAATATCATTTCTGAAGCTGAAGAATAATCTTTCCAAGTTTGAGAGTTTTCTTTAACATGCTTTTCGTTTATAACTTTAACATCATAACCAAGGTTTACAATTTCTTCACAATAAAGCTTTTCTTCTTGAGAAAGCAAAGAGCAAGGAGAATCTGTTGATTCTTTTGTTACAAAAAGGATAGTTTTAGCTTCAGCAAGAGGTATAAAAATTAAGAATATAAAAAGGATTATGCCAAGCTTCTTCATAAAATCACTATTATTTTCTACATTTATATTTAATTTTTTGATTAATATTGATATGGAAAATTTAAGAAAAATAGTTATTGGTTTTCTTATTTACTTTTCTATAGTTGCTTTGATGCTATTTTTTTCTAACCCTATATTAAAAGCTGATAAGGATCTTTTCTTGTTAATAAACCAATTTTCAAACCCTTTTCTTGACAAACTTTTCATCTTTTTGACTTACTTTGGTTCAAGTATATTTTGGCTTTTCATAATAGCCATCTTATGGTTAAAAAAGAGGAGAGAGTTATCCGTTAAACTACTTTACGCTTTCATAATAGACTCTTTATTTTTAGTTTTCATGAAATTTTATTTTTTAAGAGAAAGACCTTTGAAAAGGTTTGAAGATATAGAAATATTAACAACTGGAATAGGGCCAAGTTTTCCTTCTGGCCATAGCGAAAGGGCATTTTCTAGCACAATAATTTTGGCAAACTATTATAGAAAACTTGCCATCCCTCTCCTTTTATTTGCTTTTCTTGTAGGTTTTAGTAGAATTTATACTGGAGTTCACTACCCTTTAGATGTTTTAGCTGGAATGTTGAATGGCATGTTAGTTAGCATAATTTCTTTAAATTTACCAACTAAAAGATTTCAAAAAATTTTGGAGAAAATAGGGAGAAAAATAAAAAGTTAACTTTCAAAAATCAATTCAGCTTTCATGTTGAAAAATTCTGAAATTACTTTAGAAAAATCTTTTGGTGTTATCATTAAATGATTTTTTTGTAAAGAAGGGACTCTAACTCTATAAATTTCTTCCTCATTTCTATAAAGAGTGTTTATACCATAAAGAGTAGCAGGAAATATTAACTCCTCAACAAACTTCCTGAAATCTGAAGCTTCTTCTAGTATCCTTATTGGTTTTTTATATTGTTTTGCTATTTTTTTAACAACAGAACCTCCTTTTCCAACAAGTTTTGCAGCATCTCCTCTTCCAGTTATTATAATCAAAGCTCCAGAATCTATAACTTTAACTATTTTAACGTTTCTAATACTTTTCATTTTTTTACTTAACTTGAACAAAAATCTAGATACTTCTACATCACTCTTGCTTATTTCACCTTTATCTAGCTTTTCTTGACATGCTTTACACAAAAACTCAGATTTTAGGCAAACCTCACAAATTGGAGTTTGCATAAAAAATTATATTGTTATAATATAATATAAAGTTTAATCACTTTAAGAAGTGTTAAAATGCAAATTGGGTTAGTAGGAAAGCCTTCATCTGGTAAATCAAGTTTCTTCAAGGCTGCAACTTTAATAGATGTTCCTATAGAAGCAAGGCCATTTACAACAATAAAACCAAATATTGGAATAGGTTATGTAACTTCTCCTTGTCCTTGTAAAGAATTAAACTTAAAATGTAATCCAAAAAATTCTCAATGTATTAATGGAATAAGGTTCATTCCAGTAAAACTTTTAGATGTTGCTGGCTTAATACCTGGAAGTCATGAGGGTAAAGGTTTAGGGAATAAATTTCTTAATGATTTGATTCCTGCAGATATTTTAATTCACATAGTTGATGCTTCTGGTAAAACTGATAGTGAAGGGAATCCTTGTGAAGAGCATGATCCATGCGAAGACATAAGATTCTTAGAAAGAGAAATAGATTTATGGTTTAGTAGTGTGATAAAAAGAAACATTAAGAAGATAAAAGACGAAAAGAAAGCTGCCGAAATACTATCAGGCTTAGGCATTAAGGAAAGACATGTGAGAGAAGCTTTTGACAAAGTTGGTCTTGATCCTGAGAAACTTGCAAAAGAATTGAGAAAACTCTCAAAACCAATGATCATAGCTGCAAATAAAATTGATCTTCCTAGCTCAGAAGAAAATTTTAGGAAAATGGTTAAAGAATTTCCAAATTTAACTATAGTTCCATGTTCTGCCCAAGCTGAAATAGCTTTAAAAACAGCAAGTAAAAACGGTTTCATAGAATATTTACCAGGAAACAATGATTTCAAAATTAAGAAAGAGCTGAACAAAGAACAAAAAAGGGCCTTAGAATTGATAAAGGAAAAAGTTTTGAAAAAGTACGGCTCAACAGGAATTCAAGCTTGTTTAAATAAAGCTGTTTTTGATTTTTTAAAGTATATAGCAGTTTATCCTGTTGAAAATGAGCACAAATTTAGTGATAAAAAAGGAAATGTTTTGCCTGATGTTTTCCTTATGCCTCCTAATTCAACTGCTCTAGACTTAGCTTTTAAGGTTCATACCGAGATAGGAGAAAAGTTCATTGGTGCTATAAATGCAAGAACTAAGAAAAAAGTTGGAAGTGATTACATTTTGAAACAAAATGATATAATAAAAATTCTAGTTCATTAATAACCAACAATTTCAACAATTTTTTCCATTGTTCTCTCACTAATTCCCATCCTGTTTCTAATGTACCTTCTCAAGTATGGATTCGAGTACATTCTTTGTTCTTCTAAACCATTTCTCCTTCTCATTTCATTCACTTGTTTCTTTGCATTATCAAACATAGAGGAATAATAAGTGTAAGCAAAATCTAGAGTATAATCTTTTATTTCAGGAAATTTGTTTATAACATCAATGAATGATAAAACATAAGGTTTCATGAATTCTAAGCCATCGTTCAAACCTAAAGGTTTTACTCCTGCTATTTTTCTTAAAGAGAAATCGATAGCACATATATGAGGGCATGTTGTTTCAGAATAATATTTTCCTTCTAAATTCCAATCGTTTAATATAGCTGGAAACCAAACTCCACTTGGAAATCTTCTTTTTTTATGTTTGCTACAATCACAAGTTAATTCAAATTTTTCGAAATTGTGAGCGCCTCTTATTTCTACAGAATGGATAGGAACATCTTTAAATGACATGGAACCAACTACTCCACCATATTCTCTTGAAAATCTTATATTTTCACAAGGCATGACTTCTATTACTTTTGAATTCAAAACTTTCTTTCTTCCAGATTTTTCCAAAGAATTTTCAAGTTCATTCAGAGAATAAGGATAAATCAAGTCTTCTAAACTATCATCACTATTTGAAGCTATTATCACCCCTTTTATAATATCAGTAGGATGAAATCTTCTGAATTTTTTATCTTTAAAACTATAATAAGAAAAACCAACAAGTTGATCTATTTCTCCTAGATATTCTCTTCTCATGTTTACCTTAAAAGATTTTTTATAAATCTAAGTTATTACTTTCTAGGATATGCCCTTCTTCTTAATTTTCCTATCTTTCTGTAAATGTTTATATTGACTATTGTTAGTATCAATACTATTATGAACATGACTGCAAGAAGGTAATAAGAATTTTCGCTCACAGCGAGAAGTGCTCCTGTTGGAGCTTCAATTTTCTGAGGAGATTCTACCACTTGCGAAACTATTATACATGCTTGTTCTTCTGGTGGTTTGTTTTTTTCTGTCCCACAGTTATTTTTATCAACACAAACCCTTTTTCTTGTCCCATTTATACACTCGCTCCAATCTGTACATTTCCAATTTTCTTCACAATAAGTATCAGTACTGTATGCAATAATATCATAACCAAATTTCTTTGGATCTGTTCTTACATACACTGTAGAATTTTTCCCACACTTGACATAAGTCAAGTTGTACTCTTTTAAAAATTGTTTCTTAACTTCACAGAATGCCTTGGGAGCAACATCTTCCATTGTAAGTTCTAGCGCTCTTATTCTCATCTCCAGCTCATTTATCTTATTCGCCAAGATCCAAATATCCTTGTCACTTGCAAAGTAACTTTCCAAAGCACTTCCAATTTCTTTAAATTCATCAGGTGTTCCACTTTTTCCTAATAACCAGTTAATTGCACCTTGAATATAGTAAACTAAACTTTCTGGTGTAAGTCCAAGTTTATCAGATAACCAATCAGGTTCATTTTGAATGATGTAATTTCCTATATTATTAATTTCCTCTCCTATATTTGTTCCATCAATCCAAACTGTAACATTTCCTGTGGTATTCACTTCAGTGTCTAAATTAACATCCCCTGTGGTATCAATGTTTATAGAAACATTTGCATCTGCAAATGCTATATTTGTTACTATCAATAAAGTTACTATAGCAATTGTCAATATTTTCATTCTACTCACATTATACCCTTTACATAGTAATCTATAAATACTTTTTTCAGGATTTCCAAAACTTAAAAAATTAAAAAATGGGCTGACGCCCAAAATTCTTTTTACTCCCCTTTTATACCTAAATCTGGATAGCTCCAATCTCCTGCGTATCTTACATGTAAATCGTAAGCTGCTGAATCATCACTACCATCACCTGGGATTGTCCATCCATGACCACAACAACCAATGGTTAACTCATTGTCTGCCCATCCATGAAGATAGAAATCACCCTTTCCTGAACCTTCGAAATCAGCGTAGTGATCATACCAAGCACATCCATCTCCACAAACGGGTAAACTACCGAAATTAAAACTACTTCCCCAAGACTCACTACCCATGAGCCTAACCTTGCTGCTTCCTACCGCATCAACTATCAACGCTGCTCCATCTCCATCTGAATCCGTTAGCATATGGTATATGTAATGATTACCTGTTGCCTCAAACTGCCTACCCTGAGTTGTTTTATTTCTTGAATATTGACAATCTCTTAACCTTGCATAATTTGTATTCGTTCCAAAGGCCATTTCTGCCGATTCGTTTGTCCATATGTAAGTGTAAGATATCTGTCCCGCTCTCCCGTACATTCTTTCATGACTGTCCTTTCTTTCATTTAAAAATTCCATGAACCCATCACTCACTGATGCTTTCACCCATGCATCCACTGTATCTATACCATAACCATAAGGATTGTCATCTTTGTCAATTGCGTGATATTCTCCTTTGATATAACTACCAGTCGTCCAGAAATCAGAGTTAGCATCATCTCCAGCGACGAAATGTGTTTCGAAATGACCACTGCCTTCCCATTCTGTATCTACTGTAGTTTGTGCCAGAACTGGTGTTCCTATCACTAAAATACTTACTAACATCACCAATGTTTTTTTCACATTTTTCACCCTTTAAATTTATGAACCAACTAAAGTTGGTTTTGGTTTGATATTCAGAATTTTTTAATTTCTTTACTTATTCTTAAGAAAGTAAAAATAAATTTTTAACTGGCATTACGAAGAGGATACAATTTTCTTTCTTCTGAAAATATAAATTATACAAAAAGCGATTATTATTCCTCCTATTATACCTCCTATCCATTCCACAACAGATAAACCTAAGAAAAATCCTGTTGGACCTGTAATTTTTGCCTGTGAAGCCTTTTCTTCTTTTGAACATGGCTGAATTTCAAGAGGTTTATTTAAATCGGTTCCACAATTATTCACATCATTACAACTCCTGGTTTGGAATCCATCTTTACATTCTGACCAATCCGTACAGACCCATCTCTCCTCGCAAAATTGAGTTTCTGTTTTTTGTGCGGTTTGATTTTGCGTGGTTTGATTTTCTTGAGAAGTTTTTTTAGTTGTAGGGACACCGCCTCCAAATCCTCCACCGCCTCCTCCACCGCCTTGACTCTGAGAAATAGCCAAATCTATTTTTGTAACACAACCATTACAAAAATATCTTGTTTGCCCAGTATCAACCCCATTCACGAAAAATCTGATTTCTTCTCCACTCCTGTCATGATTAGGATCGTCTACATAAAATGAACCAATAGGATACCCATATTTCCCATCTGAAGTTACTGTTCTTGCTACTTCAACTCCATTTATTTTTGCTGTGATAACTGTACCATCTGGTGCTGGATTTCCATTAACAGTTACGGAACCATAAAAAGCATGTGGTACACCTGGAGCAATAGCTAAAACTATATTACTGAATATTAAAAAACAAGTTAGTATAGTCAAAATTTTTAGATTCATTTTACTACCTAGCTAATCTTAGGAGAGTAAAAGATTTAAATATGTTTACAGGCCTCTGCAAAGCATGTCCCAAAGCTCAGAGGGACATGCTGTTGCTATAGCATACTCATCTTCTACTTTCATCCATATCCAATAACCTGCCCCTGGGTCCATCCTGTCGCATCTATCTAAACCTATCCATTGATTTGGATTGCGAGGCTCCCAGTAAGTTCCTAATGCTGTCCATTCTGTTAATATTGGACCTTCTAAATTCACTAGAGAGTAAAGAGCACAATATGCATACTTTCCATGACCCCAAGGTTTATGATTCTTTGGCCCATAATATCCTGGAAGACCATAAGTTCCATAGTATCCTATCAAATTCCATCCTTTAACTAAATGCCTGCTTGGTGGCACATTTGGCCCAGGTTTAACTATGCTCCCTCCTATAACTAGCATGTCATCTTTGTTCGCTAGCACCCAATAACCCCAACCTGGTTTGATATTTTCCAAGGTGCCACTTTCATCTGGTACATAAACACACCAATCATTTTCACAAGTTTCGTGTTCTGGGTCATAAGTCCAAACACTTTCTATACTATCTTTAACATCTTTGAACACAGCTTCTGGAGTATCATTTAATAGCTCAACTGGAACTGAAATTAAATTCCATTTTTTATTAAGTTTAATTTCAAAAATTTTTCCTTCTACTTTGAACTTCTCTTTATCTATAGGACCTTTATTTCCCAGAGCATCTACACAATAGTATTCTAGTTCATGGTAAGTCTCTTCTATGAAGTAAAATTCATCTATCGTTCTATTAACACAACAAAAACCATCTCCAGTTAAATTATAATTACCTCCATACCAGCTACAATACTTTTGGGTGGCATCTTCTCCATCTAGCTCCACTCTAAAGCAAACTCTATTATGGTCTACTGGATGGGGCCCCTCGTCAATACATTCTAATCTAACTGGAGTCTTTAGTGGTATCTTCCAACATTCTATATAATTTCCTGAATTCTCATTCCAACACTGTTTTGAAATTCCTGGATAGAATATTTCTTCATCTTGAGTTGGATACCATTTATCTTTAGGTTCACTTACTGTTTTGTTTGGAATTGGCGGGGTGTTATCAACGAATACACATTGATGTTTCACTTCTTCAACCTTACCTACATTGTCATAACTGTAGTACTCTATTATGTGACATGATTCATTCTGTAGTTTAAACGGCCCATCATAAAGCACAAAGCCATGGCTTGATGGATTGTATGGCTCTGGTGCTGTTGGTAAACCCCATACTGTAGCTCTTGTATCATTTGTCCAATTATAGCAGTCTTCATAACAGTAGTGCCAATCTTCCTCATCTGGTAAGTAAACATCTCTGTACCAAGTCTTGTTAACTCCTGATGGGTGTGATTCTGGATCATACGGATCTAAAACAACCAATGTTTCTGAGGAAATCCATTTAGGTCCATCATCATTATCTTCTGGCCATTGTGGTCCTTCATAGTATTTATTTGTTACTGGTGGTGTTTTATCTACAAAAACACATTGCCACTTTATATCTTCTGTATTCCCGAGTTTGTCTATGCTTCTGTATTCTATTACATGACAGGATTCTTCAGGTATTTTGAATGGTTCTGTATAGGTATTCCATTCTCCTTCATAATTTGGATTCCATTGTTCACATTTTTCTTCACACCAGCATTTATCTAATGGACCACTCACCCTATATTGTATCTTATCTACACCAATAGCGCATATATCTCCACCATCTTCCGCTTTCAAACTTACATTATGTATGGTGTCTATGTACTCATATCCTGTTTCTGGATCAACATATGCATCTGGTATGTAAGTCTTTGTTGTAGTTGGTGGAACCGAATCAACTTTGTACCACTGTATATGTGGTTTTCCGTCCATC
>CAZSPB010000003.1:0-146071 GCA_964608725.1 uncultured archaeon
CTGAATGAGGTGGTGTGTTATCAACATATACACATTGAGATTTAGTATCTTCCACGTTCCCCAACTTATCAACTGCATAATACTCTATACAATGTTCAGATTCATTTGGAATTATGAAAGTTGTCTCTATACTGCCTACTTCACTATTAACATCACCAACGCCATTATCTTTTACAGTAGTCCAATTACCCTCTCCACAATCACAGTCACAACCTCCATAACATCCTGAATAAAGACAATATCTATACTTGATATAATCAACACCAACCTTTTCGTCTGTAGCAGTTAGTATAATTGGTGTTGAAGAAGTTATCCAATGCTTACCATCTTCCTCTTTACTTGGTTCGCCATAGGTTTTGGTTGTAATTGGTGGTTTTGAATCTACTAAAAATGTTTCTACGTCCATCATTTGATTACCTAAAAGATCCCAACAAGAAATATATAGCTCATGCGTTGAATCCTCTGTGAAGTAGATGTCTTTTCCTTCTTCACCAAAGATTCCAGTATCAACTAAACATTTGTAACCATCCCATGCATCATTACCATATTTATTTTTACAAGTAGTTTCATCTGTATACCACCAAAGACCATAATTACAATAATCTACACCAACTGCACACTCTGGATAAGTTTGATTGTCTTCGACATCTATATGAACACCATTCTGGCCGTCATCTTTTACATAACAAATGTGAGTAGTTCCATCTGGTTTATATTCTGGTGGACAATCTCCAAGGTGGTCGTCACCAATCATAGTCTTTGTAATTACAGGTGGTTGTGAATCTACCTTAAAGTATTCTATATCAACTTCATTCTTATTTCCTAAAGCATCTACACAATAATATTCTAAATCGTGGAAAGAGTCTTCTTTAAACTTGATAGTTATAGGAGAATCCACACAACACCATCCGTTTTTCAAAAATTGAGGTTCACAATACTCTCCTGTTATATAGTTCTCGGGGGAGTCAAATGAAACTCTATAGCAAACTTTTTCATGATTGACTGGATGTGGCCAAGGATCTGTACAATTTAAAGTTATTGATGTATTTTGAGTTACCCATGTTGGTGTGGTGAACGGTTCAGATAAGATCGTTTTTCCATTAAGTATAAGGTCATCTGTATAGGCTATTGTGTTATCCCAACCTGTCCCGTAACCTACTTGAACAACTATTCTCTTGACAGGATAATCTCCGTATATATTTTGCCAGTAATTTAATGGTTTTAAGGAATCTACGTTTCCGTCCCAATTTATATCAAACCAAACAAGACTGGGAGTTCCAAATGATCTCCATTCATTCCATCCAGGTGATGGCCCGGGATAGCCATAATATTGCCATGCATAATAAGGTTCTGCTTGAAAGAGATTGGCTCCACCTTCACTAAAATCATAAATATCTCCATCATCATCCATATCAATCCACACTTGAATATAAGGATGATACCCTAATTCTCCACCTTCAAGATATGTCCAATAAGAGAGTTCTGTTATATCACTAAACTTTCCAAAGTCACGAGTTATTCTAGCTAAAGCTACATCTGATGGGCCAACAGGACTAGTCAATTTAACAGAATAATCTCCTGAGTGAGATTGATCTCTTGTCCATTTTGCTTCACCATTACCTAATGATTTAAACTCTACACCTGCTCTTGGATCGCCTACAATTTTTGTTCCGACAGGTGGTGTATTATCAACAAAAACACATTGCCATTTCATTGGTTCAGTATTTCCCAGTGCATCCACGCTATAAAATTCAATTACATGACAGGATTCTTCTTCTTTGTAGAATGGTCCAGTATACTTTTTGAACGGTTTACTAGGATTAACATATTTCCCATAATTTTCTGGGTGACATAATTCATAACAAATTTCATCATGTTCTGGCAACCAAAAATCTCTATAATAAGTAATTACACCACCAACATGGCAAATGTCACCGCCATCTGTTGCTGTCAAAGTGATCGGTGTTGAAGAATTTATCCATTCGGCTCCTCCATTAGAATAGTATGGTTGTCCGTAATCTTTTTTTGTTGTTGGTGGTACACTATCAACTTTAAATTTCTCTATATCTTCGACCTTATTACCTGCAATATCCATACAGGTTATATTTAGGATATGAACTGAATCTTCATCAAAACTAAATATATATTCCCAATAATTTTCTCCATTTAAATCTTGGAATACTTCTTGATAAGGACCTGTACCGTCAACAGTATAAGTTATCTCACACCAATCGAGGCCACTTATCCCACAAACACCCTTCTCTTTTACAGAAACATTTATCTTGGTAGTTTGTGTGATCCAACACTCGCCACTTGCTCCTGGAGGACAAGTTCCACTTTGTGCTCCTATTATGGTTTTCGTTATTTCTGGCTCAACATCATCAACACTTGTATTATCATATAGAAATTTCCATTGTTCATTCACATCTCTGGTTTCGAATCTCCAAGCTAGGTCACAGTATTGAGGACCAGATGGAGGTGTATGAGCAGAGAAAGTGAAATTTTCACACTCATTGTCATCATCAAGTGGATCATAATAGGGTGAAGAGCTGTTAGCAACATAAAAACAAGCAGGATAACTTCCTATGTATAGTAACTCCCAACCAGGCTTTTCATCACACTGAAAATTCGTATAGTAAACTGAACCATCATAATTCTTATAAATCCTAACTTCATTAACAGTATCACCAGTAATTTTACAAAATGTTACAGTGTAATCTACTTGTGAGTTTGCGGGTGACCATTCAGGTTCAAGTGATGCCGTGCTCGTGTGAGTAGCATAAACAGGATAGCTAACGCTAGCAACAGTAAAGACAAGTGTGAGAATTAACATGAAGATCTTGATAGAACCACTTCTAAAAAATTTAAACGAATCCATTCTCACACCTCCTTTAGAATTATTCATAAAATTACCTAACCTAATTTAGAAACTTAATTTCTTATTAGATGTTGAAACAAAAGTTGAACATAAACTTAACATTTATATTACAGAAATAGTACAAATTTATGACAAAAATATGACAAAATCTTACTACTGCTTACTCCTAAAACTTTTATTCTTATTAGTTATTCTTTTCAACTCATTCTCAGAAAAAAAGTAAGCTCTTATAGCTTTATAGCACTCTAAGATCCAGTTAGGATGTCTTAAATCTAAGCCCCAAATACTTCTCCTCTCCTTTTTCCCATATTTTTGTTTTTTCTTCACATCAACAAGTTTCCACTCTTTTAATTTTTCTAAATGATAAATGCACACAGAAGGCCTTATTCCTAATCTATAGCAAAGCTCTTCAACTTTCATGCTATGCATTGTTTCAGGAGTATTTATTAGCAAATGCAAAATGCCTGCTCTTATTTCATTGCTACAAATAATGTTTATTTCAGGTAAGAATTTTGTTAAAATGTCTAAATCAACATTAGTATCAACTTTTTTAAGAACTCTCAAATATACCTTTTTCACACCTCTTATATTAAATTTTTGTTATTTATTTGTTTTTTGCATTACGAAAGCATTACGAAAAATTTAAATTTCTTTCTATGTAACTATTAGTGAGTGATAACATGATACCAATTCAAGTTAGATTAACAAAAGAGCTAATAGAAAAAATTGATAAGCTAGTAGAAAAAGGGATTTATCCTAATAGATCAGAAGCTATTAGAGATGCTGTTAGAAGGTTAAGAGCAAGATAACTCTTCTATTTCTTCAGGCTTTTCACCAATTCCTCTTTTTAACGCTTCTTCCAAATAAAAAACTTTTTCATGGCCTAGCAACTTTGAAGCAAAAATGTCAGTTGCTAAAGCATCGTTTCCAACAATAGTTAAATCCATTCTCTTAAGCTTACCATATAAATGCGAGCCATACATTGCTGTAGTTCCATCTATAACTGCTAAATCTGGCTTAAATTTTTTTAATAAATCGCAAAGCCTTTTTGCCCAAGTTTTGTTAGTTTCATAAAATTTGTGCATGAAAGATTTGTTAGGGTAATAACCTTTTGGCTCCAAAATTCCCATCATATTCTTTAAAGATAAAGTCACTTTGAATTCGTGCTCTTTCAAAACAGCTGCTGAAATTATGTAATCTGCTTCTAAAGCAAATTTAGAAACTTTAATTTCTTTCCATTTTTCTCCATTTAACTTAACAGAAATAAAATCATTTTCATCAAAACAAACAATTTTAACTTTATACTTCTTTTCTAAGTAAAAGTATCCTGCTTTTTCAAAACATTCTCTAGTTCTTCCAGTGTAAGCACAACACTCTCCTATAATTATTTCAAATTTTCCTATTCTTTTCAAATACTTTATTATTCCTTCTACAACTTCTGGCCTTGTTATAGCACCAGAATTTTTTGGCATAGGCTCTACTAAATTAGGTTTTATTAATATTTTTGGCCCTTTTGGTAACTCTTTTAATTTCTTCAAAGCTTTTTCTGTTCTTTTTACTATGTCTTTTCCTTTTACAACAACAATTTTATTCATTTTCTCAATATTTTTAGCATATTTCTTGCATTCGAAAGCATGTTATGGTTATTGTTAAAATAAATGTAAGCTTTTTTTGGTTTTATTTTTTCTATATTTTTTGCAATTTCTCTTAACTCTTCACTAGAGTAATTATGAGAATACCATGAAGTCCTACCATGCATTCTTAAATAAACAAGCTCGTTAGAAAGAAATATTTTTCTTGGAAATTTTGTAAAATCTGGAGCATCAACACTAACCCAAGTTATTTTCAATTTTTTTGCCCAATTTATCCATTTTTCTTCAAACCACTTAATATTTCTAATTTCTAAAGCAAACTTTTCTTTCAAGTTAACTTTCTTTATAAATTTTTCTAAATTTTTAGCTGAATTTGGAGAAAAGGAAGGGGGAGTTTGAAATAAGTAAAAGTCTATGCTTTCTTCTAAAGGTTTAAACAAGTTTTTAAATTTCTTCCAAGTTTGAAAAGCTTTTTCACTAAACTTAAAAACATGAGTTACTAACCTATTAACTTTTATAGCCCATCTTAATTTTGGATTTAAGTCAAGAGTTTTTCTAGCCCAAGATTTTACCATATTTGAAAATGGAAAACGATAGAAACTTGCATTTAATTCAATAGAATTTAAACCAGAATTTTTAGCATACCAATCAAAAGATAACTTAGGATTCCAAGAATAGTACCATCCACTAGTTCCCACAAACACTTTCATAATTACCTTGAAACGAATTTGTTTCCTTTTATAAAAAATCTCAAATTTCTCTTTAAGTCTTTAGTAACTCCAATTCTATGGGAAGATAAAATTTCAAATTTCTCTTTGTTATCTAATATTGTTATTTCTTTGTTATTCGTTATATCTTTTCCATTCAACTTTTTAGTTATTCCTAAAGCTTTGCTTAACTTTCCAGGGCCATTAGTTAAATCAAAAATTCTTTTCACTTTTCTATTTTTCTTCATAATTTCAATTCCTTTTAAAGGTTCTATAGCTCTTATTAAAACAGCTCCAACTTTCCCTTTTTCATGAGCTACAACATTAAATAACCAGTTGTTGTGAACATTGTAAACTAAAGTCTTCCCTGGTTCATCATAAAGCAATTTTGCACAATACTTTGGCCTTCCTGAATAAGCTCTAGAAGCAGGATCTCTTTTCCCATAATAAGCTTCAGTTTCAACAATTTTACCAGATAAAATTTTAGAGTTTATTTTCCTTAACAAAATTTTTCCTAGCAAATCTTTAGCAACTAAAGCAGGATCTCTTTCATAAAACTCTTTTGGCAAAACTTTCATGATTTAATTTTCTCGTTAAATATTAAAAAATTCATGATAAATTTTTTAATGAATGAGAACTAAGGGTTTTGTATCTAAAGTTAGAGAATTTTTAAAAGAAAATGGCCCTTCTCCAAAAGAAGAAATAAAAGAAAAGTTTGGAAATTTGATAAACAGCTCCCTAGGAAAAGTTCTTTACCAAGTGAAAGATATTCATTACTTAGGTTCTCCAAGAACAGGAGTTTACTATTATGAAGGTCAAGAAGAAGAAGCAAAAAAAGTTTTAGAAGCTTTGAGAGAAAAAAGAAAAGAAGAATTTAAAAAGAAATGGCTTGAGCCTAAACCGAAAACAGGTAAAAAAATAATGGAAATTTTTAGAGAAAATCCTGATTCTCAATTTTCTGTTAAAGAGATATGGGAAATGGTTGGAGGTTTTTATGAAACTGTTAGAACAAACTTGAGGAATTATGAACTAAAAGGAAAATTAAAAGGAAAATTTGTAGGAAGGGAGAAAGTTTATGAACTTGTTAAAATTAAAATTTTGAGTAAAGAAGAAATTAATAAAGATTTAAAAAGAAATTTAGTTGGCTTAAAAAAAGATTTCAATAATTTGTTTAAAGAAGCTAATAACTTGATATTTCTAAAAGAAAAAGAAATAAGAGAAAATTATAGTTGTGGTTATTATTTAAGAGAATTTATAGATATAGAATTTAGAAAAAGAGATGGGAGAGTTTCTTATGCTGCTAAAGAAATATTACCTGTTGTTTTCACTCCTATGCTTAGTGTGAAACAACTTTACAATATAGTTTCACAACAAAAAGGTGCTCATGGATTAACTGAACTAAAAGAAATGGAAATAATTAATGTTGGAATGTATAATGGAATTAGAACTTCGATCGCAATAAATGATTTTGAAACTATAAGAGAAGGAATCATAAAGTATCTCGGGAAACAAAAAAGAATAAGAAGAAAAAACATTGCTGAAAAATTTAATGAGAAATTAAAGTCATTAAAAGAAAATATAAATATGTTATCCGAATTTTCAACTTCAATTTATAACAATTTTGATTCGTGGTGGTGGAAAGAAAAAAGAAAAGGTTATCCCCCAAAACTTTTTGAAGATTTTGTAAAAAATACAACTCATGAAATAATTTCTTATGAAATTTTACTTAAACAAATTTCTTAAAAGCTTTGTATAGCTTATCATCAAAAGCTATAAGCCTTATTTCCAAATCAACAAACTTTTTACATTCTTCTACCATTATCTTAGCTGCATCTTCTGCTTTAATTCCCCCAACTCCAGTACCCATTCCTGGAAATGCAAGACTTTTTATTTTTAATTTTCTTGCTAACTCTAAAGCAGCCTTAACAGAAAGTCTAACTTTTTCTAAAGAAGTTCTCATAGCTGGCCTTTCCATAGTAGGAGAATGAATTACATATTTGCACTTAAGTTTTCCAGCTTTTGTTGCAATAGCTTTACCTAAAGGAATAGGAGCTTTCTCTATAGCTTCTTTTTCTATTTCTTTTCCTCCTACTTTTTTAATAGCTAAAGCAACTCCTCCTCCCATTATTCCTAGAGAGTTAGCAGGATTAACTATAGCATCACATTCTTCTTTAGTTATATCTCCTTTTTTAACTAATATCATTTTAACCAGTTTTTAAGAATTTCATGAAATTAATTGCATCTTCTTTCATATACAAATTATTAAAAAGAATGTAACAATCTTCTACTTTTAAATTAATTACTTTACTTTTTAATTCTTTGAGCTCTTTTTTGGAATACTTATGTTTATAATTTATCCTACCATTTTCATAACTTCCATGTAACCTAAAGTAAGCTATCTTTTTTCTAGAAAAATGAAGAGGATTGGAAATAAAAGGATCTACACAAGAAATTAAATCAAACTTTCTACAAATTTTTTTGAAACTTTCTTTACTCCAACCTCTCAACTCTAAAGCAATTGAAATTTTTTCTCTTTTTATTCTAGAAAAGAATTTTTCAGCGTTCCTTAAATTCTCTTCACTTTCTTTAAAACTTCTTGGTAATTGAATTAAACATATAGGAGAAGATAAAACTTTACAAATTTCTACAATTTTATTCCAGAATTCAAATACTTCTTTTGTTGGCCTTAAATAACCAACTTTATTTTTAAGCTTTTTAATTTCTTCTTCTTTTAATCCTGACCTTCTCCAAGTCGGGCTTGAAACAGGGTGAGTAATAGCTTGATGAGCTTTCACAGTAAAAATAAAATTTTCAGGGGCTTTTTCCCTCCATTTTTCAACAGTTTTCAATTGAGGTAGTTTATAAAAAGTTTGTTGAACTTCAACTAGTTTAAACAATTCAAAATATTTTTTCATTCCAATAGGAAAACCACAACAACCAACATAAATCATATTAATAAATAAAAAGAGGAAACTTAAATTATGGTAACTTGTAACTTTTGTAAAAAGGAAAAAGCTGAAGTAAGAATTGAATATGCTAGACTTAATTTATGCAAAAACTGTTTTATAAAATTCATTAATAAAAAAGTAAAAGAAAGTGTAGAAAAGTATAAAATGTTTAAACCAAATGATATAGTAGGCGTTGCAGTTTCTGGTGGAAAAGATAGCACAACTTTAATTTATTCTCTTAAAGATTTATTTCCAAAACAAGAAATTAAAATAATTCATATTGATCTGGGAATAAAAAATTATTCTGAATACGCAAAAGAAAAAGTAAAAAGCATAGCAAAAGAATTGGGTGTTGATTTAATAATTTATGATTTAAAAAAAGAGGAAAATTTTGTTATAGAAGATTTTTTAAAAACTCCTTATAGAAAAAAGATATGTTCTGTTTGTGGAACTATAAAAAGGTATTTATTTAACTACATAGCTTTCAAAAATGAGATAGATGTTATAGCTACTGGCCACACCTTAAATGATATGGTAAGAATACTATTTTCAACTTTCTTAGCTTCTGATTTTTCTCAAATGGTAAGAATAAAGCCTGTCCTTCTTTCAACACATCCAAAACTAAAGAAAAAAGTGAAACCACTGTTTAAAGTTTCTGAAAAAGAGACAAGCTTGTATGTAAAAATAAGAAAAATAAAATTTAATGAAAAGAAATGCCCATTTCATATTAAACCAAAATTTGAGAATTTATTAAAGAATGAAAATTTAGCTTATCAGCTCCTCTCATCTTTTATGAAATTAATTTCTTTGCTAGAAGATAAAATTCAAAAACCTAAGCTAAAAGAATGTAAGTTATGTGGTTTTCCCTCAACTAATGAAATTTGTTCAAAATGCAAAAGAGTATCTTTGTTAAAAGCTTAAATTTTTATTTAATAAAAAAGTTTTATGAGTCTTTTAAAAATTTATTGTTGGAAATGTCCTCATTATTGGGGCGATTCTATTTGCGATTTTGGGCCTGCAGATCCTACAGAAGATTGGTGTGAAATTACTGCTGGTGAAATTGATCCAGAGCTATTAGAAAATGATTTTGAACCTGGTTCTGAAGAGTATGTTAATCAACGCTTTCAAAGTTTAATGTCAACTTTATATTTTACTGAAGAAGAAGCTATGAAAATAATTAAGGAAGAGCTTGATAAATTTTTAACAAAATAGATTAAGTGAAATTTTTAGTTCTTTACTATAGACAAATAGCAAGTTTTATTTTTTTGAATTTACATATATTATGGGCGAAACATGATAAAATTTGTTAATACGAAAAAATTGCCCAAAGATGAAGAAGTTTTAGCTTTACTCAGGCCTTATGTAAGAGAGTGGTTCAAAAGAAATTTTAAAGAACTCACTTTACCTCAAAAATTCTCTATTCCCTTAATTCATAAAGGAAACAATATTTTAGTAACAGCTCCGACAGGAATAGGCAAAACTTTATCAGCATTTCTTGCAATCATGAACAAACTTTTTATTCTTGGTGAAAGAAAAAGGCTAAAAAATCAAGTTTATTGTGTTTACATATCTCCACTAAAAGCTTTAATAAATGACATAAGAAAAAACTTGATAATTCCTTTAAAAGAAATAAGAGAAATAGCAAAAGAAATGAAAATTGAGTTACCTGAAGTTAGAATAGCAGTAAGAAGTGGAGATGTTACTCCATATGAAAAACAAAAACAATTAAAATATCCACCTCACATCTTGTGCACAACTCCTGAAACTATTGCTATAATTCTTTCAACAAAAAAGTTTAAAGAAAAATTTAAAGAAGTTAAGTGGATTGTTATAGATGAAATCCATGAATTAGCAAACAATAAGAGAGGTGTTCATTTAAGTTTAAGTTTAGAAAGGTTGCAAAACTTTGTTGGGAAAAGGTTAATTAGAATAGGATTAGGAGCAACTTTGGAGCCATTAGAAGAAGTAGCTAAATTTTTAGTAGGATATAAAAACGGAAAGTTAAGAAGTTGTAAAATAATAGATGCTAGGTTTGTGAAGCCATTAGATATTAAGCTATTATCTCCAACTAAAGATTTAATTAGAACACCTGCAGAAGTTACAACTAATTTAATGTATCGTCTCTTAGACAAATTAATAAAAAAGCATAGAACTACTCTAGTCTTCACTAACACTAGAAGTGGGACTGAAAGGTGTGTACACCACTTAAAACAAATGTTTCCAAATATTTATACTGATGACCAAATAGGTGCTCATCATAGCTCAGTTTCAAGAGACATAAGGTTAGAAATAGAAGATAAATTAAAAAATGGGAAGTTAAAAGCTGTAATTTCTAGCACGAGTCTTGAACTCGGAATTGATATTGGTTACATAGACCTTTGTGTGCAATTAGGCTCACCAAAAAGCATTACTCGCTGCATACAAAGAATTGGGAGAGCAGGACACCGCTTACATGAAGTGTCAAAAGGAAGAATAATTTGCATGGATAGAGATGATCTTGTAGAATGTGCTGTAATGATTCAACAAGCTTATAAATATTTTCTTGATAAAATTCAAATACCACAAAATTGTTTAGATGTTTTATGTCAACATTTAATGGGTATGAGCTTAGAAAAGAAATGGAATGCAAAAGAAGCTTTTAATTTAATAAGAAATTCTTACTGTTATCATAACTTAACTTGGAACAATTTTATCTCAGTTTTAGAATTCTTATCAGGAGCTTACCATAGCTTAGAAGAAAGGAAAGTTTATGGAAAAATTTGGTTTTCCCCTGAAGATATGATGTTTGGAAGACGTGGGAAATATGCAAGAGTTATTTACTCTTTAAACATTGGTACTATACCAGATGAAGTTAAAATAAAAGTTAGAACTTTAGAAGGAAGATATATTGGTTCAATAGAAGAAGAATTTTTGCAAAGGCTTATGCCAGGAGACATTTTCGTTTTAGCAGGAAAAACTTATGAATTTAAAAGAGCAAGACAAGTAACTGCTTATGTCTTACCAGCTAAAGAAAAAAAGCCAACAGTACCAGCATGGTTTTCTGAAATGCTTCCTTTGAGTTTTGAATTGTCAGAAAAGATAAGAGAATTCAGAGGAAAAATGTTTAAGCTTTTGAAAAGAAAAAGGAAAAAGTATGTTATTTCTTGGTTACTAAAAAATTATTATTTAGATAAATGGAGTGCAAACTCAATTTATGAATACTTTTATTGGGAATATAAATTCTTAAGATCTTTAAATTGCAAAAAGTTTCCAGATGAAAAAACTATTTTAGTAGAGAATTACATTGATGAAAAAGGAAAACAAAACATAATTTTTCATACTTTATTTGGAAGGAGAGTAAATGATGCTTTATCTAGAGCTTTTGGTTATCTTCTAACAAAAAAGTTGAAAAAGTCTGTAGGAGTAACAGTAAGCGATAATGGCTTTATTTTATCAATCCCTTATGAAATTTTTCCTAGAGGTTGGCTAAATTTAAAGGAAATAAAATCAAAAACAGTTGAAAGGTTTGATCCTAAAAAGATTGTAAAACTGTTAAATTCAAATAACTTAGAAGAAGTTTTGAGAAAAGCTTTAAGAAGGACAGAGTTAATAAAAAGAAGGTTTAGACATTGTGCAGTTAGAAGTTTAATGATATTGAGAAATTACAAAGGCCATGAAATAAGAGTTGCTAAACAACAGTTAAATGCTGATCGTTTGTTAAGAGTTTGTGAAAAGTTTGATAACTTTCCAGTAATAGAAGAAACTTATAGAGAAATATTAGAAAATTTTATGGATATAAAGCATGCAAAACAAATATTAGAAGAAATAGAAAATGGAAAGTTAAGCTATGAATTTTTGCCTGAAAGTGATGTACCAAGTCCATTTGCTCACAATTTAATTGCTATTGGAGAAAGTGATGTTGTTTTAATGGAAGATAGGAAAAAATTGTTACTTGAACTTCATAAGAAAGTTATGAAGAGAGTTAAAAATGAATGAAATTGAAATATTTAAAGGAATTGAAACGATAAATGGATTTCCAGCAATTTTTATTAAAAATCTAAATTCTATTGCCATAGCTGATTTACATTTGGGTTACGAGTTAGCTTTAGCTGAACAAGGAGTTTTCGTTCCTCAAACTCAATTAAAAGAAATCATAGAAGATTTAGAAAAAATTTTTAGGATAAAAAAAGCAAAAAGTTTAATTATTGTTGGTGATGTTAAACATGAATTTGGTGAAGCTTCAAAACAAGAATTGAAAGAAGTTAAAGAATTGGTGAATTTTTTAAGAAAAAAAGTTGAAAAAATAATTTTAATAAGAGGAAACCATGACAACTTCTTACTTACAATTTGTTCTCACTTAGGAATTGAATTATATGACCCTTTTTATTTAGAAAGAAAAATTTGTTTCATTCATGGCCACAAAAAAATTGATTTACCTTTTAGAAAGTTTGATACTTTAATAATAGCCCATGAACACCCCAGCTTATTGTTAAGTAGTGGTTTTGATAGAATTAAAGTCCCTTGTCTTCTTTATGGTAAATACAAAAAGAAAAATTTCATTTGTTTACCAGCAATTTCACCTTGGGCGAAAGGAGTTGTTGTAAATAAGTGCTCAAAAGATGAACTTTTGTCGCCAATATTAAGAGAGGGTGATTTTGAGAACTTAGTACCAATTGCAATTGATAAAGAAGCTGGAGCTTTGAAATTTCCAAGAATTGGAGATTTAAGAGATTTTTAAATTAAAAATAGGATAATAAGAATATGTTTAACCCTTTACAACTTGCTAAAGAAGTTGAAAGTATTGTTTGTAAAAACTTAAAAAGAAAGTATTATCGCTTTAGGCCAGCAAAATTCTATGGAGGTATAGTGACAGCAGATTGTGTTGGTTGTTGTTTAAGGTGTATTTTTTGCTGGGCTTGGAATGTTGTAAATAAACCAAATAAAATAGGAAAATTTTATTCTCCTGAAGAAGTTGTAGGAAGAATATTGAAAATTTCAAAGAAATATAATTTGAGACAAGTCAGAATTTCTGGAAATGAACCAACTTTAGGAAAAGAACATTTAATTAAAGTTTTAGAGTTATTGAAAAATTCAAACTTAACATTCATTTTAGAAACGAATGGAATTCTTTTAGGTTACGATTATGATTTTGTGAAGGAGTTATCTAAATTTAAAGATATGATTCATGTAAGAGTAAGTTTAAAAGGTTGTAATGAAGAAGAATTTTCAAGGTTAACCGGAGCAATTCCTGAAGGATTTAAATTACAACTCCAAGCTTTAAGAAATCTTGTTAAAGAAAAAATTCCATGTCATCCTTCTGTTATGATATCGTTTTCAAGGCCAGAAGCTATAAGTAATTTAAGAGAAAGATTAGAAATTATAGACTCAAGATTTTATGATTTTGAAGAAGAGGAATTAATGTTTTATGGAAACGTTAAAGAAAGGTTAAAAAATGCTAACTTGATTTAATAACAAAATTCATATTTTATTTTGGCTTTTTTTAAATACTTTTTTAACCTCTTTTTAACTTTAAGGTAATAGTTACTTCTTGAAAACAAAATTCTTTCCCACTTTTCAACTAAATTTGGATAATTTTTTTCAAGGACTTTTTTAATTTTCATCCAATGTGAAGTACTTTTTATGTTAAGTTTATCTATTAAAATGTAGTCTGGTTTAACTTCACTAAATGTTTTTATAGTATTTGCTAACTTCTTATCACTCAAAAAAGGCAAAATAGGGCCAAAGAAAATGTAAGTTGAAATCCCAGCTTCTTTTAACTTTCTTAAAGCTTCTAGCCTTTCTTTTATCGATGAAGAATTTGGCTCAAAAACTTTCTTAACATTTTCATCTAAAGTTGTTATAGTAAATCCAACTTCACAATCCATTTTCTTAAGTAGATCGATATCCCTCAAGACCAGAGAAGATTTTGTTTGTATGGAAACGAAGAATTTCGTGTCTTTGAGGATTTCTAAAATCTTCCTAGTTAGCTCATATTTCTTCTCCAAAGGTTGGTAGGGATCAGTAACACTGCTTATGTAGATTACACCCCTCTTAGCTCTCAACAGGTCCTTAACTAAGATTTCGGGTGCATTCACCTTTACATCAACAAAACTTCCCCATTCTCTTTGTTCCCTCAAGATATAAGGAGCATAACAGTAGATACAAGCATGCTCACAACCTCTATAAGGATTTATAGAAAAATCACAACCATAAAGCCTTGACCTGCTTAAGATAGATTTACAGAAAATTTCATTTACTAACATAAAGAATATTTGATGAAAACAAATTAAAATGATTCTAGATCTTAGGTTTTACTTGATTTTCATAGAGTTTCCACACGATTTTTCCAATACCCCTACCTATCATTCTTTTCGAGAGTTTGGGTATTTCCGAAGGAGGGAATGTAGGGTACAGACAGTTCTCTACACCTTTTACTTCAAATCCTGATTTTTCAAATTTCTCAGCAGCACAACCCACACATCCCATCCCAGCATCCCACCAAACCCATTCACCTGCCATCCTTACTTCCTTAACCCCCACATTTTTTAGAAAGGAGTAAATCTCATCCCATTCTATTTCAACCTCTTTTTTAGAGATTCCTCCTATTTTTATTGTTTTCAATGGACGATGAGTACCATTCTCTGTAAAAAGGATTAAACTGTTTTCTGGTGGTAGAAAATCATCTGAATACTTTCTCTCATATTCAATGAAAAAGATAGATAATTCGTTTGAGTTTCCCAGATATTTGATCAACTTCTTAATCTCTGAAGAGTATTCAGGATAATCTTTCCCATCTTGAGATATTGCAAATCTAAATTCTTCATCAACCCAAGAAGATGAAAAACCTGGGTGAACCACAACATAGCAATGATCATAGTTCAAATATGGAAAAACTTCGGGGTGGTTTGGTAGGAATACCATTTTTTTAGAAAAGGATGGTGTCGAAACTTTCATCTCTGGTTTTAACTTTCTTCCAAATATTTCTCTTGCTCTCTTTGCTGAAATCATACAACATATAAGAAAAAAAGAGATTTATTTTTTTCTTTCTATGAAATCTATGATTTTCCTCTGTTGAATTGTATCTTTCAAAACATTGCTATGAGATAGCCATTTACTAATTGATATTTCTAATTTTCCTGAGATATAACTCAAGGCTTCTTTCAAGGTTTCAAACTTTCTTGGCTTCTTTTTCACAGCAGCTCTGACAGCCTCTCTAACGTTCCATACCCCAACTGGCATTATATAGCCAGGATGTGCTTCTCTCAAGATAACAACTCCAGCCTGTCTTCTCTCTTTGTTCAGGGCCTCATTAACAGCGAGCCTGGCGGCATAATAACAGCCCCCTATATCTGCATACTCTTTTCTCCCATCATAAAACTCATGATCAGAAAACATTGCAACATCTCTTCCTTTTGGGTTCCACAAAGTTTTTGGATACCAAGCTTCTATTAACTCATAACACCACTCTCTTGGAATCATTAATATTATCCACTTGTTATCTAACTGAGTATGCTCATAAACTCTGAACTCATTTATTATAGGATAATTTTTTGTATATTCTATCAAATTTTTAGAAATGATATCATCAACAGCTGTTATACTCCATCTTGTTGGAACAAACTTTCTATTTCTCTTCAAACCAAAAGCTCCAACAGAAAAAGCTTTTTGTATTCTTGAAATCAAAACTCCTTTTTTATAAAGTGTTATAACAGCATCTACAGCTTTTAAGTCAGTATCATAATAAGCTTTTTCTATTCTTTTATCCATTTTGTAATTTCCAACATCAAATTTCTTAATAGGAGCAGAAGGCCCAAATGGTTGTACTTCTGAGCTTAAAGTTATTTTAACAACTGGTTTCTTCTTGAATTCAGCTTCTGTTTCAATTGAGCTTTTAGCTAAAGCTATTTCTCTAGTTTTTTCAATTATCCTATTACCTTCAACTTTTTTAACATTAGTTAAATACATTCCTCTAACTAATTGAAACCTAAACTCTACTATCTCATCTATACTTTTATTAACCCAAAATTCTGGAGTATCAAGTAAGCTTGTGTCACCATAAAGAGGTGGAATTAAAGGCCCAACAAAGACTTTTGGATACCCAAACCTTCCAACAAAAACGCCAGGAGGAGAAGATCCATCTAACTTAGTTGAATTTATTAACGGCCTTACTTTCATTTTAGCATAAAATTTCACAAGAATTGGACATCTACTTTTACCACACCACAATCTTCCTTTGCATACTGCACATAAAGAAGAAAGCATAATAAAAATTAAACTCAAAGCTATTTATTCTTAAACTATCTCCTTCTTCTCCTTGATTTTGGCCTCTCTATCTTTAGCTCTTCCGCTTCTATCCACACTAGAATAGCTCCTAGGAAAACTAGAAATATTGGAACTACACCTTTAATCACTAGCCACAATTCCTTCCATAAGCCTAGGCCTGACCATGAAATTGGAATTATTGCCCATATGCCAATTATTACCAAAATTACTCCAAGTATTATTTTTCCTACACCCATGGAAAACACCTAAAACCTTTATAAACTTTCGTATATAAATAGTTTTCGATAAAACTCGAAACCTTTTGGTGATGTGAGAGGGTAAAAATGGGTTTGTATAAATATTTAAAAATGTTATGGAAAAGCCCGGAAAGAAAAAAAATAATGAAAGAAAGACTAATTTCTTGGAGAAAAGAACCTTCAATAATAAGAATAAAAAGACCAACTCGTTTGGATAGAGCACATTCTTTGGGATACAAAGCAAAACAAGGTTTTGTTTTAGTTAGAGTTAGAATAAGAAAAGGGGCAAGAAAAAGAGAAAAACCTGGTGCTAGAAAGCCAATACATGCAGGCCAAACTAGCATAACACCTAAAATGAATTTACAACACATAGCAGAAATGAGAGTAGCAAGAAAATTTCCAAATTTGGAAGTTTTGAATTCTTATTACGTTGCCGAAGATGGTAAACATAAATGGTTTGAAGTCATTTTAGTTGATCCTAATCATCCTTGCATAAAAAATGATCCGAAGTTGAATTGGATATGCTCTCCTTCTAATAGAAAAAGGGTTTTCAGAGGATTAACCTCTGCTGGAAAGAAGTCAAGAGGGCTAGGAAGAGGTAAAGGTTATGAGAAATGAGTTTTTTAAGTCAAAAACTTCAACTATTAGTATGCGAACTTTGTTAATTTTATTGGCTATAATTTTAGTTTCAGGTTGTGTTGGTTTAAGTGAAGTAACAAGTTTAGTATTTGGTAAACCTGCTTTCGGAGATTATCTTTATTGCAATGATTCAAAAGAATGCGTTTTCTTTGCATGTGTAGGAATTTATGAAAATAAAGTTGGTTTCATAGAAGGAAATTGTATTAACAGTAAAGAAATAGATAATGCAAGAAAAGTATGTGATGAATTTTTAGAAAAACATCCTGATGGAAATTGTTTATGTTTTTCTCAAGTGAAAGAGTTCAACAACTTTCTCAAAAATTACGGGAGAGAATCTGATATAAGTGATAACATGATATGCGTTTGCCAGAACAACTTATGCAAAGTTCCAATTTCAGGTGCTATAAAGTGTACGAGCACAGAAGAATGTGAGAAATTGCTATGACTTCTATAAAAAATTAAAAATCAATATTTTAAGTGAAGAAAATGAAATTTTACGACCTTCACGTTCAAAGTAATTTTTCAGAAGGAGAAAATAGTATAGAAGAGTTGGCCAAATTTGCAAAGAATTTAGGTTACTCTGGAATAGCTGTATGTGATTATTTTGAAAGTATGGAAAAACTAAGGAAATTAAAGGAAATTATAAAAAGTATGGATATTGACATTGAAGTGTTTCCAGGAGTTGAAATAAGAACAAAGAGTGTTGAGGAATTGAAAGAAATTATAAAGAAAGTTAGAGAAGAAGTTTTGATTGTTGTTGTGAGTGGAGGGAATTATTTAATAAATAGGGCAGCATGTGAAGATTCAAGAGTTGATATACTAGCCCATCCAGAACTAGGAAGAAATGATAGTGGTTTAGATCATATTTGTGCAAGAGCTGCAGCCGAAAACAATGTTGCTATAGAAATAAATTTCAGAGAAATGCTATATAGTTTTAGAAAACCTAGATCTCATATTTTTGCTCACATTTCAAGAAATATTAAGTTGTGCACTAAATTTAATACCCCTCTAGTAATATGTTCTGGGGCTAGAAGCATTTGGGATATGAGAGGTGCTAGAGAATTAGTTTCAGTTGCTAACACTTTAGGTTTAGATTTAAGTAAAGCTTTTGCAGCAGTTACATCAACACCACAACAAATAATCGAAGATAATAAGAAAAAATTGGAAGGAAAAAAGATAACAGAAGGTGTTGAAATAGTTGAGGATAATGGATAAAAAGCCAAAACCTTTGCCACCTAGTTTGAGGGGAAGAAGAAGATACATAGCTTATAAAATAATATCGGAAGAAAAAATACTTTTTTCAGACTTGGTTAATACTATATGGCACTCTATTTTGAATTGTTTGGGAGAACTTGGAGCTTCTGAGTCAGAAGTTTGGATAGCAAAGGATACTTATGATGAAAAAAAGCAAGTTGGAATAATTAGATGCTCACACAAAAATGTTGAGAAAGTTAGAACTGCCTTAGCTTTAATTCAAAGAATAGGAGATATTAGAGTTGTTGTCAAAGTGTTAGGAGTTTCTGGTACTATGAAAGCTGCAAAAGTAAAATTCTTTGGAGAAACGAAGTTAACAGAATTTACAAAATAATTATTTAACTGTCAAACAACTGAGAAAATTTCTTTTCATCCTTTTTCTTGGAGGGCATTAAGGTTTAAATCTTTTTCGTTGAATATTTAAATCATGCCTTGGAGAAATGTGAAAAGTACATTAGAAGAAGAAAGGAAAAAAGTAGCATGGGACAACTTGTCTGCTCTTCTAGGTTCTCTTCTTTTGAGGGTAAGCACAGAAGATATTAAAAATCTTTCTGTGAAAGGTAAAAAAACTGAAATATTAGCTAACGTCAAAGGTTGGAAATGGTTTAAAAGTTTTGGAATCGGTATGACAACAAAATTAGAAGAAAAAGAGATGGAAACTTTTTATGAAAAGGTTCCAGATTTTTTAAGGAAAACAGAAAATGGAAACTTGAATATTTTGATTTCAAAACCTCTTTCACTCAAAAGAAAAATAACTTATACAATAAGTTTTGCACCTGGTTATGTATTTGAAAAAAATTTTCATAGAGATCACAGTTATTCAAAAAATTTAGTTGCGATTGCTTCTTACCCTGAAGCTTATCCTGGTAAAGAGTTAGACGGTTTCTGGGTTCGTGAGAAAATTGATGAAGATTTATTCACAAAATATATGAGATTGAAAGGAGAAGCAGAAAGGTTAGGATTTATTACAAGTGTGATAAGGCCTAAAGAGAACAAATGTAAAGCTTTTGTTTGTATAGAACCATGGGAAATGGAAAAGGAAGAATTCATCAATTTTACTAAAAATTTGATGGAAAGAGAAGGAACTAAAGAGCTTACTATAACAGATAGTAAAGTAGGTTATAAATTCAAGCCAATTTACGAATATAAAGCAACGGTTTATCCTTATTCAAAAAATGTTGAAATGGCCATCATTAGCAAAGATTATACTAGTAGTGTGAGTAAATTATTCTTTGAAAGTTTGGATTTATTTAGTGTTGAATTAGAAGGAAATGAAAAAGTAACTTATGAGGAATTCTATGAAACTGAAGGTTATTTGACCGAGACTCTTGAAGAAATAGGGAGCAAATTCAGTAAAGCTGTCAAAACTCCATTCATAAGTTTAAAGAAAGGTTTTGAAAAAGTTGGAAATGCTATAGGTGAAAAATGGAATGAATATAAAATGAAAAAAGAAAGAGAGACAGAAGAGATTATAGAAGAGCTAAGATCTTCTGGAATACCACCAAATGTAGATAGAATAGGATCTTGTTATATAGCTTACGATAGAGCATGCTTGCTAAACGAAATTAAGAAAAAGAAAACAAAAAATTAATTAAGAAAAAGTTTATAAATTTGGAACAATATAAAATTATAAGCTTTAGAGGTGATTTTATCGAAGCTATTCCTGAAATGATGGGTTACGATAGAGCTATAGTAATTTTCTCACCAGATGGAAGGTTATTTCAAGTTGAGTACGCTAGGGAAGCTGTTAAAAGAGGGACAACTTCAATAGGCGTTATTTATTCAGAAGGGGTTGTCTTAATAGCTTCAAGGCCGTTAACAGAACTTTCTGTTCCGAATGTTGGAGATAGTAAAATTCATGAAATAGATGACCATCTTGGAGTTGCAATTTCAGGTTTTCTTGCTGACGGTAGAGTTTTAATTAACAAAGGCAGAATAAAAGCTCAAGTTTACAGATTAACTTATGATGAGCCTATAAATGTTTTAGGAATGGTTATGGAAATTTCAGATTTAATGCAATTGTACACTCAATATGGAGGTGTTAGGCCTTTTGGTGTTGCGCTTTTGCTAGGAGGTATTGATGAAAAAGGGCCTCAGCTATTTGAAATTGATCCTTCTTCAACATTTTATGGCTGGAAAGCTCAAGCTATAGGAAGAGGAGCTCCTGAAGCATTAAAAGTTTTGAGAAGAGGATGGAAAGAAAAAATGAGTAAAGAAGATGCTATTAAACTTTCAATTCAAGCTTTGAAAGCAGGGGAAAAAGGAGTTAAACCTGCAGAAGTTGAAATGGGTATAGTAGATGAAAAAGGATTTAAAAAATACTTTGGTGCTGAAGGGGCTAAATTCATTAAAAAATACTGGTAATTATGATTAATTTAAAAGGTAGATTACGTGATTTCTTTAGAAAAAGCAGTTATAGCAAGACTTACGAAAGCAGGGGAAAGATTTGAAATACTTGTTGATCCTGAGAAAGCTCTAGAAGTAAAAAGTGGTAAAGAAATTCCTTTAGATGAACTTATAGCTTCTGAAGAAATTTACGAAGATGCTAAAAAAGGTTTAAGGTGTTCTTCAGAAAAAATAAACAAAGTTTTTGGAACAAGTAATGTAAAAGAGGTAATCAAAAAAATAATCAGAGAGGGAGAAATACAAATAACTACAGAGCAAAGAAGAAGAATGCTTGAAGAAAAAAGAAGAGCAATTGCAACCATAATTTCAAAAAGAGGTATAAACCCGCAAACTGGTCTACCTCACCCTCCAGAAAGAATTTTAAGAGCTATGGAAGAGGCGAAAGTAAGAATAGAATTGGGAAAAAGAGTAGAAGAACAAGTTGAAAGTGTTTTAAAAGCTATACAAACTGTCATTCCAATTAAATTCGAGAGAATTAAGCTTGCAGTTAAAATTCCTGCTGCTTTTAGTGGTAAGGGTTGTAATTTAGTAAGAAATTTTGGTTCTGTGTTAAAAGAAGAGTGGAGTTCGGATGGTAGTTATTTATGCTTAATAGAAATTCCTTCTGGCATCCAACAAGATGTTTATGATAGGTTAAATAGTTTAACTCATGGTCAAGTCGAAATTAAAATTTTGAAAAAAGGTGATTAAATGGTATCTGAAGTTTTAGTTAAAGAAAGACAATTAGTTATCCCTGGAGAAACCTTGGCAATAGGACTAGATTATTTACCTGGAAATGGGTGTTTTAGAGAAGATAATAAAATTAAAGCGAAACTTTTAGGTTTAGCAAGGATAAAAGATAGATTCATTAGCGTTATTCCATTAGCAGGAGTTTATAAGCCTAGACCAGGAGATGGTATCATAGGTTTTGTTGAAGACATTCAAACAACATTTTGGATTATTGACATTAACTCACCATACAGTGCAATATTACCTTTAGGAGAAGCTGTTAGTGAATACGTTGATTTAAGCAAAACTGATATTTCGATTTATTATGATATCGGTGATGTAATTTATGCAAAAGTTCTATCAGTTTCAAAATCTAAAATAGTTCAGTTAACTATGAATGACTACAGAGCAAGAAAACTTTTAGGAGGAAGACTTTTAAAAATAACACCAACTAAAGTTCCAAGATTAATTGGAAGAGAAGGTTCTATGGTAGAATTAATAAAAAGTAAAACTAATTGTCAAATAATTGTTGGGCAAAATGGAGTAGTTTGGGTAAAAGGTGAAAAGGAGAGTTTGGCTGTAGAAGCTATTTTAACAGTTGAAAGAGAATCTCATACTATCGGCTTAACTGATAGGATATCTAAGCTTCTAGAAGAAAAACAAAACTATTAAATGTTTGTTTTTATAAATAGAAAGGGTTGATAAAATGACTAAAGTTGGAAAACCTGAAAAGTTAATAGTAAATGGAAAAAGATTAGATGGAAGAGACTTAGAAGAATTTAGGCCAATAACAATTGAAGTTGGTATTTTAAAGAAGGCAGGAGGTTCCGCTATTTTTAAATTTGGAGGTACTTATGCCCTTTCAGCTGTTTATGGCCCTAGAACTCTTCATCCTAGACATTTACAAGATCCTAGGAAAGCTGTCTTGAGGTGTAGATATGCTATGGCCCCTTTTTCTACAACAGAAAGAGTAAGACCAGGAATAAGTAGGAGAAGTGTTGAAATTTCAAAAGTTTTAAAAGAAGCTTTATCTAATGTCATATTTTTTGAAGATTATCCTAAAACTGGAATTGATGTTTTTATTGAAATTTTAGAGGCTAATGCATCAACAAGGTGTGCAGGACTAAATGCAGCTTCTTTAGCTTTAGCAGAAGCAGGAGTTCCAATGAAAGATTTAGTGAGCGCATGCAGCGTGGGGAAAGTTGATGGTAAAATAGTTCTTGATGTAGCTAACGAGGAAGATATGTATGGAGAAGCTGATCTTGCAATAGCAACAGTTGGTGGTGAAGATAAAATAGTTTTATTACAAATGGATGGAATAGTAACTAAAGAAGAATTTATGAAAATGCTTGAACTTGGTAAGAAAAGTTGCGCTGAAATTTATAAAAAGCAAAAGGAAGTTTTGAAAGAAAAGTATAAGACTGGTGAAGAGGATGTTAGCGACTGAAAATTATGTGAGAAAACTTATAGAAGAAAATTTGAGAATAGACTCTAGAAAATTTGATGAATTTAGGCCAATAAAAATAGAAACTGGTTTAATAAAAAATGCAGAAGGTTCAGCGAAAGTTTTACTTGGAGACACTCATGTTCTCGTTGGCGTAAAACTTTCTGTTGGTGAGCCTTTTTCTGACATTCCTGATGAAGGCGTGCTCATAGTTGATACTGAGTTAGTCCCTGTGGCATCACCAACTTTTGAACCAGGACCTCCTGATGAAAATGCAATAGAAATAGCGAGAGTTATAGATAGAGGCATAAGAGAAAGTAAATGTATAGATCTTGAAAAACTTTGCATAGAAAAGGGAGAAAAAGTTTGGGTAATTAACATAGATGTTCATGTTTTAGATCATGATGGGAATTTGATAGATGCTGGAGCTCTAGGTGCTATAGCTGCTTTACTAAACGCCAAGTTACCAAAGTATGAAGATGGAAAAATAATAAGAGAAGAAACTCAAGGAAAACTCCCTATTAGAGATATTCCTATTGCTGTGACAACAGGGAAAATATTAGATAAACTCTTCGTAGACCCTTGTTTAGAAGAGGAAAATGCTATGGATGCAAGAATTACAATAACCACAATGAAAAATGGAGAAATATGTTCAGTCCAAAAAGGAGGAATAGGACATTTTACAACAGAAGAAATTGAAAAAGCTATAAATTTTTCAATAACAAAAGGTAAAGAGTTAAGAAAAATAATTTTAGGTGAGTGAGTTGACGAAAAAGATAGGTTCAGCTGGAAGATTCGGAGCTAGGTATGGAGCTAAACAAAAGAAGGTAGTTGCTCAATTAGAAAAGTTAAAAAAAGAAAGTAAAGTTTGTCCTTTTTGTGAAAGAAAATCTTTAAAAAGGATAGCTCCTGGTATATGGTATTGTAAAAAATGTAAAACAAAATTTGCTGGAGGAGCTTATTTTCCAAAAACGTGAGGTAAATGTATAAATGTTTAAAGTGTGGAAAGAAAATAGAGTTAAAGCAAGTGAAAGATAAAATAAGGTGTCCTTATTGTGGATATAGGATAATAGTTAAAGAAAGGCCGAAAACTGTTATAAGAGTTGGGACGGATTAGTGATACTTTTGAAAGCTACAATTGAAATAAGCTGTAACGAACCAGAAATAATTTTAAAATCAATTCAACCTGAGTTAGAAAATGCAAAAAACTTTAAAGTTAACTTAAAAGCTCTTAAAGATAAAATAATAGTAAATATTGAATCTGAAAAGATATCTGGGCTTTTAGCTGGAATAAACTCTTATTTAAGACTTGTGAAAGTTGCAAAAGATAGTTTGGAGATTTGAATGGTCGAGATTGAATTAACACCTGAAGCACAAAAGATTTTGATAGAAATACAAGCATTTCAACAACAAATGCAGACTATTCTCATACAAAAAGAGACTTTAAATTTACAAAATGCTGAAATAGACAAAGCTCTAGAAGAGTTAAAGAAAGTTAAAAATGAAGATGTTTACAAGGCTGTAGGGCCAATATTAGTGAAAGGAGAAAAAGGAGAATTGGAAAAAGAGTTAAATGAAAAGAAAGAAACAATAGAACTTAGGTTAAAAAGTTTAAAGAGGCAAGAAGAAAGGATAAAGGAAAAATTGAAAGAATCTCAAGAAAAGCTAGAAGAAATAATTAAAAAACAAAAAGCTAAATAACATTTTCAATAACTTTTATTCTCCCAAATTCATAATAAGACGAACTATCTAATTTATACCTACATGACTCACTAAAGGGACACTTTTTTTGTACTGCTTCTTTACAATTGTTAAGAATACAAACTTTAGAACCAAGTATCCATTGAGCATCAGTAAATTCTCTTGGATCAGTTTTATCTTCCATAAAATTTTTCTTAAAATTTTCTTTAGCAAAATTAATAAATTCTCTTTTATGCGGTTCTCCAAAAACTTTAATTATTTCATGTCCAACAGAAAAGTTAATAGCATGTTTATCAAAAGGAACCTCTATACTGTAAATATCAAATTCTTCTTCCAAAAAACCTCCTCTTGAAAACCACATCAGTAATAAATTTCCAGTTTTTTGGCCAAAACCTCGAAACCTATTACTTTTCTTCTTGTTTACATCTAACTTTTCTAGTGCATCCTTTGCATTAAAAACATTTCTAAAAATTTCACGAGGGTCTCCTGCATAATCATTGTAAAGCTTTAAAGAATTTTCATACCATCTAAGTGCTATTTCCGATGAGAACCCATGATGCAAATTTTCAGCTATAACACTCTTTAACTTTCTTTTCCTAGAATCAATTATTTTTCCTTCAGTTTTGAAAAAGTTTTCAACTATATAGTTAGGGTCAAAAAATTCTGGATGTTTACTATAAAAATTTTCAAAATTTTTCCACAAAACTTCTGAATCAGCATAATAAGTTGCAGGTGCTACGAAAAATAAGTATAGGGCATGTTCTTTTGAACCTTTTTTAATGTTTGGGGGTAGCTTAAAAGTTTCTCTAAATTCTGAAAATATGAAATTCTCATTTTCATAAGCCTCTAAAAGGATGCGTTTACTTTCATTTAATTTAGCCTCATTAAATTTCATGATTAAATTTATATGGAAAACAATTTAAACATAAAAACATAAACTTATGAAGTATGATGCTTATGAAAAGGTGTTTATCATGTTTGAGAATGTCATCTCTCTTTTACAACAAATTGTTAACGATAGGTCTGTTCCAAGAAACATTAGGGCAAAGTGTGAAGAATCTATAAAAATTCTTAAAGATGAAAGCCAAGATGCTGCAATAAGGATTAATGCTGTTATATCTTATATGGATGAAATAACAAATGATCCTAACATACCTACTTACACTAGAATTCAAGTATGGAACATAGTTTCTATTCTAGAAAGTTTGCAGAAATAATGTTACTCCTTCTCAAAACTTCTATAAAATTTGAGAGAGTCTATATAATCTTTATATTTTTCACTTGTAATTTCCTTTTCTTTAGAAAAAGCTATTTCTATTGCTTGCTTGAAAGCATTTATTGATCTCTCTATACTAAAGCCTACTTTTTCAAGCTTAATTACATCACAAGCCCGAAATTTAATAGCAACATCTTTACCAAGATTTTTAATTAAAGTTAATGTATTAGCTGGAGTTATTTTACCAAATAAAACTGGGAGTGGAGATTTCAATTCTTTAAAATACTCATTTAAAATAGTATACCGAATTTTTGTTTCCCACCATTCATAATGTCCTCGAAAAGGTGATTCCAAAGGGATTTCATCCGCCCCTAGTAACACAAAAAATTTAAGTAACACATTTATACTTGCCCCAAAGCCTGGAAGTAATTCGCCCTCTTTTGAAATTCTCCTTTTAGCATACTTAATAAAAGGTGCAATCAAGGTCAAGTGAATCTGAACGGGGTAATTACAATTTTTTATAATCCTAAATGCTAGGGGAAAACCAACAGTAATTGGTGAAACCATAATACCAATATTTTTACTTTTTACTTCTTTCAAAATGTCTAATCTTTCCTCATATTCATTGCCATAAATATAAAAATAATAAATTTTTTGCCCACAGTTGCTTTTTATTTCATCAAGTATTTGAGTAATCGTTTCAACCCTTTTCCTAAAAGTTTTTAGATCGTCTAAAACTGCGAAACTTTCTGAAATTTCATCAACACCAGCAACAAATAATTTTTTAATCGAGTCTTTAATATTTTGAACATTAAAGCTTTCTTCAGGTAAAAGGCCAGCTTGCAAAATTGGCCTATCTTTTATATTAAGTAGTTTCCTTATTCCTTCTTTCCCGAATTTTGGACCATCGAATTTTTTGATAAATTTTTTAGGAAAGTTTATATCTTCGATTAATAAAGAATCAAAAACACGCCACCCATGTAAATGAAGCAAGTCTAACAATTTCTGTAAACATGTAATATATTTTATTTCATAAGCAAGTTTTATTGTATTTTTTTCATAAGAATGAAGTAGTTTTACGCGTGTCAAATCAACTGAACCACAAAATTCTTTTAAGATGTTATCAGTTATTTTTTCAATCTCAAAATGGGAAGTATAAGAACAAGAAATGATTATATGATTTTTAATTAAATCCTCCTCTCTCCAAAATTTTTTCTTTTTATGTTTTTCTGTCTCAAACAAATCTAAAATTTCAACTTCTTTTTCTTTGGGAAAAGTAATAGATCCTGAAATTGAATCATAAGAAATATTCCTAACTAGCTCTGTGTATTTAGAAATAAGTAAAGAAAGTTTTGACAAATCAACTAAGGGAGAAAGAGCATAACTTCCATCTTTTTGAAGAATTAATTTGTTTTTCATAAGAAAATTTATTGCTCTAAAAAGAGATCCTTCATTAATTTTCAGTTCTTTTTTCAGTTCTGAAAATTTTTTTGGTTTAATTAGGGATAATAGCACCTTCATAGCAAGGTAAGATTTGGGTATAATAACTAATTTACTTATTCCACTCCAAATTTGCTTTCCAAAATTTGTAGCCATATAACCTTTAGTAGTATACTTAAGAAGGCCATAATCTTCCAATACTCTTAAGTGATAAAGTATTTTTGGATTTTTATTGAACTCTTGGGGTGAATTCAAACATTCAAAAAATATTTTTTTCCTAGTAGGATTACCTAATATTTTTATTGTTTTTGAAATACAATCGATCATAAAATATTTGCTGTTCACATCCTGTTTTTTCCCTTCTATTATTTTTCTAATTAATTTGCTTGGTAAATTTTTTGCAACTTGCATATTATATAATTAAAAAATAAACAATTTAAATTTTTTGAATCAACTACTCAATAGAAGTAAAAGGAGGATGAAAATGGAAGGAGATAAAACATACTTTGAAATTATCACTAACGATACTCCAAAAGAAGATTATGAAAAAACTGAAACGGTATATGGTAGCAATCAAGAATCTTATAATCAGCCTAACAAAAATGAAACTTTAAAAATACCTTATGAAACCATTAAAAGTTCAAAAAACCCAAAAGTTCAAGAGGTGGTTAAAAAATTGGAAGATATGACAACTTTGGAACAACTCACTTCCTATTCAGAAGTACATAGTGAATGGGAAGATTCCGGAGTTTGGTAGTTTTCTCAAAAATATACCAAAATTAATCAAAAATGGAACTGTTATTGCTCTACTGTTGGATTGATAATATGAAAAAGGAGGTTCTGGAAATTAGAAATTTATGTTTGGAACATATGGACATCGTTTTTTATGATCTAATAAAGAAAGGTTTGATACATCCAGATAGTAAATTTTTTTCAGAATCTAGAAAGTTTACATGGAGAACTTGTTTTCAAGTTCTTTATCCTTTAATAGAATTTTTTAATGGCCCTCTAGAATCTAGTTCCGATTTCTTCTTACATAATTCTTTTCTCTATACCTCTGCTTTTTTCTTAGATAAAACACTTGATTCTTTAGAAAATAATTCATCTACGAGAGCTAGAGCTTCCCTAATATATACATATCTCCTTATCCGCTATTTTGAATATTTAAAATCATTTAAAATGGATATTGTTTCTCTCTTTTTTGAGTACTATAAGAAACAAACTCATTATTTGATACTTGAGAAGAAATGGTTAAATCCACAACATTATATTTCAAAATATGGTTCAAAAAAGAAAATTTATAGAAAAAGTATTTTACTATTATTTCCTTTGGAATTATGCAAAAAAGACCTAAAAAGATATAATCCTTTAATTATCAAAAAATTATTCATAAATTATTTTTCTTTCATCTTACTCGCTGATGATTTAGCCGACCTAAATTTTGACATAACTCACCGCTGCTTGACTTATCCGGTAGCGCTATACTTTAAATTAAAAAGGAAACTGCCACGAGACCTTAAGGATATGGAGCCTATAATTCCACAAATCATAGAAATTCTACGAGAATTTCTTAAAGATATAGAGAAAATTGAAACAAAAATTGGAAAGCATTCGTTAATAATTGATGATACAATAACTCGTATAAAACAAGAATTAAATAAGAGGGGTTTTGAACTATGAATTACCTCACTCCGATAATACACATGACAGATAACTGTAACATGGCGTGTAAATATTGTTATGCGGGGTCAGCTTATAAAAGTTTTCCGGATATTGAAAAACTTAATGAAGAATTTAGTTTAAGAATTCCTTTATTGTTTAAATTCATAGATCAGGTTATGAGATATAATAAGTTTACTCCTACAGCCTTCTTCTTTCATGGAGGAGAACCTCTTCTAATTAATATTGAGAATTGGGAACGTATACTAAATTATTTTAAAGAAAAAAATTATTTGATTGAACCAAAAGTACAAACTAACGGCACTTTAATCAATAACAATTTTATTCGTTTATTCAAAAAATTTAAGGTAAAGGTTGGAATAAGTTTAGATGGTCCAGGTTTAATAAATGATCAAAATCGAGTTTTAAAAAATGGTAAAGGTTCTTTTTCTCTAATATTTAGAAATCTCAAAAAGTTAAGAAAAGCTGGTATCCATTTTGGCTGCCTTGTTACCTTGAGTAGAAGTAACATAAATAATGTAGATATTATTTACAAGTTTTTTAAGAAATATAAAATCCCATTTAACATTAGACCAATTTCTCAAACAAAATATTCCCTTTCTAGAGATCTTCTTATTTCCCCATTGGAGTATGCTACAGCATTTTGTAAACTTTTCGATATTTGGTTCGAAGATACTGAGACAAAAGCTTATTTAATTAGCGATTTTGCTAATTTAATTGCTCGATTTATAAAACCGCTTGAAAAATTAACTATCTGTAGTTTTATGAAAAATTGTTCTAACCGTTTTGTCTCTTTTGATATGAATGGTAATTTATGGCATTGTGCTCGATTACGTAATATACCAGACTTTTTATATGGCAATATAAAAAAAGACGATTTAGTGTCTCTTCTAAACACCCCTAAAGCAAAACAATTCTTAAAAAGATGGAAAATTCTTTCAAGGAAAGATTGTAAGAATTGTGAAGTTTCACATTATTGTTTTGGTGGGTGCCCCGGCCGAGCTCTTTATTATTACGGTAATTATTTCAAAAAAGATTATTATTGTGCTGCTTTCAAAATTATTTTGAAACATGTTTATGAAAGGGTCCAAGCAACACTCTGAAAATAAATGGATAAAAAAGCGTGTGAAAGAAATAAGAGAAATTGAGAATTTAAAATATTTAATGCAATTAAAACCAAAATTGATACCTCACGTAAAAAATATCACAAATGAGTATTATTATATAGAGCGATGTAAACCAATTGAGCCCAAAGATTTTGAACCCTATAAATTCCGCAAAATTTACCTTAATCTTCTAATACCTCTACATAAAACCAAGAAAGAGGTTTTTACTGAAGGAATTTATAAGTATTACGGAGCTTATAGTTTGAAAAATACGGTTAATAACCAAAGATACGTCCCATATATTTTTAATAAATTTAAAAAGTTGATTAGAAATACATTGATTCAGCAACCTCCATGGTCATTATTAAAAGATAAAACATTCACTACTCTGCTTAAACATCTTAAAAATATGACAAGACGTTTAAAGGATTGGAAACCAACCAACGGATACAGTCTCTTACATGGAGATCTCCATATTGGAAATATTGTAAAAAGAAATAACAATTTTCTTTTAATTGATTTTGAATATTTACGTTATGGCGCAGCAGAACTTGAAGTTGCAAATTTAATTATCAGCTGTTTGATATGGTATCATAAAAAGAATTATAATAGTGATCTAATTCAAATGAATAGCAAGTATTTCCAACTATACAATACTTTACCTTTTCTTGATGCTGAAACATTAAAATTATTTTTTATTTTTTCATTGTCTCTTTTTTATTTTAGTTTATACTTAAGGCGGAAACAAAGTGAATTAGAAATTCTGCAAAAAATTATTAAACAATATCTAAATGAAGTACTTGGAAATAATCACATTTAAGACAGTTAATTTGAAAATTACAATATCTATTTATATCTTTAGATATAATTAAAATTATAATATTTTTTGGAGGGATAAAGAATGGTCTTTGAAAGATTGTTTGGCAGAGGGGTTAAAGAATTGAAAGAGGAAGAGTTTATTGAATTAGATACGAGTAGTGTAGAAACACCTTCTGGAAAAATACCTATAAAGGTTGATAAACTTGACGATTTTTCAGACTCAGATAGAATACAAAAATTAATCAGAGAGGGTTCAATAGTTTTAGTAAAAATAAAGGGTTTAAGAGAAAAAGATATTTCAGAATTAAAAAGAGCTATAGACAAGCTAAGAAAAACTTGCATTGCTATGAATGGTGACATAGCAGGAATAGATGAAGATTGGGTTATCGTAACTCCAAGTTTCGCTCATGTTGCTAGGGGTTAATTTTTTTGAACAATATCTCTCCTCTTTTAATCTTTTTTCCAGGTTTTAGACGGCCCCATTTCAAATTCTCTAATAAGAAAACTTTTTCTAATCCAAGCTGTTCAGCTATTTTTTCAGATGTAGAAGGCATGAAAGGGTAAAGAAGAATAGAAATGAACCTTAAAGATTCTAAAAGTTCGTAAAGTATCCCTCCAAGTTTATCTTTTTCTTTTATTTCCCAAGGTTTTGTTTCATTTATATATTTGTTTGCTTCGTTTATGAAATACCATAAATCGTTAAGTGCATTGTGAAACTGAAACTCATCCATAGAATTTTTTATTGCTTTTAAAACATTCAGAGCAACTTTCTTTAATTTTCCACTTCCATAAGGCTTAGGTATTACACCATCAAAATTTTTCTCAACTAAAGCTAAAACTCTGTTAACAAGATTTCCGAGATCATCTGCAAGTTCAGAGTTTATCCTATTTTTAAGAGCTTCTTCTGAAAAATTACCATCTTCTCCAGAAGGTATTTCTCTTAACAAAAAATATCTCAGAGGGTCAGCACCATATTTTTCAACGAGATAAAAAGGATCTACAGTAACACCAAGAGATTTAGATAACTTTTCTCCTTTGACTTTTATGAAACCGTGAATAAAAATAGTTTTAGGCAACTCTAAGCCAATTGAGAGTAACAAAGAAGGCCATATTACTGTATGAAACCAGTTTATATCTTTTCCTATAACTTGAACGTCAGGAGGCCAATACTTCTTAAACTTTTCATTCGGATAACCTAGAACTGAAATGTAATTTAAAAGAGCATCAATCCATACATAAAGAATGTGTTTAGAGTCGAAAGGCAAAGGTATTCCCCACTCAACTGAAATTCTTGAAATGCTTAAATCTTTTAAGCCTTTTTTAAGCCTATTTAAGATTTCATTTTTTCTCTCTTTTGGAATTATGAAACTCTCGTTTTTATTTATATGATTTATAATCTCTTTTTCATATTTACTTAATTTGAAAAAGTAAGATTCTTCTTTTAATAATTCTAGCTTTTTCTTATGAATTGGACATTTGCCATCTATAGTATCTTTTAGAGTGTAAAACGCTTCACAAGAAACACAGTACAATCCTTCGTAAAAATCTTTGTAAATATCACCATTTTCAAATATTTTCTTAATTATTTCTTCAACTACTTTTATATGTCTCATTTGAGTTGTTCTTATAAAATCATCTATAGATATATTTAGCTTCTTGCACATTTCCTTGAAGTAACCAGACATTTCATCAACAAACTCTTTGGGAGCTTTCCCAACATTTCTTGCTGCTTTTTCGATTTTTAAACCATGTTCGTCTGTCCCAGTAACAAAAAGAACATCTTCACCAAGCATTCTATGCCATCTTGCTATTACATCTGCTATTATCTTCTCATAAGCATGTCCTAAATGAGGTTTTGAGTTTGGATAATCTATCGCAGTTGTTATAAAAAATTTTTTGAATTTGACCACCTTTCTATTAATTTGTCCAAATCTTTTAAATTTTTTATAATAAAATCAGCGCCAGCTTTTTTTAAATCTAATTTTTTCCCCCATCCTGTTAAAGTGCCTATTGCTATACAACCTGCACTTTTTGCAGCTTTCATATCAAAAGGGTGATCACCAACAAAAATACAGTTTTTTGGTTTTACTTTTAACAATTTACATGCTTTAAAAACTGGTTCAGGATCTGGTTTTCTTTTTTTCACATCATCATTACCAACAATTATATCGTAAGGTATTTTGTAACCATCTAATATTGCTTTAGCTTCACTATGTTTTTTTGTTGTGACTATCCCTACCTTAATTTTTTTTCTTTTCAAAATCTTAAAAGTTGGCTTAACATAAGAAAACGGTTTAGCATACTTTTTATATTCTTTAACATAAAGTTTTTCATAATACTTCGTAAATTCTTTTATAAAACCTTTTGTTTCTGGAATAAGAAGGGGTATACTTTCAGTTAATTTGTAACCTATAGTTTTTTCCATTATCTCTTTCTTTGTTAAAATTCTCACTTTAAAATGTTTGCAAGTATCTTTCAAACATTTAACAACACTATCTAAAGGAATTATAGTTCCATCAACATCTGATAGTACAGCTAAAATTTTCATAAAAGGAATTTGTTGAATTAATTTATAAGTTTTTTATATATTTTTATGGAAAAAGTAACACACATTATATTCGCTTTCCTAGCTTTCTTAATTTTAGGTTTAGTGCTAAATTTCCCAATTTACATGGCATTTTTTGCATTTTTTGGTGCTTTACTTCCAGATATTGATATGAAAATAAAAGGTATGCATAGAAAAATTTTTCATAATATATGGTTTTTAATAATAATTTTATTTCTTGGATTCAAACTAGGCTTAGATAAATTTTCTGCTATTGCTTTATCTATTGGTTTTATATCTCATTTGATTTCAGATTCATTAACTCATAGGGGAATCATGCCTTTCTGGCCTATAAAAAAGCCAAGATTTAATGGCCCTATAAAAACTGGTGGTTTAGGAGAATACCTTATAATTGCATTACTTCTCTTGTTAATTTACCTGCTAGGAAGTGTTTTATGATAAATTTATAAGCTTTAAAACATCTATTTACTTGGGTATTATGAAAATAGCTGAACTAAGAAATGGGATGAATAATGTAAACGTTAAGGCCAAAGTTGTAGAGTTAAGCGAAGAAAAAGAGATCCTAACCAGATTTGGAACAGTAACTACTTTAACTGAAGCTAAGATAAAAGATGATAGTGGAAGTATAAAGTTAGTTTTATGGGGAAGACAAAGTGAAGGAATAGAAGAGGGAAATGAAATAGAAATAAAAAACGGGTTTGTAAAAGTATTTAGAGATGAGTTACAACTAAGTATAGGAAGAAATGGATCTATAAAAGTTATTTAAGTTTGTCTAAACTTCCTAAATAGGTACCATCCAAAAGGTAAACTTCAGCATTCTCCCATTTCAAAATTTTATTTTTAAGTAAAGGTCCTAAAGGCTCAAAGTTTTCAGAATTAAAGGCCATGCCACCAATTAAATGGTTAAAGGCAGGCATAATTATACCGTGCTTTAAATTACTCTCAACTCCATACTTCTTTTCTAACTTTTCTTTATCTATTTCGCAACGAAGCCAACAAGGTTCTACACTCCTGAATCTACCACTCCAAAACTCTATAGCTGGATGAACATGAGCAATGATAAGGTACTTACATTTTAATAACTTTTTTGATGGCCAAGCATGGCCATGAAGGAAAGCAAATTCACTAAAGGAAAAACCTTTTGAACTGTATATTTCAACGTGTTTTGGTGCAAGTCTTTCTAAAAAGCTGTCATGATTTCCTTTCACACAAATTACTTTCAACTTTGAAAAGTGTTTAAAAAAACTCGGTATTTCTTTGTATTCTTGCCAAGTTATTCCAGGAACTTTATGTTTTATGTCTCCAAGTATTATAAGTTTCTTCGCTTTAGTTTTTTTAATCATTGAATCTATTCTTTTTTCTAACCTTTCAACTTGTGAAGGTATCACAATACCATTCTTAAACATTTCATACTCTATTCCAATATGCAAGTCTGCTATAACTAAAGAATTCTTAATGAATAAAGCACAATCATCTAAAAATTTTATTTTCATAATAAATCAGGAGTGCTTACCAGTTTTACTCTAGTAAAACCATCTTTCTCTTTATCCCTTTCGAATCTGTAAAGATAACCTGAAACAGCAGATTCCAAGGTAGGATCGTGAGTAATGATGAAAACTTGTTCAACGAGATTAGTTATTCTTTCTCTTAAAACGTTAGCAAGTTCTTCTACAGCTTTATTATCAAGGTTATGAGTTGGCTCATCTAGAACAAGCCACTTGAGTTGAGGAGCTAAAACAAGGGAAAAAGCTATCCTTAATGCAAGACATGCTATACTTCTTTCACCCCCGGATGCAATACCATCAGCAGGTATCCAACCAGTAGAGTCTTGTAATTGCAAAACGTAATCACCACTTTCTATGCTTAGCCTTATATTATAAATATCTTTATAAGGGTAAAGATCTCCCCATATAGTTTGCATAGCTTGGTTAACAGCCAAAACAAAATCTTTTCTAAGTTGCTCTTGCGTTGCTATTAAAGCATTTTCCAAAAGCTGCAACTGTTCTATTATACCTTCAATTTTCTTTATTTCTAACTTATAATTTTCCAGCATTTTCTTTTTGTTTTCAACTTCGTTTAAAAAATTCTGTTTATCTTCCAACCTTTTTGAAATTTCTTCTATTCTAGTTTCAAGTTCTCTTTCCAAACCAACTAAAGCTTTAAGTTCTTTATCAGATTCTTCCAAAAGAGAGGGTGAGAATGATGAGAATTTTTCTTTCTCTATATTAAGAGAGTTTAAAATTTGTTTATATTCTTTCAAAAGATTCAACTTTTCTTCAACTTCCTCTTTCTTTTCTAAAAACTCTCTTAATTTTTCCTTTTTTTCTTTCAATTCTTTCAATTCATTTTCTAATATTGAAATATTTTTTTCAAACATTCTCCTTTGAGTTTCATAAGTTCTAACGCTTGATTTTAACTTTTTATGTTCTTCTGTAAGCTTTTTGAGTTCTTTTTTACAATCCTTTATTTCTTCAAAACGTCTTTGAAAATTTTCACTTTTTTCAAGCTTTTTCTCTAATTCATCTAAACTTTCTTTCAATTTTTCTATTTCAGGCTTTAATTTTTTGATTTCTCTTTTAAACTTTTCTATCTCTTTTTTCCTTTTAGTTAATATCTTTTCTTTTTTTCTCTTAGTTAATTTTGAATCACAAACAGGACACACACTACCTGCAACACTCAAACTATTAACACTATCTTCTAATTCTGTAACTTTAATAGAGCATCTTTGAACTTCTATTTGTTTTTTCTCTAGCAAAACTTTATTTTTAGAAATTTCAGACTTTATTTTTTTCACAGGATGTTTCTTCAAGTAAGAAGAAATATTTTCCAATTCTCTAACAAATTCTTCTAAGCGTGGGATTTTCTCTTTTTCCAAAAGATTTAATAAAGCATCTTCTTTAGCATAATTTTCTCTTAATTTTTCAAGCTCTCTTTTCTCTTTTTCCAAGTTAGAAGATAAATCTGAAATTTTTTTCTCTATTTCTTTTAGTTCTCTTCTCAAATCTTCATCAGTTTTTTCAGCCACTTCCACAAGTTCTTCCTTAATTTTTTCTATTTCTTTTTCTACAAGTTCTGAAAGTGCTGTGAATTTTTTTACATTTTCTTCTATCTCTTGTAACCTCTTTTGAATTTCTTTTAAAGAAGCTATTCTGTTTTCAGCTTTTTCTTTCCTTTTTTTAATGTTTGTAAGTTCTTTGGCCATTTTTTCTCTTTCTTTAACTAGCTTAAAGAATTCTTCTTTTAGAGAATCTAGTTTCTTTATATTTTCATCTAATTCCAAATTTTGCACCATTTTGAGCCTTTCGTTTAATGAAGTACGGAATTTATTTATTAAAGATTTAGTGTTTGCTCTAGCGATTTCAAATTTATCTATAGATAAAAGTTCATCAATTTTCTTCATCCTTTTTCCTTTTGGTATAGTTAAAAACATATCTAACTGGTTTTGTTCAGAATAAATGGCCCTTGAAAAGAGCTCATAGTTAACTTTAAGTACTTTTTCTAATTCATTTGTAACTCTTGAAGGTTGAGGGCCTTCAACTAATTCTCCATTCTTCCTTAACTCAGCTGTTGTTCTTCCCTTTCTTATTATCCTTTTTACACTCCATTCATCATTATTTATTTCAAAAACTACTGAGACTTCAGCTTCATCTTGTTTCACAGGTTTCTTCATTATCACATCTTCTAATTTAACTTTCCTTTGTTGTAACTGAGGGAAAGTTCCAAAGAATGCGAAACATATAGCATCAAGAATAGAAGTTTTTCCTGTTCCTATTGCTCCTACAAAGCAATTTGTTCCTTCGCTTAAGTTAAGTTCAGTATTTAAGTGAGAACGCCAGTTTTTTAGTTTAACTTTTGTTATCACTTCTTTCACCCATTAAAAGGTTAAATAAAAGATCAAGGTTACCATCTACAAGATGCTCAAATATTTCTTCAATTTTAATCCCACAGTTAACTTGCTTCAAGTTCTCTTGTAAAATTTTTAAACCATGTTCTTCTGGTGAAAGATTTTGTCTTTTTAACATTTTTAACAATTCTATTTGCTCTTTTATCTCTTCTACTTGAATATTCTTATTTATGTTTAAGATGAATTTTTTGCTGAATTTTTCTTCCAAATCAGCAAAACTAGGTAAGACTTTATCTTTTGGAAGCTGGCCCTTAACTCTTATGTTAACTATAGGTTTAGGTTTAGAAGAGGGTATAGTTGACAAAAAGTCTTCAATACTGTTTTTTATACCAGGAATATAGTCAAATTCTTTCCATATTATTTTTCTTTGATTTTCCAAAGGAATAGAAATTAAAGAACCGTCAAACTTATGAATAAGTTTCTTTTGTTCTGATTCAATTTTGTGAATAGTTGTTGGTATTAAACTACCAGGTAAAAGAAGTTTACCTTTTCCAAAATCTTTTAAATCATGCCAATGGATATGGCCTAGAACATAAAGATCAAAACCTTTTGGTAGATCTTCCAATTTGAGAGAAGGTGGTTCTAAAGGGGAATAAATATAAGGGGAAATACTTTGATGAAGCATTATTATATTGACAGCATTTGGAACAGGTTTTGGATTCCATTCTTCTAAACAATCTTTAGCATACCTTTCTGGCACACCACTCATTCCATGAATAGCAACTTTTTCACCATTTATCTCAAAAATTGCAGTAGCACAATGAAGATAAATAAGTAAACCAGCGTGCTCCAAGGCTTGAATTGGGTTAATCAAATGTCTACTTCTTCTTTCATGAGTTCCATGAATTGCTATTATGGGTATTCCTCTTAAAGTGGAAGGAGATATTTCTTTTTCATCTTTATTCAAAAAACTTATGAATTTTGTCTTAGTTGGTATATTTTGTGCCTTGTTAAGTATTCTTGCTACTTTTGCAAAAACTTCAGGTTTTGGAACCCTCTTATCAAACAAATCTCCAGCAATAAGTATTAAATCACAATCTAAAGTTTTTTCTATAGCTTCGTTTAAAGCAATGAAACTGTCTTCTCCTCTTTCTTCTCTGTACTTAAAACCACAATGAGAGTCAGAAAAAATTCCAATTAACATAAAACCACTGAAAATAAAATAGGAGGAAAAACTAATAAAGTTTTATCGATAAATTTATAAGATTCAAAATAATAAAAATTTTAGTGAGTGTGATGAAAAGCCAACCATTAAACTGAGAGTTCTGATTAAAGTCCTTTATAAAATAATTTTTAGTGATTTCTATGAAAGTAGAAGTTGAAGATAGTTTAAAGGGGAAGAATCTAAAGTGTGGTTACGTAATCCTAAACGTTAGAGTTAGAGAATCGCCTGAAAAATTGAAGCTTTTAATAAAAGAAGAAAGTCTCAAGTTAAGGAAAAAGTTAAAAGTTGAAGATTTGAAAGAGGATAAAATAGTTAAAGCTTATAGGAAGCTTTGGTGGGAGTTCAAAATGGATCCTACTAAATTAAGGCCTAGTAGTGAAGCCCTTTTAAGGAGGATTTTACTAGGGAAAGATTTGTACTTTATTAATAACGTTGTTGATTCTTTTAATTTAGCTTCAATTCAAACTGGTTTATCAGTAGGAGCTCATGACTTAGAAAAAATTTCAGGAAATTTAAAAGTAAGGAGAGCTAAAAAAGGAGAAAAATTTGTAGCAATTGGAAGTAAGGGTGTGATGATACTAAATGGTAACGAGTTAGTGGTGAGTGATGAAGAAAAAATCTTGGACTTAGGATATTCTTCAAGCTCTTGTGAATTGACAAAAATAACAGAAGAAACAAAAAAAGCTTTATTAACGTTTTATACACCCCCAGAAATAACGATAGAGTATATAAATGATAGTTTAGAAAAATTAATAGGCTATTTAATAAAATTTTCAAATGCTAAAGTTTTAGAAAGGGGAGTTGTAGTTTTATGAGTAAAGAATTAGGTTTAACTGTTAAAAAAGATGAAAATTTTGGAAAATGGTATTTAGAAGTTATAAAAAAAGCAAAATTAGCAGAGCAATCACCAGTAGAGGGTTGTATAGTTTTTACTCCATACTCTTACTCAATTTGGGAAAATATTAAGAATTATTTAGATAAAAAAATAAAAGAAACTGGCCATTCAAATGTTTACTTCCCATTATTTATTCCTGAATCTCTTCTTGAAAAAGAAGCAGAGCACTTCTCAGGTTTTAAACCAGAATGTGCATGGGTAACTATTGGGGGAAATAGCGAACTTGGAGAAAGGCTTGCTATAAGACCAACATCAGAAACTATAATGTACTATACTTTTTCAAAATGGATAAGAAGTTACAGAGATCTTCCACTCTTAGTTAATCAATGGTGTAACATAGTGAGATGGGAAACAAAAGCTGCAAAACCTTTCTTGAGAACTAAAGAATTCTTGTGGCAAGAAGGCCATACAGCTCATGCAACGAAAGAAGAAGCAGATGAAGAAGTGATGAAAATGTTGAACATTTATAAAGAATTAATTGAAGAACAATTAGCAATTCCTGTTATTATAGGAAAAAAGAGCGAAAGAGAAAAATTTAAAGGTGCTCTCTATACAACAACGCTTGAAGCTATGATGCCAGATGGCAAAGCTATACAAATGGGAACTTCTCATTGTTTAGGGCAAAATTTCTCAAAACCTTTTGAAATAACCTTTTTAGATAAAGATGAGAAGAAAAAGTATGTTTGGCAAACTTCTTGGGGTGTTTCAACAAGATTAATAGGTGCCTTGATAATGGTCCATGGTGATAATAAAGGTTTAATAATACCACCTAAAATTGCCCCTTATCAAGTAGTTATAATTCCTATATACAAAAGTGATACAAAAGAAAAAGTTCTTGAGAAGTGTAGAGAAATTAAGAAAAAAATAGAAGAAAAAGGTATCAGAGTTTTTCTCGATGAAAGGGAACAATACACGCCTGGATTTAAATTTAATGAATGGGAGCTAAAAGGAGTTCCTCTCAGAGTTGAAATAGGACCAATTGATATAGAAAAAAATTCTATAACAATTTTCAGAAGAGACACAGGAGAAAGGAAAGTGATAAAAGAAAGTGAAATTGAAAAAATTGAAGATTCGCTAGAAGAAATACAAAAAGATCTTTTTAAAAGAGCAAAAAAGTTTTTTGAAGAACATGTTTATATTGCAAAAAATTTTGAAGAATTTAAGGAAATAATGAAAAATAAGAGAGGCTTCATTAAAGCATGTTGGTGTGGTTCAGAAGAGTGTGAAGTTAAAATAAAAGAAGAAACTGGTGCAACTATAAGATGTATACCTTTTGAAAAGGAAAAAATATTTTCTAATTGCGTATTTTGTGGCAAAAAAGCAAAAGAAGTTGTATACTTTGCTAGAGCTTACTAAAATTAACCATAATCTTTATATATGTTAATGGTAAATAATCATAATTGTTTACGGGTTCTGGTGAATTCATGGAAGCCCTAAAAACTGGAACAACAACAGTTGGAGTGATTGGAAAGGATGCTGTTGTTATAGCAGCTGAGCAAAAATCTACTTTAGGAGGTATGGTAGAATCAAAAGTAGCCAAAAAAATATATAAGTTGGATGAGCACATTGGCATGACAATAGCTGGTGTTGTCGGTGATGCTTTATCTCTTGTCAGGCTATTAAAAGCTCAATTCAAACTTTATAAGTTAGAAAGAGGCCCCATAACTTTAAATGCTGCGGCAAATTTACTTTCGAATATATTACAAGGTTCAAAATACTTCCCTTACTTAAATCAATTGATACTTGCTGGTTACGATACAAAGCCGGGCCTTTATTCATTTGATCCTTTTGGTGGGTTTGATGTAAAAGATAAGTATTATTCAACTGGTTCTGGTTCTCCCTTTGCTTACGGTGTTTTAGAAGCTGAGTTTAAAGAGAATATGACAACAGAAGAAGCAATAGGACTCGTTATAAAGGCTATTAAAGCTGCTATAGAAAGAGATACAGGATCTGGTGGTAAAGGATTTAGCGTTGCTGTAATTGATAAGAATGGTTATAGAGAGTTGAAAGAACAAGAAATAAAGAAGTATTTATGAGAATAAGCTAAAATTCTAGGCTTAAGTGATTTTATGGTAGAAGAAAAAGCTAGTGAGCTATTTAGTAAAATTAAGAATAGCTTACCGAAGGATGCTAACATTTCTGATATTAGGTTTGAAGGTTGTGAAATTGTCCTTTATACAAAAAACAAAGAATTTTTTGCTTCAGAGCCTAAAGTGATAAAAGAGTTAGTTTCTAACTTGAAAAAAAGAATAATCTTAAGGCCAGATCCTTCCATATGTGTAGATCCAGAAGAAGCCTTAGAATTAATTAAAAAAATAGTACCACCTGAAGCAGGTATTCAAGACATAGAATTTGAGCCTGAATTTGGAGTTGTAACTATAGAAGCAGAAAAACCGGGCTTAGTGATAGGGAAAGGTGGAGAAACTTTAAGAGAAATAAAAAAGAAAATATTCTGGTCACCTATAGTTAAAAGAGCACCAGTCATAAGTTCTGATGTAGTAAAAGTTCTAAGAAATTTAATACATAAAAATTCAAAATTTAGAAAAGATTTTTTGAACAAAATAGGTAACTCGATTCATAGTGGTTGGAAACCTACAGAATGGATAAGATTAACTGCTCTTGGTGGGTTCAGAGAAGTTGGAAGATCTGCAATATTATTACAAACACCTGAAAGCAAAGTGCTCTTAGATTGTGGTATAAAGCCTGGAACTAATGAATACCCCTACTTAAATGTTCCAGAATTTGATGTTAAGCATTTGAATGCTGTAGTAGTTTCACATGCTCATATGGATCATTGCGGTTTTGTTCCTTATTTGTATAAAATTGGCTATGATGGACCAATATACTTAACTGAACCAACAAGAGATTTGATGGTACTGCTTTGTATGGATTATATAGAATTAATGCAAAGAGAAGGAAAAACACCACCTTATTCTACAAAAGATATTAAAGAAGCTGTGAAGCATTCTGTCTGCTTAGAATATGGAGAAGTTTCAGATATAACTCCAGATATGAGATTAACTTTGCTAAATTCAGGCCATGTTTTAGGTGGAAGTTTAGTTCATGTTCATATAGGCGAAGGATTACATAATGTCTTGTACACTTCAGATATAAAGTTCGATAGGACAGCTCTTTTCGAACCTGCAAGCACAGATTTTCAAAGAGCTGAGACTGTGGTGATAGAAAGTACTTATGGTTCGAAAGAAGATATACAACCAAGAAGACAAGAAGCAGAATCTCAACTAGTAGAAATATGTAAAAGAACGGTTGAAAGAGAAGGTATTTGTTTAATTCCAAGCTTCGCTGTAGAGAGAAGCCAAGATGTTATGGTCATACTTTCAAGAGCTGGTTTTGAGTACCCTGTTTATCTTGATGGTATGGTTTGGGATGCTACTGCAATTCATACTGCTTATCCAGAATATTTTAATAAAGAGTTACAAAGACTAATTCTTCAAAAAGGGATAAACCCTTTCACTAACAAAATATTTAAGAGAATAGGTTGTGAAGAAGAGAGGAGAAAAGTTATAGAAAGTAAAGAACCTTGTGTTGTGATTGCAACCTCTGGAATGTTAACCGGTGGGCCATCAATCTGGTGGTTAAAGAATATAGCAGAAGATAGCAGGAACTCTCTTGTTTTTGTTGGTTTCCAAGGAGAAGGAACATTAGGAAGAAGAATACAAAAGGGATGGAAGGAAATACCTATGGAAGAAAATGGAAAAACTATAGCTATACCAATAAACTGTGAAGTTTTAACTGTTACAGGTCTTTCTGGTCACAGTGATTATAAACAATTGATCAATTACTTGTCAAGATTAAAACAGAGACCAGAAAGGATAATCGTTAACCATGGTGATAATAATAAATGTGTGGAATTTGCAAGAACATTGCATAAAATCTTTAGATGTGAGACAATAGCACCCAAATTATTGGAAACAGTAAGATTAAAGTAATTGAATCTTAATTGAAAGTTTAATCAAACTGTTTTCTTAACTTTGTACATTTTCCCATGTCCTGGAATTATCCAGTCTGCCATTTCTAAGACCTTTTTTCTACTTTCTTTCAATTTTTCTTTATCAGTAGCATAAGGATCATCTTCAGGAAAATTCTCTTTCCAAAAAACGTCCCCACATATAGCAACAGTTCCTTTTTCTGTTTTTACTAAAAAGGTAATACTATCTTGACTGTGCCCAGGTGTTTTAATAACTTTGATATCTTCTGTAACATTTTCATTGGCTTTTTTCCAAACATCTCCTTCCCACCAACCCCAGTAATCTAGAACTTTGGCTTTTGGAAACATTCCAATATTTCTGTAGTGATCCATATGAGAATGAGTAATAAAAACCATGTTTATATCATCAACATTCAAACCTTCCTCCTTTAATCTTTCTTTAATTAAATTTTGATCAGGCACGGTTCCTGGATCAACGATTATTTTTAAATTCTTATCCTTTACCAAAACTATAGTTGAACAAGAATGGCCACCAGTATCTGCTGATATATAACCTTCTACTAAGATCTTGACTTCTGCCATATTCTCACCAGTAGATATCAACTTCATCTGTTCTCCATTTTGGCTTTATCATAGTTTCTTCAACTCTCCACCCCTTCTTAATTTTTTTATAAGCTAGAAGGCCTACCACAGCTATCATTACTCCATTATCACCTGCATACTTTTGTGGAACAACATAAAATTTTGCTCCCCTTTCTTCACACATTATTCTAATCATTTCTTGTAATCTTTTGTTAGCAGCAACACCACCAACTAGTAAAACCTCTTCTTTATCAGTATGAGCCATTGCTCTTTCTGTCACTTCAGTAAGCATAGAAAAGCATACTTCTTGAAAAGAATAAGCTATATCTTCTCTTTTAGCTCCATTTTTGTACTTTTTCACTGCTTCTGTAACTATACCAGCAAATGATAAATCCATTCCTTTAACAACGTATGGCAACTCTATATACTTCCCTTTCTTTGCTAATTTTTCTATTTGAGGCCCACCAGGCATATTAAGTCCTATTTCCCTTGCAAGCATATCTAATGCATTACCTATAGGTATATCTTCTGTTTCTCCAAAAATTCTGTAACGGCCTTCTACAAAGGCGATAACCTGAGTATTACCTCCACTCAAGTATAAAACAACAGGATCCTTACAACCTGTTACAAACCTCCCTACTTCAATATGAGCAACACAATGATTAACAAGAATTAAAGGTTTTTTATACTTCAAGGCTAAACATCTTGCAACCGTTGCACCTATTCTTAAACAAGGTGGCATTCCAGGCCCAGCAGTGAATGCTATAACATCAATATCCTTAATATCAACCTTATCAAGAACCATCATTAGAATTTTTCTCAAATTCTCACAATGATGTTGGGAAGCTTCTCTTGGTATTATACCCTTTCCTTCTGCTGGTATGTAGACAGACCTTTCATCAACTAGGATATCCTTATCGCTTATTACACCTATTCCAAGGGTGTGTGCACTAGATTCAATTCCTAATACCATCATTCTATCTTAACTCCTAAAACATTTTTCATTAGCTTTAAAGCAAATTCACTTTCTTTCTTATCCAAACCTGCAACACAATCTTTCTTCACTATTACTTTGTAACCTCTTATAAAAGCATCAAATGCTGTGAAAAGTATACAAATATTTGTTACACAGCCTGTTAATATTAAGGTATCAACGTTGAGTTTTTTCAAAACATTCTCTAATTTGGTTTTATAGAAACCCGAGTAAGTTTTTTTCTCTATTATGATGTCATTCTTTTCTGGTTTTAATTCATCTACTATCATTGCTCCATGTTCTCCTTTCACACAATGTCTAGGCCACAACTTGAATTCTTCATCATCTTCATCATGTGAATCACAAACATATATTATTGGAATCCCTAGTGCTCTAGCGTTCTCAATTTCTTTCTTGATCAATGGTATTATCTTTAAGTTATCCGGCACAAAAAGGGCCGATTCTTTATCACAGAAATCATTTAGCATATCAATTATAATCAAAGCCTTTTTCATAAAATTGTTTAAATTTCAAAAAAATAAATAAACGAGGGAAGAAAATTTAAATCTTCTAATAGTAAATTATGCTTGATGAAGAATATTGAAGTTGAAGTAAGAAGCTTCATTTCAAAAGAGAAGTATGAAGAACTCTTAAATTTTTTCAAAAGAAAAGCTAAATTTTTAAAAGAAGATTATCAAATAACTTATTACTTTTCTGGAAATAACGATTTAAGAATTCAAAAAAATAATTTCTTTTCAAAAATATGGTTAAAAAAAGGAAAAATTCACGATAAGTACAGAGAAGAAATAGAAATTATATGTAAGAGAGAAGATTTTGAAAAACTTTATGAACTATTTTTAGCTTTAGGATATGAAGTTGAAATAAAGTGGTTTAGAAAAAGACATGCGTTTGAATGGAATGGAATTAATGTAATGGTTGATTATACCAAAGGCTATGGATACATTATCGAATTAGAAAAAATGTGTTCGGATGAAGAGAAAGAAAGTGTTTATGAAGAGTTAAAACAAAAATTAATTCAACTTGGAGTTAAATTAACACCGAAAGAAGAGTTTGAGAAAAAGTTTGAGTATTATAAAAAGAATTGGAAAAAATTAATAAAAGAAAGTTCTTGATGTTATGAATAAATTGATTAAAAAATTGTTGAAAATTTCTGGTTTTAAAAAATTAAATCCTGTTCAAGAAGAAGCATTAAAAAATGGTTTGCTTGAAGGTAAAAATTTAGTTATAGCTTCTCCAACTGCAAGCGGAAAAAGTTTCATTTTTGAGATAGCTGGAATAAACACTTTAGCTAATGAAAGAGGTAAAGTTTTGTACATTGCTCCTTTAAGAGCTTTATGTTGGGAAAAATATCAAGATTTAAAAAGAAAGTATGAAAAAGAATTTGGAATTAAAATTGCAATTTCTACTGGTGATTTTGATTCTTCAGATTTATGGTTAGCTAGATACGATTGGATTATAGTAACATGTGAAAAGTGCGATTCTTTAATAAGGCATGGTGCAGAATGGATAAAAGATGTAGGTCTAGTGATAGTCGATGAAATTCACTTAATAGACCAAATTGAAAGAGGGCCAACTTTAGAAGTAACTATAACTAGATTAAAAGAAATCATTCAAAAAACACAGTTTTTACTACTTTCTGCAACAATAAAAAATGCTGATGAATTAGCAGGATGGATTAACGGCAAAACAATAGTAAGTAACTATAGGCCAGTAAAACTTTATGAAGGAGTTTGTTACAACTCAAAAATAGTTTTTTTAGATAAAGAAGGTTATAAGTTAGACGAAGATTTACCAGTTGAAGATTCTATAGTAAAAAATACTTTAAGATTTAAAAAGCAAATAATCTTTTTTGTTGGAACTAGAAAGAGAGCAGAAAAGTTAGCAGAAAAGTTAGGAAAAACAGTCAAAAAATATTTAACTCCTAATGAAAAAAGAGATCTTAACTTTTTATCTGAAGAAATTTTAAATGTTCTAGAAGTACCAACTAAACAATGTAAAAAGTTAGCAGAGTGTGTGAAAAATGGTGTTGCAAGTCATCATGCAGGTTATTTATCAAAGCAAAGAATTTTAGTAGAAGAATATTTTAGAAAAGGTTTATTAAAAGTTATAACAGCAACACCAACTTTACAACTAGGATTAAACCTTCCCGCATGGAGAGTTGTTGTAAGAGATTTAAAAAGATATCATCCTGGTTTTGGAGCTCTTTACATTCCCGTTATAGATTATAAGCAATTTGTTGGAAGAGCAGGAAGGCCATCTTACGATTCCTGGGGAGAATCAATAATCATAGCAAGGAATGAAATGGAAGCAGAAGATTTGATAGAGCACTATATTTTAGGTGAACCTGAAAAAATAACTTCTAAGTTAGCAGTTGAACCTATATTAAGAGTTCATACTTTAGCTTTGATTGCAAGTGATTTTTGTAAGTCAAAAGAAAGTTTAATGGATTTCTTTTCAAAAACTTTTTACGCTTACCAATTCCAAGATATAGAAAGAATTAAAGAGAAGACTTTTGAAATAATAAAAAATTTGAAGAAATGGAAATTCATTGTTTCAAAAAAGAGAAAAATAGAAGCTACAAGAATTGGAAAAAGAGTTTCAGAATTATATATAGATCCTTTGACAGCATACTTTTTCATAAAAAGTTTAAAGAAAGTCAAAAAAATTGAACTGTTTGGAATTTTACAATTAATATCTAACACAGTAGAAATGAAACCTTTGCCAAATGTAAAAAGTAAAGAATTTGATGAATTAAATGAAGTAATAGCTGAAAGAGAAAGCTGTTTCTTGCAAAAAATTCCTAGAGAATGGGACCTTGAATTTGATGATTTTTTAAAAAGTGTTAAAATGGCACTCGTATTTGAAAGTTGGATAAATGAAGCTACAGAAGATGATATTCTTACTAAATTCAAAATCACTCCTGGTGAATTGAGAGGTAGGCTTGAGATAGCAGATTGGCTTTTGTACTCCTTACATGAACTAGCTTTACTATTAAGAAAAAAGAGTATTTTGAAAGATATAAAGAAATTGAGAGTTAGAATGCATTATGGCGTTAAAGAAGAATTATTGCCCTTAGTTAAATTGAAAAATGTGGGAAGAGTTAGAGCTAGAAAGATATGGTTAAGTGGTATAAAGAGTATAAAAGAATTGCGAAAAGTACCAATAGAAAAACTTAGCAAAATTGTAGGGCCAAACATAGCAAAAAATATAAAAGACCAACTAAAAGGGAAAAAAGTTAAAGAAAGAAAAGTTTTAACTCTAAAAGATTTTAGCTTTTCTTAATTTTTATTTCAGAATAGCCACACTTTCCACAAGTTATTCTGTTACCGTGCTCTGCTAAAAAATAACCTGGGCCACATCTCGGGCAAAATCTACCTAAAGGTTTTCCATCTTTATACTTTTTCCATCTTTGAACATTTTTATGTTTGCTCTTGCTTTTCGGTTTTTTCGGCATTTACTTCCCCCTTCTCCTCCTTAGTTTCTGCCTTTTCAGGCTTAGTTTCTTTTTCACCCTTTTCTTCTTCACTTTCCTTTTTGGCCTTTTCTTTAGTTTCTTCGATCTTCTCTCCTTTCTCTTCCTCCTTTTTCTCTTCTTTCTTTTCACTTTCGGCTTTTTCTTTCTTCATTTCACTATAAATTGGAACTTTTTTCTCTTCCCATATTTTTATCCATGCTTTTCCTTTCGGCATTCCTATTTCAGAAAGTATTTTGCTTACTTCAACTCTTTCAATCTCAACTTTTAGTTCTTCGGCCAAGCTTTTTTGTAGTTCAGCTTTACTAGGTGTTGCACCACCATCATAATCTAAAGCTACCAATAACTCTTTCCTTTTTAACAAAGGGTTTTCTTTTTCCTTAATAACTTGAATTTTCATAAGAATCACATTATTTTTATGACGGCTAATTATATAAATATTATGTCTCTTGTTAAGAAAATTTTATCAACTATTTTTTCTTTTTTGTTCTTAATATTTTTGTTTCTTTCTATAAACTCTTACACTATAGGAAATTTAATCAAAAAAGAAAATATTAGGAATTTTGCAAAGTATGAGCTTGGGCCTGAAATAATAAAAAATGAATGTGAAAAATATTGTTCTGAGATCGAATTAAAAAAAGTTTGTATGGAAAAATGTTTTTCAAAGCTTTCCAACAAAACAGATGAAATGATAAATTCTTATCTTAATGAGTATTATAAGAAAAAATTATTTGGCTTTTCTCTTGATGAGTTTTCAAACTTTTTTTCTAACTCCACTTTATTCATTTTCCTTACCATTATTTTTTTAATTCCCCTCTTTTTCGTTTCCAAAAACCCCATAAAAGTTGTGGGCCTGAATCTTTTAAACACAGGAATTTCTATATTAGTTACTTCCCTTCTAGCAACTTTCTCTTTAACAAAGTTCATTTCTTTACCAACAGAAGTAAAGCCAATTCTCGATTATATAGTTTCTGGCTTGAAAAATAACATATACATCTCAATTTTCTTGCTTATTATGGGTATAATCCTTATTTTAATTTCTTACAAACTCACTTCACTCTCACGGCATACTTCCCAGGAGAAGTAATTTTTGCTTCTTTAGCTATTTCAGAATTTGTATCAAGAACAACAATTATACCTCTCCAATTCATTGTTAAATCACTACTCTTACAAATTGGGCACACATTGCCTTTAACTAACCTTTTACAGTTTCTACAAGCTTTTTCAGGCATTATTTACCCTTCTTTTCTTTTTTAGCTTCCTTCTTTTTTTCAGCTTCTAACCATTTCAATGCACCAAGAAATGGTTGTCTCATAGTTAATCCAAGTTTACTTTGTTCTTTCAAACTTACAGATATTATCCTTGCTCTAACAACATCTCCTTCTTTCAAAACCTTTTTAGTTTGTCTACCAACAAATTGAGAATTTTTTTCATCATAACTAACATAATCATCCATTATTTGAGATACATGAATCAAGCCATCTAATGCCCCACACCTTATGAAAGCTCCAAATTCAGTAATATCTATTATCTCTCCTTCAACAACTTCGTGCACTTTTGGCATCCATGTAAGAAGTTTGAATTTAACGGGAAAAAATACTGAAGGATCTCCTGGTAAAACTCTCCCCTCTCCAATTTCTTCTATATCAGTAACAGCCAAAATTACACCGATCTCAGAATTTATCTTTCCTTCAAATTTTTCTTTTATAGATTCTCTTACAGCATCCTCTATTTTCAAGTGTAATTTTGTTGGTGCTACAGGTATCTCATCTTCAACTGTAACTAATTGATACATTTAACCAAACCTCTTTTTATAAAGTTCTATTGACTTTTCAACAGCCCTTTTAGCATGTTCAGCGTTGAAAACATTTTCGATTTCTAAATTCTTAAATTTTTCTAAAAATCCTTCTATTTCTCCTAACTCTTTTTCTTCTAAATCTTCTAAATTTTTCACATTCTCGTATTTTTTATCAACTATGGGAACTACTATCAAAATTTCATCTGGAATTCTAGCTCTCAATCTTATAAGGCCAATTGGCCTAGCTTCTAATAAAATACCTTGCTTTAAAGGCTCACTTGTTATAACTAACACATCTAATGGTTCTGCATCAATGTGATGCGTTTGAGGAATGAAACCATAACACCCAGGAAATGGTTCTACTAACATTCCTTTTAAAATAAACAACCCACTTTTTTCATCATACTTATAAAATTCTTTTGAACCTTTTGTACATTCTACAAAAACATTTACTTTCTCACTACTTCCTGCACTTATTTTCGAAATATCCATAAAATCACAATATTTAAGATTATATTTATAGTTTTTGCTTTATTAAGCTGAATATTAGAAGCTTATAAGAGTGAATAGGTTAGAAATAAAGGTAAAAGAGTGATAGCCACTATATTCTGAAGTTTCACTAAAATGTGCAAAGATGGGCCTGCAGTATCTTTTAAAGGATCCCCAAAAGTATCACCAATTACAGATGCTGCATGTGTTTTTGTTCCTTTACCTCCAAAGTTTCCCTCTTCTATGAATTTTTTAGCATTATCCCAAGCACCTCCAGCATTATACATGAAAACTGCTAACAAGGCAGAGACTATAGTTACTGCTATAAGATAAGAACCTAAAGCCCACACACCAAATATGAAACCTACTCCAATTGGTGTAATTAATGAAATTAAAGTTGGTGTTATCATCTCTTTAAGAGAGTTTTTAGTACTTATGTCTATACATCTAGAATAATCTGCTTTGGCTTTACCTTGCAACAATCCTTTTATTTCTCTAAATTGCCTTCTCACCTCTTCAACCATCTGGAAAGCTGTTTTACTTACTGCTCTTATAGCCAATCCAGAAAAGAGGAATGGTAAACTAGCTCCTATGAAAGTAGTTACTATGAAAACTGGGTTTGCTAAATTTATAGAAATATTTTTAAAAGTTAACTCAATACCAAGTTTTTCAGATATATCAAAAAGGTAGGCAAATAATAAAGTTGTTGCGCTCAAGACACCACAAGCCATAGCATAGCCTTTAGTTATGGCCTTTGTTACATTTCCAACTGCATCTAAAACTTCAGTAGCCTTGCTAGCTTTTCCTTTAACTCCTGCCATTTCTGCTATTCCTTGAGCGTTATCTGAAATCGGGCCAAATGTATCACAAGTCATTATTATTCCTGTAGTAGAAAGTATTCCAAGAGTAGCAGCTGCTATTCCATAAATACCCTTAATTCCTCCTCCGGCTATGAAATAGGAGGCTAAAGTAACAAAAGCTATGACTAAGATTGGCGGAACAGCACTTTCTAACCCATAAGAGAAGCCTGTCATTAAATTAATAGCTGGCCCGCTTTGAGAAGCTTTTGCTATTTCTCTTGTTACTTTTCTTCCTGTACTAGTGTAATAAATTATTATTAATGCGACAATAAGACTTGCAAATAAGCCAAGAGTAGCACAATAAAACAAATTAATATTTTGCATGAGAATTGTTGAAGCAAAATAAAATCCTATTACACATACTATACCACTTACGAACAAACCTTTGTAAAGTGAAATTATAGGATTTTTACTACCTTTCACAGAAAAGATACCAATTATAGTTGCTATTATTCCTATACTCTCTATCACAAAAGGAAAAATTATAGCGTTGTAACCGTAAATACTTACAAAAGCTAAACCAACTATCATAGCTCCTATTATGTTATCTGAAAATGACTCGAAAAGATCAGCCCCTCTTCCTGCACAATCTCCAACATTATCACCAACTTGATCAGCTATAACAGCTGGATTCCTAGGATCATCTTCTGGTATTTTCTTCTCAACTTTCCCAACCAAATCAGCACCAACATCAGCTGCTTTAGTGTATATTCCACCACCTAACTGGGCAAATAAAGCAGCTAAGCTTGCACCAAAACCAAAACCAACTAAAAGGTTTGGCTGTTTATCAAAGGCGAAAAATAATATACCTAAACCAAGAAGGCTCATACCTACTATCGACAATCCTGTGACAGATGCCCCTCTGAAAGCAATTTCCATGGCCTTTTTAGCTGATCTTCTTGCGGCATTTGTAGTTCTCACATTCGCTCTCACAGCTATCCACATACCAATGAAAGCTGCAAAAAGTGAAAAGATAGAACCTAAAATGAAACCTATTCCTATTTGAGGTGGTAAAAATAAGAAAAGTAAAGCTGAAATTATAGCGATAAAAATTATTATTGTTTTTACTTCTCTTTTGAAAAAGGCATTTGCACCTTCTTGAATGTAAGAAGCAATCTCCTTCATTTTTTTAGTCCCTTCTTTTTCTCTTAAAACACTTTTAGAAATGAAAAAAACTATAATCATAGCAAGAACTCCTGTAATAGGAGCTATAAAAGCTATTTCCATATTCTCACACTTCCACGGTTAAATACTTTCTACCTTTTAAATATATAACCTTTACTTTTTCACTTTTTAACTTTTTCCTTAATTCGCTATCTTGTGTAGCTATCACAAAATCTTTTTTACCATAAATTAGCAAAGACTTATCAGTCCCATCTTTAGATTTTAATATTTTAATTTTCTTTAGCTTTATTAGCTCTAATGCAACTTTAGCAGCAATGGATTCTTTTTTCTTACCTTTTGAAATTTTTTTTAATTCTTTTATAACAGAATCTAAAACAAAAAATTCATTGCCTATAAGTTCAGAAAGAAAATCTATTTTAAATTTAATAGCTGTAACTAAAAAGCTTGTATCAAAAATTATTTTCATAAATTATTAATTATAGCACAATTAAATATTACTTCATGATTGATGTTCATTGTCATCTTGAACAAGAGGATTTTAATGAAGATAGAGAAAAAGTCATAGAAAATTGTAAAAAAGAGCTAAAAGCAGTTATAACTTGTTGTGCTCACCCAAATGATTTTGATTTAACTATGAAAATGGTTGAGAAAAATAGAAATTTTATCTTTGCTACAGTTGGAATTCATCCTGAATATATAAAAGAAATAAAAGAGAAAGAAGTGGAAGATTTGATTGAAAAAATAAAAGAAAATAGTGAAAAAATAGTTGGTATAGGAGAAATTGGTTTAGATTATTGGTGGATAAAAGAGGAATACTGGCAGAAAAAACAGAAAGAATTGTTTATTCAGCTAATAGAAGTTGCAAAAGAGTTAAAAAAACCTATGTTAATTCATTCTAGAAAAGCTTATGATGATACTGTTAGAATTTTAGAACAAGAAGATGCAAGAAAAGTTGATTTGCATATGTTTGGTGCTAATCATTTGGTTAAAAGGGCAATTGAAAATAACTGGTTTATTTCAATGAACGCTATAGTTTTAAGAAGCAAGAAACATAAAAAAGTTGTTAGAGATTTCCCATTAGAAAAGCTTATGCTAGAAACTGATTCCCCTTGGCTATCCCCGAAAAAATTGTTAGAAAGGATAGAAGAAAGAAATGTTCCAACTTCTATAAAAATTGTTGCTGAAAAGATAGCTGAAATTAAAAAAGTTTCCTTTGATGAAGTTTGGAAGAAATGTGGTGAAAATGCAATAAATTTCTTCAAATTACCTATAACTCTATTTTAAATAAGCTCTCTATCTAATTTATATAGGCGGTTTCATGGTTTTTGGAAAAGTTGCAGAAGGTATAGGAAGGATAAAGAAAAGACTAACTGAAAAGCCAAAAGTAGCTTTTTTTGTAGATGGGCCAAATATGATAAGAAAAGAATTTAATATAGATTTAAGAGAATTGAGAAGAAGAGTTGAGAAGTATGGAAGAATAGTTATAGGAAAAGTTTTTTTAAACCAATTTGCTTCTGAAAAGTTAATAGAAGCTGTTGCAAACGAAGGTTTTGAAACTATTATAGCGTTAGGAGATCCTGAATTAAAAACTGATGTTGATGTTGCTATAGCTGTTCATGCTATGGAAGCTGTTAATAATCCTGATATTGATATTATTGCACTTGCAACAAGAGATGCAGACTTTTTACCTTTAATTCAAAAAGTTAAAGAAAAAGGAAAATTAGCTTTGCTTGTTACAGTTGAATCTGGTTTGGCAGTTTCTTTAAGACATGCAGCTGACAAAGTTGAGCTATTATAGTAATTTTTTATTTAAGAAATCTAAAATTCTTTTATATAAAAATCATTTAGGGGTGATAGGATGAAAAAGGTTTTCTTTGTATTGTCTTTATTGCTATTAGCATCTTTATGCTATGCTGATATTCCTAAGAAGATCAGCATACAGGGAAGACTGAGTGATTCATCTGACATCCCTGTTAGCGGTAGCTATAGACTAAGGTTTAGATTTTATGATAGCTATACCGGAGGGAATCTTTTGGATACTGTTATTGTTGATAATGTTAATGTTGATAATGGTTTGTTTAGTGTTGAAATAAGTCCTAGCTTAAGTTTTGATGAAGCTTATTATGTTGAAGTTTCTGTATGGAATAATTCTCAATGGAATGTTCTATCTCCTAGAGTTAATTTGACGAGTGTGGCTTATAGCTATTCTGCTAGCAAGCTTTTGCCAACTTCTAGTGATGTTGTTGCTTCTAGATTTGTTGATTATGATGATAATAGCTATTACTGTGATCCTAGTGGGATGAGTGAGCTAAGTGAAATAAATGTAACAGGGGATGCTTATATTGGAAATGATTTGTATTTGAGTGGAAGTTATGGAACTGGGAAAGGAGAGATACATGATGTTTTTAGGGTTTTGAGTCCTAGTGATGAGGATCTTTGGATTGGGTTAACAGGTAATAATAGAGTAGTAGGATTCTATGATTATGTGAATGGAATGAGTATATTTGAGTATAATGAGAGCAGGGGTGAGGTGGATTTCCATAAGGATTTGGATATGAATGGTAATCAGATATGTTTGGATTATTGTAGGAATACGTGGCCTTCTGGGGTAGGAGGAAGCGGAACTGATAATTACATCCCTAGATGGAATAGTGCAGCCAACTTAGAGAATTCAGTAATTTATCAAACAGATGATGGTAAAATTGGAATAAGAACAACCAGTCCAGAATTTAGATTGACATTGGATAAAAATGCTGCTACTCCTGATGGGGGAATATTAGCAATAGGAACTACGGATAGTGGAGCTACTCTTACTATAGCTGGAGCAGGAACCAGACTTATCTGGTATCCAAGAAAAGCAGCCTTCAGAGCTGGAGAAGTAAATTTTGATCAATGGGATGACACTAATATTGGATGGACCTCAGTTGCAATGGGATACAATACGAAAGCTAGTGGAAGCAGTGCTGTGGCCTTAGGTCAAGGTACAACTGCTAGTGGAACGAGTTCAACAGCTTTAGGAGGTTATAGCACTGCTAGTGGAATAGCTTCAACTGCAATAGGAAATGGTGCTCAGGCTACAGGTTCTTATTCAGTGGCTTTAGGTGGGAATAATCCTCGTGCTACTAATTACGGTGCAATTGCAATTGGAAATGATGTCACTGCTAGTGGTCAATTTGCATATGTTATTGGTAAGGGAGCAGGTAGCGGATCCAATGCTCTCATCAATGATATACAAGACTCACTAATGATTGGTTTTAATAGTAATATTCCTACTTTATTTATTGGGCCAAGTAGTGGTTTAGAGACTACTGGTAATGTCGGTATTGGAACAGCTAGTCCAAAATCAAAGTTAGATGTTTCTGGGGACATAACACTTAGTGGGACTGCAAGAAAAATATACTTTGGTGTTGCAGGAGAAAATGGACCTCATGGATTAAATTTCTCTAATGAGCTCTTCGTATTCTATAGGACTTCTCCTAACAATCTTGAGTTTGAACATTCGGATGGAACTGATATCTTAGTTATTGATAGGGATGGAAAAAGGGTCGGTATTGGGACGAACACTCCTGATCCGTATGTTGGTTTGGATATAAGGAATTCTGAACCTCTTGGAAATAGAGGACAGATCATAGCTGATACGTATTTGCTCAGAAATAAGACAGGCTTAGCGTACGTTCCAAGTGATACTGGAGGTTGGATAGATGTTTATGAAGATAATTTAAACTTAAACTTAATGCATGCTATAAGTGGAAAAGGTATTTCATTTAACATCCCAGGCGGTGTTGGCGGCGTCACAAGAATGTTTATTAGATCGGATGGTAACGTCGGTATAGGGACAACGAGTCCACAATCTCCATTACATGTTGAAAAGGACATAGATAATTGGGGTAGAATAGCAAGGTTCTATGATCCTTCAATGGCTGTAGACGATAATATGGTGATTCACCTTGGAAAGAGTGATGGAGGTCCAGCAGCAGAGATAGGATTTACATACAAAGGGGATACATCAGATCAAAATATACTATTTCTAGGACATTATAATAACCCATACATAGTTAAGATAAGAAAGGATGGTAATGTATATGTAGAAGGCAATATCTACAAAACTGGAACTATAAGCTTTGTTCAAGATTATCCTGACCAACCAGGAAAGCAAATAGTATATGTAGCTTTGGAAGGTCCAGAAGCAGCTACTTATATTAGAGGAACTGCCGAATGTAAAGGTGTAGCAACTATTCAATTCCCAGAGCATTTCAAATTAGTAACTAGTAAAGAGGGGTTAACTGCTCAACTAACACCGAGAGGTAAACCTAACAATCTCTTCATAATAAACTTGAGCAACGAAAAGTTAGTAGTTGGTTGTAGTGAAGAAGGAACTTTCGATTATTTCGTTCAAGGAACAAGAGTTGGTTATGAGGATTTTAATCCAATAAAGACAAAATAGTTTGTTGATATTAAATATTGCTACTGAAAAATTGGCAAATCATGAATTACAATTAAAGAGGGAGATGACTAGATTTCAATTTTCCACCTTAAAATAGCAGCTATACCTCCAAGTTGATATAACTGTTTCCCTTCTCTTGTATCTTTAGAAATTATTTCAATTTTAGTTCCAAATTGTTTTGCTTTTTCCTTAAATTCTTTTGTCTCCAAACCTTCAGAAATGAGAATTATATCAACTGCACCTAATTCTAAAGCTTTCATAACTTTATCTTTACCATAAGTTACCATACCACTTTCCTTTTTTAATTCTTCAAAAAATTTTTGTAACAAAGCTTTTTCTTTTGCTATAGCAGCTTCAGCTAAAATGTCTTGTGACTTTTCAACTAGTTCTTCTAGGCCATGTTCATCTGTGTAACCAGTATTTTTTATACCAAGAACTTGTTTTTTAATATCAGTTAAAAGATAATCCCCAGAAAAGAAATTTTCTTTTGCAGGCCCTGGCCCTCCAATTATTATACCTTTCAAATTAAATTTTGAGAAATTATTTCTTACTCTTTCAGCTATTTTTTTATACCAGTCGTTTATTAACCCTTCCCTAACTCTTTGAAAACGCTGAGCACTTTGACCCCCTTTTATAGTTTTTGACGGGACTATTGATTCTAGTCTTTCTAATAACTCAATTTTTTTACCTTTTAGCAAACCAATAGAAGCTTCCCTATTATCCATAACTAAAAGACCAAATAACTCTTTTTCTGCAACCATGTCTTCTAAAGGCCCTAGCTCAAACTTCTTATCACACCAATACTTTTTTATCCTTAACTTTTCTGGAGGTTCTATTGCCCATGCTCTTATATCTGACTCGCCTTCTTTCTCTGAAATGTTACCTGAAAATATAACAAGTCCATTTTCAGGAGTTTTGCTGTAATGCTTAAGGTATTGTAAAATCTTTTCCAAAGCACCTAAAACGTTGTTTCTTACTGTCTTATTCTTAACATTTTCAGTAAGTGTTTGTTCTTGTCTTATCATGTTTATTGCTTCTTGAATGTTGAAGCCTGAAGGTATGTAAAAGCTAACAAGCTCAGTATGTCTACCTTTAATTTTGCTTAATTCTTCAATTAGTTTCTTTACTTTGTACACCTTTTCCTCAACCATACTAACACCTAAAAGAAATAGCTACTCCCTGATTTCAATCTTACCTTTCATAGTTTCCCTAATTATATTCTCACACTTATTTTTATAGGATATCCTTCAACTTCTAAATCTCCTTCTCCAAATTCTAAATTCTTTACTTTCATAGTACCTTTTATATCATCAAAAAATCTTTCTAGTCTCTTCATTATTACTTCATCACATTTTATAGTAACCTTTTCCAAAGGTGCATTTAAAGCTAAACCTCTCCTGCTTTTGTACTTCCTAAGGAAAGATATTATCGCAACTACAATATCTCCTATCTCTTCTGCATCTTTGTCTATAAACTTTTCATTCACTTTTGGCCATTTTGAAACATGAATTGAAATATCTTTTTCAACGTTTCTAAAGTAAATTTGCCACATTTCTTCTGTTATGTAAGGTATTATAGGGGCTAACATTTTATTAACATTTAAAATTAGATTATATAAAGTGAAAAGAGCAGCATCCTTATTCTTATTTTCATACAACCTATATTTTATGATTTCAATATAATTGTCAGCAACATCATGCCATAAGAATTTGTGTAAAACTTCAAATGCTCTTGAAAATTGAAAATTTTCATAATAATAAGTTACTTCTTTAATGACTTTTTGAAGTTTCGTTAATATCCAATAGTCTATTAAAGTTGGTTCAGCTTCTTTAAAATCTTTCAAGTGCATTCTAGAAAATCTAAAAACATTCCACAACTTCGTTAAAAATCTGAATGTGAATTCCATATCTTTCCAAGAAAATGGGACATCATTTCCATAAGCCCCCATCATGATAAGGCCAGCTCTTATCACATCAGCCCCATGTTTTGATAAGACATCATCAGGCATAACAACATTTCCTAAACTTTTATGCATTTCTCTCCCATCAGGCCCAAGAATCATCCCATTTATTAATATTTTTTTCCATGGTTTCATTTTCGTTTCAAGAAAACATCTTAAAATAGTGTAATAGGCCCAAGTCCTTATAATATCATGACCTTGCTGTCTCAAATCATTTGGATAAAGCTTTTTAAACAATTCATCATCTTTCCAATAACCAGAAATTACTAATGGTGTTATTGAAGAATCTATCCAACCATCACACACATCACTTTCTCCAATTATTTTACCACCGCAATCACATTTTTTCAATTTGTACTCCTCTATAGCTGGGTTAACTGGTAAATCTTTTTCTTCTGGTAAATATATTTTTCCACAAGATTCACAGTACCAAAAAGGAATTGGGGTTCCATAAACTCTTTGTCTTGAAAATATCCAATCCCAATCCATAGAATCAATCCAATTTAAAAGTCTCTTTTTCATGTATTCAGGATACCACTCTATATTCTCAGCTATTTCTTTTATTTCTTTTGAAAATTTCACAGCATCTATTGCCCATTGTTTTTTAGTTAAAAATTCTATTGGATTTAAACAAGTTGATCTTTCAGTGTGACAAAGAACATTATGCTTAAATTTTTCTTCTTTCTCTAGAAAACCAAGAATTCCAAGTTCTTCGGCTATCTTTATTCTAGCATCTTCTATTTTCATTCCTTTAAACTTTCCTGCATTTTCATTTAACCTACCATCTTCTGTCACAATGTTTATAGCTGGTAGGCCATATTTCTTTTGCCATTTTATATCAGACTCATCCCCATAAGTACACAAGTAAACAGCACCGCTTCCAAATTTCATATCAACTTCAGGGTTAGTAAGAATTGGAACTTCTCTATTAAATATAGGAAGTTTGGCCTTTTTGTTAACGAATTTTTTATATCTTTCATCTTTAGGATTCACAAAAATTGCAACACAAGCTGGAAGCATTTCTGGTCTTGTTGTTGCAATAGTTATAAAGCTTTCTTCTACAGGAAACTTTATGTAATAAAGAATTCCTTCTCTCTCAATGTAACCAACCTCTGCTTTTGCAAGTGTTGTTTTACATTTTGTGCACCACATAACCGGATGCTCAACTCTTTTTATCAAACCCCTATGATACAAATTTAACAAAGTTTTTTGAACGAATGCTTTGTATTCTTTACTATCACTCCTATATTCAAAATCCCAATCAGCAGAATACCCCATTTCTATCATTTTATTTTTCATCTTCTTTATGCAATCTTCTGTCCAAATTTTACATAATTCTAAAAACTTCTCTTTATCCTCCTTATTCACATTAAAATTCTTTTCAACTTGTAGTTCAGTTGGCAAACCATGGCAATCCCATCCTTGAGGGAGCAAAACGTTAAAGCCTTGCATCCTTTTAAATCTTGCTATGACATCATTCCAAGTCCACCATAAAACATGGCCCATATGAGGTACTCCAGAAGTAAATGGAGGGGGAGTATCTATGATAAAAGTAGGTTTATCACTTTTTCTATTAAATTTGAATATTTTATTCTCTTCCCAAAACTTTCTTATCCTAGGCTCCACTTCTTTAGGATTATAAACTTTTTGCATGAGAGAATTTTATTCTTTCTAATAAATAAATTTTTAAAGAATGTTAAAGCTTTTTAAAAATCTCCTTATTTTCTTAAAATCTTTCTCCATTTTTTCTTTAATTTTTGGAAATCTCATTGCAGCAGAAGGATGAAAAGTTGGAATAAAAATGATACCGTTTTTCTTAATAATTTTTCCATGTAATTTTGATATTTTTGCTTTTTCATCTATCAAAGCCTTTAAAGCAGTATTTCCCAAAAGGACAATTACTTTAGGCTTAATTATCTCAATTTGTTTTTTTGTATGAAGCATACCATGCCTTATTTCTTTTATGTTTGGAGCTCTTTTTCCAGGATAATACTTTACAGGAGATGTTATGAAAACTTTTTCTCTTTTTATTCCTATTGAATTAAGCATTTTTGTTAAGAATTTCCCCGCTCTCCCAATAAAAGGCCTTCCAACTTTGCTTTCTTCTATTCCAGGTGCTTCACCAATGAACATAACTTTAGCATTTGGATCGCCTTCTCCTGGAACAGGCAATCCATATTTATTTTTCCTACATTCTTTACATTTCTTTATTTCATCAGCTATTTTTTCTAAAGCTCTCTTCTTATCAGACATACTTTTTCAGTCCAGGTTTTGGTAAATTTTCAGTATCTATTTCAACTAATTTTCTATTTATAGTGAAACAAACGTTAAAGACTGGAATAGAATCAACAAAAGCTAAAGGTATTCCATAGTGTGCATGTCCATGAACAGCAAAAGTTGGCTTTGTCTTAATAAGAACTTTCTCAAGTTTTTTACTCCCTAAGCCACCATAAACTCTAGGATCTTCACCTTTTAATGTTTTATAAGTTGGTGAATAATGAGTAAGTAGAATTTTTATATCAGTTTTCAAATTTTTTAGTAAAATTTCTATTTTCTTTATCCTTTCTTTGTAAATGTCTTTAATCCCTGGTATGTGAGATGATTGCCACCAAGTAGGGACATCTAAAGAACCTCTAGAACCAACTATTCCAACTTTTTTATTTTTTATTTTTAAAACTATACTTTCATCATTCAAAAACTTTATTCTCTTTTTGCAAACTTTCTTTATCTCATCTATATCTTCATCAAACTCTCTGTTTCCAAAAACAGCAACTATTGGACACTTCCACTTCCTTAATTTTATAAAATCTAATATTAGGCCATACAATTCAGGAGAACGAAATTCGTACATATCTCCAGCAAAAAGCAAAAGATCTGGTTCTTTTGATTCTCTAATCATTTTATAAAAAGGTTCTAAATCTACACCAAGAGGATCAAGATCTGAAATAGCTTTGACAATCATAAATATTCTTTTAACTTAATAAATTTAAAATTATGATGGGCCGGTAGATCAATGGAAGATCGCTACCTTCGCAAGGTAGAGGTTGTGGGTTCGAATCCCACCCGGTCCACTAAAAAAGAGTGTGCGATTTAGTTACATCAAAAGGTTTTCCTTTACTCTTTTTATTTCTAAAAATTCTTTTGAAAATTTTCAGCTCTTCTGGTATCTTTGGCCTTTCCTCTGGAATATATCTTTGTGGTTGTTCTTCCTTATCAACTTCAATTTTATATGAATTTGGTGCAATAACTTCCAATATACTCCATTTTTCCATATCTTTTTCAGAAGCTGAAAAACTTACATAACCATTATTTGATTTTAACCTCCTCTTTTTTCCCATCAATTCTTGCATCTTAACTTTTCTTAAAATTTCTCTAACAGGCTCTTCATCTTCTATTTTAATTTTAATTGTGTATTTGTGATTAAATAATCCTCTTTTTTCTCCTTTCACAACATATTTCTCTCCATTACAAGAAAGAGAAAAATTATAAGTTTGATGAAAAAATTGTTTTATTTTTGATAAAGGAGACCTCATATATGAAATAGAAAAATCAAATTTATATAAGTTCATCAAAAACATTAATACGGGCCGGTGGTCTAGTGGCTATGACGCCACCTTGACGAGGTGGAGGTCGCAGGTTCAAATCCTGCCCGGCCCATTAGTAATAGTTACTTTTGCTATTTCTAGCGAAAAAAGAAAATTTTTTGTTCATTTAATACTTCTTAAAAATTTTTATTAAGTGAATAATACCTTACCAACTTTTCTTCCATTGGAAGAAACTCGATTTCACTTTTTACATAACCATTTTTTTCCAGTTTACTCAAATAAATTTTTATTAAGTTTTCATCCGAATTAATTGCATCTGCTATTTGTTTTAAAGAAAGTTTTCTTTGATGTTCTAACAACTTCATTATTTTACTCTCCATCTAAAACACCTTTTACAAAAATTCGAAAGAAGATTTTTATAATTTGCGAAAGCAAACTATTTTAAAATAGAAAGATAGATGTATGATAGGGCCGGTAGCTTAGCCTGGTGGAGCGCTCGGCTGATATTAAATAGAAACCGAGAGGTCGCAGGTTCAAATCCTGCCCGGCCCACTATTTTTCAAAAAGTTTATCCTTATTAAAATGAGCAAAATGAAAATCATAAAGAGAGGTGCAGAAGCAATTTTGTATTTGGAAGATAATAGTTTAGTTAAAGAAAGGATTAAGAAAAGTTATAGGATAAAAGAAATTGATACTCAGCTGAGAAAAACTAGAACTAGAAAGGAAGCAAAATTATTATCAGAAGCAAGAAGAATTGGAGTAGAAACTCCAAAAATATTTCTTGTTAACGAAGAAAAATTTAAAATTTTTATGGAGTTTGTAGATGGTAAAAGACTTAAAGAATTTTTGAATGAATGCAGCGAAAGCGAGAAAAAAAAGATAGCGAAAAAAATTGGAGAAAAAGTTGGAATTTTACATGAGAATGGGATTGTTCATGGTGATTTAACAACGAGTAACATGATTCTAAAAAATGGTAAAATATACTTCATTGATTTTGGCCTTGGTTTTTTCTCGAAAAGAATAGAAGATCTTGCAACCGATCTTTCCGTCTTGAAGGAGGCATTTAAATCAACTCATTTCAAGTACCTAGATATCTTGTGGAAGAGTTTCATGAAGGGTTATAAAGAAACTTGTAAAAAATGGAAAAAAATCTTGAAAGTTTTAGAAAAAATAGAAAAGAGAGGAAGATATATTAAAAGATAATTATAAATATAAACTAAAAAAATAGTAGGTTATGAAACAATACTTTTCAATATTTGTTCTTTTGGTTGCACTTTTCTTTGTCTATTTTATTTTAACAAGTTTCAAACCACCAATAACTTTAAAAGAAGATATGGTAACTTTTCTTTCTGAAGAAGATTTTAAATCATACCTTAGTAAATCTCAAGAATTGGCAGCTTATCCTTATGGAGCTTTTGGTGCAGCTGCACTAGGAGCTATGAGAGCTGAAGTTGCTAAAGAAGCCTTGCCTGAAGTTCCTGAAAGAGTATCAACCACAACAGTTCAAGTGAAAGGGATAGATGAGCCTGATATAGTTAAAACTGATGGCCTTAGAATATATTTTTCTTATAGAAAGACTAGAGCTATAAATGCTTTCCCTCCTCAGAATCTCTCAATTTTATCAGAAATTGATAAAACAGGAGATATGTTTCTTTACAATAACAAATTAATTATCCTCTCTTATAGAGAAATTTATGGTTATGATGTTTCTGATCCTTCATCACCAAAACAAGAATACAAATTAAAATTAAATGGTTCTATAGTTGGTTCAAGACTTTACAATGGTAAGATTTACTTAGTTTCTAGAGAGTACATAGATATTTACAAACCATGTCCCATTTATCCAGTTTCAATTAATGGAAAAAGAGTTGTAGTTAGATGCAAAGAAATATATCATCCTATAAGACCAATTCCTACTGATATTATTTATACTGCCATGGTTTTAAACCCAGAAACAGGAAATGTCGAAAATTCTATATCATTTGTTGGTTCTTACGGTTCTTCAATAATTTACATGTCAAAAAATGCCGTTTTCGTTACTTACTCCTATTATGGTGACTACTTCCAAATATACTTAGATTTTCTAAGAGAAAAATGTAGAGATATAATTCCTTCTTACATTATAGAAAGATTAGAAGAAATTAGTAAATATAACATTAGCACAACATCAAAACTTTTTGAATTAACAAATATTTTGGAAAAGTATAAGAGAGGATTGAGTGATGACGAAAGGATGAGAATTGAAAATGAACTTGAAAATAGGATGGAAGACTATTACAAACAAGCAATGAGAGACCTTGAAAGAACAGGAATAGTAAAGATAAGTTTAGATAACTTGAAAATTTTAGCTACTAATAGCATTCCTGGAAGACCATTAAATCAATTCTCTTTAGATGAGTATAATAATCACTTAGGAATTGCAACAACAGTTGGAAGATGGGAAAAAAGTGAGAATGATATTTACATTTTAGATAATAACTTAAACGTTGTTGGTTTCATTCAGGGTCTTGCTGTTACTGAAAGAATTTACTCAGTAAGATTCATTGATGATAAAGGTTATGTCGTAACTTTTAGAGAAACGGATCCATTCTTTGTTTTAGATTTATCAAATCCAAGAAAACCTGAATTAAAAGGTGAGCTTAAGATACCTGGCTATTCTTCTTATTTGCATCCTATAAAAGAGAATCTAATTTTGGGTATAGGAAAAGAAGGTAGTAAAGTGAAAGTTTCTTTGTTTGATGTTTCAAATCCTAAAACTCCAGAAGAAATTGATAAGTATACGCTAAATGAATACTGGAGTGATATCTTATCAACTCATCATGCTTTCCTCCTTGATAAAAAACATGAAATATTTTTCTTGCCTGGAAGTAGAGGAGGTTATGTATTTTCATATTCACCAAAATTAAGCTTAATAAAAACAGTTTCTACTTACTATGCAAAAAGAGCAATTTATATTGAAGATTATCTTTACATTATATCAGAATCAAAAATAATTGTTTTAGATGAGAATAATTGGGAAAGGATAAACGAGATTGAAATTCCTTATTCTTATTATCCTTTAAGAGGGGTTGAAGAAAAGATTTAAATCTTCTAGTAAAGATAGTTTAAAGGGATAATGATGGATAAAAAAAGTTTAAAAGAGTTTATTAAAGGTAAAAGTAAAGCAGAATCTCTAGAAAATATTAGCTTCATAATAATTGTTATTTCAGCTATTCTCATTTGTATTGGAATCTCTCTTGGAAGTTTTATAAAGGGAACTGTTTTCATTGCAAGCTTTGGTTCTTTCACCGTTATGGTAGGAATAGTTATTTATATTATTTCACAATTTATAGGAGAGGAACATGGCGAGAATGCACTCAAGGAAGAAAGGTAAATCTGGCAGTAAAAAACCATTAGTCCCTGCAAAATGGGTAGAATATGATGCAAAAGAAGTTGAAAGGCTAGTTTTAAAGCTAGCCAAAGAAGGTTTACAAACTGCATCTATAGGAAGAGTTCTGAGAGACCAGTATGGAATACCTTCTGTAAGAGCTGTGACAGGAAAGAAAATAGCGAAAATTCTTGAAGAAAATAATATGCTTCCAAAAATTCCTGAAGATTTGTTAAATTTGTTAAAAAGGGCTGTTAACTTAAGAGACCATTTAACTAAACATAAAAAAGACTATACTTCTAAACATGGGTTAGAACTTTTGGAAAGTAAAATAAGAAGGTTAATAAAATATTACGTTAGAAAAGGAAAGTTGCCTAGAGACTTTACTTACGATCCTGAAAGAGCTAAACTTCTAGTTGAAACAGCAAAATGATTAAATGTTTTAAATTAATATTATTTCTATGAAAGAGTTAATGAGTTCTATAGAAGCTGCTATTAAAAAAATAAAGGAAAGTAAAGATATAATCCAAATTGTTTCTCATTCTGATGCTGATGGTTTAGCAAGTGCAGCTATCATAGCTTCAACTTTAATGAGAATTAATAAAGAATTTCAAATAACTGTGGTAAAAACAATTAATGAAAAGGTTATAAAAAGTTTGAAAGAAAGAAAGCCTAATCTTATCATATTTACAGATATAGGATCTGGTTACCTTGATTTAATTAAAGATTTAGATTGTGATGTCATAATAGCTGATCATCATGAAGTGGAAGGTGAAAGTGCTGAAAATATAATACATATAAACCCTGAAATTTTTGATATTCATTTATCAGGAGCTGGGACAACTTACCTTTTAGCAAGAGAAATTTTAAAAAATGATGATTTAGCTCCCCTTGCAATAGTAGGAACTGTTGGCGATACTATTTACTCAACGAATTCTAAGTTGTTTGAAACTCCCCTTATAGAAGTTGAAATGGGTTTAAATTTGTTTGGAAGATACTCAAGACCTCTTTATAAAGCATTAGAACTTTCAAAGATACCTGGAGTAAGTGGGAATCCGGCGAGAGCTATACAATTCTTATCAGAAATAGGAATTAGCTTACAAAAAAATGGAAGATGGAGAACTTTGGCAGATTTGAATGAAGAAGAAACTAGAAAACTTACAGATGCTATAGTTAAAGAGTGTTTGAAACATGGAGATTTTAGCAAAGAAAAAATATTTGGAGATATATTAACTTTAAAAAACTATCCTGAAGAACTGAAAGATGCGAAAGAATTTGCAACTTTACTAAACTCGTGCGCTAATATGAATGAACCTGGAATAGGTATTGCTGTTTGTTTAGGTAGTGAAAAGGCCTTAAAAATTGCAAAAGGTTTGCTAAAAGGTTACAGAAAACTCATTTCCAATTACTTAAGATGGATAGAAGATCACCCAGAAAATATAAGGAGAGAGAAATATGCAAATTATATTCTTGCTGGAAATAACATAAATGAAAATTTAATAGGAACCATAGTTTCTATGCTTTTTAAGCCTTCAGAAAAAACTTTAATTGGTTTGGCAAATGGAGAAGAAGGTATAAAAGTTTCAGCAAGATCAAAAGATGTTAATATAAGAAATGTAATAGTTGAAGCTGCAAAAGAATGTGGAGGGAGAGGAGGTGGCCACAAAAGCGCTGCAGGGGCAATCATACCTTTTGGAAAAGAGAAAGAATTCATTGAAGTTTGTGAAAGAATATTGAAGAAATTATATAGTTAGCTTCATGATAGACTCATAGACCTTTCTTGGTTCCTTCCTTACATTCTTCTGGAAAGGTTTCTTGCCTAACCTTGAAAAGTATCTAACAACTTTGAAATAATTTCCATAATCGTATCCAACATACGTTAAGGGTACACCCCTTTCTATTATATCATCTAGGGAATACTTTTTATCTTTTAATTTATCAAAAACTTTTTCTTCTATTTTTGCTTCCCTGAACCCAAATCTCTCTAAGGCTTTGTTCTTTGCGGCTGTTGCTACACCTTCTGCAAGACAATAAACGATCTCAACATCTGTGGGTTCTTCTACTTTTCCTACAACTTTTAGAAGAACGTGCTTAATTATTTCCCCTTCAGAAAATTTTTTGATGAAAGGGTTAACATGAAAATAATACCTTTCGCCTTCTTCATGAGCCAGATTAGAAAAACACAAGGCTTTAAGAGATATTCCAAATTTTTTGGCTACGGATTCGGATATTTCTATCCCACCAAATATGACTTTACCCTTTTTTGGGTCAAACATAGGAAATGTGCCAAACTCTATGGAAATTTCCAGATTAGTATCGAATAAAGAATTATAGAAATCTATTAACTGTTCATGAAGACTTGAAAGATTTTTCTTGTAATATTTTTTTGATTTCCTAATAGCCCTATAATTTTTTACTTTTTCTCTTAATTTTTCCATATAAACTAAAAAATTATAAAAATTATTTAAATAGTTCCTAAAATCAAACAAGGAAAAATTTTATAAAGATGTAAAATGATTTAATCTCTTATGGCTAGAAGACTTAAAGGAAAAGAGTGGTATCAAATAGTTGCACCACAATTCTTTGGAGATTTTGTTATAGGTGAAACTCCTGCTCTTGATGCTTCTCAATTAATAGGAAGAACTGTAGAAATAAGTTTGAGTGATATAACCAACGATGCAACAAAGTATTATATGAAGTTTTATTTCAGAATTTTTGAAGTAAAAGATAACAAAGCTTTAACAAAGTTTGTTGGGCATGATTGTACAAGAGATTTTCTCTCAAGAATAGTGAGGAGAAGAACAACAAGAATAGACACTAACGATGTTGTAAATCTTCAAGATAATAAAATAAGAGTTAAATCTATTGCTGTCACAAATAGAAGAGTAAGTCAAAATGTAGAGAAAAAAATAAGAAAAACTATAAGAGAAATGATAATAAACGAGTTAAGCAAGATGAAAACAGAAGAATTTGTTAGAGAAATGATAGATGGAAAGTTGCAGCAAAAGATAAGAAAGAATGTAAATAAAATATATCCTCTAAGGCATTTTGAATTTAGAAAAACAGAAGTTATCTTATAGTTCTTCTACTTGTATGAGAGTTGTTGATATCCAAAACATTCCACCTAAAAGTATCAAAATGAAAGCTATTAAGTAGGCTATTAACACTGAAGATGGAGTGGCTCCCAGAACGGATGGTTCAACACTTCCGGCTATTAAAGCCCCAAAAAATACACATAAAGCTCCTATAAACCAAAAAGCTATAACTCTTGCATCTGCCATGATATGTGGTTTTGTCTTCACATATTTAAATTTATGCAATTTTATAAATCTTGAAATTTAAACTATTTTTGGCAGAGGATTAGGCTGGGGAGCTACCGGTTCCCTGTAAGCACAAATCCGGTTTATGGTGCGGCCGAAGCCTGAGGGCGGTGTCAGGAGTCATTGAGGTCCCACCAATCGACTGAGAAGCTTCGTCCCACAGAGTTGTTATCATGGCGAACCGACGGAGGCCCGGAAGGGAGCACGTCTAAGTCATGGTAACAGCGTTTGTGGGGTTGCGAAGTGGAGAAGATTGGTGGGAGAAACCTCAATGGTTCTTGACATCCACCGATGGCGCATCCTCTGCCTTTTTATTTTATTGCTTATAATAAAGATAATTATGAGTTACAAATACAAGCATAAAAGAAATAAAAGAGAGACTTTGCTATTTTTGATAGGTGTAATAATTGGTATAGTTATAGGAAGTGCAGTTAGCTATCACTTTTACAATTTCTATTTTAGTCTTCAAACTCCGAATGTTACAAATTTACCTAAACTTCAAAAAATAATAATTCCTCAGGCCAATTATACTTACTCTTATGTTGAGTTAGGCTTACCTGCTGTTGATCAAAATGGAAACGGTGTTATAACTAAGTTAAGAGTTGAAGCAAGGCCAGGAAATGGAAAAGTTTTAACAAACATAGATAAACTTTTGTTTTGGGTCGATACTCAACAATCTATACAAACTGCTAAAATAGTTGCAGAAAATGTTACTGGAATAGATGCAAGTAAATTTGATTTGATTTACACTATTGAAAGTAATGCTTCTCTTGTTGGTGGGCCTTCAGCTGGAGCAGCTTTAACAATTGCAACTATAGCAGTTTTGGAAAATAAAAGCTTAAAGAAAGGTGTTATGATGACAGGAACTATAAATCCAGATGGAAGCATAGGAGAAGTAGGAGGTGTTTTAGAAAAAGCAAGAGCAGCAAAAGAATTTGGTGCAACCGTATTTTTAGTTCCTTATGGACAAGGAACAGAAACTTATTTAGAACCTGAAGAAAAATGTGTAAGGAAGTTAAACTTTGTGTTTTGTGAAACAACCTACAAGCCGAAAACAATAAACATAGGAAAAGAAGTTGGTATTTCTGTTATAGAAGTTAAGAATATAGAAGAAGCATTAAAGTATTTTATTTAAGTACTTTCTTCAGAACACTTTGAGGATCTTTTCTATATTGGGCAAGAATTGATGCAACATCTTTAAACTTAGTTATACCTTTTTTCTGCATCCATTCTAGAACAAGCTTTCTCTTTTTTAATTCTTCCCATAAATCTTCAAGTCTAACTCCTTTATGAGCTGCTAATTCTTGAAGGTACCAAGAGGAACCCTTTCTACTAAATTCAAATTTATCTTCATCAGGAGACCAATAATAAACTGCATTTGTCCTTGCAACGCCAGTTTTTGGATCAACTGATTCTATTTCAACAACTTCCTTAACTCTTCTCGCTGTTTCACCTTTTTCTCTTGCATGAATCATTATCACAACCATATCAAGAGTATCAACAAGAGAAGGAGATAAGTTTATAGGTGGTGTTTCCAACCTGTAAATAATATCTTCAACTCTTCCAGCGTGCATAGTTCCTAAAGCAGGAATTCCAGCTGCCATACCTTGAAATAAAACGTAAGCTTCTTTACCTCTAACTTCTCCAACTATAACATAATCCGGAGTTTGTCTGAATGCTTCTTTTAATAAATCGAACATAGTTACTTCTCCATAACCTTTTGCAAAACCTATTCTTACAACAGAAGGAACCCAATTTTCATGAGGTAAGTTAAGTTCTCTTGTGTCTTCAATAGTTATGATTTTTGCTGCAGGTGGTATGAACATTGATAAAACATTTAAAAAAGTTGTTTTTCCTGCTCCTGCCCCTCCACCTATTAGTATAGATGCTCCGTTTTCAACAGCTAACCAAAGGTAAGCTAAAACTTCACTACCTACAGTTTTGTTATTTAGTAAATCTATAGGAGAGAAAGGTTCTTTAACGAATTTTCTTATAGTAAAACTAGGTCCTCTTGCTGTTACATCTTTTGTAAAAGATGCTTGAACTCTTGAACCATCAGGGAGAGTACCATCTAAAAGAGGCTCAGCATAAGATATAAATCTTCCACATCTTTCAGCTAATTTTACTATAAACTCTCTCAACTCGTTAGAATCTTCGTAGATTATATTCGTTTTTATTGAACCATATTTTTTGTGAACAACGTAAAGTGGTACCCCTATGCCGTCACAAGAAATATCTTCTATATAAGGATCTTTCATTAAAGGTTCTATCTTGTTTAAACCAACAAAGTTTCTATAAATGTAATACATTATTTTTGCTTTACTTTTTTCAGAAAGTTTTATTTCATATTCATATAAAATTTTATTTATTTGTTTTTCTAAGTACTCTATTGCTTCTTCTTTCTTTCTTATAGCAGAAAGTTCTATATCAAGTATTTCAAGCAAACCATTTATGATTTTTTTATAAGTTTCTTCTTCACTTTTGCTTAATTTAGGTTCAACAACGTTATAAACAAACTCTTTATTTTTTTCATCCCACTTTATATCTGCAAAAACAAAAGGTGGTATTAGTTCATATTTTACTCCAGCATTTCCTTTTGGAATATTAGGGAGAATTTCAGGTTTTTCCTTCTTAACTTTCATAAGGATTTATTAGTTAAGTTAATTATTAAAGTTTGCTTCTTCATTTTAATAACATGATACCAGAAAAAGTTAGAAAAATATTGAAGAAACAAAGGTATAAAATAGTAGGTAATCACTCAGCTGCAAAACTTTGTTTATGGACTAAAAGGTCTATAAAAACTGGAGGAAAAGAACATTGCTACAAAGAAAAATTTTACAAAGATATAGGAATAAAAAGTCATGGTTGTTTGCAGTGTACTCCAGCTGTAATGTGGTGCACTTTAAGGTGTAAATTTTGTTGGAGGGCCATAGAGTTGACTCTAGGACAAAAAATTGAAAAGGAAGATGATCCAAAATTTGTTGCTGAAAAGTTAATAGAAGCTCAAAGAGAACTTTTAACTGGTTTGGGTGGTGTTCCTCACGATGAAAAGCTATTGAAAGAAGCTTATAATCCCACTAACGTTGCTATATCCTTAAGTGGAGAACCTTTCTGTTATTCTCAACTTTCAGATTTAATAAAAGAATTCCATAAAAGAGGGATGAAAACATTCGTTGTTACTAATGGCACTTTTCCAAAAAGGATAGAAAGTTTGGAAACTTTACCAACTCAGCTTTATGTTTCTTTATGTAGTAACAGTAAAGAAATGATGAAAAAAGTTCAAAACCCATTAATACCTGATGCATGGGAAAGGCTAAATGAAACTTTGGAGTTATTGCCAAACCTAAAAACTAGAAAAGCTATCAGGTTAACTATGGTCAGAAATCTAAATATGAAAAATCCTGAAAAGTATGCAAAGCTTTTAGAAAAGACTAACGCAAATTTTATAGAAGTGAAAAGTTTTATGAGTGTTGGTTTTTCTAGGTTGAGACTTCCTTATTCTTCCATGCCATCACATCAAGAAATAAAAGAATTTGCTGAAAGAATTGCGAATTGTTTAAGTTATAAAATTGCTGATGAGAAAAAAGAGAGTAGAGTTGTTTTATTGAAGAAATAACTTGAAAATGAGAATTAAAAAAATAAAAATTATGTTAAATACTAAAAAGTAATTTTCAGAAACACCTTTTATTTGCCATTCTTTCCATTTTTCAGAATTTGGAATGAATATACCAAGTCCCTCCCTTTTCTTAACTTTTGAAAATGGTGCTAAAGGGTAAGTTTCAAAAACACATAAGTAATCTAAGAGTATATGAGTACCATAAGGAACTAAGACTAGAGTAAAAAATAGTTCATTTAAAAAGCTCAACAAAAATGCTGTAGGGATTGCAATGAAAACAAAACCTAAGGGTTCTTGAATCCAAGTCCTTTGATGAAACCATGGTTTTTTCTTGAAAATTTTATGATCATAATCAATAAAAACCGCAAAAATTAGAGTAAAAAGAATAGAATAAAATAAGTTTAAGAAATTAAGTTCTACGAAAATCAAACATAAGGCCAAAGCGAAAATGAAATGATTTAGCTTGTTCATGTTAGAGTGGGCCCGGCCGGATTTGAACCGACGTTACCAGCACCCCATTCCAGCAGTTAAACTGTAGCTGGTGTCCTAGACCAAGCTGAACGACGGGCCCTATCATAAATTTATTTCAATGATTTTATTTCTATTTTTCTTTCCTCTTAAAATTAAAATAGAAGATTTAGGGACAGCAAAATGTTTTGATAGTATTTCTATTAAACGCTTGTTAGCTTTGTTCTTAGATGCAGGAACGTCCACTTTAATTCTATAGTTATTCTCATCAATCTTGATTACTTCAACTTTCTTTGAGTTTGGAACAACATTAACCAGAATTCTCATTCTATCTCTTATACTTCGCTATCTGTTTATAACTATCGACGTGAGTTAGAAATAAAGTTCTACAACAATATTTTTTTAGTCCTAAATCATCTAAAACTTTCTTTGGATCTTCACCAGCTTTAACTCTCTTTTGAAATTCCTCCCACAAATGAGCAACTGGCTTCCCACAGGTTAAACATCTTATTGGTATAATCATATTAATCCTTATTTTTTTACTTTTCTAAGTTCTTAAATCTTTCTATTTTGAATAGATTTTGTTCAAAATAGATAAAAAGATTCAAATTTTATGGAAAATATGGGAAAGTTCAAGAAGTTTGGCAAACCTTTAAAATGTGACAAACAGTATAGGAAAAGAAACAAAAGTTTATCTATCATTTTTCGTGAACGTTTAGGACGTTATCAATTTGGTGGTTTTGATATGGTATATTGTCGTGATAATGATAAAATTTGTCCTTTTAGAGGTAAAGAAGAAAAATGCAAAAATTATAGACCTCGTAAGACTTAAATTTTTTCTTGATTAATTTTCTCATATGGATAAGAATCTTGCTAAGAAAATTATAGATTGGGATTTAGAGCATGCAGATTTTGTTGGTAGTTTGCCTGGAATCCCTGAAGCAAATTTTTATGAAGCTTTAGAAAATGTGTTTAAGGATGCTGAGAAATTGGGAGTTGAGCCACAATATTTTAGAGAAAGGGCCTTAGCTATAGAGAAAAGATACGTAAGAAGGCAAGCTAGAATTTTGAGTCAACATGCTAACAAATGCCTAGAAAGAGGAGACTATAAAGGTTACGCTGCTTTCACGATGCTGAAAAATAGACAAGAAAATTTTAGACAAACTCAAAAGCTCACAGGAAAAACAGCAGTTGAACTTGGAAAAGAAGAATTGTTCAAAAGAATGTTTATTGTTACTCCAATTAATGCTTTGAAAGATGATGTAGTATCTTATGCTTTGTTAGCAGCTATTTGTCCTCCTTTAGAAGTATGATTAGAAAAATTGAAGGAACAGAATAAAAATTTAATATCAAAATGAAAAAATGGCAGAAACAGTTAAGAAAGTATATGAAGCTTGAAATAAGCTTATACTTCCTTTATCTCTTTGAACGTTGCTTATGACGACGGGGACCTTTCTTACTCCTAGAAGGTTTATGTGGTTCTGTTCTCCTAGAATCAGAAACCAAAAGAGTTCTATCGTATTCTAAAAACTTATCTTTCAAACTTTTATCATATTCAACTAGTACTTTAGCTATTGCTTCTCTTGCAGCTGTTGCCTGACCAAAAATTCCACCACCTTTCACATTAACTTGAATATCTAAATTGTTAGAAATATTTCCTGCTAAAATTAACGGTTCTTTTATGAAAAGTTTTACTGGCTCAGGTTCTATTAAATCCAAGGGTTTTCCATTTATGTAAATTTTTCCTGTTCCAAGTTTAGCAAAAGCTCTAGCTATAGCTCTTTTTCTTTTTCCCACTGTGTGTATAGAGAGTTTTTTCTTAGCCAAGTTTAGCACCTAATTTTTTACAAACTTCTTCAAGTGTGACGTACTTACATCTTATATCTTTTAAAGATTTTCCTATTTTTTCTCCTTTTAATCCTTCTGGATTTCCAATGTAAACTCTTAACCTTTTCAAAGCTTTTCTTCCTTTATCTTTTTTATAAGGAAGCATTCCTCTAACTGCTCTCCATAGTATTCTATCAGGATACCTAGGGTAAAAAGGGCCCTTTTTTGGATCACCTCTCGCCCTCTTTTCCCTAAACCTTTCAAAAACTGCTTTTGGGTTTCCTGTTACAATGGCCTTTTCAGCGTTAATCACAATAACGTTTTCTCCTTTTAAAAGCATTTTAGCTATTCTTGAAGCAAGCCTTCCTAAGATAGCATTCTCAGCATCAACTATCATGTTATTATCCTCACTCCTTTTCCTTTAGGATTTTCTTTTATCAACTCTGTTACCGTTAAAGCTCTCCCACCTGCCTTTTTTATTTTTTCTAAGGCTGCCATTGAAAAGCTTGCAGCAGCTATAGTCAAAGGTTTTTTTAACTCTCCTGTTGACAAAACTTTTCCTGGAACAACTATTGTTTCATTTTCTTTACAAATCCTGTTTATCTTTGAAAGGTTAACCTCTATCCTTTTTCTCCTTGGTTTTTCTAATTTTTTTGCTAAAGTTATTAAAAATGGTATTTTTTCTTTATAACCTTTTCTCCTTATTTCTTCTATCACTTTCTTCATTATAGGATTGGTTGGGCCAGTTGGTCTTGTCATGTTAATCTAAAAGATGTGTTTTATCTTTTATATTTTTAAGGCTTTGCCGTAATACTTAAATTTTTTTCCTTGAATAAAAGATTTATGAAAAAGCAGAAAATTGAAACAGGATGTAAGATTATAAGACCTTTTCCCAGAGTGTATCAAGTTGAATTAATGGATGGTAAAGATAAAATCGGACTTAATATAAACTTTAAAGAAAAGAAGTTTGATTTAACATATTCTTCTCTTGATGAAAATAATGAAGTTAAAGCTTCTGGAACTATGAGCATGTCGCTTAAAGGTATACCATTTGAATTAGAAACAAGGGAAAGTTACACTTTATTTGAAAAAATTGAAGAATTAGAAGAAAAAGAAGAGAAAGTTCAAATGAAAGGTTTGGGAGGTCGCACAGCTAAATATATCTCTACTTTAAGTTCTTTAATTAAACCTGGAGATTTTATTGAAGAAAAAGATTTGGATAAGGCTTTCCCAGAGAAAAATGAAAGAAGAGGTGTAAAACAGAGTTTGTATTATCTTGAAAGAAAAGGCATTGTAAAAATTGAAAGTAGTACTGAAGGTAAAAGGTATAGAATTTTAGATAAAAGTTTGTTCGAAAGTTATGAACAAAAAGAAATAGAAATAAAAGATTTAGATTTTTTAGGGTGGAAAGAAAAGAAGTATGCTTTGAAACTGTTTAAACTTGAAAAAGATGGTAAGATATCAAAAGAAGATATATTTCATGAATTTACAAAAGGAGAAAGGATAGTTATTGGAAGAATAAACAAAAAATTAATAAAGCACGGATTTTTAAAAGAAGAAGAAAGTGAATATGAAGTAATTAAAAATGTGAAAATTGATTAATAATTATGAGTTTTAATTATACTGTTAAAAAAGATAAAAATAACTTACTTCTTGAAATATGTTTTTACCCTGATTGTTCATCTGAGCTTAAATTCTTAGATTATGTTCAATTTTCTGAATTAATTTTATATCCAGATAGAATAACAGATAATGTAAAAATAAAGATACCTAAAGAAAATATTCCTGAAGATAAACAAGTTGGAATTAAAGTTAATGATAACTTTTATAATCTTCTTTTAGAAGTAAAAAAGAAGACTAGAAAGAAAAAAGTCGTAGAAGAAGTTGAAGAAAAAGTTGAAGAAGAGTACAAATGTCCAGAATGTGGAAGTGTTAACATAATTCAAGACTATGGCTTGCTTACAGAAGGAGAAATTGTTTGTGGTGATTGCGGTCGCGTTATTGGGAGAGAAATAAATTATGGACCAGAATGGAGAGCATTTGATGATGAGCAAAGAAAGAAAAGAACAAGAGTTGGTGCTCCCATAACTTTTTCTATTCACGATAAAGGCTTGACAACAATAATAGACCCTAGAGATAGAGATCATTTTGGAAAAAAATTGGATGAAAAACAAAAAGAATTATTTTATAGGTTAAGAAAATGGCAAAAGAGGATTAGGATTAGCGATGGAAAAGAAAGGAGTATGAGCTATGCACTTTCAGACATCCATAGAATATCTGAAATAAGTGGAAGTGTTGCAGAAGATGCATCAGTGCTTTTCAGAAAGGCAACTAAAAAAGGTATTATTAGAGGGAGAACGATAGAAAATGTTGCTGCTGCTACTGTTTATTTAGCAAAACGAAGTAGAGGAATTCCTGTTACACTAGATGATGTTGCAAGTAAAGCTGTAGGAGAAGATTATGCAGAAATAAAAAAAGCAAGAAAAGCTATAGCAAAAAATGTTAGAGAGTTACAGAAGCGTGGTATAATTAAGGATTTGAAAATACTTAAACCTGAGGATTATGTTACCTACTTCATAGAAAAGCTTCCTGTTAAAAATAGGAAATTTGTTGAAGAATCTTCGATAAAAACTTTAAGAAAAATGAGAGAAAACTTAAAATTGAAAAAGCTATTGTTTAGAGATCCAAGAAGTCCCGCTGCTGCATTAATTTACATTTACGATAAAATTTCTGACGGTTATTTAACTCAAAGAGATATATCAGAAATTTCTGGTTTAACAGAAGTGACAATAAGAAATAGATACAAAGAACTTTTAGAAAACCTTGAAATTGCAGTTTACATATAATTTAAATTTTTAACTTTCTTACAATTTTTATGAATTTAGTGAGAATTTTAGAAGATGCTGTTAAGAAAAGAAGGTATCCTAAAGTTATTAAAAATCTTAATAAATTGTGTGAAGAGTTAGATTATGAAGTTGTAGGTACTTGTTCACCAAGCATAAACGCTAGTTTTTCTATTAAAGCTATGGAAATTACACCAGAGAGCATATTAATCATACCATCTCAAACTTATTCATTTACAGTAGGAAATTATTGTCGTCATTATTCAAATGAGGGTAAAGAAGGTATAATTTACTCTTTAAAATTTCATGACTTAAGATTAGACAACTTGGAGTTGTATGCTTATGGAAAAGTTTGGAAAGGAGAAATGATGTTAGCACAAGACCGCTTTAAGTGTATAGAAGCTGAGGAAATTTTGAGAGTTCCATCTATAATAAAGAAAGTTTCTTTAAAAGAGTTGGAAAGAGTAGTTAGGAGATAATTCGTTTTCCCTTTTGCTGCTCTGTTTCTAATGGAGCTCCAGTTCTTCTCCTTATTTGTCTTTGTACTTCTTCAAAGTTACATCCAAACTCCACACATAACCTTCTTTGCTTTTCAACTTCTTCTTCAATCCTTTGAGTATTACAACCTGGCTTCTGTTTACAATATTCTCGTTCTATCTCTCTTTGTGCCATACATTCTTCATGCCACGCTTTTTTATTAGGGTGAACAAAACTAATAATTACTTCTCCTGCTCTCATTATACCGTAAGGCAAATCTTCTGGTGTAAATTTAGTTAAACCTTGATGTTGTGCCAGCGCTAAACCACTAGGAATACCTGTTAGAACGCCTGCAGCTATTAAAGCGTAAATTACAAACAATGCTGGAGTTATACCTTTTTTCATTTTCTTCACATGAATATTATTGAGTTTTGTTTAAAAAAGATTGCTCCATAGAAATCCTATTCTTGTTTAAAATTAACTTTATATTCTTTACAGCCTTTTTGGATTAATCTCAAGTGGCCTAGCCCTATTCTTAATGATTCTTTAAGAGTTTCCCTTATCTGCTTCCTAACCTCTACTTTCTCTCTATAAAGAGGATGCTGCTCTTCAGGAGATTTGAATGCATTCATAACAGTAAAATCATCCCAATCTTCGCAAACAGAAATTGCAAGACCATCTTTATAAGGTTGGTATAAAAAACCTTTTTGAAATATCTTTTCAATTTTTCCATCTATTTCTTTCTCTTTCATTAACAAACCGTATAATTTGCTTAAATTTTGTTTTTGTTCTGGAGTTAAGTTTTTAATCACTTCATCAGTTAATTCTGCCATGAAATCACTAGGATAAGAAATTTTAAATATTTTACTAAAATCTCAAAGTTATTAAGAAACAAAGTTCAATATTCAGGAGATCTAAGTTTGGCAAGTAATTTCAGCTCCTCACTAGGGTGTTCTCTATATAATTTTCTAGCTAGTTTTATAAGTAAGCTGGCTATTCCATCTTCAAATCTTTCATTATTTATGTCCTTTATCCTATAATTGTTTTGAGCTGCATGTTTTTCTATCAAAATACGCAACTTATCTAAATCTAAAGGTTCTTCATGATCTAATGACTCCCAAAGGCCTTCTTCAGTTACAAAAAGAGTTATTGGATCCATTCTTGGTTTTTTTTGCAGCATCTTTAATGATAACATAATATCCTTCTTCAGGAATATCAAGAAGTTCTACTTTTAAATCTCCATAAGTTCCAGATGCCCTACGAATACCTTCTTTAGTAAAGCTCATAATTTTTTGATAAATATCAATCTTTAAATACTTTTCTTCAAGAATCCTAACGTCTGCCTAGTTAATTCGCTTAATATATGATGCGGAGGGCAGGATTTGAACCTGCGAAGGGACTAACCCACAGGATTTCTTTCATCTTTTGATCAAAACTTAAGAGCCAAGTCTTAAGTATCGCACAGCTGTCCTGCGCCTTTGCTCATGTTCGCTATGCGAACATATTGACCTGGCTTGGCTACCTCCGCGTAATTTAAAATATAACAAAAGAATTTATAAAATTTTTACATTTTCTTTTTCAACTTTTCTAATTCTTTCTTGAATTCTTTTATCTTATTTTTTAAAATATCTATTGATTGCAAAACTATTTGCTCTGCCGTTAGTCCTGAAATTGATTCAACGTTAAAAATAAATCTTGTAGGGTCTCCTTCTATTTCTAAAACTTTTGGTTTAGAAACTTTAATACATTCTTTACACATATCACAATCTAAAGAAAGAGAAACTTTTTTTCCTTCTATTTTTATAGCTTTTTTTGGGCAAGCATCCATAACTTCCTTAGAATTTTTTAATTCACCTTTTAATTTAGCTATAGGATAATATCTGTACCAGGCATTAGCAGCTTGGTACCTAGCATGTTTTTTTCCTAAACCTAAGGATGCGAAAGCTTCCAATCTCAATTTTTGATCATCAAAAAGTTCTATGATTGGAATGTTATCGTACAAAGGTTTAACTTCTGGATCATCACTTTTCATATCCTTTGAATAAACTATTCCTGGCCCTTTTTTATTAATTATGAATTTAACAACGCACAAAGAACATGTTTTTCCATCTTTATGCTCTTCTTTAAAATGAAACTTTTTTGGTTCAAAAACTAAGGGTATTAATCCTAGTCTATGAGCTATGACTTCATCGTAAAATATTGAATCATTTTCAAAAAAATCAACAGTATCTATAGCTAACACAGGAATTTCTGAAATCATTATCCTTCTTAAAGCGTTAGCAAATTGGGGATTTGACTCTTCTAATAAGAATTGCATTTCCCTTTCGTTTTTCTTCAAAATTTCTATTTTCAAAGTATCACCAAGCAAAGTAATGAATAGTAAAAGAAACTTATTAAGATTTCGGTTTATACTCTTCTTCCTCTCCTTCCTCCTTTAGGCCTCATATAGCCATGAATTATAGGAGTCACATCTTCTATTCTCCCTATCCTTAGGCCTGCTCTAGCTAAAGCTCTTATAGCAGGTTGAGCACCTGCTCCAGGAGTTTTTGATTTTGTCCCTCCTGGACCCCTAATTTTTATGTGAACTGCATTTATCCCTTTATCTAAAGCTATTTCAGCAGCTTTAGTTGCTGCAAGAAAAGCTGGATAAGGAGCTCCTCCTTCTCTATCTTTATCTGTCATCATTCCAGAGCTTATTCTTGCTATAGTTTCTGCTCCAGTTATATCAGTAATATGAACTATAGTACTGTTGGGAGAGCTAAATATATGAGCTACACCCCATCTCAACTTCTTTTCTTTTTTCATAAAATCACTTATTCAACTTGCTTTTTTCATAAAAACTTATTTTATCTTCATGCCCTAAAGGAACTAGCATGCTCGGCCATCTCACTCTTCTACCATCAAGAGCAATATGGCCGTGAACTATGAATTGTCTAGCTTGCTTTAAAGTTTTTGCTAATCCTTTTTTATGAACAAGAGTTTGCAGCCTCCTTTCCAAAATATCTTCAACAGTTAAAGCTAAAACATCATCAAGCGTGGCATCTTTTTTCTTAAGTATGCCCATTTTGAAGAGCTTATCTATTAAAATCTTTTCCTTTTCTTTATCTCTTTTAGCTGCAAGCTCTCTTGCAATTCTTCTATAATTCCTTAATATACTCTCAGCTCTCCAAATTTCTCTTTTCCTCCTTAAACCGTACTTTTCCAAAAGTTTCTTTTCTTCTTCTATCCTGGCCTTATCCCAAGGTTTTTTTGGTCTCTCATATTTTTTCTTTTGTCTCTTCATCTTCTCACTATGAAAGTTTTATTTAAAATCAATGTTTATAAAGCTAACCTTTTTTAAAAAGGAACGCTAAATTCTAAACATGAAAAGTGTTTCAACTATTATAGTTTCTGTTTTAATTTTAATGATTGTCATTTCTTTAGCTGGCCTTGCCTATGTTTGGTTTACTGATATAATGGGAAGAATAACTGAAAGTACAACAGGAGTTATGAACCAAACTATAGTAGCTTTTGGTACTCAATTTAGGATAGAGGTTGCAAAGTATGACGCAAATAATAACATAACTGTCTCCATAAGAAATACTGGAACTCAAAATATAGATATGAGTAAAATTGCTGCTTACATAGAAGAAGAACCTGCACAAATAAACTCTGGTAATAGTGGGATAGCGGAACCTGGAGATGTGAGAACTATAGGTGTTACTAACACAACAGAAGTTTGTGGAAAGTTGTTAAAAATAACTACTGCAGTTGGTGTTTCCGATTCTAGAACAGTTAGCTGCTAGACTTTTTCTTCTTCTCTTTCTTTTTCCTTGAAACTCCTACTATCATACCTTTTCTAAAACTAGTTCTAGTTCTTTGACCCCTTACTGGTAAGCCAAGTTCATGCCTTATCCCTTTATAACTTCTTATCTTCTTCATTAAATCTATATCTGACTTAACTGCAATAACAAGGTCAGAACCCACTAAATGCTTATGCTCTCCTGTTACTGGATCAAACCTTCTGTTAAGCATATGATACGGTATTCCATACTTTAAAGGATTCTTTATAACATCTTCAAGTTTTTTCAACTCTTCATCACTTAAGCTTCCTATCATAATTTCTGGATCCAAACCAGCAGCTATTGCAATACCTTTTGCTAAAGAATGACCTATCCCTTTAACATGAAGGAGAGCATTCCTTAATCTTTTTTCTCCAGGAATATCAACTTCAGCTATTCTCACTATACCTTTAATACCTTCTATTTTCTTTTTCTTCTTAACTACTCTTTCCTTTCTCTCTTTTTTCTTTGCTTTTGCTCTCTTTACTCTCTTTACTTTAGCTTTTTTAGCGCTCATGAAACCACTTTTCATTTATTATTCGTAATGCTTATAAAGATTTTAGGTTGAAACACTTATATATTAAAGATGGTTTACAATGAAATTTTAATAAAGTATGGAGAAATATTCTTGAAATCTGAACCAGTTTTAAGAAGGTTTGAAAAAATTCTTAGAGAAAATATAAAGGCTGGCTTAAAGGAGAAGAAAATAAAATTTGAAATTTTAAGGAAAAGGGGAAGAATTTTTGTTAAGACAAAACAAATAAGAAAAGCTTGTAATGTTTTGAAAAGAATATTTGGGATAGTTTCTTTTTCCCCATGTTTTCATCTTAAAACGAGTGAATTAAAAAAGATTCAAGCTTTTGTTAAAATGAATTATCCAAAATGGATAAAGAAAAATCAAAGCTTTGCCATAAGAGCTAGAAGAGTAGGAAAACACAAATATAATAGCCAAGAATTGGCTAAAGCTTTAGGAAATATTATAAATAGGAAAGTTGATTTAAGTAAGCCAGATGTTGAAGTTTTTGTTGAAGTAAGAGATAACGATACTTACATATACACAAAAGAAATTAAAGGCCCTGGTGGAATGCCATTAGGAAGTGCTGGAAAAGTTGTTTGTCTAATATCAGGAGGGATAGATTCTCCTGTTGCTGCTTGGCTAATGATGAAAAGAGGCTGTGTAATAATACCTTTGTTTGCATTTTTTTGTAAGGGTGATAAATCAGATTTGAAAAGGTTTAAAGAAGTTGTTAAAGAATTGAAAAAATGGCATATTGGAAAGAAAATGAGAATTTTCTTATTTAAGCATGAGTTGAACCTTGTTCAATTCAGAAAAAAATTTTATAAGTATACTTGTATTCTTTGTAAAAGGATGATGTATAGAGTTGCAAATGAATTGGCTAAAAAAATTGGAGCTAAAGCCATAGTTACAGGAGAATCTTTAGCCCAAGTTGCATCTCAGACTTTAGATAATTTAATGGTTATTGACCAAGCATCTGAACTTCCTGTTTTTAGGCCTTTGATAGGAGCGGATAAAATTGAAAGTATTGAATTAGCTAAGAAAATAGGCACTTATGAAAAATCTTGTATTCCAGTAAAGTATGGTTGTGGAAAGTTAGAAGGATGTTGGGCAAGGCCTAGGAAACCTGCAACTAAAGCAAATTTGAAAAAAATAATAGAATTTGAAAAAGAGCTAGATGTAGAAAAACTTTTGAAGTTAAGTTTGTTAAGTTTAAGAGAAATTAAAGTATAGAGATACTTAAAAGGTATCCTTTTGCATTGTTTATATTTATCTCAGAGAGTTTTCTGAACTTTACAGTATTACCTCTTATCCCATACTTCTGAAAAATTATATTTGGAGATTCCCACCTTATTTCGTAAAGAGTTAAAGAACCTTTTTTAATGCATCTCTCTCTTATTCTACCGTTCAAATTTGTCCAATCTTTTGGTTCACATATGTCAGTTTCTACAATTTGATAATCTATTATATCATCTTGTAAAGTTAACATGCCTTTTTCAACTGAAAATTTACACTCTCCAAAAGAGCTTTCTTCAATAGCGTTAAGAATTTTTCTATCACAAAAAAGAAACTCATTCTTAACTTTTTCAATTTCTGAAATAGCGTTAGATCTTTCAAAAGAAGTATAATTCATCCATATTAAAGAGAATAACAACAAACCTACACCAACATTCCCTATAACAAATAAAGGCTTCATAATTATTCTATAACATTTCTAATTAAAAAATTAAGTAGGGGTTTCTAAAGTTGGGGGAATATAAGAAAGAGTTAGTAATATCATACCTAACAAAAAGATGTAAATTAAGAAGAGTAGTAACAATATTTTTGAAGAACCAAACACATACTTTAAAACAAAAAATAAAACTATCGAAAAAATGAAAACTGCTAAAGCGAAGCCTACTGGACTTAAGCCAGAAATTACACTTAAAACTATGAAAAGTTCAATAAGCTTAAGGTAAATGAATTGGAAAGTATTGAGCATTTGAAGAATGAGACCAACAATTAATTCTATTAACACTACTAGAGGAGATTTTAACATAATAGTATTTTATCAAAAATATTAAAAATTTTAAGTTAAAATATTTCTTGTTGTTCTATAAAATTTGGTTGAAATTATTCTTGAAAGTGGAGTGTAAATTTTAACTAAAGTTGTGAAACCATTAACTTCTTTTAATTTTTTCCAGTAATCTCTTAAGAAAAAGTCAACCTTTTCTTTTTCAACACCTTTATCCCCATCAATTTTATCATCTATTAGTTGAGCTATTATTCCAGAGTTATATGCAATTCTTCTCGTTTCTTCCCTTTTCTCTTCTAAAACATCTGGAAAGCTTTCTACAATATCACAAATTGTAAGTTGAAGAAGACCTCCAGTTTTTACACGTTCTTCATACTTTTTATTCTTATTCTCATCATTATGCCAAACTTTTATGAAATTTTCAAAATCATCTTTAAAATTACTTTTACTTTCTTCCCAACATGGTAAGGAACTTAACTCTTCTCCCACAAGCTTAGCTACTTCTATTGCTCCTTTTACACCAAATTCATTAGGCACAAAACCTTCTTCTCCAAGGATGTTTTCACCTATACTTTTTAAAAAATCATACGGTTTTGAAAGAGGTTTAACAAAATGGCCATCAATTAAATTATCTGCTACTCTTATCAGAAACAAGTAATCTCCACACAAAGATAAAACAGAAGAGTCGTAATATTTTCCTCCTTCCATTTTATAATAATAAACTCCAACTATACCTTTTTCAAAACTTCCTGTACAAGCCAAGCTCCTTTTTAAAAAATCTTTCTCTTCTTTTTCTAAAATTAAATTGTTTATTTTTTCTTTCATAATTTTGAAATTCTTCCAAGATTCTCTTAAACTTTTCAAGAGAGTTTGCATATTTTTCTTTTGACACTAAATTTTAAAAATAGAACTCTTAAAAAGAATTTTACCATTAAGAGTTAGAATTAAAAGATCGTAAATGTTTCAATTTATTCAACTTCCTTATTCTTTTAGCATATTCGTTCAGCTCTGAATAAAATTTTTGAAGTTTATTTGATTTTTTTGCTTTTAGTTTAACGTATTCTATTCTCTCCCAAGGAGAAGAATGAACAATCTCATCTTTACATTCTACTGAAATCTTGCAATCTTCAAATTCATTTACAGGAAAAATGGGAGTTAAAAGTTTATCAAAGGTAGCATCTATCACCCTTCCTTCTACTTTTAATGCAAGGTGATATTGTTCTGGAAGATTACGAGATAGTTGTTTTAATCTTTCGCTAAGAAATTTTTGTTCTTCCCAATAGAAGGTATAAGTTACATACGAAACGTCCAATCCTATTTCTTCATAAAGTTTTCCGAGGTAAAAATGTTTCGAAGTGCAACTACCTCTCCCATATTTTTCAATACTTTCTATAGCTTTTTGGTAATCTAATGAAGTTCCTGGAATAACTTCAAACGGTAAATCCCTGACTTTAACAAATAATTTTTTAGAGTGAGCTTCTTTCATTCCAACACCTTCAAACAGTAAAACCTCAACCTTTCGTCAGAAGGAAAAGAAGGAGAAAAACGAATTTCAAAGTCTTCTCTCTTTAATAAATCTTCCATAGAAAATTTTGTGGGAAAGTACCAATAACGACCATCGTAAAGTATACTATTCTTAACTTTATACTTTTCACATCTCTTAAATCGTGGAGGATAAAGAAGATTTTGGATACATATATAAAGAACACCATTGGGTTTTAATACTCTCCAAAATTCATTTATTGCTTTCGCTTTTTCTTTATGGGGAAGATGTACAAGTGATGCGATAGATAGAACACCATCAAAAAAATTATCGGGAAATGGCAATTTCCTTATATCAGCTTTGATAAGACTCGTATTTTTAAGTTTATTTTTTGCTAAATTTAACATACCTTCTGATAAATCGACTCCATAAAGTTCTGCAGAAAGATTCTCAAGATAAGCTAGATCTCTTCCTGTCCCACATCCTGCATCTAGAATCTTAGGTTTCTCTGATTCTGTTAGTTGGTAAAATGCATACAAATAAGGTTTTTCACTTTCACTCAATTCACCGTATTTTTTCTCATACTTTTTCGCTATTTTATCGTAAGTTTCTATTGTGAAAACTATTTCTCTCATATCTAATTTAAGAAACAAATTTTTATATTTATTCTGAATGAAAAACTTATATGAGGCTTACTAAAAAAGCTTGGAATAAAACATTTAAACAGCATGGCAAATTCTTTATAAAACCACAAGAAGATATACCAAAACTAGCTAGAGAATGGAAAAAAAAGAAAGTAAAAAGAATTTTAGATTTGGGTTGTGGTTCTGGAAGGCATGTAGTTTATTTCGCAAAAAAGGGTTTTGAAGTTTATGGAATAGATATTGCCGAAGAAGGGATAAAAATTGCTAAGAAGTGGTTAAAGGAAAAGGAGTTAAAAGCTAAATTAAGAGTTGGCGATATTTACAAAAAACTTCCTTACAAAAGCAATTTTTTCGATGCAATAATTTGTATAAGGACTTTGAATCATGGAAAAATTGAATGGATAAGAAAAACTATAAAGGAAATTTGGAGAGTTTTGCGACCATCTGGTTATCTTTTTGTAACTGTTCATAAACATATGGGCAAGAAACATATACCAAAAGATAAACTTTATGGAATAAAATGGATTGCCCCAAGAACTTACATAATTTTAGGGGGGCCTGACAAAGGAATTCCTCATTATCGTTTTAATAAACAGATTTTGATAAAAGAGTTTAAACCTTTCTTTAAAATAAAAAATATTTGGATTGATTCTGAACACTATTATTGTTTATTGGGCATCAAAAAATGATAACAGACTTCAATTGGCTAAAAAATCAAACGGATGAAGATGGAGTAAAAACTCTAGAATTATTAGAGAAAAAATATTTTGAAATATATGAAAAAGGGAAAATATCTAAAAATAAGAGTTTATTTTCCCTTAAGTTGGGTGATTACAATTTATGGTTAAGAGAATGTAGCTTTCACTCTTCTCTGGACATGTATGTTGATATATTTAAAAATAACAGGCATTTCCTATTGCCAGATTTTTATGAAAATTCTAAAACAGTGATAGATTGTGGTGCTCATGAAGGTTATTACACTTTGAGAGTCAAGAAAGAATGTCCTCAAGCTAAAATTATTGCTGTAGAGCCCAATTCATTAAATTTTGAAATTTTGTTAAGAAATGTTAAGTATAATAAATTGAGCGATGTATGTTGTATAAACAAAGCTCTATATGTAGAGCGCAAAACGATTCCATTCTATTTTGTGGAATATGTAGGATCAGTGGGTGGTGTAGATCCATCACTACTAAAAAACCTTCATTCTTGGATAAAAGGAGAAATAAAGGAAACAGATATAGAAACTATAACTCTCCCAGAAGTATTAGGTTCAATGAAGGTTGATATTCTTAAATTAGATATACAAGGAGTAGAACTAGCAGTATTAGAAAAAGAAAGAGATCTCATAAAAAGTAATGTAAAAAGAATAATCGTAGAATACCATAAAAAATATGAACGAGATAAGCTTATAAACCTTTTAGAGTCGATAGATTTTGAATTATGTTTAGAAGAAAAAAACAAATTCCCTGCTGATTTATATTTCATTAAAAAGTGAATTTCTGTTATAGGTGTTTAGTTTGTGTACTTTACTATTAATAAAATAAAAAACTTCTTTTTCTTTAGTAAGAAGACCTACAAACTTAACATTTTTATAAGAGGAAAAAATTTTTGCTGCATAATATCGAGTTCCTCTTTTCTCGTTAGGCTTAATCTTTGATTTTTTTATTAATAGCATCCTACAAATACCTATAAAATGTAACTTTCTGTTAAGAAGATGAAAACCATCATGAAATTCTTTACTTGTTGAAAAGTTTATTAGAGTTTTAGCAACTGTATCCGTAGTTTTGGGCAAAGAATTTACTTTACGTAGCAATTTTGGTTCTTTTGAAGGTCTTAAAGGAAGGGTTTTTTCTAACAAACTTTTTGTTGTTATTGAAAAGCCTAATCCATAAAATTTTTTTGAGTAAATGTTAGAAAAGTATATACACTTTTCAAGTATTTCTCTTCCTATCATCTCTACTCCCATTTTGCTAACACCTCTTTCACTCTAAAATGAAACTCCTCTAATTTCTTAGGCCTGGGTAATTTTTTCCTACCTTTAGGTTGAATAAAGATTCTGATGAAAATCGGGCCTTTTTTCTTAAACGCTAATTCAAACTTTTTTACAAATTCTTTTTTATTTTTAATAACCCAGTAAACTCTATAGCCTGCTATCTTCGCTACTTTTTCCAACTTTATGTGGGATGAATACGTCTTCATACCTCCACTCGAGTAATAAACCCCATTATCTAAAAGTATATGGATCAGATTTGGAGGTTTTTTATTGCCTATAGTACATATTCCTCCAAAATTCATTAGAAAACTACCATCACCATCTATACTGATAATTTTAACTTTCGGTTTAGAAAGGGCCATACCAAGGCCTATTGAACTTGCTAACCCCATTGAACCTGCCATATAGAAATGCTTCTCATATCCTCCTATTTCTACTCCTTCACGTCCTATCAAACCAGTTGGCGTTATAACTATTGCTTTTCTTTTTTTAATTTTTCTGAAAATAATTTCTAGAACTTCTCTTCGACTCAACATCAAAATACGCCTCGTTTAACTATAAGAGCTACACTCTTATTTTTTTCAAGAATTTTACTAGCCTTTAAAATAAGATTCCTTATGTTATGTTGAAATATGATGAAATATTTTATTTTTAAAAGGGAAAGTATAGGAAGAGTAATTTTACCATCAATTAAATGATGGGTAGCATCTTCTCCAGGACAACCTCTCCAAGTTATTAAGAATGTGACTGGAATCTTGTAAGTAAGAAGTAATGAAGATATGTTATGGATAGAATTTAAAAAACCCGAATTTTGCATATATATAACCGCCTTCCTTCCCCCTATTACAGCTCCTGCAGCAATTCCTATTGCTTCACTCTCCCTTACAGCTGGAACATGAAGAATTTCTCTACGTTTTTCAATTTCTTTGATAATATATTTTTGTACTGCACATGGTACACCCGTTGCAAAATTTATACCTACTTCTAATAACACTTCCACTAATTCTTTTGCCCTCTCTTTTCTAATATCCTCTGATAAATGTTTGTAAGTATTGGCCCCCAATTTTTTCACCCTTAAATCTTGTGTACCACAATCCACGATAATTCTCCCATAATCTTGGTCTAAGGTTTGTATCTTCAAAAATTTCTTCAAAAATTTTTCTTGCTTTTAAAAAATAGTCCAATTTCCTAGCTTCTGAACATCTCAAAACTTCATGAGAAGGGTGATACACTTGAAACAAATTTATTACAGGAAATCTTGTTAACAACTTTTTAAATTTTTGAAAAGCATAAGAAACGTTAGAAAGAGGATCTAAACCAAGTATATAAAGCAATGAAATCTCAAAATTATATTTTTGTAAGCGATGAAAAAATTTTATAATTTTTTCTATATGAAAGGGGGAAAAACTTTTTCTTTTATCAAGAAATTTATCTTGTTTTAAAGTTTCTAGTGTAAAATAATACGAAAATTTTGGAATAATAGCTGAAATTTTCTTTAAACTTTGTTCACTCTTTAGTTGAGCTCCTATATATTTTATTTCTCCTGAAAAATTAAGCAGTGTAGCAGCATTATGAATTGCAATTAAATGTTCAACTAGCTCCTTTTCATTTTTGAATAATCCTGTATTAAGGCAAATTTCTTCTAACTCTGAAAACTTTACTTTAGCAAAAGTTTCAATTTCTTCAAACCAATTTAAAAGCTCTTCAAATTTTAAAATTTTTCTATGAGCCCTTGGTGTTTGATAACGAGTACCACAAAATTTACATTTTCCTATGCAATTACTTCTTTCATTAGTATTTAACACAAGAACTCTTTTCTTTTTCCTAAAGTAACATAATTCGGCTACATCATTTTCCATTTTTTTTAAATTACCTATTACTTCTCCATTTAAATGAACTTTTGAATTAGCTAAGTAAAATGGGGTGTGTGTAGTATTTAGGCATATCATAAGATAAAATGTTTTGTTTGTGAGTTTTGGAGAAAAATATGATCTTATTCTAAAAAACTGTAAAGGACTTTTGGCACCCCATGTATTTAGTGCAATTAAACATATATCAGTAGTAGGAATCTCATAATCTTGTGAATAAGTATAAATACTCTTTACATTTCTTAACATATTAAAATTAAAAATTACAGATTTTTATTTTTTTCTACTTAGAAAGAGTAAATAATTAAGCGCCGAGGGCAGGATTTGAACCTGCGAGCCCCAAAGGGGCACCAGATAACTTACATCATTCCGCCTATCACTCCACATTTGCCGCCTTTCAGAGTCAAGCCATCATTTCATCTGTCTCAAGTATCGCTATCATCTCGAAATCAAAACTTGAGATGATTCTGGCGCGTTAAACCTGGCTCCGCCACCTCGGCGTAATTTAAATTAATATCTAAGAATTTTTAAATTTTACAGCACTTTATAATCATTTCTTTGCTAGCTTTTTTCTCTTAATGTACTGCCAAATCTTCTTAGTCATTTGAGCTGGAGATAAAGGTTTCTTTCCAACTATCTTAGCTAAATTTTCATCTGGTATTATCACATAACCTCCAAAAGGTTTTCTTTTGGCCATTTTCTCACTTTTCTTATTTACTTTTCCCCCTATTTAATTGTGATTTTAAATGAAGAATATAAATTCCTCTCAAATTTTTAAACAAATCAGGAAAATCTGGGAAGAGTTCATTTATAGTTTCTTCTAAAATTTCTGCTTCAAAATAATATTCTTTTTCTCTAGCTACTCTCCTAACATCATTCAAATTCCACTTTTCAGACAATTTTCTGCCCATGAAATCGGATATAGTTGAAGTTATAGCTGTGAAAAAGTGAGAACATTCTTCAGGTGTCATTTTAATTAAATTCTTTTTAGTAAAGTTCCACTTTCTCTTCACAGCTTTTAAAAGATTATTTTTGAAAATTTCATCAAAACTTTTTCTTGGATAGTCTATTTTTTCTCTAATAAATTTTTTTCCAAACTTTCCTATACCTTCAATATGAGCTCTCCAACAATTGAAGTAATACCAGTACTTATCACCTTCTCTAACATCACCTCTCAAATAAAAAGCATTAAAGTATTTTAATAGTTTTTCATCTTCAGAAAAAACTTTAGGATTCAGGTTTCCATGAACATAGTGAGTTATCTCTTCTTCTAAAGAATAAGCAACATACTCTTCAATTTTTGGTTTTGGTTCAGGAAACTTTTTCTTAAGTTTTTTAAACTCATTATTAACATCTAAAACACCAACTTCTATAACATTTTCTCTAGGATTGTAAGAAAATGGTGAGAAACTTCTTGTTTTAATTTCAAATTTAGGAAGAGAAGTATCAAAATCCAAAAGATTACAAGCTTCCTCATGTATAACTTCAGAGTATTTATTTATAGCTTTAGTTACAGCTTTCTTGAGCTTCATGTGAATTAAAAAGAGATAAAATTTTAAATTCTTAAGCTCTTTTCACTATAACATTTAAAGTTTTCTCTGCAAGCTTAGTGTTATTGTAATAAAGCTCTATTTTTATAGTGTATGGAGAGTATGGTTGATTACCCATTATCTTACCAAAAACTTTAAATTGAATTATATCTGAAGAACCCATGTCTATCAAAGTTCTAGTTGTTATTTCCTCTATTCTTTCATTAGTGTAAACTGAGATAGGATAAGCATAATCTGGATCTGAAGGTATGAATTTTATGGTAAAGTTTGTAGGAATGTTTTTATTATCCATTTTTTTAATTGTTAAGGTAACTATTTCATTTGACTTTTCACCGTTTAAAGTTTCTATAGAATCTTTATTCATTTCAAAGGATATTCCTGGTGTATACTTCCTTTCTTTAAAGAAATAGTAAAAAGAAAAAGCTATTATTAACAAAAAGATGAAAAGAAAAATAACTTTCAATTTCATAAAATCATTTACGTTTAACTTATTAAAATATTTAAGGTAAATCTTATTATGTTAAAAGATGTTTTAATTTGCATTTTACTTTTTGTTGGAATAATTTATTCAATACTCTTATCTTTTTTAGTTGGTCTTTACATAAGCTTCATTTTGATTTTGATAACTATTGGATTTGCTTCAACAATTTATTTGTTAGATAAGAAATTTGATTACAAAATTATCTTTTACGTTTGGATAGCTATAATAGTAACAGCTATTTCAACTTTAATGGTCGCTAAAGCTTTTCAGATGTTAAATCTTTAAGTTCGTACAATGGCTTAGAATCAACTTTAATCTCTCTTTCTTCAAATATTCTTGAAATTGCTCTAGAAAGCTCTGCTTCACTCAACTCACTTCTCAACTTTCTAATTTCTCCTGAAAGCTTGTTCTCCAACTCAAATCTTAAAGAATCTATTTTACTATCTAACTCATCTATCTTCTTTTCACTTTTTTCAAACCTTTTTATCAAGGCATCAACTAGCTCGTTTGAGATTTTCTTTTTCAATTTTATAGCATCCTCTTCATACTCGCTAATACTTTTTCTTAATACTTCAATTTGAGATTTTAAGCTTTCAAGTTGTCTTTCAATAAACTTTTCAAATTCTTCGCTCATCACTTTCACTTTGAAGAGCTTTCAACAAAGTTTTATCAACTCTACTTTTCATTTTCAATGAATTCACTATGAACTCAAGATCTTTAACTTTCTTCTCTATCTCTTTCAAAGGTTCTTCAGACTTAGAACTTTTTAACTTCTCTATTTCATCTTTTAGAGATCGAATATCCTTCTCCAAGTTTTTGAACTTCTTGTTAATGAATGTAACTAGTTGATTCAGAAACGCATTTAGCTCTATTTTTTCTTCCATAACTCTTAGATAGAAGCTAAATTTTAAATACTTATTCCTTTCGAAAATTCAACATTTGTCTAACAATAAGAAAAAATTGAAATTTCTTTTTCAAAAAATAAAATTATGAGCCAAATTTACATAATTCACTTCAATCTGAAAGATTTGATTTCAGGAAAAACCCTGCATAAAAGTAAAATAGCAAAGAGTGATAAAGAAAGAGAAGAAATTTTAAAAAACTATATAAGAGAAGAAAATGGAAAAATAAAGTATGTTTCTAAGTATGATCAAGTTAGTGGGATGTATGTTACACCAGTGAGAGAAGATATTTACATGATGGAAAATGGGAGACTAATATTCTTAACTACAAGAAAACTTTTACTTTAAAATTTTCAACAAATCTTTTATATTATTTATAACAAAATCTGGCTTAACCCTTGCTTTCTCTTTACTACCTCCATACTTGGCAAAGACAGTCTTGAAACCAAGTTTCTTTGCAGGCGCTATATCCCTTTTCAAAGAGTCACCAACCATAACGCATTCTTCTGGTTTCAATTTTAATTTCTTTAAGATATAGAGGAATGGTTTTGGGTCAGGCTTCTTTTTTCTAGTTTCATCATAAGTTATGACAATATCAAAATTGTCTTGGATACCCATTGCAACAAGTCTTATCCATGCTTGTATTTTTGGAGCATCTGAAAGGATTGCTAGCTTGTATTTTTTCTTAAGCTCGTTTAAAACAGGAACTACATTTGGATAAGGATAGAGCAAACCTTCTTTCACTCTTCTGTAAGCTACTATTCCAGAGGCCATTATTTTATAGTCCACTCTCCCTATTACTTTTTTCAAGAACTTTTGGAATATTCTTTGATATTCTAAACCATACTTTGAATACAATTCGAAAAGAATCTTCATTCCTTTTTGTTTGCTTATGTTTAATCCAGCTGATATCATTGCATCCATAGCTGCTTCACAAGAAAGCCTTTTCATTTTCATGAAATCTATTAGAGTATTATCAAGGTCAAAAATCACTGCTTTTATCATAAAAATAATTAACCAAGGAAGTTAAAATATAGGGTATGAAGAAGAGAGTATACTTGAAGAGAGAGTATAAAGTTATCAAGGTTTCTTCATTAATAAGCAAAAACATTAGGAAGGCTGCCCTTAAGATAATGCCGAAATTTAAGGAAGAAACTCTATTTGCTGTATCATTAACTGTTCTCATATTGGATCTCTTGAATCAAAAGCTTTTCTTTCTTCACATTTTTGATATTCCATTTCTAATATTAGCCCTAATAGCTTACTTATTATCTATATTTTTCGCGCTAACGCCAAGAAAATTATCAAAAGGTGGCCTCTTATTCACTTTCATAGTTGGGATTATTTTCTTAACGGAACTTCATATGGGAGTTCTTTCTTCTTTTTATTTCTTTCAAAAGTACTTTAAATTATCAGAAAGTTCTAGTCTTTTGGATAATATATTAATGTTTTTTGGAATTGCCGGAGTGGCCCACAGCGTTTTAATAGCAATTATTTTCAGGGCCGAATTGGTTCGTTTAGAGGAAATATATATAAGTGGCAATGCTGATAAAAGAATTCTTGCTATCTGTACTATAATTATTATAATAGTTGTTTTATGGGGAAAATATTGTACAAACTATCTTCCCGAGGTTATTGGATCTACAGCATTAGGTTTTTGTAATATAGTGATTGGATCAAAGAATTTGTTGGAAATGAGAAAAGAAGGATAAATCTTATTTATTTAAAATTCTGACTCTAAGCAATCTGTATCCATTGGCTTCAAGTGGGAACCTATTATTCTTGAATAAACTCGTTTCGATATCTTAATGCGTTGATATTCATACAACACTGAGCCTGGAAACTTTCTTGAGATCTCTTTTAAACTTCTCTTAGTTATCAAAAAATCCTTTTTACTTCCACCTTCATTAATGGAAAGTAAAAATACCCTCTCATAAAATTTACCTTCTGTATCTTCTATATTGAACGTTATGTAATCTTCTTCAAAATGATCTAGAGTTGTTCCACTTTCTTTAAACATGAAATTTTATACTTCAGTTAAAAATTTAAAATTAAAATGGAGTATGTTTTCAACAAAAAAGTTTAAATTATTTTTATATTATATTAAGACACATGTCAGGTAAAACATCAATCGTTTTAGTGAAAGAACATGTGACTGGAAATTATTATGATTACATTGGAAGAGTTAATATTATAAGAGGCCAAGATGGTTCTATCAGCTACGTTTTAATAGAAGACAAAGATACAGGAGAAATTCTTGGTCAAATAGACACTCGATACAATGATATGTTCGCTAAATACGAAGGTAAAGTGATAAAATTTAGAGGTAGAGAATGCTCTCCAGGACTGATAATTCCTCACACTAAATAATTATTCAAACTCTATCGTAGCTGGTGGTTTTGGAGTTATATCATAGTATACTCCAGCTATTTCCCGCATTCTGATCTCGCTGGCTATATCATCTCTTAAAATATCACGTGGAATTGGTGTTACTTGAGCTGTTGTGAAATCTTTTGTGAGAATTGATCTTAAGATAACAAGGTATTTCCCTCTTGGGTCTCCTCTCCATAATAGAGTTGCACACCTTCCTATTCCCTTGTTAATATTATCCTTTATTATCTCTTCTGAATAATCTATCAAATCTTTCGTTTCATCCCATGAATCGAAAAGGAGGAGTTTGGTATAGCTTCTCTTACCTTCAATCATTCCAGTAACTTTATCTTCTGTTACTCTAGGATCTTCTATGTCAACATCTGGGTGAACTTCTATTTCAATTTTATTAGTTTTATTATCCACTAGAGCACATAAACATTGGTAATCCATATCTTCTTGAGAAGAGTAGCGGAGCATACTCGCTGTTACTTCTTCCAATTTTGGCCTTACTAAAGCATCAACTTCTCTCAAAACTTCCATCTTTTCTACTGTAACTTGACCAATTGCTCTACAATACAAGCCTGGGCCAGGGAAAGGTTTTCTTTCTGTAACTTCTGATGGTAATCCTAAGTACCTTGCAACTTCTCTGACTTGAGGTTTTCTTAAGTAATATAGAGGTTCTATAACTTCAATTCCTTCTTCTTTAAATCTTTTCTTTTGCTCTTCTAGCAAAACGTTGTGCTGTCTTTTAAGTTTAAGAGTTGAAGTTTCTAACCAGTCTGGTTCTATAGTTCCGTGAATGAAAAATTTTGCATCAAACATCTTTGCTTCTTTTAATGCTAAATCAAAGTAAGTTTTGCTAACTACTTCCCTTTTCTTCTCAGCATCAGCTCCTGCTTCCATTACAGCCTTTAAAAAAGTTTCACTATAATCGTGAAAACTTGTTGGAATTCCACATCCATTGTTTAAATAGTAAATCACATCTTTCCATTCATCCTTTCTCATACCTCCATGATCAAAATGTCTCCCTCTGAAACCTCTTTCTCCTAATGCTTTAACAGCTAACTTTCCACAAGTTGTTGAGTCTATTCCTCCAGAAAGAAATCCTAGAACTGTTTCATCAGCAACTGCATACCTTATTCTCTCCACAGTCTCTTCAACAAACTCTTCTGGGCCAGTATATTTTTTCACAGGTTCAAAACTCATGTTTTTATTTAAAGAGAAAAAAATTTATTTTTAACTTCATTTCTCTTTAAGAAAACTATTAAACTTCATTTCAATCCCTTCATAAACTTTTTCAAGTTCTGAAAATTTAGTTGGATTTTTAACTTTATCAAGAATTTCTTCAAAATCTTCTCTAAGGCCAACAGCATCAAAAAATTTTACTTGCTTAAGATAATCATTTGTTATTTTCCTCATTTTCTTAGCATAACCTTCCTCACCTTTATGTTCAAATGGTACAGGGTAGCTTGAAATTAATAGAACCGGTAGAAACCAATCTATGGGTCTTGTTCGCCCTTTCTCATAACCTTCAGATTTGAATCTGTTGAAATTGTAGCTCGATGAAATGAAAACATCATCCTTGAAACCAAAATCAATACAAACTTCATTTGCAGATATATCATCACAAACAATTTTCAAACTCACAAAAACAGAGGTAAAAGCTTCTGAAAATGAGTCATACATGTACTTCTCAGTGAATTTCATAAATGCTTTTTGAATTGGTTTGTAGTAACCATAATCTATCTCAAACTTGTGAGAGAATTCGTGCTTAATCAAAGGTTTCTTTGCTCTTCCAGCTTTAAAGAATTCCCTAGCATTTATGATCAAGTTTGGTTTAAGTGTCTTCTCTTCTCTCGTTCCTATGATGTTTTGAATATCCTTCGTTGAATAAGCCATTCTTGCCACTACTCCCTTGAAGCATTTGAAGGCCTCCTTTGGTATTGATGTTATCAATCTTCCGTGGGCTTCCTCCCATTCTCTATCATTCCTGCATATCCAAACGTTAAGGTACTCGTTACCCCATTCACCAAAATCTTTTAGGGAATCTGATACCAATTTCTGAACCTCATTTAAGCCATATGGCCATGTATAAAGGTAATTAACCTGAACTTTTTCTTTAGGTAATTTCACAGTTTTCGTTTCTGAAAGCCATCTTACCATGAAACTTTTTAGTACAAAAAAGAATTTAAATTCGAAAATCGTTTAAAGATTGCCTTTTTATTTTTTATATGAATTTTGATTTCAAAGTTCAGAAAGGCCTTGATAAGAAAACAGTTGAATTAGCTAAAAAATTAAAATCTGATTTCACTAGAACTTTCCCTGTTTTTGTGATGCACTTACCCTATGGCTTTACTTCAGAAACACTCTCAAAGAGAGTAAAGTACAGGATATATAAGTTTAATTCAGATAGTAATAACTCTGAAACTTATAACTTTAAAAATGGTTTTGGTTACGTTTCCTTGAACTCTAAAATACTGAGAAGGGATTATCACAAAGCTTTTCAATACTTTTCGCATGGTGTTGCCCATTCTTTCACTTGCTTTAACAAATTCGGTCTTGAATTCAAAACTCTTATGGAAGAAATGAATGCTGAGCTAGTTGGCTATAGGGCATTAGAATTTTTATTAGAAAATAATGATGAAAAAGATGTTATTATCGAAAGAGTAAAGAAAGCTTCTCCTTCAAAATATACTGAAGCTTATGAAATTGGTGAAAGGTTAGAAGAAAAGAAGCCAGGCTTTTTGAGAAAGTTAAATTCTTTGTTATATCAGTTAGAGAGAAATTCTCCAACAAGTATTTTAAAAAGAATTCCATTCTTGAAATTTCTTGATAAAGAAGAAAAAATAATTGAAAAGGTTGAAAAGGAGTTTTTAGAAGCTTGTAAGGAATTAGGAATTAAAAAAGAAAAGCTAGAAGATCTTGAAAGAAGATTTGGAAATGAGAAGATGTATTTGAGGGAAGAAATTTTTATCCCAATATAATTTCAGGTTTTTTTCTTAGATAAAAAATAGTTTATCGGAATAGTTAATTTTAAATAGTTTAACTTATAATTAAAATATAAGAAATGAATATGTGATGAAGTGATGATATGGTGAAAAGAATAACAATAAATGTAAATGATTTATTATATGAAAAGATTCAAAAAATAAGAGCAGATATAATAAGAAGTTTAAGAAAAAATGTTAGCTTTGCGGCTGTATTTAATGCTGTTGCTTTTGGTGGATTATTGGCAGCTGATAAATTTACTGAAGCTGACTGGAAGTTAATATATTCATTTATTAAAGAATTCGTGAGATCAGAAAAAGCTAAAAGGCTACCAGAAAAAAAATTCGCGAAAAACATAATTGAGGTAGAAAAACGAATACAAATGATGATAAAAGTTAAACAAATAGTGAGAGAATGATATTACTCACTATTATCTTGGGTTTAATTATAATCTTTTTAATATTTGTTATACATCATTACAGAAAACAGATAGAAAAAGCGGAAGAAGAGATAATTAAACTTAGAGAAACTAAATTTTCAAAAGCATTTAGTCTTGGTAGTAACCAAATAAAGGGCTTCTTTGCTCAAATTCTTGGAACCTTCGCAATGCTAAATGAGTATGATGAAATAATAATTCTTTCTACCACTTCAAAACAACCTTCACTTGATTTACTAGGAATAAAAAATGACTCACTTGATTTTATCGAATTGAAGAAAAGTGGTGCAATGTTGACTTCTAATGAAAGAAAAATTAAAAAACTTGTAGAACAAAAGAAAGTTAAATACAAAATAATAGATGTTGAATTGCCAGAAAATACGACAATTAAAGAGAGGATTAAAAAGTGATCCCATGGTATCCCTAACCTTCTATGGAGGAGTTAACGAAATAGGAGGAAATAAGATACTACTTGAAGATAAAGGTGCGAGAATATGGTTTGATTTTGGCCTATCTTTTAAGAAAGGCCAGAAATTCTATACAGGATTTTTAACAGCAAGAAGAGCAGCTGGTTGTGCTGATGATCTTGAGTTAGGAATAATACCAAGGATAGAAGGTTTGTATTCAGAAGAAATGTTGAAATTCACTGATTTGAAGTATAAAGAGCCTGAGTTCGATGGAATAGTTATATCTCATGCTCACATGGACCATTGCGCGCATTTGCAGTACATAGATGAAAAAATACCAATTTACCTTGGAGAAACAACTCATGCAATAATTAAAACAATAGAAGAAACTAGCTCTGGAGTAAAATTTGGTGAGCATAAGTATAGAAAATTCAGAACAGGTAATAAAATTACTATAGGAAGTGTTGAGATTGAGCCTATTCATGTTGACCACAGCATTCCAGGTGCTTACGGTTTTCTTATTCACACAACAGAAGGAACAATAGTTTACACAGGAGATATAAGGTTTCATGGCCCTGCTGCAATAATGAGTATTGAGTTCATTAAAAAAGCTAAGGAATCAAGGCCAATTGCCTTAATAATTGAAGGTACAAGGTTAGGGAGAGAAGAGAAAACAGAAAAAATGACTGAGGCTGATGTTCAAAGGCTTGTTTGCAAAATATTAAAAAGAACAAGAAAGTTCGTTGCAACAACATTTTATGGAAGGGATTACGATAGGATAATGAGTTTTTACCATGCTTCATTGAAATGTGAGAGAAAATTTACTGTTTCAATGAGGACTGCTCATTTATTGAATAAGCTAAAGCATGATAAAAGGTTGAATTGTCCTGATCCATTGAAAGATCCGAACATACTGATATACATTAGGAGGAAGAAGAGTTACTATAAGTGGGAAAGGCCTTACATTAACTCTTCTAATGCTGTTAACTATGAATGGATAAGGAAGAATTTTTCAAATGTTCTATTGAATCTTGATCTTTACAATTTTGCTGAGCTTGTTGATATAAAGCCTGATGGTGGAGATTTTATTCATTCGATGTCAGAACCTTTTGTTGAAGGTGGGTTGGATCAGATTGAGCAAGAAGTTATGTTGAATTGGCTTGAGCATTTTAATTTGAAATTTCATCAGGCCCATGCATCTGGCCATTGTTCTGTTAAGGATTTGGGAAAGGTTGTTAGATTCATCAGCCCTAAGGTTGTGATTCCTGTTCACACGGAGAATGCTAGATTATTTAGAAAGTTTGGAGTAAAAGTGAAACAGTTAAAGAGCGAAAAAGTTAAAATTATGGTTTAGAAAGAAAAAAAAAGATAATAATATAGTTACATTTTTTTCGATAATTCTTCTAAAGCTGTAATAATATAATTTATTTCCATTCGAATTTGCTCCATGTAAATGTTAGCCAAAAAATTATGTGCGGCAGCATCACCTAGAAATTTACTTCTTTTCAAATGAATTGCCGTCTTTGGCGAAATATAAGGGGTGCCATCTTTTCCTTTTTCTCTTGAGGCTATATTAATCATTTTTTCTAACCCAACAATTTTTTTATGATTTGATGGGTCATTTAACTTTTCAATCATACCTTGTTTTGCAAATGCAAAGTAAATGGACTTTTCTATTATTCTTCTTAAAAGAAATGCTGTACAATTGCCACTTTTATTCCAGACTAAATTCAAATCGTTAAAATCTATCTTAAATTTTTCTCCAAGCTTTCTGAGTAGTTTCTTTGGAAAAAAAGCAAAAAAGGTATTTGGAGTATTTCGTTCTTTAAACTTAACCCAAGAACCATACCATATTCTTTTACCATCAACAAATTCGGTTTTTACTATTCCATTTTTTATAAAAGGTTTCATATAGGTAATAACTATACTACTTTTTATTCTTTTTAGCGTGGCGTTCCTTAACTTTTTAGCAATTTCGCAAGAGTACATTGGTGTATGAAGTATCTCATTTTTAAGAATAAGATTCTTAATTTCATTATATAGAGAGTCTTTTTTAAATTTCATCTTCATTAATTTTTTTCTAGCTTCTGCGAATTGCATTATTTCACTTTTTTAAAATTATTTTCAACATATTTTTCTCCAGAATTAGTGAGTTGAAATGCCTTAAACCCCTCTTTTTCGCCAACTTCCATTATATAGCCTTTTCTTATATTCAAATTTATTTTATCATTAATATTAAGGGGAATTTTTTCCCTTGCCTCTATGAAGATTTTTTTAAGATCATTCTTATTAAAAGGTGTTAATCCCTTATATTTTTCTAGATAATAACCCATTGCTAAGGTTTTGTCGGTATCACTGTTAGGATTTTTTTCATTTAAAAATTCTCTTATTGATAGAGGTTTAATCACAGGGGTAGATTTTCTGAATAAACCTTCTAATTCTGATAATCTCTTTTCATGATTTTTTAAAATAATTTTAATTCTTTCTATCTCATCCATAAAAACCACCGTCTAATTTAATTTTTTTACCCTTTTATATCTCCATTTTTCTTGTCCTATCCTCTGTTCTTTAGATAGTTTTTCACGTTCTAACCCTATGGAAGAATCTCTACACATCAATGTTAACTGCCTATTAACCGCACCAATTTGTCTACCTTTGAGAGTGAACCCACGAGCTGATAATTTTTTAATGACTTCGATTGAGGTTTTAGGTGTATCAAAAAAACCATCATCCACCAATTCTTTCAAAATTTTCTTTATCTTCATATTATATTTAATACAGCTCAAGGGTATTTAAACTTTTCTATTCCTTGTTTTATTATGTGAATTATGAAAAAATCAATATAAATCAAGAGAAAATCGGGACAGTCAATTAAATTTGCATATTTTTAATGAGTTACTTATTAATGAAAAAGCGAAGAAATTTTGTTTGTTAAGAATTTTTTGATAAAAAATATGAATTTTTAACGTGAAAAAAGTTTAAGTATATTCTACATCTGAAAAAAACATAATGTTCATAATTTCCTTTTTAATTTGTATCGAAAAACTTATTAAGAATATTTAAAGATACAGTAAAATTTAAATATTTATTATTTATTATAAATATTATGAAAAATCAATATAAATCAAGAGAAAATCGGGACAGTCAATTAAATTTGCATATTTTTAATGAGTTACTTATTAATGAAAAGGAATTGTTAATTCAACTTGTCGAAAGGTTGAAAAATAAAGTTAAGTTCTTAGAAGGATCTTCATATCCCATTTTTCTAATTGACATGAATAGACTAGTAAATGAGGAAAAAATTGCTTTATGGTTAATTACAAAATTTATCTTAAAAAAAATTGGTGCTGTTGAAAATGAAGATATGTCTATTGATGAATTAGAGGAGAAATGTAGATTAAGTAGAAAAATTATTATAGCAAGGCTAAAAGACTTAAGAGATAAAAAAATAATTGAAAGGACTAAAGGAATTAACTTTAGGATAAATTTACCTGCTGCAATTTTCATTTTAGATAAAATAGATAAGAGACTTGAAAAGGAAATTAACTAGAGGTTTTTTAATCTTACTTCCAATTTTTCCTAAAGATTATTATTAAGATTATAAATAAATATTTCTTTTACAAAGAGATTATTAAAAGTGAAATAAATATGGAAGAAAAAGTAAATGATTTAGATCCGAAAAAATGGAGAGAATATGAAAAGGAAGGATTACAATTTTTTACAGTATGGGATACACCCGAAAGAGATCCTTATAATTGGACAAATTACACAATTCATGGAAATTCACCAGTAGAAATAGTAAGACAATGTATTCTTAGATTTTCAAGGAAAAATGACTTAGTTTTAGACCCATTCGTTGGCTCAGGAACAACTTTAATTGTATGCGCAAGAGTAAAAAGAAGAGGTATAGGAATAGAAATAAACCCTAATATAGTAAAGATAATTAAAAAAAATTTTGCACAAAAGGGATTAGAAAAAGAATATAATGAGTGGTTAACAAAGCAAAAAATTATTTGTGATGATGCAAGAAATCTTAAGAATTATGTGAAGGATAATTCTGTAGATATGGTATTTACACATCCGCCTTACTGGGATTTGATTAATTATAGTAAAGAATATGGGATGGTTAAAGGGGATTTATCGAATATGAGTTTTGAAGAATTTTTGAATGGCATAGAAGAAGTTTTTCAACATATTTACGATGTACTTAAAAAAAATAAATTCTTTTGTGTTTTAATTGGGGATGATTTCAAAGAAGGAGGAAAAGTTATCCCTCTTGATTACTATTTAACAAAAATCGGATTAAATGTCGGTTTTGAATTTTATACAAAAATAATCAAAATAACTAGAGAGGCAACTTCAAGAAGAAACCAGATTAATATTATGAAGTATAGATCTTTAAGAAACAACTTTTTTATATGCATTCATGATTTTGTTCTTATATTTAAAAAGGTATGAAAATGAAACATGAAGAAGTTGTAGAAGTAGTGGCAGAATGGTTCAAATCCAACCCAAAAGTAATTTTGGTAGGTAAATGTTCCGGAGACTTTCCTGAACCTGATATATATGCACAATTTAAAGATAATAGTATAGGGTTTGTAGAATGTAAACCAAGTGATGTTGGAGGTAGAGAATATTTAACTGGCTTTGGGCAAGCAATAGCTTATGCCACACTTTCTAACTACTCTTTTCTAGCGATACCAGAAAAAGAGATGAAAAAGTATAAAAAATATTTTTGGGTTGAATTAATAGGTTTATTAGCAGTAAGAGAAAATGGCATTGTTAAAGTAATAAGAAAGGCTAAAAAGATAGAACTAAAATCAGTCCATGAAAGAAGGACCCGGGCTTATGGATATTATAGAGACCTTCATCCTTATGAAATTCATCAGATCCTAGAATCAATCACTCATAGTAAAAATGAATCTTCAAGAAAGAAAGAAATATGGAAAACCATTTGTAAATTGAGAAACATAAAAAGTATGAAACAGAGGAATGCATGGATACTTAATGTAAAACTCCTTTTAAGAGATCTTGGTTTGGTTAATTATGATCTATCTCTCACAGAAAAAGGATTTTATTTACTACAAGTTGGTAGATCAAGAAATAAGAAATTATATCTCTCTGAGTTAACACGATGTTTTCTTATAAACGCCAATTATCTCGAATTGTTAGCATTAATTCAAAGGTTAAATGACATATATACAGCATTTAGTACTGTAAAAAAATTTAAAATGTTATTAGCAAAAGAAATATTAAAAGAGAAGTTAGCCACAACACAGACAAATATAATGAGAGATTTACAAGATATACCTAGAATATTGAAAGAACTCGGTCTCATAAATGACTGGCAAAAGCATGGATTTGGATACAGATATACTATTAATTGGGATAAAATAACCAAATTGCTAAAATAATCACATATAGACGAAATTCTTTATTTAATCTTAAAGGGTAAGCCTGCTTCTTTTATTCTTCTTAATATCTCTTCCCTAGATGGCTTTTTATCTCTCAAAGCTTTCTCTAATTCCTTTCTTGTTTTTCCACAATTAGAACACTTCTCGGATAAAATCTTGTATTTTTCCCTAGTTCTGTAAATTTTTCTTTTCGTTCCTGCTGCAGAAGAATGTGTAGTTGCAAATTGTAAAACTGAAGGTTTATACAAAACCTTTATTGTTTCTTTCTTGCAAAAAGGACATTCTATTGTTAAAATTTCAGGCATAGTATCTATCTATATGTTTATAGAAACTTATAATTTAATGTGATCTTATGGATTTTGAAGATCTAACAAAATTAATTTTCAGCGAAATGAAATCTGTGTTAGAAAGCAACCAAGGTTTATATATCTTCGCAAAAGAAAGAGCTAAATTTGAAGGTTGGCTAAAAGTAGAAATATGTAAAATTTTATCAAAACAGTTCGAAGATGTTATTCCTGAAAAAGATAGGATTGATATTATATTTCAAAATTGGGTAATCGAATTAAAAACAATCAATACTAACTATAGGTACAAAAATGTTAAGAGAAAAAACCGGCCGATAACCAGAAATATACAGAGACTACTTGATGATATTAAAAAATTGAAATCTATTAATTATACTAATAAAGCCGTTTTATTTATCGTTTTCCCAACAAACCACAATAATCAAAAATGGCAAAAACACTTAAGGAAAGTTTCTAAATTACTAAGAAAAATAGAATATAGTGATTTTAAGTTCAGAGATCGAATTCCTGGAGTTATTTATTTTGGTTTGGTATAAACTGCCAAATCAGATATTATTAATTTATTAAAGCCTATTGTTTTGTGTGAAGAATATAAAATAAAATCTCCTATAAATATAGATATGATAACATTCGAAGAACAAATTGTAAAATCTTATTATAATTTAAAGAATTACTTCACAATAGAGAACATTCCTTTTTCTGCTAGAAAGAAAAGCAAAGGTGGGAAGGGAAGAGGAGAAATAGATTTGATTGCAGTCAAATTAGATAAAAATAGTGGAATAATAAAAGACATAATTCATATTGAAATAACAGCTTCAATAGTTGAAAAATTTCCATTCGTATCCAAATATAAAGGTAGTGACGAGATTTATAAACTTCTTAAAAAATTTTTCATAAACAATTCAGATGAGAAACTTAAAGAATTTTACTTAGGTAAATGGAGATATCAATTTGTAACCAGTAGGTTTAGAAAAAATATAGAGATTCTTTTAAGAAAAAGGTTAAAATACTGGGGCGCAAAAATTACATATCTAAAAGAAATCAATGGAGAACTCTTTACTAGAATAGAATATGATTCGAAGTGTAAGGAAATAGAGATAACTCCATTCACCAAAATTTTGGGAGAGTTCAAAGAAAAAATGAAAGATAAAACTGAACATTACTTATCTACGAGTATAAGAGCAATGCAATGGTGGAAAATTATTGAAAGTACCAAAGCCATTTAATAAAAAATCTAAACCGAAAAACTAGAGATTTAGAAAATAACTAGATCCCTAAAGGTTTCAAATTTCTCACATAAACGCTCTCACATCTCTCCTTCTCTGCTCTCTTTCTTCAACAGCCTCCTTCCACTCTTTCAAAACATCAGGATCCTTTCCCATCAACTTTCCCAAAAACTTGTCTATTTTAACTAAAGCTGGAATTTTAACCATCGGCCCTAGAACAATTGCTTCACCAACGTTCAAAGATGGCAAATGTTCCATCAACTCATTGCTTAAAGCTTCACTAGCAGCCTGAACATGTCTTTGATCTCCAGGTTCAACCAATTTTAAAATTATCATGTTATTAACTTGTGATAACGCATCAGCATCCAAAGCTTTTGGCCTTTGACTAACTAAGCACAAACCTACTCCAAATTTTCTTCCCTCTCTTGCTATCCTGCTTATGTAATATTTTGATAAAGTACTCCTGTTAGCAGGAGCCAAAATATGAGCTTCCTCAAGAACAATAAAAATAGGTGTTTTCAATCCTTCTCCTTTTCTCCTATAATTCTTCCTCTCTTCAAGTATCTTTCTTAAGCAATGACTAACAATAACATCTGCCCCATCCTCATCTATCAAACCAAGATCAATTATGTTAACCTTTCCATAGCTTATTCTATCTATTATATCTGAAACTTTCATATCAAATATCGAGGCCCTATACTCAAGCATGTCATCAAGCTTATTCTTAACAGCAACTATCCTATTCTTATCAGACTTATAACTCTCATTTTCCAAAAGATTATCAAGCTCTTTTTGCATTGCATCAAAGAACCCTTCTAAGCTCATTAAACCTCCTCTTTTCCTGAACTCTTTCTCTGCTTTTTGATAAGCCATTCTAAAATATCTATATTGGATATAAGCATCACTCCATATGTTTGCAAGGCCAGCTGCTTCACTTATTGACAAATTCAATGGACTTATCTTTGTTTCTATTATATTTTTCTCTCCATTTGGAAAGTTTGCATCCACATACTCAGAATGCATATCAAATATTAAAACAGTTCCATTGTATTTCAAAAGGCCATTGACTATGACAGCAACAGCATTGCTCTTTCCTGCTCCAGTTAAAGCAAGAATGGAAAGATGCCTGTTAACTATCTTATTTGCGTCAATAAAAACAGGAACATCTTCCTGAGTTATCAAATTCCCTAACTTAACACCACTTTCTCCAAATATTTTTTTCAAAATTTCAGGATCAGCTTTCTTAACCTCTGTTCCTGGTGTTGGAGGTGTTCTAGGTATTTTTAGATTCTCAATATCACCAAGAATTTTGATAAAACCTTTTATGTAATACTCATCACCTTCTATTTCCTTTATCTTTTCAACAACTTTAGGGTCAAAGATATCATCTGTTATGCTAGGGCTTCCCCTAACTAAAGCTTCAATCATTCCAAGAACCTTTTTTCCATCATACTCAAGGATAACATATTCTCCAACTTTTGGCATTTTCTTTGAAACAAATTCAACTCTAGTTGGCAAAGCTTCTCCTATACACCTTCCAATCATAATACCTCCCTTCCTGTTCTCTCAAAAAAACCAAAGGCCTTCACGATCTTTTCCATTTCCTTATTGCTTATTAAAACATCATTGTGTGCTTTCTTCAACAAGTAAGGATAACCTTCAACACATATCCTTTTTATTTTTTCTAATAGCTTTTCAACATTACTAATTCTTTTAGGTATTTCAAACTTTAAAACATTTCTTCTATCTTCTAGCCTGGCATAAAAAATTGTGAATTGAATGTTCCTGAAGAAATCATCTAATATAGGGAAGCTTCTCTTTAATCTAGCATCTATGCTACCGTAAATAGGAGATGAATAACCTTGTTTATGAGTTGATTTCTCGAATATTGCTATGTCAGGAATGTTTTCCTTGAAATAATCTGTTGCTTGTGAGGTCTTTGCTATAGCCACTATTTTATCATTGTTCTTCAACAACTCTTTCATGCATAACAAATGCTCTAAATACTCTAAATAGCTCTGGGCCTCTGCTTTTTCTTCAAATCTTTCTTCTATTTCCTTGAAGAATTTTCTCGAAGATATTTCTATTCCATTTGAAATTTCTAGCTTAGGTAAGAATTCTTTTTTTATTTCATTTTTAACCTCAGATTTTGGATTCAACCTGAATGGTAATGGCCTTATTATGTCTCCTATTATTGAACCATCTAGCAAAGCAATATCAGCATGCTTTAAAGCTTTTAAAAGAGCTTTTGTTTCGAATATGTGCATGTAAAACCTTAACCTTTCTTTAGTGAATTTATAGGGGTATAAAATATCAATATCGCAAGCTTTAATTGATTTCAATTTTTCATCAAATACTAATGCTTCTGAAGTCACAGCATAGATAGTGAAACCTCTAAACTCTTTGAAGTTGTAACTTCCATCACAAGCTGCTATAGGAACCTTTTCACCTTCTTTTATCTCCTTTTCTATCCATAGCTTTTTTGCATCAAAACTTTTTAAATCAAAATTTACTTTATCAAGAATTTCCTTCTTTTTTTGAGTGAGTTTTTCAGCTATGAAGTTGAACATATTTCCTTATAAGATTTTCAGAAATAAAAGCTTACTTTGACTAGAAAAATCTTTTTCTAAAAAAATTATAAGTTGTTTCTGAAGCTAGTTATCACTTTCTTACCACCTAGAGTAGTTAGAAAATCTGAAGGTAACTTCAACAAAACTTCTAGAAGGGTGAGTGAATGAGAACTCTTGAGATAAGCTTTGAAGAGGATTTTTTCGCCTGGAAATTCCTAGAATCACAGTTTTTACAAGAAGAAGAAAAGTGTGCTACTTGCATTCATTACAAAAATGGTAAATGTGAACTTCCTTTTTGTAAATACGAGAGAAAAGAAATTCCTCTTTACTATTTAGCTAGATAGGAGGTGAAAGAATGAGTGCTTCATGGCACAACTACCATTTAATGCCTGGAACGCCTGAGTGGAGAGCTTTACACAGGCCTGGAACACTAGATGAATTTTTAGATATCCACAGACCAATTAGGCCATTAATAGAAGAACCAAAGTATGACCCAAGAACAGATTTGGAAAAGTTATTGGAGAAATACAAGATAGAAAAGGAGTACAGGTGAAAAAATGTCAGAAAGAGTAATAGAATGGGTAACTAAAACAGATTTTGGAAAGTTTCCAAAAGGAACTGAGCATGTGAAAATAGAAAACCCTTATGGAGTTGGATACAAAGGAACAATACATGCATATAAGCTCCCTGATGGAAGGGAAGGAAGACATATAGATTATTAGGTGTTAAAAATATCTAAGCTGTGCGACAGACAATTCGAAGCATTGCATCACTTGCTTCACGATCCCGGTGTTAGGTATTGTGAAGAGAGGCAAAGAAGGTATCTAGAAACTTACAGAAGTAAGAGTTAAATCTTTTTTCCTTAATATTTAAGTCATGAAAATTCTTAGACCAAATCCTTTAAAATTTTTGAAATTTTTGAAAAATGAATTTCTTTCAGTCCATTATGATGTACTTGGAAAAAATAGCGCTAATCGAGATGCTTACATTCTTAAATCATTAGAACATAGAATCGAAGCTTTGAAAAATCAAAATTTCCTTTTAAAAGAAGTTGTTACTTCTGAAGAAAAGAAAAAGGCTTACGATGCTATTTTAAAAAGGCACGATAAAAGAATAATCTTTCTAGAAAATTGCGAAATTTTAACCCCAACTCCTCATTTCACAAATTGTTACTCAATAATAGACTTGAGGAATGAAAAAGAGTATCATATGGATAAAATACTTGAATATGGAAATATTCTTTCTGAAGAATTGAAAGGAAATGAAAAACAAAAACTTGAAAATTGGTTAGAAGCAGTAGAAATTATTAGGAAAAATAGTGAAGAATATGATAGAAAATGTCTTGATTGCTTTTCAGAAATTTCAAAATATGCTTCAAAAGAGTTGAGACTAAGAACTTTATCACAATTGCTTAAAAGGCACAGCGAAAGGTTTGAAATGCTAGTTAAATTTGCTTGGCCATGCGATCCTTTTAAATCAACAAATTTTTCTTCTTGCTTGTTTGGTGTTGATGTTAAAGATGAACTTAAATATCACGCTGGTATGGAAATTCATTATGCTTCTCTAATAGATAAAATTGAAGGTAAAGAAAACTCCAAAAAGATGGAAAAATATTATAAACTTTTTATAGAAAAACCTTATGAGTTATGCAAGGATTGTTTTTCTCAAAAATTTAGCATATAGAATATTTTCCTTTAGCGAGATCCATACAAAATTGTTTTATGTTACTTAACTCTTTATCAATAACTTCTGTAACTTCTTTTCTAATAGAATCAACTTTTCCAGAATTCATTATTATTTGAGCAGCTGCAACTTTTGGCTGATCTATAGGAGTTCCTATTTGACTTAACAACCAAATGTAAATTTCTTTTATTCCTGGAACTTTATTGTAAACTTCGTTAGCTATTTTATGACTCAAAACATTGTAAATCTTACCAACATGACTTACAGGATTCTTTCCTGCAGCAGCTTCATTGCTTACTGGCCTGTTCAAAGGTATTAACCCATTAACTCTATTTCCTCTTCCAACTTCTCCACAATCAGCATCTTCAGCACAAGTTCCAGTAACAGTTAAGTAAACTCCACTAATTCCCCTTCCCTTTTCATCTAAAGTGTTCATATAAACGAAAGTTTTTAAGCTAGTTTTATTCGATAAGAAGTTTTTTACCCTTTCTATTAACTCTTCTTTCTTCCTAAAATAATCATTCTCACTTTCAACAAACCTATCAACTAAAGGCATGGCTATAGTCAAATGTAACTCACTATTCTTTCTGAAACCCATTACCTTGACATCTTCTCCACTCTCAGGAAACTCTTTCTTAAAATCTTTATCATTTAACAACCTTTCTGTTTCAAAAACTAATTTTTCAGTTTCAGTTAAAGGAGCATAACCAACAGCAGCAGAAGTATCATTTGCTCCAAGGATTTCTCCTTTTCTTTTGAAAATGTCTTGCAAAGCAGTAGAACCTCTCTTTAACTCAACTTGATACTTTAAGTGCAACTCAGGATCAACAAACCTCATATTTTTTCTTATCCATTCTTTTGCTGTTCTTATTGCAATATTTTCAACAGGTATTCTTTCTCCCCCAACTTCAAAAGTTGCTCTATCACCAAAGATTAATAGCATGGGAGTTATTATTTTTCCGCCTCCAAACTTTTGTTGTGCTTCACCAGCAACTAACATCCCTTTATCAATGTTGTGGTGCATTATAGCTCCAAACCTTTTCAAGTATTCTTTGCACAATTCAACAGAAACTTGATTCATTATAGCATCACACATGAAATCTGGATGGCCAATTCCTTTCCTTTCAACTATCTCAATTTTTTGTTCAGAAACAGGGGTTGCATGCAAATCTTCAACTACAATATTCCTCATTAACTCACCTAGTATAGTAAATTTGCATCTATTAATTAGTTTCCATACTTATAAAATTTACTCTTTGTCGAATTCGTAAAAAATTTTTAAATAATTTCTTTAGTTTTTTTAAAAACATGGCATTAGAAATGAAAAAGCTTATAGTTAAAAGAAAAATAAAACCTAAGTTGTTAAGAGAACTTAGCAAAACAGAATTTCAAAAAGTTTACATAAAATTTTCTGAAGGAGTGAACCCAGAATCTTATGCAACTCAGCTATTAGAAGAAGGAACAATAAGAGAGTATAGGATAGAAAATAGGGGTATTGAAACTGTAGTTAGGAAAATTGAAATTCCCTTACTAGCATCTAGAGAAAAAATAAGTTGGATAGCAAGAATAGATGAAAAGATAAATTTTTAGAAAATGATTAATTTCTTTCTTAAAGAATATAATTATGCTAACTACTTTAGAAAAATTTAGAAAAAAGTATAATTTTCACAAAAAGGAAGTTGAGAATCTTTATGAAAAAGTTAAGAGGGTAAAATGTGGGAACTTTGAGAATTGTTATCTTAAACTTAATTTGTGGAGGAATATTGAGTACCATTTAGAAATGGAGGAAAGTTATTTAATAACTATTGGTAGAGAGTTGAAAGGACTTTTATCAGAAGAATGTGAAAGTAAGCTTTTTGATGAAATTAGAAAATTAAGAGAAATTCACAACTTAGCTCAACTTGAGTTAGAAGAATGTGAAAAATGCTTTTTTGAAAAGTTCGCACAAGTTTATAAAGGTTAAAAATAAAGTTATATTGCCTAAAATGCGTTTTCTGCGTTTTAAGGCAAATGAACGGAGGAGAAGATATTGAGAAGGAAAAGATTCAACAAAGGCTTTAGCAGGCCATTTAGGGAAGCCCCTGTTAAAGAGGGTGAAGAATACGATGTAACAATTTCAGAAATTTCAAGAAGAGGAGATGGAATAACCAGAATAAAAAATTTTGTCGTATTCGTTCCTCGTACAAAAAAAGGAGACAAAGTCAAAATAAAAATAAAAGAGTTAAGAGGGAGAGCGGCCGTCGCTGAAGTTATATAGGGTTTACTTTCTAGGGTAAACCCCTTTTTTCATTATAACTCTATCAGTCTTTACAGCTATTCCCCTTCTTTTTTTATAAATTTCTTCAGAACTCATAACAGCTTTTCCTAACGCTACTAACTCTCCTTTTAAAGAGAATATTGCAACCATATCCCCTTTATTTATATTATCTTCAAGTTTAACTATTCCTGGAATAGCTAAAGGAGCACCATTACAAATGTTCCATATAGCAGTATCAGAAATAACTATCTTTCCAATTGTCTCAACTGCTCTTTCTAGTGGTAGTATAACTTCCCTTACTTTTTCTTCATCATTCATAGCATGAAACAAGTCTTGTAAAGTTATCGCATCATCTTCACTAAAATTTCCACTTTTAGTTCTTCTTAACTCTTGCAAGTGAGAACCTATACCAAGTTTTTTACCAACATCAACTGCAAATCTTCTAACATAAAAACCTGCTTCACAACCTATTTTGAATAAAACATTCCTTCCATCTTTCTCTAAAAACTCTAAATAATAAATCTCCCTTTCTCTCACCCTTCTTGCAACTGCTGATCTTAAAGGGGGAAGTTGCTTAACTTTTCCTTTAAATTGAGAAAAAACTTCCTTTACTTTTCTTTCACTAACATCTTTATGAAAATGAATGACACCAACATACTCCTTTTTTGAAGAAAGCAAAATTGGCATCAACTTTGTTGAATTTTCTAAAGCAATTATAAGTACACCTGAAACTCTAGGGTCAAGAGTTCCTCCATGAGAAAGCTTTTTCACTCCAACTATCTCTTTCACCCATCTATCAACTTGGTGAGAAGTTGGTCCAACAGGTTTATCTAAAACTATTATACCATTTCTTATATGCTCGTCTAATGACCTTGATCCTGGATAACATCCAAATGGAGTTAAAGAAGCTTCTTCTTTTTTTACTAACCAACTCATGATTGATTTAAAATAGAGGGAGCTAGGATTTAAATCTTTAGTATCAACAAATATCGTTTACGGGTTCTCTAATCACCATTTAAATTTTTCTCTTCTCAGAAACTTACATAACTTAATAATATTGCCTGCTATTTTTGATGCATCTTTCAGGACCCAATCATCCCATATAACTCTTCCTTTTTTCACAACTCCCTCTCTACCAGGATAGAATAGTAAACCGTATGGTGGGATAAGTAGTCCGAGATGATTTAAAGCACTTGCCATGGATAATACTGCATTAACCCTTCCGCCTTCATCCTCTCTAGAAACAGCAAAGAAAACACCTACTTTTCCTTCTAATAAGTAACCACCAGTGGCCATGCAAGTAAGCCTATCGATGAAATTCTTCATTAAACCGCTCGTGTTAAACCAGTAGACTGGCGTTCCAAATACAATAGCATCAGCCTGTTCTAACAATGGATAGATTTTTTGCATATCATCTTTCTGTATGCAAGGATACTTGCAAAGTTTGGGACTTTTGCTATAACAACCGAGACAAGGATTGATCTTATGATCAATTAGATGAATTAGTTTGGTCTGTCCGTTGTATTTTTTGATCTTCCTGAGGAACTTATTAAGCATTAGTGCTGTTGTACCCTCTTTATGAGGTGAGCCATTAATCCCGACAACGAATATTTTTGTCATAAGTTAAGTTTAGAAATTTTTAACATATAAATCTTGTAATAAAATTTCTAAAGATCAAAGCAGATTGATAGCTAACAATCTTTATGAGCTCTGTTTAGTTTCTTCTTGTTGTTTTTCTCCTTCACTCTTTGGTCTAGTTACCTTAGCAGGAACCTTTATTCCAAGCTTCTCTATCAAACCTGACTTCTTCCATAACTCTTCTATAACCGAATCTTCAGCTTTTTCATTGATCTCAAACTTATGCTCAGTTGGTTCCAGATGATTGATGTTACAGCGCCTTCTCTTTACTCCTGTTATCGTCTTGGGGCCTGTTATCAAAACAAAAGTATCATCAATCTTCTCAACTATAACAGCATACTTTCCTGCTTCCCTTCCAGCTATTTTTAAGCATATCCTTCCTGGTTCTAACATGATATCACTCTCCAATTATCAAGTAAGGAATTCTTTTGTAACTAACTATGAAAATCATAGTTATTATTGAAAGGAAAACGAAAGCAAAAACTATTCCCATTAACAAGTTTGGCTCATTTCCAAAAAATGCTTCATACTCTATTGAAATTAGTATTGGGATAAAAAGGATTAAAATAAACCATGCAACCCACTTTGGTAAGTATATTTTTTTAAATTTCATCTAAAACTTCCTCCACAACTTTTTCAACTAAATCTTTTTCAAAATCATTTTCATATTCTTCAACTTTCTTTTTTAAAGAGTAAGACTTTTCTTTCATTCTCCACCTCTCACAATATTTTTAAAATATTCCCTCATACACTTAGGACATAAATGAGGTAAGGGCCTTTCTGGTCTTCTTTTAACTTTTGGCAACTTTTTAATTTCGATTGGCCTTAACCTTTTCCTATTAAGCTTTGCTCCACAAACTCCACACCTTGCATAACTTGGCCTTTTCTTTTCTTCATGAATAACTTTTCTTCCTCCAGGTGTTTTTTTCTTAATTCTCCTTTTTGATCTTGAAACTCTCATAACTCAACACCCATTAATTTCCTGAATAATTGTGTGAGAGGGAAAGTTATTACTATGTACCATGCTAAAAACCCAAAATCATCTCCAAAAAATGGTAAGGAAAATGGGAGTTTTACTATCGGGCCTTTAAAAACATAAGCCATCCACGGTAAAAGTATTAAAATTAAGATGAAAGTTAAAAACATTGGTTTTAAAGTTAACCTCATTTGTTTATGAGAAAGCATTAACATTTCGCTCAAAAGTCTGTTAGCTTCTTTTGGATTAGTTTTTTGAAGCTCTTTTATCTTCATTTGCTTTTCTTTTTGCTTTTCTTTAATTTCTCTCAGTTTATTTTGATCTATTAAAAACTTGTAAGGAAGAGTTACTAAAAAAGATATTATTATAGCTAAAATTAACTCGCTAATAAAGGGTGGTAAAGCTAAAAGAGGGGAAAATATTGAGTCCAAAACTAAAAAATATCCTTGCATAAAATCACTTTACACTCAAAATTTTTAATATTTTCTCTACCATAACTTCTGGAGGAATATCAATTTTATCACATGAAACTTTTTTTAATATTCCTTTTTCTTCATAATAACTTATTAAAGGTTTAGTTTTCTTTTCATATTCTTCTAATCTTTTCTTTATAGCTTCTGGAGTTTCATCTTTTCTCCTTATAAGTTTTCCTCCACAAATATCACAAATTCCTTCTTTTTTTGGTTTCAAAGTTCTTAAGTTATATATTTTCCCACATTTCTCACAAATAACTCTTGATGTTAACCTTTCGAGAAGTATCCATTCTGGAACATCTAAGTAAAGAGCAACATCTGGAGGTGCTATTTTTTCTAATTCTTTTGCTTGGTTTAATGTTCTTGGGAAACCATCTAGTATGAAACCATTTTTACAATCTTCTTTTTCTAATCTCTTTTTTAACATTGAGATTATTATTTCATCTGGAACTAATTCTCCAGCGTTAACATATTTTTCAATTTCTTTCCCTAGAGAAGTTCCTTTTTTTACTTCTTCTCTACATATGTCTCCTGTTGAAATGTGGGGAATTCTAAGCTTTGGACTTAACCTTGAGGCATAAGTCCCCTTCCCTGAACCTTGAGGTCCTAATATTATTATTTTCATTCACTCACCTAGGAATTTTCTTAGAGTAGGAGGCATGTCTTCATAGTGTTGAGTAATTATTTGTTGATAAAATTGATAAATTATCATAACAGTTAACAATATTCCTGTTCCAGTTCCTATTGCAGAAGTTAAGTCTGCAAAAGCTGCAAGAAAACCTATTAAAGCTCCTCCCAAAACTGTTAAGGCTGGAATATATCTGCTTAAAACTTTCTCTATTATTCTAGGATCATGCCTAAATCCTGGAATAGTTAAATAAGCAGATTTGAACTGTTCTGCAACACTCTTTGGATCCATACCGGCTGTATTAACCCAAAAAATAGAAAATATTATTGAGCTTATAACATAAACACTTAAGTGAACTATTGCTCTCAAAGCACTATCAAAGCTTATAGATGGTAAATTGTAATATTGAAGTAAGAAATAACCAGTTACCATACCAACTATTGCTCCAATTATACCAAAACGAGCAGCATATTTTCTCCATAACCTTAAAGCAATTAAAGCAAAACACAAAGCAAAAATGCTTCCAACTACAGTTACTATGATTAGGCCAACATCTCCTGAAGGATTTGAAAGGTAATACATTAAACCAGAGACTGGAACTCCTCGTTCATTGTAAGTTCCTAAGAAGGTTATCCCTTTACTATATAAAGCTCTTCCTAAGACTTGCAAATTAGCTAAAACAGCTGCTGTTAAAATTACTGGAATGTTTGAAGTATACAATAATCTTATTGGCCATCTTCTAGCAGCAAACTTCCCAAAAGGGAGTGAAAATGCCATAGGTATCTCCACTTTAATGTCTTGAATGTATAATGTCATTATAAAAACTATGGCCGTTGCTATAAGGGGCAATAAAGAGAAAAATAGTGGAGTTCCTTCCATTAAAGAAGCTATGAAACCTGGAATTATTCCTGCTGGTGGCTCACCATAAACAGGTAATTCCCCAGCTTGAGTTAATGGGTTGAAAATTCTTATGAAAATAGTTTTTGAAACTCCTGCAGCTATAAAAAGAGAAACTCCTGAACCTATTCCCCATTTCGAAGTTACTTCATCAAAAAGCATTATTATTATTCCTCCTAAAGCTAGCTGTAAAATTATGAAAAGAGAAAATGATGGATGCATTGGAGGTATAGCACCTGCAAACACATAAGCTACAGCTTCTATGAAACAAAAAGCTATAGTTAACAATTTCTGAGCTGATGTGAATTTCTTTTGGCCCTCTTCGCTTCTTAAATTCCAATCAATTATTTTACTTCCTACTAAAAGTTGTAATATTATAGAAGCTGTAACTATTGGCCCTATACCAAGTGTTATTAAAGAACCGAATCTTGAACCAAAAACTATTTCCAAAAATTCAAAATGGGCAACTGCATCAGGATTTACTCCCCAAATTGTTATTGAACCTAGAATGTAAAATAAAACTAAAACTAGTAAAGTCCATTTTGCTTTTTCTTTAAAATTTAGTCTGTATTTTGGTTTTTCAACTGTTGGTACAAACTTTGTTAAAACTCCCCAATTAAACATGTTCAACTGCCTTTCCTCCAGCTTTTTCTATTTTTTCTTTAGCTTTTTTAGAAAATTTTTTAGCTTTTATTATTAAAGGTTGAGAAAGTTCTCCTTTTGAAAGAACTTTATCATAACCAAATTCTGACAAATCTATTTCTTTTTTATTCAACTTTTTGGCAAGATTATCAACATCTCTCAAATTTATAGCTTTCAATTCTTTTTTAGCTGCAGGAGGAACTTTAAACCCTTTTTTTCCAAAATGGTCTGGCTCATACTTTAGCATCCAAGATTTCATATGTTTTAGCATACCTGCTTTTCCTCTCCCTCCTCTTGAACCTGCCCCTCTATGATTTTTCCCCCATCCACAAGTTCTACTTCCTCTTTTCTTCCTAATTTTTTTTCTTCTCCTAACAACCATTAAATCATCCTCTTTAACAATTTGTTAATTTCTTTTCCTCTATAACCTAACTCTCCTTTTGGGTAAGGTTGCTTTATGCTCTTTTTAAAACCTTTTGATGGTGGTCTTAATCTAAAAACTGGCTTTAGAACTTTCGGAATCTTTCCTTCACTCTTAATTTTTTCAAAAATTTCTTTAACTTCTTCTTTTTTTAGCCTCACATCTCCTTTTTTTCTTCCCCTTCTTTCTAACAATAGTTTCAAAGTTTCATCATCAATTTCTCCCCAAGTAACATAATCTTTAACTTTTTTTAACATTCCTTTCAAACTATCTTCTTCCCTTATGAGAACACAATGCATTTTTCTATTCAACCTAAGCATTTTAAGAGTGTCTTGAATTTCTTTTCTAACGTTTAGCCTTCCTCTTATCCTTATCACTGCATACATTTCATTCACCTTTTCCCGTAACCATACCAACTTGTTTTTCAAATTCTGGTTTGGTCTTATAAGTGTTAAGTTTTTTCAAAGCGTTAAAAACTGCTCTTATCATATTTATCCTAGTTTGTGTAGAACCTCTTGACTTTATCCAAACATCTTTTATTCCAGCAAGCCTAAAAACTTTCTTAACTTCATCAGGAGCAACCAAACCAACTCCTTTAGGTGCTGGCATGATTTTTACTCTAACTGAACCACTTTTACCTACAACTGCAAATGGTATAGAATGTTTTCCTCCACACCTGCACTCCCAAGAACCACATCCTCTTCTTATTGGTATTATATTCAACTTAGCTCTGTTCAAGGATTTAGCTAGAACTTCTCTATGCTTTCCATAAGGCCCAGAAGCCAAACCAACACCAACATAACCATCTTTATTACCTACAACCGTCATTGTGGATATCTTGTACCTCCTTCCACTCTTATGCATCCTTGCTGTTCTTCTAAATGGTATTCTTCTTATACCTCCTCCTTTCCCTGTTGTTCCTCCTATTAAGATGATATCACTTTCTAAATTTGGAATCAAAATATCAACAATTTCAGGTTCTGCTATTTTCCATCCTTCCTCAAATATCTTATCTATGCTATTTATTTCTCCTGAAAGAACTTTCTTACCTAAAATGGTTTTTGGTTTCCATCCTTCTGGAATTACAACTTTCTCTTCTTCTTTTTTCTCTTCCTCTTTCTTTTCTTCTTCCATCATGAACCCTCAATTTTTTTCTTCACAATTTCAAATTTTCTCACAATATCTTCTGAAATGTGTTTACCTTTTATTCTATCTTCACTAGGAAGTATTTCTTGCGAACAAGGAACTTTCACTCCAGCATCAAGAACACCTTTTAACGCAGCATAAATCCTAGAACCTTTAGTTGAAGTTTGTAATCCTATGTCAAGTATAGCTTCATTGATGTTTTTTTCTTTAGCTCTTTTTCCAGCTAGAAACCCTGTTAAATAAGCGGCAGGTAAATTACCCCTTGAACCTTCCCAACCAAATTTTTTCAACTCTGTAGAGAAAGCAGATGCTATAGTTTCATCACCTTTAGGATTATAATTTATGAATTGCACAGAGATATTTTTTAACCTTTTTCTTATAACTACTCTTGTCTTTCCAGATTTAAGTAAAGCTAACCTTTTCTTGTAGTTTGTTTTTTTCTCCCTTCTCCTTCTAAATTGAATTAAAAAACTCATAATCATTCCTTCAGCATTTCATTTTCTCTTAAGTAAGATAACAAATGTGCTCTACTTCTGAACATACCTCCTTTTATTAACCTGTAAACTTTCCTATAGTTCCTACTATCAATTTTTCCATTCTTTTTCAACTCTTTCAAAAGTTTTCTTTGAGGCCTCACTACTTTTAACCACGCTTCTTTTTTTCTTTCTCTTGCACCTCTTGCACCTTTTATGCTACCTCTTCCCTTCCTTTTTCTCTTTTCTTTTTTAGCTTTCTTCTTTTTAGGAAGCTTTTTTATTACCCCTTCTTTTATGAACCTTCTTATATCTTTCCTTGTTATAGCTTTCTTAACTTTTTCATTTTTTGGATCTATCCAAACCCTATCTATACCACACTTTAGCACTTTTGCTGCTAACTTTTTCTGTAAACTTGTCATGTTAAATCTTCCTCCTCCCTTACTCTAGAACTAAGAACTATTCCAAAATCGCTAAAAAATGTTTTACAATTTGGACAAATGTAAACATTAGGTTTTCTTCTCCATAATTTACCTTTTACTCCACAATTTGGGCAACGTCTTTTTCCTATCAAGTACATTTTCACACCTCGTACTCTTCTCCTGGTTTCAATATAACTACTTCACAAGGTGCTTTATCTTTAAATTCTTTTGGATCAGCTTTAATTATATCCCAAGTATTATAATGCATTGGTATAGCCATTTTACACCTTAAAAACTTACATGCTTCAACAGCTTGTTCAATATCCATAGTATACCTACCACCAATAGGAAGAAGAGCCACATCAATGTTATACTCTCCTAAGAGCATCATATCCATAAAGAGTCCTGTATCGCCTGCGTGATAAATTGTTTTTTCTTTTTTCAAAATGAAACCACTAGGATTTCCTGAATGAAGAGCTGGAACTAAAGTTATCTTCCAATCTCTAATTTTTAAGGAGCCTCCTATGTTCATTGATTCTACTTTTACTCCTTCTCTTTCAGCTTTCTTAACTGTATCAAAAAGACCAACAACTATAGCATTGTTGTTTTTAGCTATTTCAATAGTATCACCAAAATGGTCATCATGATTATGAGTAACACAAATTATTTTACATTTCAAATCTTCAACTTTTACAGGAGTGAGAGGATTGTTTTTTATATAAGGGTCAAGGAGTAAATCATCTATCAAAAATGCTGAATGGCCTAAAAACTTTATTTTCAAGCTTTCTCACCCCCTTTCTCTTCTTTTTCAATTTTGATAGGATTTAAAACTTTTATTTTCAATTCTTCTGCTCTTTTCATGATCTCTATTTTCTTCTTTTTTCCTACTGTTGATGCTATTCTACACGCTTGTTTTTTTGGATCAATCTTTTCAAGTTCTTTTAAATTAAAAACAAGAACTTCCTCATAACCAGAAGGGTGCAATCCTCTTATAGATTTTGGATTTCTATAACCTACTGTTGGAAGATGGCCATATCCTTTATAATGAATCCTTAAGCTTGATGCTTGACCTTTTGGTTTCCTCCATTTCTCCCCTAGCCTTTTTAAATTTTTACCTCCTTGTCTAATGAAATCTGGTTTTTTCTTTTTTAACTTTGAGATTGGCTTCATATTACTCTACCCTAAATATCCCATCCATAAAAACTCTTCTATCTTTCCTTTTAATTTTTGTTACTCTTTCCAAATTTGCAGCAGTTAATCCAACAGCTTCTTTATCTATACCACTCACTATTATTTCATCACCTTTAACTTCAACTTTGCAATCACCAACTATTTTAGTTTTCCTTGGAACCTTTTCACCTAAAAAATTACTCACTATAATTTCATTTCCAGAAACTTTAACAGTAAAAGGGAAATGCATGTAAACTATTTTTAATTTTGCTTGAAATCCTTCTTTAACTCCTTTCATCATATTATTAATATGAGATGCTATAGTTCCAACCATAGCTTTTATCTTTCTTCTCTCTTTTTCAGCTTTCACTACAATTTTATCTCCTTCTTTCAAAATTTTGATATCTTTTTGGAATAAAGGAGAAAAAAAATCTTTTTCTAAACTTCCCTTCGGACCTTTAACAAAAACTCTAAAGTTCTCTACTTTAACTTCAACGTCTTTTGGAATTTCAACAATTTTTTCCATAATATCACTAATACACGTAAGCTAACAAAACCCCTCCCAAACCTTCTTTCTTCGCTTCTTCTTGAGTCAAAATACCTTTTGATGTTGAAACTATTAAAAAGCCGAAACCTGCTGCAGGTAATAATCTCTTCTCCCATTTTTCATACTCATCTTTTTTAACAAAGAATCTTGGTCTTATAGCATTACAATCATTTATTTTTCCTAGTAGTTGTATCCTAAATTTCCCTCCCCTCTTATCATCTATGTATTCAAAATCGCCTATGTATTTAAGTCTTTGAAGTATTAACAAAACATTTTTCGCTAACTTTGAAGCTGGCACAATAGCTTCTTTTTTACCTGCCCTTTCACCATTTTTTATTGCTGATAAAACATCAGATAACAAATCATGCCTCATTCTCATCACTACTGATATTTTTTAAACCCTATCTTTTTAGCAACTTCCCTAAAACATTGTCTACAGTACATTAAACCATATTTCCTTATAACAGCTCCATACCTTCCACAACGCCTACACCTTCTTGAGCCAATTCCAAACTTTCTCTCTTTTTTCTTTGGTTTCATATAATTTTCACCCCATAAGTATTAGCTAACCACTCCATAGCTTCTTCTGGTTTTATTCTATGTTTTTTCCCTATTTTGTGAGAAAGTTTTTTTCTTTTTACTCTATAACCAGGCCTTTCTAAAGTAACACATACATCCAAACCAAACATTCCAATATCAGGATCATATCTAGTTCCAGGTATATCTATGTATTCTTTTATACCAAAAGAGAAATTTCCTTGAGAATCAAAAACAGTTTTAGGAAGTGTTTTATCAACTGCTTCCAAAGCTTTCTTTAAAAAATCTTCAGCATCTTTTCCCCTTAAAGTAACTTTACAACCAATAGGCCTTCCTTTAGCTGTACCAAAGGTTGTTCTTTTGTGTGTTCTTGTAATAACAACTTTCTTATTTGTTAAAATCTCTAAGATTTTTTTAGCATTTTCTAGCTTTTCTCCTGCTTCACCACATCCTATGTTAAGAGTTATCTTTTCTATCCTTATTTTTCTCATTGGGTTCATTCAACCACCTTTATCAAAGGTTTATCCTTCCCTATTACTATAACAAACTTCTTAGGAACTTCTATCTCTTTCTCATCTTTTAACCAAACCCTATTTTCTTCTATTTTGCTTACTCTTGCCATTTTACCTATGTTGCTACCACCTGTTACCAAAACAAGAGAATTTGGCTCTAACTTAATGTGTTCTTTTATTTTTTGTTCTGGTAGTTCAATTAAAAGAGAATCGTGAGTAGAATACTTTTCATTTGACAACACATTCCTTCCATCATGAAGGTTTATTTGAATCCTACCTTTTTTCAAAGTTTTTTTGTTAATTATTTTACAAATTTTTAGCATTTTTTCATTTTCTGGTATTTCAAGAAATTTCAAACCTTTTTTAAAAGGAACTGCTCTCCAAACTTTTTTGAGAGCTGGTATTTCAATCACATCAAACAAGCCAATTCCATACTTGTAATCTTTCATCTTCCTTCCATCTATTAAAATTTCACCCCTCTTTATTATGGACTTTGCTTCTTTACTATTCTCAGCAACTTTTAAGACATCTCTTATAAAGACTAACAAAGGTAAAGAAAATTCTTTTGGATGAGGACCTCTAGGTGAAACTACGAATTTACTAGCTTTCCTTTCTATAGGCCACCACTTAGGTGCTGCAAGTCTTTTTAATATAGCCATTATTTCTTACCTCTTTCAATAGCTTTTTTCCTTTTAGGATCATCCATTACAGGATTTATTATTAACAAGTTTGAAGGATGGATAGGAACGTAAACTTCTTCACCTGAAACTTTCTTTCTCTTTACATTTTCTATGTAAACTTTTAATTTTTTTACATCAACTTTTGAAACTTTGCCTACAGTACCTTTAAACTTTCCTCTCATAACTTTAACTTCATCTCCTTTCCTCACAGGTAGTGATCTCCTTTTCCATTTTTCTCTCAACTCTTTTGAAAGGTGAGCTGCTAAAAGTTTATGTTTTTTATGTAAAGGTGCCTGATACAATTCTTTTCTTTGCTTTCTTGGCTTTTTTGAAACCATAATAACACCTAAACTATTATAGTCGCAATTTTTCCTATAGCTGAAAATCTTTCAACAACTTCTTTTGCTATAGGGCCTTTTATTCTCGTTCCCCTAGGTTCCCCCCTCTCATTTATTAATACAGCTGCATTATCCTCGAACATGACTCTTAAACCATTCTTTCTTCTAAAAGGTTTTTTTTGTCTCACTATAACAGCTTGAACAACTTGGTGTTTCATCTTTGGATCACCTTCTTTTACCGAACAAACAACCCAGCTTCCTACTCCACATCCAGGTATCCTTCTTTTAACTCCTTTATAACCCTTCACTGAAATTATTTGTAACAAATTTGCTCCAGTATTATCAACACACCTAATATAACTTCCAACTTGCAATCCTCTAGTTATTCTAGCCGATATTGGCTTCATTTTCTTTCACCTTTTTTAACCACTTCTATAACAACAAAAGATTTTGTTTTTGAGAGAGGCCTACATTCAGCAATTTTAACAATATCACCCTTTTTAGCATTAATACATTCAGGATTGTAAGCTGCAACTTGTGAGTGTCTTCTTTCATATCTTTCATACTTTGGAACATAATGATAATAATCCCATTTAACTACAACAGTTTTTTCAGCTTTATCGCTAATAACTTCTCCAATAAAAGTTTTCTTCCTTACAGGAAGTTTTCCATGCCAAGGGCATTTAACATCATTACAAACTTTTTCAGGAGGTTTAGCATCTAGCCCAATGTTCCTAACTTTTTGTTTCACCATTTCCTCACCCTAAGTTTTATCCTCTCTTCAGGTCTAGCTAAAATTCTTCTACCTTCAACTTTTACTTTTACACCATTTGGAAGTTTAAACACGAACACAGCACCATCCTTTTGAATCTTTTTTATCCCTTTTTTACTTTCAATTATTAAAAGTTTTTTTGTTTCGTCAACAACCATTCCTTTAATTCCAACTTGAAACTTGTTCGTACTCTCAACAACTTCTACTTCTAAACCTATCAGTTCATGTCTTATGATGTTTTTTGGTGTTATCATTTCATTCAACTTCGATTTGCTTTTCTGAAAACCCTTCTTTTATTAGCAATTCTTTGACTTTGTCTTTGTGGTTCCCTCTCAACTCAATCCTTCCATCCTTGTAAGTTCCTCCACATGCAAGTTTTCTCTTTAATTTCTTTGTAAGTTCTTTTGGATTCACTTTCTTTTCTATTCCATCTATCACTGTTACTGTTTTCCCAAATGATCTCCTTTCTGTGAAAATTTTTATTTTAGCTTCTTCTTTCGCTATGGCACCACAAACGCAAAGCTCTTTTGGCAATCCACACACAGGACAAACTTCTGCCACACCACACCTCCCATTTTTTATTTAAGGTGAGCATGAGATTTTCTCCTTTTCATTTCAGTTAATATTCTTGCTATAGTTTTTCTAATCTCCCTTATCCTTCCAGGATTAGTGGGGCTGCCACCTATAGCTATTTGCCCCCTTTCTTTTGCAAGCTCCAATTTTAATTCATCCAGTCTTTTCAGGAGATCGCTCTCCGTCATTTCCCTCATTTGCTTCTTCTTTATTATCGCCAACCTCCTCACCTTTCTCTTCTAATTCAATTTCTTTTGGTGTTTCCACCATTATTCTAACTTGAATCCCAATAACCCCTAACTTAACGTTAGCTTGAGCATAAGCAGTTTTAACTAGTTTCTCTGCTGGTTCTCCTGTATACTTCAAGTAACCTGCTGAAAATTTCTCAGTTCTTGCAATATCACTTCCTAGCTTTCCAGATATCCTAATAGCAACACCTGCTGCACCAGCACTCATTACTCTTTCTAAAGCAATGTTTGCAATTCTCTTATAATTTATTCCCCTCTCTATTCCCGATGCAATCCATCTCGCAATTATGTGAGGGTCTAAATCAGGATTTTCAACTTCTTGAACTTCTAGTTGAGGATTTTCAAAACCAAATTTTTCTTTTAAAATCTTTGTCATAGCTTCTATATTCTTTCCTCCTCTCCCTATAACCAACCCTGGTTTTTGAGCGTAGACTGTTATTCTAACACTTAGAGGAGTTCTTTGAATTTCACAATGACTATAACCAGCTTTAGCAAACTCTTTTGCTAAAAACTCTTCAACGTTTCTATTCCTTATTCCTTCTTGAATAAATTTTCTTTCCATAGCCATCCTATCCCTTTAAAACAGCTTGAATGTGAGTAACTTTTAACCTAGTTCCAAACTTCCTCCACCTTCTTCTTGCTCTATGCAAAGTAGGGCCCTTATGAGCTGAAATGTAAAGGATCATTTTTTGAGGCTCTAAACCTTTCACTTTAGCATTATTTTCAACTTGCTCCAAAACTTTTAATATCTCTTTCGCTGTTTTTGTGTAATACTTACCTTTTATGGAAATTTTCCTCTTTATTAAATCCTCAATCATTTTCTTAGCATTCTCAAAATTTTTTCTATTTAAAACTCTACAAACTTTTGTTGCATTCAAAGTTGATATTGAAAGGGTAGCAGATGCACAAGCTGAATTTTTGTCTATTGGAATTGTATACTTCATAGCATCACTTCAAAGGTAGGAACTTTGTTGATCTAGTAGCACCGACTCCTGGTGCAGAATGAACAACTCTCTTTCTTGTTAAGGCAAATTCACCAAGGTAATGACCAAGCATTTCTGGTTTTATATCAACTAAAATCCATTCTTTACCGTTGTGAACTAAAACTTTCTTTCCAACCATTTCTGGAATTATAATCATATCTCTTAAATGAGTTCTTATTGGTTTTTCAGATTTCCTAAGTTTTTCCAAGAATTTTTTTTGTTTTTCTGTTAAACCTCTTAACAAACTTCTTCTTTGTCTAGCTGGCAATAACTTTGCAAATTCTTCTAAACTCATTTTTTGTAATTCTTCAAGTGTTTTCCCTTTAAACATAAACACTCTTGGCATTTTATCTCCTCTTTTTCTTTCCAGTTCTTCTAGCTGCTATTGAACCTACTTTAGCTCCAGGAGGAGCATGTCTTGAAACTGTTTTTGGTTTCCCAGGTTTAGTTCTACCACCAAAAGGATGATCAACAGGATTCATCTTGCTTGCAGATGTTCTTGGCCACAACTTATTTCTTGCCCTCATTAAATAAAAGACTTGACCAGCTTTTATGAATGGTTTTTCATCTCTTCCACCACCAGCGGGAATTCCTATAGTAGCCAAACAATTCGGATTTAAAGCCTTAAATTCTTTTGAAGGTAATTGAATTATTACTTTTTCAGGATCATGAGAAATTACAACGGCCTTGGTTCCAGGTGAGCAACAAAGTTTTGGTCCTGAACCAGGGCGAGTTTCAATAGCAAAAATACTTGTACCTTTTGGTATTTTATGTAAAGGTAAAACGTTACCAACTCTAGCTTCACCTTTAATATTTATGACATCACCAACTTTCAAACCTTCAGCAGCTATGATAAACTTTTCTTCACCATCAACTTTTAATTTAGCTAAAGGAGCATCCCTTCCAGGATCATGAACTATATCTATAACTTTAGCTTTTATGAAATTGTACTCCACTTTACCAGCATACCTATGACTAGGAGCTCTATACCTAGGGCCTCCTTTTCCTCTTGCCCTTTGAATTATTCTTTTACCCATTCTCCCACCTTATAATACTCCTAACCTTGTTGCAATTTCACTCGCAGAGTATTCTTTTGATAACTTGACCCAAGCTTTTTTTCTACCTTTTCTATCTATTAAAGTCCTAACATTATCAACTTTCACATTAAAAGCTTTTTCAACAGCCCATTTTATTTGTTTCTTGTTTGATTTTCTATTAACTATGAAAACAAGTTTGTTCTCATTTTCTATTTTGCCTATAGCCTTTTCTGTTAGCAAAGGGTAAAGTAATATTTTCCAAGGATCAACTAGTAATGGTTTTTCTTCAGGCATAAATTTCACCTAACTTTTGAATTGCTGAAACTGTGTAAATGGTTAATCTTCCTGGATGAGCTCCAGGAGCAAGTAATTCTGCATTCAAGTTGTTAACTAAGCACACATCAACACCTGGCAAATTTTTTGCAGCGTTAACTATTCCTTTATCTTCAGCTATAACGAATAAAATAGACTTTTTCTTCTTGTATCTTCTCCCTCTCATCTTTCCTTTTCCAGGCCTAACTTTTTTTCTCTTTGCTCTTTTCAATTCCTTTTCCAAACCAATTTTTTTCAAGAAATTTTCAATATCTTTTGTTTTTTTCAATTCTTGCAAAGAATCATCAACTACTATAGGTAAATCTAAATTTTCAATTATATGACCTCTTTGAAGTACTATATCTTTTATTCCTGTTGCAGCTATTGCAGATTTTATTGCAAGAATTCTTTCTTTTTTATTTATTTTTTGCCACCATACTTTTTCTGCCTTAGGTGGATGAGCCCTCCTTCCTTTAACTGCCTGAGGAACAAATCTTGCTCTAAAGTGTAAAGCTGGTGGTCCTCCATGAATTCTTGGCATTCTAGCTAACTCAACATTCATCATAGTATGTCTCGCTCTCCTTTCTCCATGATAATGAGCAGAAGTTCTTTTTCCAGCCAGAGGATCAACACCATAAGGTTGTCTTTTATGACTTTGAATAGCTAAAACTGCTCTTTGAATAACATCTGGCCTAAAAGGTGTGCTAAAAACCTTTGGTAAATCTATCTCACCTTTCTTGTTACCATCTAAATCAAAAATTTTAACTTTCATCATTAAACACCTTGCTTACTCTCTTTTGAAATGTACCTAACTTCTATTGGATAAACTTTTTTTGGCCTCATAGCAATTCTCAACCTCACAAGTCTTTTCCTTGAACCTGGAACACTACCTTCTAACAAAATACAATCACCCAAAATTTTTCCATAACTTACTAAACCACCTTTTACATCGAAGCCATCATTAAGTATTTTTATTATTCTTTTATTGAATTCTGTTCTCGTTTGAAATCCTAATTGACCTGCTTGAGGTACTGTCCATCTAACCTTTCCAGGCTCATTAGGACCTAAAGCACCTGTTTCCCTCTCCATTTGTTGTGCCTTTCTACTCTTTATTTTCACACCAAATCTTTTAACAGGACCTTCAAAACCCTTTCCTTTAGTCACAGCTATCACATCAACTAAATCTCCTTCTTTAAAGACATCAGAAATTTTTATTTCTTTTCCAAGTATTTTTTTAGCGTATTCTAGTTGCTCTTCAACACTACCTCCTAAAGCTATCTCAAATATTTCAGGTTTTTTCTTAAAATTAGGGTTTGTATGACAAAGTAAAGTAACTTTTGAAATTTCTTTAGGTATTTTTTTCAATTGTTCTTCTAGACTTTTCTTTTTCTTTGGTAACTTAATTTTTCTTGCCAAATTTTTATTCAAATTTTCAGAAAAAACATCACAAGCTGTTTTATTTTTTGAATAACACCTGAAACCAAAAACAGTTAATGGAGGGCAATCCAATATTGTAACGGCTTTAGAAATAGGTTGTCCCTTTGTTGTTGAGTGAGGATTTTTATCAATAAGTATGACATGTGTCATTCCTGCTTTATAACCAGCAAAACCTAGTGGTTTTACTTCCTTCACTTCAGGCCAACTTTTCACTCTTGGATAGATACGTCTAGCCCTTTTTCTGGGATAAAATGCCCTGCTTCCTCTTACTGGTCTCCTTCTTTCTGGCATAAAATCAAATCTTTACTTCAAACTATTTAAATCTTCTGAGAACACGTAGCTTCGCGAAAACTTTCCTTTCTTATTTAAGAATTTAGGATATTTAAAAATTGCGTTATTTCAACACTTTTCCAGTTTTCATATACCATAAGTATAAATCTAATTCTGCTAAAGAAAGGTTCAGCTTCTTTGCAATTCTCCTTAACAAATTTTCAATTTCCAGGTATCTTTTCTTGCTAAGAATTTTAGGTTTTTTGATAATTTTGTGTTCAGTTAAAATATCTAGAATATGAAAATCTATGATTGCAAAGTTTGTATAACCTATGTTTCTAAGAAAATGGCTTGCTTCTTTAAAGCCTATTCCTTTAACATTTTTAACTAACCATTCTCTTAATTTACTTTCATCATCAAAAGATTCTATAATATTTCTTAATAAACTCGCATAACTCCTTGCTTCTGCGATATATCTTGCTCTTACCTCAGGAAAACGGTGACCAAGTTTTCTCAATTTTCTTGACAACTTTGAATTTGAAAGGGTTAAAAATCCCTCATCTATTTTTCTTTGAATTTTGATGCTTCTTTCAGCAGTAAAATTTGCTGTTAAAATACAGAAACAAAGTTCTTTAAAAATTTCTTTATTCGATTTTCTTCTCATTTTTTTAAATTCTTTTATCCTTTTCTCTACCAAAACTCTAACTTCACTTTTCTTTAAACCTTCAACCTCTTTTACAAGAGCTTTTATTGTCATTATAAATCAATTTCGCAAAATATCTGATGCCTAGTATTCTTCGCACTTGACTTGATAAAAGCTTTTAGGATGACTACAAGAGGGACATATTTCAGGAGGCTCTTTTCCATAATGAATGTAACCACACTCTCTACAGACCCACCATACTTCTTTTTCTTTTTTGAACACAGTTCCCTCTTCAATTTCTTTCAAAAGCTTTCTGTACCTCTCTTCATGATGTTTTTCTGCTACAGCAATAGCCTTCAACCTTTTTGCAATCTCGGGAAGACCTTCTTTTTCAGCCACAGCAGCAAACTCTGGATACATAGTTGTGTGTTCATAATTTTCTCCTAATATAGCAGCCTTCAAATTTTCTTTTGTACTACCAAGTACAGTTGGAACTATAGCTTCAACTTTAATTTCATTTATTTTTTCACCACTTTTCTTCTTTAATTCATTAATCAACTTCAATAACCAACTAGCATGTTCTTTCTCATTTTCAGCTGTTATTAAAAAAATTTCTGCTATTTGTTCAAACCCTTCTTTCTTAGCAATTTTTGCATAGAAAGTGTAACGATTCCTCGCTTGACTTTCACCAACAAATGCCTTTGCTAGATTCTCAATTGTTTTTTTCATAATTTCACTTTTAAAATTAGGAAAAGTATTATTTAAATGCTGAATAAAAACTTCAGAAAATTAAAGATTCCAACTGTTGTTACCATTATAATTATTCCACCTATAAAAGAGCCTATTGCTATTGCTAAAAATGATTTTTTCCAATCTAAACCTAAGAACCAACTTAAAAGGGTTGCAGTATAGGTCCCTGTTAATGGTGTTGGTAAACATATGAAGAGAGTTAATCCCACCACACCATATTTGTCAATATATGGTTTTCCTTTTTCTCTTGTTCTCTCTATATATTTCTTAAATATCTTCACTCTAGAAAGCATGTTATCGTAAAAAAGTTCTAACGCAAAATACACAGGAAAGAAAAGAGAACAGTTAACAGCTAGTGATATTAAAAAAGATGAAATAGGATCAAATCCTAAAGCCATACCCAAAGGTATACCACCAACTTGTTCAACAGTTGGTATCAAATTTGCTAATATCAACAAACCTGTTTTATCTAACATGAAAAAACAATTTAAAAGCAATTATTTAAATTTAAGCGTTAGCAATTTCTTTCAACTTTTCAACATTATGTTGAAAAATAGTCTTCCTCCTTTTATCAACACTTATTTTTAATTTTTTTGCTTTTTCTATAGTTAGGCCAGCCTCTTTTAGCTCGCCTATACTAAACCCTTTTCCTTTCCTTAGCTTACCTTTTGGGCTTTTCACTATTGGCCTTATCATGTTATTCATAAAGAACAGGATGTGTTAAATCTTCTTTGGGATCGAAAACTTTTACTTTCATTTTTTTGTTTAAGTTATGAGGATTTGGATCTTTAAGTAATACGAATCTAAAAAGAGAAGATTTATACCAATCGATTCCTGGGTTAATTTCTGTTGGAAAGTTAAACCTTTTTGTAAAGAGTTCATAATTGGCAGTTTCATAAACAGTTGGATAAATAGAAAAATCTCTTATCACATCAGTTATTACACAATTCATTCTTAAAAGAAATCTCTCTATCTTATTCCATTTTTTTAGAGAAGATTCAAGATTAGTTAAACCGAAGTATCCTATCCCTCCAGACTTTAGAGAAAGTATACCTCTTAGCAAGAATGCTCTTAAACCACTAAAAGTTTCTAAAGGTTCACTAGAAAAAACATCGAATTTCTTCAAGAACTTTTTAGGCAAAGGTTCTGAAACATTATAGTTCGCGAATTCTATTTTAAGTTTATACTTCTTTTTAATTTTGTTTATAAACTTTCCTATCCTTTTATCAATATCCAAAACTACAACTCTTGAAGGTAATCCAGTCAGACTCAAAGCGATGCTTAAAAGGTCATCATCACCAACTAAAAGTATTTTCTTGTTTGTAACATCACCATAGTAATTCATTAAAACTACTCTAGAGACAACATCATAATTCCTCATATATCCTTGAAAGTATTCTAAAGTTGGTTTCGGCCTTCCCTTAACTATTTTATTATACTTTTCCAAAAGAGTTTCAAACTCTTTTGTAAATTCTATTCTTTTCCCCTTACAACTTTTACAAAGAGAACTTGAAATGAATTTTCCTAATTTTTTTCTCCCTTTTTTTGTCAAATAAATTTTACTCCCATCCGTTTCTATCAAATTGTTTTTATAAAGATCATTCATTATTTTTATGAATTCGGCAAGAGTATGATGCCAGTTATCTAAAAGTTCCCATACATTTTTCGGTTCAGTTAGTTGAGCTAGAATTTTTTGCTTTTTCATACAAACCATACCTTATTATCCTTTTTTTCATCACCTTTGGTGAAAATTCTTTTAAGAGTAATTCAAAAGCTTTCATAGCATTTTTTTCATCACCACAACTGTAAATGTCAGCTGTGAAGTAAGAATATTCTGGCCATGTATGAATACTCAAGTGAGATTCTCTTAATAAATAAAATCCTGAGACACCAAATGGTTTAAATTGATGAAAAGAATAAGAAATGACATTCAACTTACTTTTTTTAACTATATTATCCAAAATTTTCTTTACATTTTTGACTAAAGAAATCTTTTCTGGCTCCACCCCCAGGAATTCGACGATAATATGAATGCCCATAGCGAACACCCATAATACCGCCGAACCTTATCTCCTTTCATAGACTTATATTTTTACTTTTCAGAAACTTTTAAAGGTTTCGTTTTATTTATTTATTATGAAAAAAGATGAAAAGACAGTCATAACATTTTCTTTTGCATCTTTTTTGAATGATTTAGGTTCTGATATGGTATCTCCAATATGGCCATTATTTGTTGTTTACTTCTTGAAGGCAAACATGGCAGTTTTAGGTTTCATAGACGGATTAGGTGATTCTATAGTTTCTATTTCCCAAGCTATTTCAGGTTATCTTTCAGATAAATTTAGGAAAAGGAAGGTTTTTATTTGGTCTGGATACTTCCTTGCTTCACTTTCAAGAGTAGGATATTCTCTTTCAACAAATTGGCAACACTTAATACCTTTTAAAATCATGGATAGATTAGGAAAAATGAGAGATCCTCCAAGAGATGCGATAATTGCTGATGTAACGAGAAAGAAAGTAAGAGGGAAAAGTTTTGGGTTGTTAACTGCAATGGACAATCTTGGTGCAGTGTGTGGAATATTAAGTTGCGTCTTTTTATTTGGAATACTTGGTTATAGAAAGCTATTTTTTCTTGCTTCTGTACCATCATTAATAAGCGTAATTCTGATTTTGATAGTTATAAAAGAAAAAAGAGTAAGAAAAAGAATTTACAAAGGAATATCTATGAAAGATATAAGTTTTAATTTTAAGCTATTCCTTCTTTCTTCTATAATCTTTTCATTAGGTTTCTTCAGTTACTCTTTTCTCTTAATATACGCAAAAGAATTTGGTTTTCAAGAATACTTTATTCCTTTTCTTTACTTAACTTTCACTTTAGTTGCTTCGATAACATCTTTACCATTCGGAAAACTTTCTGATAAGCTTAAAAGAAAACCAATATTAATTTTTTCAGGAATTTTGTTCGCGATAGTTTGTTTAGGTTTTATTTACTTTAAATCATTCTATAGTATCATAGCTTTGTTCATTTTGTATGGTTTGCATTTAGGAGCAAGAGTACCTGTTCAAGTAACATTTGTTTCAGAACTTTCAAAACCTAAGTATAGGGCTAGCTCTTTAGGTATTTTTCAAATGACAACAGGTTTATGTAAATTGCCTGCTTCTATGATAGCAGGTTTGTTATGGATTAATTTTGGAATGAGTGCTCCATTCCTATTTTCTCTAGGGCTAACACTAATTTCAATACTACTACTTCTCTTCGTGAAAGAAAAATAAGAATGAAAAATTGAAATAAAAAAGTTATTTACTTACATTTCTTTTTCTTCTTTGTTTTCTTCTTCTTTTTCTTTCTCTTTGCCATCAAAACTCCCCAATTTAAAAGAATTATTAAGCTTGTATTTAAATTAAACGTAAGAAGCCTTTATAAACTCACTCTTCTATTACCATTTCCTTAAGAACTTCTTCATAATGAGGCCTTTTGAGTTGCGCCGAGGCTGGGATTCGAACCCAGAAGGGGCAAAGCCCCACAGCCTCTCCAGGGCTGCGCATTACCTGATTCTGCCACCTCGGCATAAAATAGTTTGTTTAAAGAATTTTTAAAAATGAACTAATCTTTAAGTTGAATAGAAATAGAAACCCCATCAGGAATAGAAACTCTCATCACTTGCCTTAACGTTCTTTCATCAGCAGAAATATCAATTATTCTTTTATGAATTCTCATTTCCCATCTATCCCAAGTAGCATTGCCGTGGCCTGTTCCATCACCGCATGGGGTTTTCATAGTCACTACTCTTAGCTTTTTAGTTGGTAAAGGGATGGGGCCACGCATAGCTACCCCAAACTTTTCAGCTATAGCTTTTAATTCCTTGCAAACTTCATCAAGCTTTTTCGGGTCTGTACTCATTAACTTTATTCTTGCTTTTTGCATATTCTCTAATCTATTACTCAAAGTATTTAAATAATTTTGTGTTTTAGATTGAATTATGGAAAGTGAAAGATTTGCAGTTAGAATTTATTATAGAGGTTCTAAAGAAACTTATCCTGTAAGTATTGAATTTGAGGGTAAAACATATTCATTTGAGTTTGAGAAAAAATCTCTTTCTTTTAGAGATCCTTATTCTTATAGTTTGAGACAAATATCTTGCAAATTCTTAAGGAAACAAATAAGTTTCAAGAATAAAGATTCTGCCATCAAATTTGCAAAAATTTTGAATGAAAAATTTCCTGAATTAAGAACTGAAGTATTTAGAATAATAACTAAAGAAGAGAAGATAGCAAAATTTGAAGAAAAAAAGGAAATCACTTAGCTGGAACTACTTCTAAACAAACACCTGCTGCAATCGTTTGACCCATATCCCTAATTGCAAATCTTGCTATTTCTGGGAAATCTTTAGAACTCTCGATAACCAAAGGCTTTGTAGGAACACACTTTATTACCGCTGCATCTCCAGTTTTTATAAAATCTGGATTTTCTTGTAAAACTGCTCCTGACTTAGGATCAATCTTTTTCAAAATATCTGTTATCTTACATGCTACTTGGGCTGTATGACAGTGGAATACTGGTGTGTAACCTCTCGTTATGACATTTGGGTGGTACAACACTATTATCTGGGCTGTGAATTCTTTTGCAACTTTTGGTGGGTTATCAGGATGACCTACTACATCTCCTCTTTTTATATCGGTCTTTGAAACACCTCTTAGGCAAAAGCCAATGTTATCTCCAGGCTTTGCTTCTTGAATTGGTTCATGGTGCATTTCTATAGATTTCACTTCAGTCTTAATTCCTGCAGGCTCGATCACAATAGTATCACCAACTTTTAATACACCAGTCTCAACTCTTCCAACTGGCACTGTTCCTATACCAGTTATAGAATAGACATCTTGAATTGGTATTCTTAAAGGTTTATCAACTGGTTTTGGTGGTACTTTTAGCGTATCTAAAGCTTCTACAAAAGTTGGCCCTGTATACCATTTCATGTTTTCTGATTTCTTTGCAACGTTATCTCCTTTATAAGCTGAAACTGGAACGAAAAGTATCTTGCTAGTGTCATAACCTACAGTTTTCAGCAACTTTTCAAGTTCAGCTTTCACTTCTTTATACCTTGCTTCATCATAGTTAACAGCGTCCATCTTATTTATTGCAACAACTAGCTGATTTATCCCTAAAACTTTTGCTAAATAAACATGCTCTTTAGTTTGTTCTTGTACTCCTTCTTTAGCAGAACAAACTAGTATTGCAGCATCAGCTTGTGAAGCTCCAGTTATCATGTTCTTTACGAAGTCTCTGTGGCCTGGAGCATCTATCACTGTGAAATAATACTTTGGAGTATCAAATCTTCTATGCATTATATCTATAGTTAATCCTCTTTGCCTCTCTTCTTTCAATTTATCCATAACAAAAGCAAACTCAAAAGTTTCTTTCTTCAACTCTTTAGCCAACTCTCTTAACTTTCTCAACTCTTCTTCTTTAATGTTCCCGGTATCAAACAATAATCTTCCAACTAAAGTTGATTTACCATGGTCTACGTGACCGATTGTTACAAGGTTCAAATGAGGTTTTGCAGCCATCAAAATCACCTTTCAGTTTATTATAAATCAATATATTTAAAGATTTTCCAAAACACTTATTTCTTTTCCTCTGGCCTTGGTATCTCTTTGGGCAATCCCTTCCTTTCTCTTGTCTTAATTGCTACTTCATTCCTTAATTCGTTAGGTATTTTTTCAAAAACAACATCTATTAAAGATTGAAAACCTTTTCCTCCTGTTGCAGACTTTAAAGCACCTTCAAAACCAAATAATTCGGCAACTGGAATTTTCGCTGTTATTATAGCTCTATACTCTTCTTGTTCAACGTTCATTATTTCCCCTCTTCTATTCCCAACTTCTGCTGTCACATTTCCTATATAATCAGAAGGTGCATCAATTCGTAATATTTGTTTTGGTTCAAGAAAAGTTATACCAGCTCTAAGCATTGCTTGTTTTATGGCATAACGGATAGCTGGCATAACTTGAGCAGGGCCTCTGTGAACTGCATCTTCGTGTAATTCGGCATCAACAAGCTTAACAATAACTCCTGCACATGGCTCAGCGGCAAGAGGCCCACTTTCCATCACATCTTTGAAAGCGTTTTTAATCATTTCAATTGCTTCGTTCAAGTATTGTATTCCTTTTGTACAATCAAGAAACATGTTATGATTATAGATTAACAAAACATTTTTTGCATCTTCCTTTTTCATTCCAAGCTCTTCTAATTTTTTCCTCAATTTTAAATTCTTCCCTTTTATCTCGCAATCTTTTATAACACCTGTTACCATTGCCTTGTATATTTCTTGAGGCATAGGTTCAACGTAAATATAAAATTTATTATGTCTGTTTGGTGATTTTCCTTCTATCACAGGAGATCTTTGAGTAACAGTTTCTCTGTAAACTACTATTGGAGGTGAAGATACTATCTCAATGCCTTTTTCTTTTATTTTTCTCTCAACTTTTGCATCTAAGTGCAGCTCACCTAATCCAGAAACAAGAGTTTCACCAGTTTCTGGATTTATTTTAACTTTTAGAGTAGTATCTTCTCTACTTAAAGTCTTCAATATTTCTATGAGTTTCGGAAGATCTTGAGGTGATTTTGGCTCTATAGCTTTTGTAACGACTGGCTCAAAAATATGTTTTATTGTTTCAAAAGACTCTATAACGTACTCTGGAGAACAAATTGTTTGACCCACAGCAGCATCACTTATCCCAACTATACCAACAACATTTCCAGCAGGAGCACTTTCAACTGGTATCCTTCTTAAAGCAATGAAAGTTGTCACTTGCTGTATTTTAGAAGTTTGTCCTGTTCCAACAGTTAAAACTTCTTGTCCCCTTTTTAACCTCCCAGAAAAAATTCTGGCAGTTGAAATCATTCCTGCATGAGGGTCGTAAACAACTTTTGTTATAACTGCTGCAAGCTTACCATTTTTATCACAATTAGCTAATTGCTTTCCAATTTCAGAATTAACATCTCCTCTCCATATTTTTTCAATTCTATAAGATTGGGCTTCTATCGGAGAAGGCAAATGTTTTATAACCATATCTAAAATAACAACATGCATAGGTGCCATATTAGCTAATTCTTCATCCCTTCCTTGTGAACAAAGATCTATTATGTTCTTAAAAGTTACACCTGTTCTTTGCATGTACGGAACAGAAATGGCCCACTTTCTTAAGGCAGAACCAAAAGCAACAGAACCATCTTCAACTTTAACCATCCATTTATCTTTAAATTGAGGCTCAACATACCTTTGGATCAATTTATTAACTTCTATAACTATATTAGCTAGCCTTTTTTGTAATTGTTCAGGTGTAAGTTTTAACTCTTTTATTGCTCTATCAACCTTATTTATGAATAAAACAGGTTTAACTCTCTCTCCCAAAGCTTGTCTCAAGACAGTTTCAGTTTGGGGCATCACTCCTTCAACAGCACAACATAAAACAACAGCACCATCAACGGCCCTCATAGCTTGAGTAACATCAGCACCAAAATCAACATGGCCAGGAGTATCAAGCAAATTTATTAAGTATCTTTCACCTTCATAGTCATGAGCCATAGTAACAGTGGCACCATAAATGGTCATTAATCTCTCTCTTTCTTGTTCATCTATCCAGGTTAACATTCTTTCTCCAACTAAATCCCTTGCCATTAAACCTGCAGCTGCTGCTAAGTTGTCAGTTAATGTTGTTTTTCCATGATGTATGTGAGAAACTATACCAATGTTTCTTATGTTCTTTGTATTTTCCATCAAATTTTGAACTTTTTCACTATACTCTTCCTTTGGCATATTGAATCCCTCTAACCATGCATAGTTTTGAATAATAAGTTATAATCATATTTAAATTTTTCCAATTTCAGCTCGAAAACTTAAAATAAGAGTTTTAAAAAACAAATAATATGAACTCTCATGGAAAAACCTATAACCACATCAGAAGACATGTCAGAAAGCATAAGAAGAGGTATGTTAGATTTGTTTCATTCTTTATAATTCTTCACATAATTTACAGTATCATTGGTCATTTGGCTGCCCTCACTCTAACTCATATTCAGCTTAATGTTGCAATCCTTACAACTATTATCATAACAGCAGTCATATTCACAGTAATCGCAGAGTTGACAGAAGTGATAATAGAAAAGGAAGAGCCTAAAATAGAAAGGACTATCGAGAAGGAAAAAAGAATCATAAGCAAAAAGTTGAAAAAACTTTGATCATCTTGCACCAGCAGCTTCCCTTTCTATTCTCTCTTTCTCTTTTATTGCATAAGATTTTTGAGAATCATTTTCGTAAGCTGCTAATATTTCTTCAGCCAAACTTTCGGCCATGGTCTTAGGATTATCAAAAGCTTTTTGATAAGCACCTTGAACCATTAATCTTAAAGCAATGTCAACTCTTCTTTGGGGAGAAGTTACAACAGCTTTCCTCACTATTATTCCACCTACTTGAAAAGAAGTTATTTCTTCTCTCAAAGCAGCATTTTCTATTGCTCTAACAAAAACTTCTATAGGATTTTTCTTTGTCCTCTTTTCTAATATCTCAAATGCTTTTTCAACTATCTTCCAAACTTTAAAAGTTTTTCCAACGTTTCTTCCACTTGTTATAAAATGTTTCTTCCCTCTATGACCTGGAACAAAGAGGTGATTCATTAATCTTTCAACTATATGCATGTTACTTTTGTGAAAAGGTTTTTGAGAATGTCTTCCAAAAGTTCTTGGAACAATTACCGATTTCAAGTTAATGTAAGCTTTTAACCCTGGATCTTTAACTTCTATCCCTTCTGTTTCCCACTTTCCAAACAATTTCATCATCTTGCCTCTTTCTTTCTTTTACCTTTTAAAAGTTCAGACAAAGGAATGTTATTTACTTTTATAACTTTCCATCTTAGGCCATGCTGTGAACCTACAGGACCTCCTTGAGAACCTCCAACACCCTCTACCACAACTTCATCATGCTCATCAATGAAGTTTATTCCCCCTGACTTAGGAACAAAAGCTGTTATTTCTTTCTTGTTTTTTAACAGTTGGACTCTCACAACTTTTATTAATCCAGAGTGAGGCTGTTTTTGTTCTATGGCCCTTTTAGCTATAACAATACCTCTAGCTTGAGGCGCACCTTCTAAAGGATCTTTCTTTTCTTTGAGCCTTAGCATCCTAACTTTGAATTTCGTTTTCTTCCATTTCTTCTTCTTTGCCCTTCTTTTCATTTCTCTTGCGCTAAACAAACCCATAATCACCACTAGTATTTGCTTATTTGGAGATAAGAGTTTAAAAATCTTTTGGAATAGCCCCGGGAGGATTCGAACCTCCGTCGCGAGGTCTCTTCATCAAATCAGAGCTTTAGAGTTAACTCCAAAGCCTCGCATGCTTGGCCACTACACCACGGGGCTATGCTATTATAATAGAAATTTTAATTCTTAATAAACTTTTCCGTTCAGAGTAAAAGTTTTAAAATTTAGATTTAAAATATCAAAAATGAAATATTTCTCAAAAATTGAGAATACAGAGAAAGGGTTAAGTGTTATAATACCAGAAGAAATTGCAAAACTCCTTATGCTTAACCCTAATGATGAAGTAAAGTTAGTTTATAACAGAAAAAATCGGCAAATAATCTTATCAAAGGTAGGCTTCTATCTCTCCCCTTCTCACAACTTAGTTCTTAAAGCTATAGAAATGTCTATAGAAAACTTTGGTGGTGTTACCTATACAGGAGAAATCTACAGAACTTACGAAGTTCTTGCTAAGAAAAAAGGTGAAAAACCTTTAACAAAAAGAAGAGTGAGTGGAATAATAAGGGAGCTAGAAGAAGAAGGTATTATAACAACAAAGTTAGTGAGCTTTGGAAAAGGAGGGCGAACGAAGTTAGTTAAGAAAAGAGTAAAATTGTGACATTTCGAATGATTTAAATATGAAATAAAAGAATATTAAAACGGTGTTCAAAGTGAAAGGTGGGTCACAAACACAGGGTAGTTATTTCAAGATATGATGATATTAAAAAGTTTCAAAAAGCTCAGTTTGTTCACTTCAGAAAATTTTTAAGTAAAAAACTTTTGCTAGAAATTCTTGAAAAATATCCTAATCTAAGAAAGATTTCAATATCAAACTATGCTTTCAAAAGGTTAAGCAAAGAATGTTTTGAAATTCTCTCAAAAAATAAGATAAAAATATTAGTCTCCTATTCAATAGGAAGACCATCCTTATTAGAGTTGAAAAAAAATAAAAGTATAAAGCTATAAGTGATAGTTATGGTAAAGATAACCTTTCCAGATGGTTCAACTGAAGAACACAAAGATGGAATTACTCCATTAGAAATAGCAAAAATGATAGGTAAAAGGTTATTTAAAGATGCTTTGGCTGCAAAAGTTAATGAAGAAATTGTTGATTTAAACTTTAAGATTAAAGAAGATTGCAAGTTAAAAATATTGACTTTTGACCATGAGGAAGGTAAGAAAGTTTATTGGCATAGTACAGCTCATGTATTAGCGGCTGCTGTAAAAGAACTTTACCCAGAAGTTTTGCTTGGAATAGGCCCTCCAATAGAAGAAGGTTTTTACTATGATTTTGACAATTTGGAGATTTCAGAAAAAGATTTACCAAAGATAGAAGAAAAAATGAGAGAAATAATAAAAAAGGATTTACCATTTGAAAGAATTGAAGTATCAAAAAGTGAAGCGAAAAAGATATTTTCTGGAGAAAAATATAAACTTGAATTAATAGATGAGTTAGAAGGTGAAAAAGTAACAATTTATAAACTAGGGAGATTTGTTGATTTATGTAAAGGTCCTCATGTTCCTTCTTCAGGAAAAATAAAAGTTATAAAGCTGCTTAAGTTAGCTGGAGCTTATTGGAAGGGTGATTCAAAAAATCCTATGTTACAAAGGATATATGGAATATCATTCTACTCAGAAAAACAATTAGAAAGGTTCTTAGAATTGAAGAGAATGGCAGAAGAGAGGGATCACAGAAAAATTGGCCAAAAACTTGATTTATTCAGTTTTCATGAAGAATCTCCTGGGATGGCTTTCATGCATCCTAAAGGAATGATAATATGGAATACTCTTTTAGATTTTTGGAGAGAAGAGCATAAAAAAGCAGGATATAGAGAAATAAAAACTCCTATAGTTTTGAGTAAAAAATTGTGGGAAAGAAGTGGACATTGGGATCATTACAAAGAAAATATGTACTTTGTAAAAATTGATGAAAATGATTTTGCCATAAAACCTATGAATTGTCCTGGTTGTATTCTTGTTTATAAAACGACTTCTCATAGCTACAAAGAGTTTCCATTAAGAATTTCAGAAATTGGATTAGTTCATAGACATGAACTAAGTGGCGTTCTTTCTGGCTTATTTAGAGTAAGATGTTTTCACCAAGACGATGCTCATATCTTCGTAACACCTGAACAAATAAAAAATGAAATAGTTAACATAATCAAGCTCACAGATAAAATTTATAATGTATTTGGTTTTAAGTATCATGTTGAACTTTCTACAAGACCAGAGAATGCTATGGGTTCTATAGAAATCTGGGATAAAGCTGAAAAAGCTTTAAAAAATGCTTTAGAAGAAACAGGAATAAAGTACAAGTTAAATCCTGGTGAAGGAGCTTTTTATGGGCCAAAAATAGACTTTCATATAAAAGATGCTCTAGGAAGAACTTGGCAGTGTGGAACTATTCAACTTGACTTTTTCATGCCAGAAAGATTTGACCTAAAGTATATAGGTCCCGACAATAAAGAACATATCCCAGTGATGATTCATAGAACCATTTATGGCTCTTTAGAAAGGTTTATTGGTGTGCTAGTAGAACATTACGGAGGTGCATTTCCAGTTTGGCTTTCACCTATTCAAGTTAGAATAATACCAGTAAGTGAAAGACACTTGGAGTATGCAGAAAAAGTAAAGAGTTTACTGGAGAAAAATTCTGTAAGAGTTGAGGTTGATTCTACAAAAGCTACAGTAGAGTATAGGGTAAGAAATGGAGAATTACAAAAAATACCTTACTTGCTCACAGTTGGAGATAAAGAAGTTAAAAATAACACTGTAGCTGTTAGAACTAGAGACGGAAAAGTAGAATTCAACGTTAAAATAGAAGATTTCTTAAAACGAATTTTGGAAGAAATAGATAAAAAGAAGTAACGAAAATTTGATTAGTTTTACTAAGCTTGCCTCAAATTCTCCCAAATAAAGTCGAACATTGGCCTCATTACATCGCTAGCTACATGCTCACTCTGACTCCAGAATGCAATCTCCTGAGAAGGATGAACATCTTCATCTGTTAATGCCATAACAACATGAGAATCGTCAACAACACAAAACCTTCCTATGATATCCTGTTTTTCTATTCTTCTAACTTCAGCAAACTCTTTTAACCTCTTAACTATCTCTTCATTATTCCTTTTAAAGGGTGCGGCTATTCTTATTTTCACTCCTCTCTCTGCAATCTTTTCAAGAGTTTCACCGAGATAATTGTTCAAATCTATTAAACCTTTTGAAGTTGTTAAAATTGAGACATAACTTTTTGCATCTTTTATTATAGTTTCAAGTTGTCTGTACAATGCACTCCTTCCTTTTAAAGACCCTGTTATCTCAGCTGGACTAACTAATTTAACACCTCTCTTATAAACTCTTTCCAATTCTTTAATAATTGGTGAATTTTCTATCCTTTCTATTCTTTTTATCATTGACTCAAAATCTTCTCTTAGCTTTTTCTTTGCTCTTTCCAATGCTTCTCTTGGTGGTACGGCAGTATACTTCAATGGTTTAGAAGGTTGAATTAACACAAAACCCTTCTCTGCTAAAGATTCGAGAACATCGTAAGTTCTACTATGAGGAACTCTTGCTAAAGAAGAAAGCTCCCCTGCAGTTGCTACACCTCTGGATAAAAGGGCCACCCATAGTTTTCTCTCATATAAATTAAGACCGATTTGCTTCAATGCATCTAAAACTTCTTGAGACACAACCATTTTTCTCACTATAATTTTTTATTTAAGGGGTTTGCTACTTATTTGTGATTAATAGAAATATTAAGAAAGATAAATATTTAAACTTATTAATTTTTCTTTAACTCGTTTAAAGTGGTTCTGCAAACTTGTTGTTAATGAATTTATTTAAAAAAAAATAAAATCTTGAAGCGATATAAAGAAAAACTTTAACTTAACGAATTATTTAAGTGTAACAAAATTCTAAATTAATTATGAATTGGAAAAAAATAATGGCAAACTTTCAAGCAAGGATGTTCAATAAAAAAGCTTCTGACCCCAAAAACAAACCAGACCAGATTATAGAAGCTATTGCATTAAGGCCCGGTCAAAGTATTGCAGATATTGGTTCAGGAGGAGGTTATTTTTCTCTGCGATTTGCCAAGATAGTTGGAGAAGAAGGAAGAGTTTATGCAGTTGATACAAAACCAGAATTTTTAGAGTATGTCAAAAATAGTGCCAAAGAAAAAGGATTGAATAATGTTATACCAACGCTTGTATCGAGAGATAAATTAGATTTACCTGAAAAAAGCTTAGATTTGATATTCATGCGTAATGTTACCCATCACATACCAAATCGGGTGGAGTATTTTAAGAGTCTAAAACGATTTTTAAAACCAGATGGGAGAATCGCTATCATTGAGTATAAAAAAGGTAAAATTTTCACTTTCCGTGGATTGTTTGGACACTACGTTCCTAAGGAAACTATCATTCAAGAAATGGAAGAGGCAGGTTATTTGCTGGAAAAGGAATTCAATTTTTTACCAGAACAACATTTTACAATTTATGCAGTGAAAAATGAAAGATAAAAGTATAATTTGCAATGTTCCAAAATAAAAACATATAAGGAAATAATAATTAATTTATGAAAGGAGGTAACAAAATGGAGAAAGACAAACTGCGAAAAA
>CAZSPB010000004.1:0-30683 GCA_964608725.1 uncultured archaeon
AAATGTTACAGCAAATGATACCGAGCCTAACTATGCATCTAACTGGACAACATTTACTGTAGTTTATCAATACAATAAAACTGGAATAACATCTTTTTCAATTTCTGGAAGTTTAGGTAAAGAGTCTACCTTCTTTAAAAAGAAAGGCGAAGGAATTTCAATAAGCGAAGAAAAAACTCTTGTTGGCGGCTTCTTCAAGATAAAGACTGAAGTTATTTATTCTAGTGAAGTGATAAAGAAAATTTCTACATTTAGCAAACTCTTATCACAATCTTTAACACCAAATGAAATAGTAAAGAAAATAAGCTTGCTACTTAGAAAATTAATCCAGGCCACAACTATTCAAGAAATTAGTGAAAGGAGTTTTTCTTTTATTAGAAGAATATCAACTATTTTATCTTTTAATCTAATAATTGAAAAATCTTCTCTATTTTTCAAATCTATCTCAACTTCTTTCAATTACAATGAAATTTTAACAAGGTTAAATACATTTTCAAGAAAAATATCACAACTCCTCTCTTACAATGAAATCTTAAAAAGAATAAGAACAACACCAAAAATTTTATACCAGAGTTTAACATTTGGAGAACAAACTAGAAAGTTGAGTTGGTTTTTAAGAATTTTATTTAACACTTTAAGTCCAAGTGATACGATAAAAAGGTTAAGGATTGTTACAAGATCTATTTATTCTTCAATAATACCTCAAGAAATATCTTCAAGAATTTCTTCTTTTTCAAGAACAATTTCTCAAAGCATAAATGTTTACAAAGTAGCTGAAAGAACGAAATATATATTTAGAACGATTTCTCAGTCGTTAATATTTAATACAATTTCAAAAAGGATATCAACTTTGATAAAGAATATTTCGGATGTCATTTATCTAAACATTTCAACGAAAAGATTAGCTTCATTTTTGAGAGGATTACATGATAGCTTAACATTTGAGGAATTAACAGAAAGGTCTAAAATGTTCTTAAGAATGATAGGAGATTACATATCTTCTAACACTATACCAAAAAGAATTTTTTATGGTTATAGAGAAGTTTTGAATAGTATTATAACTTCTAGTTATCTAAAAAGAACTTTAGCTTCATTTAAAACCTTTTTTGAAACTTTTGATGTAAGTGGTTCGATCAATAAAATTTCAAGCTTTTTCAGAAAAGTTTACACCAGCTTCATCTCAAATGAAACAATGAAGAAATTAACAGATTTTGTTAGAATATTAACTGAACAACCAATAATTGAAAGTGTTACTGTAAAGGGAGCTGAAGTCTCAAGGAGAATTTACAATATTTTTAATATTTCAGAATATTCAAAAAGAATTGTAACTATTTTCAGAACAGCAAAAACTTATCCTTTCTTTTCAACAACTATTAACACTATAACAATAAGAGTGAAAATTCTTTTTGATACAATTTCATTCAATGAAAACGCAAGAAGGATTTCAAGTTTTATTAGAAAATTGTACGAGTTGCCAAGCTTTATTGAGATTGCAACTAAGAGAACAGAAGAAAACTTAAGGATAATTCTTGATTTCCTCGGTTATGAAGAGAGTGTACAAAGGGTAAGAAAAGTTGTTAGAATCATTTCTGGAGGAACTATTTTTAATGATATCTCTAAAAGGTTAATTCTAGTATTTAGAGATATTTCAGATTTCATTTTCACTAATAGAGCAATAAAAAGAATGACAGAATTCACAAGGTCAATCTCAGAAGATTTAAATATTGATTCACTTCTTGAAAAATCTTCTCTATTTTTCAAATCTATCTCAACTTCTTTCAATTACAATGAAATTTTAACAAGGTTAAATACATTTTCAAGAAAAATATCACAACTCCTCTCTTACAATGAAATCTTAAAAAGAATAAGAACAACACCAAAAATTTTATACCAAACAATTAATTTTGGAGTTTTATCAAAAAGATATATCAAAATGTGGAAATTGATTTCTGAAAGCTTTTCTTTGCAAGAGATGCTAAAAAAGATAGGGCCATTCTCAAGAATTCTAAAAGAAGAGATTAACTTATTTGAAAATGTTCAAAGAATTAGATTAGGATTCAGAACAGTATACTCAGTTTTATCTCAAACAGACTTTGCTCAAAGAGCAAGAATAGTTTTAAGAATAGTTTCCCAATCTCTCAACATTAACCAAATTTTCAAAAGAACAGTATCATTCTTAAGAATAATCTCAGAGTCTATACAAGCTTTCTTAAAACTCTTAATACCATGCTCAACTTACAAAACAGAATCTTCTTGCATTTCAGCAGGTTGTCATTGGTGTGATGGAGTTTGTCAATTAGAAGAATGCCCAACACCTGCTCCAGCTGGAGGAGCACCTATTGGGGGAGGAGGATTCCCGCCAATTTCTAAGGCAGTGAATGTAAGCTTAAAAATTAAAGTTCAAGTGCAAAACAAAGAAGTCCTTCCTGGAGAAGAAGTTTATGCAGTAATAGAAGTAAGAAAAGTCGAAGGACCTAGCGTAATAAAAGTTAACCTTTCTTACCAAATAAAAGATTTTGAAGGCAGTATTTTGGCTTCTAAGAAATTGATAATTGAAGTCGAAAATGAAAGCAGTGATGTCTATCATTTAACTCTCCCATCTTATGCTAAACTTGGAAATTATACCTTTGAAGCTTCTGCTCAATACAATGAAACTATAGAAGAAGCAAGAGATTTCTTCAATGTAATTTCAGAAAAAATACTTCCATCTATAACCATAGAAAAAATAAATATACCTTTAATGATAGCTAATGAGAAGTCAAATATTAAGATTATGCTAAAAAATGATGTTAATAAGTCGTTAAATGTTAGTGTAATTCTTTTCTTACCAAAGTTGATGCAAAACTTAACCCTAGAAAAAACTTTAGAGGCATATTCAGAAGGCCTATTCCAGTTCACAATTTTACCTAACATAACTGGAGAATTCTCAGGTATTCTCTCTATAAAGTATGATAGCAGGAAACTTGTTAAAGAAATTTCTTTGAACGTTCATGCTAAAGAAATGAAATATTGGTGGATAGTGATAGTAGTTGTTATGGCCATAGTATCATTAATATTTCTTAAACTAATGAGAAAAGAAGAAGTTATGTATGTTTATACCAGAGAAGATCTTTACTCTTAGTGCCAATATCTCTTTGTCCTTATGAACTCTCTCTCAGCATCTAAAATACTTTTATAAAACTCATCATCATTTTTAAACATTCTTGAAAGAATTCTTGTTGCATTTTGAGGGCCAATACCCCTTCCAGCTAATGCAATTACAGCTTTTTTTCCATAAATTATGACTAATTCGGCCATTTTTTTCATAGTTTCAAGCTTTCTTTTTTCTTCATCTGTTAATTCTTTACCTTCTAACCATTTTTTTACAATCTTTTTTGCTTCAATATCATGTGGTTTTACAACAGCAATAAGCCTTGACTGACAAAACTTACATCTAGGTTCTTTTTCAACATCTTTTACATACTTAGTAACAAAATGTTTTCCACAATTGATACAAAGTAACCTAACTTTCGTGTTTAAAAGTCTTCTTTTAAAAATCTTAAATATTTCTTTTTCTGGTCTTTCAGGTTTCACAACATCTTGTAATTCGTATCTAAAGCCAAGTTTACCTAAAGGAGAAAGTCCTTTCACTTCTATTATTTCTAATTTTCCATTCTGAATTTTTCTTAATATCTCTTCAGTTTTTTTAACATCAAGTTTTTCCTTAAATAGCTCTCTTAAAGTTTCTTTGAAAACTGGTGTATTCCAATAAATGTCTATGAGTTTATCCACATTTATGGTATTGAAATTAGCATCTCTGCTTACAACACCAAATCTTTTTGCAACATGAAGAAATCTGTATTTGAAAAGAGAAGATCTTGGTAAAGATTTTTCAAGTAATATTTTAACGTCTTCAGGCTTGTATTGAAACAAAACTTTTTTAACATCTTCTGGTTTGCAATTATTTAAAATAATTCTGTAAGGATCTGTCTTGCTTGTTATTAGTTCTCCATATTCAGCAGACAATATTGTTGTGATAAATTTTGAAAGAGTTTCATTAACAAGAGTTCCAAATAAACAATGTAGAACAACGTAACTTTGAAATTTTTCTAGTATTATATTATCATTCTTTGGTAAAGGAAATTTTTTAGTATGTTTTTTAATTATTTGAATCATCTTCTTTGCGCACTGTGTAGAAACAGGATATTTCCTTTTTATTTTTTCAATCATCTCTTCATCTTTCAAATTCCTTTTCACCATTTTTCCTATTTCTTCTCTCAGAATTCCAACTTCTTGTGCTACTTCAAAAGGAACTGGTATTAATTCTCCTTCCCATGCTGGTATGGCAGACTCTATATCATTTATCCTTTCTACAAAAATTTTTTCATTACTTTTTGAAACAATCTTCCATGGATTCCCTTTCACTATAAAGCTTGAGCCTATCTCTCCATGAGTTATTACAAATTCTTCATCTAAATTTCCTATGAAAGTATTTGAAGTTGTGTCAATAACCTTGTAACTTCTCTGATCTGGAATGACTGACAAATTTTCAAAATAATACTTGAAAGCTCTCTTCCTTCTCTTTACTTTTTCATCAAAAAATACTAATCTTAATTGATTATCTAAAAATTTTACAATTCTCAAGAATTCTTCCTGTTTCAAATTCCTAAATGGATAAGCTTTTTTTATTATTTCATAAGCTTTCTCTGGCTCTAGCTTATAATCTTCTATTGCCATTCCAATTAATTGGTGTGTTAGAATATCGTAACAATTCTCATAAATCCTTAACTTTTCTACTTCTCCTTTTAAGGCTTTCCTTGAAATTACAGCAGACTCAAAAATATCATCTCCTTCACTAGCTAAGATAATTCCTTTTGATAACTTTCCTATTGTATGGCCTGATCTTCCAACTCTCTGAATTATTTTAGTTACTTGTCTTGGAGACATGTATTGGAGAACTAGTTCAATAGAACCAATATCAATACCTAATTCAAGACTTGAAGTTGCAACAATTGCCTTTAATTTTTCTGTTTTAAAATCTTTCTCTGCTTTCACTCTAATTTCTTTGCTTAAAGAAGAGTGGTGAACTTCATGAGGAAGGTTTTCATCTATTAACCTCAACCTTGAAGATAATATTTCAGCTGCTTCTCTAGTGTTAGTAAATATTAAAGAGGATTTATGTTTTTTAATGAGCTCATGAATCATTCTTAACCTTGAAACAACACTTTCTCCTATGAATATCTTTTCAGCCAACTCTCTATCTTTCTTAGAAGGATAAGGGCTCTCAACTCTTAGAAGGATATTCTTAGGTGAAATTGCTTTTATTATTTCATATTTTTCATTTGAAAATATGAATTTTGCAGCCTCATCTGGTGAACCAACTGTAGCACTCAAAGCTATAATTTGAGGTTTCCCACATAACCTCTTCAACCTCTCCAAAGAAACAGTTAGTTGAACACCCCTCTTGTTACTCACTATTTCATGAACTTCATCGATTATCACAAATCTTATGTTTTTTAAGTGTTCTCTAAATCTCTTTCCTACAAGCATTGCATTTATTTGTTCTGGTGTTGAAATGAGAATGTGGGGAGGATATTCGAGTTGCATTCTCCTTTCATATTGTGTTGTGTCTCCATGTCTTACTGAGATATCAATTTCAAGTTTGTTACACCACCAAAGTAGCCTATCTAAAAGATCTCTGTTAAGAGAACGCATAGGAGTTAAATAGAGTACTGCTATTGGTTCATATTTCTTTTCTAAAAGCTTACTAAATATACCTAACATCGCTGATTCAGTCTTGCCAGAACCAGTTTCAGCTATGATTAAAACATTTTTACCTTCAATGACGCTAGGTATTGCAAGTTTTTGCACTAAGGTTGGTTCTTTGAATCTAGATAGAGCTAACTCTTTCACCTTATTATTTAATATACTGAATACACTTTCTCCCATCTTGCCGTTTAAATCTATTTTTTCAAAAGTATTTAAATTAAGATGAAGGTAATGAATCTCATGAAAAAAGGAGAAGTTATTCTTAAGTTTCTTGAAGAGAGGTATGGAGATAAGATAAGGAAATTTCCTAAGCTAAGCCCATTTCAACTTCTCATAACAACAATACTCTCTCAAAGGACAAAAGATGAAAATACTAGGAAAGCATCTAGGAGATTGTTTTCAATAGCTAAAACTCCTGAAAAAATTTTGAAGATCCCTGAGAAAAAGTTGAGAAAGATTATAAGGCCATCAGGTTTTTATAAACAAAAATCTAAGGTTATAAGAAAAGTTTGCAAAATCCTTTTGGAGAAGTACAAAGGAAAAGTTCCTGAAGATAGGGATGAGTTAATGAAACTTCCAGGTGTTGGCTACAAAACTAGCGCAATAGTTTTGATGTATGGTTTTAACAAACCTATAATAGCAATAGACACTCACTGTAACAGAATTTCAAAGCGTTTAGGTTTAGCTCCTCCTAATGCTAACGTTGAGGAAGTTAGAAAGAGTTTAGAGAAAATCTTTCCTAAAGGAAAATGGTATTTAGTTAATTTGGGTTTTGTTAATTTCGGAAAAGAGATATGTAAACCTATAAACCCAAAGTGCAATGCTTGTCCTTTCAAATCTTTCTGTCCTCATTCAAAATTAAGTAGGAATCACATCCAGTTTGAAAAAGTAGTTACCTAAATTTGCATTAGGCTCAAACTCATGTTTTATATAAAAATACAAATACCCTTCTGGAACTTTCACAGGATTTTTTAAAGTTTCATTTTTGAACTCATTTTCTACTGACAGCTTAACATCTTTCTCATTCCCTGCACTTTCTGGTAAGATGGTTAAAGATAAATTCACATTAACTGGAATTTTAGCTTTATTAATTAACTTTATTTTTGGTGAATAGACAGTTTCTCCTTGGTATGCTTTAATGCTATAATTTTCATCATTAGAACTTCCAATAATGTCAATAGTTAAGGATTTTTCAACTGTTGCATATCCTGTTATTGAGCCATAACTTGAAATGACAGCTGTTGCAACAACTCCTATGAAGAGGAGACCTATTGAAATGAAATATTTTTTGTTCATAGCTATTTTTGGTTAAATTTTAGAAAAAAATCATTTTTACTCTTAAAAGTGGTTACTTAAAACTTTCAAGTATTTTTCCATATTCGTAGAGAACAGCTAAAGCTTTTATTGCTCTTTCTGGTGTTGGATAAACCGGAATACCATAGGATTCAAGTTTCCTATTCCTTCTTAAAACATAATCACTCCCAGCAGAACAAACTACTATAGGCTTTCCAAATACTTTACAATCTCTAATCACATCAACTATTTCATCTGTTAAAGTTGGGATTTGCATTAAAGCAATGCAAGCAACACCTGAGATATTTTTATCCTTTAATACTATTTCCAAGGCTTTTTGGTATCTTTCAACTGTAGCGTCTCCAGTTAGGTCAATAGGATTTTTAGTTATTGCGTACTTTGGTAAAAATTCTTTTAACTTTTTAATGGAATTTTTTGAAAGGGATGGCAATTCTAGGCCAAGTTCTATAGCTTTATCAGTAGCTACAACACCAAATCCTCCTCCATCTGTTACTATAGCTATTTTGTTATCTTTCATCACAGGCTGGTTAGCTAAAGCTTTTGCAAAGTCAAAAATTTCATCAGATGTTTTAGCTTCTATTATTCCAGCTTGTTTAAGTGCAGCTGAAAAAACAGCATGAGAACCAGCTAAGGCACCTGTATGAGAAGCAACAGCTTCACTACCCTTTTCGGTTTTTCCTGCTTTGAAACAAACTATAGGTTTCTTTTTTGTTATTTTTTTCGCAACTTTTACAAATTCTTCTCCGTCACTTACAGACTCTAAATATAAAGCTATACATCTTGTATTCAGATCTTTAGCAAGATATTCTATTAACTCTATTTCGTTCACATCAACTTTGTTTCCAATAGAGATGAATTTTGATATTCCTACCCCTTCATTTGCCATTATGTCCAATAAAATTGACCCAAATGCTCCTGATTGTGTTATAAAGGAAATAGAACCTTCAGGAGGCCTTTTTAGTTTATCTTTTGGAAAGAAAATCATGTCTAAATCTTTTTTATATATTCCTATGCAATTCGGTCCTATAATCCTTGTTTTTTTACCTTTACAAATTTTTTTAAGCTCTAATTCTCTTTCTTTTTCTCCAATTTCTGAAAAACCTGAAGAAATTATTACAATAGCCTTTATTTTCTTTTTTACACATTCTTTTACAACATTTTTTACAATTTCAGCTGGTACTACTACTATTGCAAGATCTATTTTTTCTTTGACATTTAATACAGAAGGATAAGTTGTTAAACCTAATATTTCCTTTGCATTAGGGTTTATAGGATATATTTTTCCATTAAAAGAATTTTTAAGGTTTTCTAATATTGTATAACCTATTTTTCCAGGTGTTCTGCTGGCCCCAATTATAGCTATAGATTTAGGATTGAAGAATTCATTCAATGACATAGGGGTAATTATAACTTTTTTTATATTTATTTTTATTCTATTATTTTGTAGACTTTTGCTCCTTCTCTAGTTCTCTCAACAACTTTCAAACCTATGACTTGTCCTTTTCCTGCCTCTTCTATATTTTGATGTTCTATTTGCATACTTTCTACTGTTTGCTCGAAAGAACCTGAAGCCCTTTCTATAGATATTTTATCTCCAACTTTTAAAGTATCTTCCAATTCGACAACAGCTACAGAAATTTTTGGATAAAAATGCGTTACAGTACCAACAAATTTTTTCTCCATGAATCCACCTGAAATAATTAAGGGTTAATAATATAAAAATTTATCAACACTTAAACAATTAATAAATATGGAAAAAATACCCTTCTTAAAAGATTTAAAAAAAGAAGTGGAAATGGACTTCGAAAGTGAAGAAGAGTTTGAAGGTTGTGAAGGTATTGAGATAATTGCAGAAAGCTCTCCTGAAGACTTCGTTTGGCATCCAAGTGAAAAGTATTAATTTATTCTAATATTATCCTCACGTCTGCTGCAATTGCACTCTTTTCTGTTGCAATCAAAGGGTTTATATCTAATTCTTTTATCTTTTTATACTTTGTAATGATTCTTGAAACAGCTAGAATAACATCCACTATAGCTTCAGGGTTAGCAGGTTTCTTTCCCCTAAAACCTTTAAGGAGGAGATTTGAGAACTTTACCTCTTTTAACATTTTCTCAGCGTCTTCTCTTGTTATAGGGCATATTCTAAAAGTAACATCTTTGAGTATTTCAGTAAAGATCCCTCCAGCACCAAGAACAACAATCCTTCCAAATTGTAAATCCTTTTTTGCGCCTACTATGATTTCATAACCTTCTTTTATCATCTCTTGAACGAGAACTTTTTTGCAACCTTTTATTTTTATGAGTTTTTTGAAAACCTTTTTTGCTTCTTTTTCATCTACTATATTCAATTTAACGCCCTTCACTTCAGTTTTGTGAATAATCCCATTAGACACTTTCATAACACAAGGAAAACCAACCTTCTTTAAAGCAACTTCAAGTTGTTTCTCATTTTTGCAAAAAGCGTACTTTGGAAGTTTTATTCTGTGCTTTTTTAGTAATTCAAAGGCTTTTTCATCAGGCATTTTATTTATAGCTTTTTTTCTTTTCTTTTTAGGCATGTAACCCCTTAATAAATAGAAGGTAATCATTTATAACAATTTCTTTAATTCTCCTTCTCTTAACACACAATCTTTAACTTTTTTGTCATTTCTTAAGCGCTTAAAAGATGGTGCCCTCATTTTTAAGTTTTTAGAGAGATTCATGAATTTTACTTCTGCTACAATTTTTGGTTTTACAAACCGAATTTTTTTCAAAATTGAAGGCTCTTCTTTAAATTCATAAAATGGATTTTTATTTGTTTCTATTTTTTTGAGAGTATTTGACAAATTTTCCAATTCTCTTTCATCAAACCCTGTTCCACATCTTCCCAAATAAATTAATTTTCCTTTATAATAGATACCACAAAGAATAGCACCAAGTAATTTCTCCCTTTTTCCTTCACCTTCTGTATAACCACAAATTATCACATCTAGGCTTTTCAAAGTTTTTACTTTTAACCATAATTCTGATCTCTTTTGAAGATATGGAGAATCCTTTTTCTTAACCATCACACCTTCAAGCTTTAACTTTTTTACAACTTTCCAAAGAGCTTCTCCATCTTCTGTATAATAACATTTTTTAACTCTTTCTGAGTCTTTGATAAGGTTGTTAAGAATACTCTTTCTTTTTAGAAGCGGATAATTCTTCAAATCTTTGCCATTTAAATTTAAAATATCAAATACAACATAAGTTGCTGGAAACTTTTTAGAAAGTATTTCTATCCTTATTTTATCATCTGTATGTTCTCTTTCGGCAAGGAGGTAAAAATTTGGTTTATTTTCTTTATCAAAGACTACTATTTCACCATCAATGATGAAATTTTCTTTTAATTTTTTCAAAACTTCAACTATTTCAGGATACCTTTTTTCAAAAAATATTCCTCTTCTATTAAGAAATCTAACTTCTTTTCTTCGCTTAAAACAAATACATCTCGTTCCATCCAATTTGCCGGCCATTAGGCTTTCGGCTCGAATATACTATCTTTTCTTTTTAAATCTTTTTCATCACCCAATTCTGCTAACATTGGCTCAATTTTTTCAAACATATTCAAATTTTCCTTTTTTCAAAATAAATATCATTTCTTTTTCCTCTTTTTCACAGCTTCAACTGAAGCTTTTAAGGCTTTCATTAAATCTCTCGAAGAAGTAGGTTCAACCTTTACAGGTTTTTCAACAACTTTCTCACCAGCAGCCTTTTTCTTTATAAGATTTGAAACTGCTTCAATATATTCATCTTTAAATTTTTCTATCTCAAATTTTCCTGATAGTTTTTCTATCAAAGCTTTTGCAAGCTTTAATTCATTTTCTTTTATCACAACTGTTCTCTTTAAAGCCTCTAATTCTTCAATAGGAATTATTTCATCTTTGTAATGTAACACAGTCATTATTAACCCTTTCTTATAATGCCTTATAGCAACCAAGTGTTCTTTTCCTCTAAAAACAACTTTTCCTATAGCTGCCTTTCCAGTTATCTCTAAAACATTCCTGAATAAATGATAAGCTTTTTCCCCACCCTCTTGAGGAACTAAGTAATAATTCTTTTCAATAAATAAAGGATCTATTTGACCAACATCTATGAATTGAACTATTTCTATTGCTTTTGTTGATTTTAATTGCAAAGCTTCCAACTCTTTCTTTTCAACAATGACATACTTTCCTTTAGAAATTTTATAACCCTTAACTATTTCATTCCATGGTACTTCTCTTTCGCAATGAGGACACCATCTCTTATAGGTTAAAGGAGTGTGGCACTTACCACAAAGATTATGAAACTCAATTATCCTATCTTTAGCTGCCAAATAAATGGCTATAGGTATATTAACTAATCCTAAAGAGATAGAACCTTTCCAAAGTGCTCTTGGCAAAATATCACCTTAAATAATTTTCATTTTATCCAATTTAAACCTAAATCTTCTGCTAGTTCCCATGCTTTTTCAATTTCATCTTTTCTTGGATACCTTGCTATTTCTTCATATTGGTAAGCTTTATATTCTGGTCTATATTGAGGCATTATATTAACTATGACTTTATCTCCATAATTTTCAGCTATATAATTCAAGATTTTCTTTGTACAACATTCAAAATGATTTGGTAAGATCAAATGTCTTATTATCATTTCAGAATCTTTAAAAGCTAAGTCATGATTTCTCTTTATAATTTCCAAATAGTTATTAACTTTTGATAGTCTAGATGCACACTTATTATCCCAATACTTCCAATCTGAAAGGTAAACATCAACAACACCTTTTAATAACTTCATAGATTTTAAACTCATATAGAAGTTACTGTTCCATACTATTGGAATGTTAGCTTTAACATATTGTAAAGAATCTAAAATGAATGGAAGGTTTGGAGTAGGTTCACCACCAACAAAGTTAACGTTTCTACAACTTTTATGTTCATCTATCATTTCAGCTATTTCTTTCGGTGTTACAACTCTCCCATTTTCAAACCATTGAGAAATTTGCCAATTTTGACAGTATTGGCAGTGAAAAGTACAACCCATAAAAAAAATGGTGAAAGAAGGGACTATCATCGGTTCTTCTCCTAAATGAACGAATGCAGAAGAAATTATGGCCTTATTACCAACTTTACAATAACCAGTTTTTTCATTCCTATTCACTCTGCATTTTCTTTCACAAAGCTGACAAGAATTCAGAATTTCATAAGCTTCTTCAACTTTTTCTTTCAAATTTGCAAGATGAAATTTTGCTTTAATTTTATTCAGCAAAATTTTTCTATACCTTGGTAAAGCTTTTTTAACATTTTCACTTTCCAAGGCATTAACAGAATCTGGTCTTAGTAACTTCCACATAATATCAATTTAAATTTTATAACTTTTAATCATAATTATGAAGCTTGTGTTATATGGCATTTGTTTAGATAGAAAACAATTTAGGAGAGGCTCAGATAGAGCTCCTTTGGAATTGAGAAAAATTTTCACAAGATTGGAAACTTTTATAGATGGTTTAGAGCTACAAGATTACCCATTTCAAGATTTAGGCAACATCGAACCAAAAAGTTATGATGAAATAAAGGATTTCATTAAAGTTGGAGAAGGGTTTCCTATAATTCTAGGGGGTGATCATTCCATAACTTTTTCTGCAGTAGAAGCAATAAAACCAAAGAATTTTGTGAGCTTTGATGCTCACCCTGATTGTGAAGCTGGAAAACTTTCTTCTCAGTCTGTTGTGAGAAAAATAGCTGAAAAAGGGTTAAATGTTTACGTTTATGGTGCTAGATGCTTTTCTAAAAATGAGATGGATTATTTGTTAAACGGAAAGGTCAAGATAGTAAACCTAGAAGATTTGAAAAACATAAAAGGCCCTACTTACCTTTCTATAGACTTTGATGTTTTAGATCCTTCTATTTTACCTTCTGTTGCATGGCCAGAACCTAATGGCTTAACTTTCTCAGAAGTTTTAAAAGGTGTTGAAATCTTATCTAAAGAGCTAGTAGCAATTGATTTTGTTGAGTTGATACCAGAAAACATAACTTATACTTTAATAGCTGGAAAGTTGATATATTCAGCCTTAGCCAAAATAATTAAAGCTAAATTGTCTCAGTAGTTTTTATTTCACTTTCGCTACTTTCAGAAACACTTGGCACTATGTGCTTTATGATTACAACATCACCAACACTTTCAACAATCTGATAAGGAACAATAACGTATTTCCTTCCGCCTACTATGTCTGCTAAGAAAGAACCCCTAGAAGCCTCTATAATTAATGAATTTACTCTGAACTTCGAAAGGTTAATTTTTATATCAGCAACTTTTCCACAATAAGCTCCCTTAACTGTGAAAACATCCTTACCAAAAACCTCTGAAATGTTCTTTACAGTTACAGCCATGCGAACCCTCCATTCTTAATGTTAAATAATAATTATGTTACAAATATATAAAGTTTTAAAGAATTCACTTATAAAATTCGAGGAGTAAATAATATTTGAACGCTGGGGTGGCTGAACCAGGTAAAGCGCTAGCCTGCTAAGCTAGTGGGCATTTGCCCTTGTGGGTTCAAATCCCACCCCCAGCGCTAAAGGGCCGGTGGTCTAGTGGCTATGACGCCACCCTCACAATTTTCATGAGCTTGGTGGAGGTCGCAGGTTCAAATCCTGCCCGGCCCATTGGAAATTTAAAAAACGGAAACAAGATAATTATAAGCCCCCATCGTCTAACCCGGTTAAGGACACGGGCCCTTCGAGTGCGAAGGGTATGAGCATTGCGATGAATGAGGAAAGCCCGTAATGTGGGTTCAAATCCCACTGGGGGCACTTACAAACCTTTTTATTTAGAAAAAAAAATCTTAAATGTGAGGTGATTAAATGGCATTAGTAGTAAGGTCAAAAGTAAAATCCTTAGTAAAAGGAGTAAGATTCTCAGGAAACTTCTTTGATGCTTTAGATAAAAAAGTTGAAGCTATTGTAAAAGAAGCTGCGAAAAGAGCTAAAGCAAACAAGAGAGCAACTCTAAGACCTTATGATTTATGAATTACATTGTTAGCTTTTCCTCTTTCCTCTTTTTCTTTATTAATTCAAATATTTGTTTTTGTAAAATTTCTGGGTTAGGGACTGCTAAGAGTGAAGCTTCAGCTCCCATTCTTCTTCCATATGTAAATTGACCTGCTAAGCTCTGAATATGAACACTTCCGAAGCCAAAGATTCTTTCCAAAAAAGTTCTTGAGACTATTACGTCTGAAATTCTTTCTAAGGGAATGGAACTAATCTTGTAGCCAAGAAATCCTCTTTTGTATATAACTCTTTTGTTAGTTATCCAGTAATGCTGATGCTTATACATATTTCTTGAGATAAGCCAAGGAATAGCTAAAAGTATTAAAACAATTATAAAAAGTATGAATGAAAATGATGGAGCCAAAAAAGTGGAGATAAAAAAGAGAGGTAAAAAGAAGAATAAAATAATGAAAAATGCTATACCTGTCCTAAAGTAAAAATACCATTTTAAATTTGGAAGGGGCTTTATATCTTTTACTATTTTTTCTCCTTCTATCAAATTAAAAAATTTTTCACTATTCATAATATCAAAAAGTTATATGTTCTATTTTCCTTTTCTTTTTAACTAAATCAAATAAAAATTTTTGAATTTTTTCAGGCTCTGGTATGGCTTGGAATCTAATTTCCCTTCCTATTTGTCCAGCCAAGCTTTGACAATACAAACTACCAAAACCAAGAATTCTCTCCAAAAAACTTCTTGAAATAATTATATCAGATATTCTTTCAAAAGGAACTGAAGAAATGGTATAGCCTAAAAGGCCAGATTTACAAATCACCCTTTTGTTAGTTATCCAATAGTATTGGTGCTTGTACCTGTTTCTAGCAATAAGCCATAATATCGGAATTAAAATGAAAAACAAAATTGTAAAGATCATTCCCAAAAGAACTATATCTAATTTTAAAGCTATAGGAATGAAGCAGATGAAAAAGATTATTAAAATGGTTAATAAACCAATAATTGAAGTAACAAAAAAGTACTTTTTGAGAGCAGGCAAAGGCTTTATTTCTTTAAGTATTTTTTCTCCTTCTTGTAACTCAAAGAACTTTTGCATGTTAATAATTTTTTAAACTTTTATAAAAAGTTAATTTTTATATTTAATTCAAAGAATATTTCTAATGCGGAGGTAGCCAAGTCTGGTCAAAGGCGCAAGACTTGTCTTGAGCTTTGATTCAAGATGAGAGCGATGCTCAAGACCTTGTGGGTTAGTCCCTTCGCAGGTTCAAATCCTGCCCTCCGCATAATGTAAAATTTTCTACAAGTAAAAAAGAGCAAAAATTTAAATTTAGCATTTTCTTATAGAAAATAATGAAAAAATGTAATTTTTGCAAGTTTAAAAAGTCTGAGATAAGATACGAAGATGAATTAATATGGATAGTTAATACTAAAGATAAAAAAGGCCATAAAGAAAGAATAATGGTTGTAACAAAACAACATACAAAAAATCCTCCTAAAAAAGTTCAAGAATATGCAATAAAGAAGTTAATAGAAGTTGGTAAGAAAATCTTTAATTATGTTCCTGCATTTTGTATTCTTAGTGATAGATATTCTCGGTTTCCAAATCATTGGCATAGAGTAGCAAGTGATTTTAGAGGTGATGATATTGAGCAAATTATTGATACTCCTCACAAAGTTATTTGGATAAAAAAGAGGTGGAGAAAATGATAGATGCTATAATTCATGCAGGTGGAGAATCAACAAGATTGAGAACAATGTTTAATGGCCCAAAACCTTTGGTTCCTGTGGGTGATAAAACTTTATTGTGGTTTCATTTACAGCCGTTATTAAAGTCGGAAGTAATATCAAATTTCATCTTTACTTTAAGGTATAAAAATGATTTAATATTAAAACATCTAGATGATTTGAAAAGAGAACTGAAAATAAAATTTTCTTACATAATTGAGCCAAGGCCTTTAGGAAGAGCAGGCGCAATAAGGTTAGGAATTGAGGAGGGAAGAATTGATGCTGACAAGCCTTACCTTATGTCTCATCCAGATGATCTTATTCCTGTTAACGTTAAGAAGTTGTTAGATTATGCTTATGAAGCGGAAGAGAAAGGTAAAGTTTTAACTTTAGTTATGGCTGAACAAGCAAGAAACCCTTTTGGAATTGGTATTGTTGAACAAGTTGATGGTGTTATTGAATTAAAAGATTTTAAGGAAAAACCAGAATTAAAACTTATAGATGGTTTTTTGGCTAATACTGGAATGGCAGTTTATATGCCAGAGGCAATGAAAGAATTTTTAAAAGTTCCCTTGAATAAAATTACAAACCCAGAAGATGAAATAATTCCAAAATTATTGAGAGAAAATAAAGTTGCCGTTTTTGTTATAGAGAGATGGTTTCCAGTTAACTATCCCGCAGATTATAAAGAGATATTAAAAATAGGGCCAGAAAAGTTGTTTGAAATTTTAACTTCTATTTGAACTTTGCGATTATAAATGCATGATCTTTTTCTAAAGGGTCTAAAGGTTTATAATCAATTATTTTAAAGTTAGAATTTTCCAATTTTTTCATTTCTTTTTTATATACTTCTTTAGGCTTCATAGTCACATCAATACTTCTTGCTTTTATAGCTAGAAGAAGGTATCCACCACTCTTTAAAAACTCTTCACAATTCCTTATCGCTATTTCAGTTTCTTGAGGGTCAGCTATATCACAATAAACTGTATCAACTTCTTCAATCCAAAAATAAAGTTCAGGTTTTCTTGCGTCAGCTATTATTGGGATTATGTTTTTATATTTTCTGCAGATTGGTAAAAGTTCTTTAAAACATCTTTCAGAAAACTCGACTGCATATATTAATCCTCTTTCTCCTATTATGTTAGAAATGAAAGAACATGTATATCCATGAGCAGCTCCTAAGTAAAGTAGTTTATCCCCTTCTTTAATAGGAAACTCACTTATTCCTTTTAAAATAGCTGCAGCAGCTTTGCTCCTTCTTGGATTCCAAACTCTATAAACTTTACCTCCTTCTCTTACTATTTCATCATTAAAAGGTCTATAACTTGGAATTGGATTTAAAACTAAAAGTTTTCTCTCTTTTATGAAAATTCCGGGTAACAATTTTTTCATAATTATCTATAAATAAAATGATTACAAACCTATTAAAAGTTATGAAAAGGGAAGTTTCTAAGATAATAAAAGAATTGTTAGTTGCTTTTACCATAGTTTTCATATTCCTCTTTTTAGCATCTTCTGTGATAAGTAGTTATGAAAAAGTTGATATAGCAAAAGCTTTTGAAATAACTTTATTTCATATAGTTTCAGCAGCTGGAGAGCCTGCTAACTTAAGTAACTTCTTTTACCTCACGATAATTTTTATTACTTTGGGTGTGATATACTATATGTTTGAAAAGTTCGTTGATTTGATGACTGAACTAGAAATTGGCGGTGCTTTAATGAGGACTAAAATTTCAATGTTAAAAGATCATTATATAATTTGTGGTGCAGGAAGAGTTGGACTTCATGCTGCTAAAAAGTTAAAAGAAGAAGGTAAAAAATTCGTTATAATAGAGAGCAACTCAGAAATTGCAAAAGTCGCAAAAGAAAAAGGCTTTCTGGTGATAGAAGGCGATTGCTTAAAAGAAGATATATTGAAAAAAGCGAGGATAAAAAAAGCAAAAGGTTTACTAGCTTGTATGGGAAGGGATGATGCAAATGTCTTTGTGACTTTAACTGCAAAAGATTTAAATCCAAAAATTAAAGTTGCAAGCAGAGTGAATAATTTAGATGTCCTTGGAGAATTTAAGAGAGCAGGAGCAGATTATATAGTTGCCCCAGAAGTTACAGGTGGTTTTGAGCTTGCAGAAAAAATTTTAGAACTTTAACTTTTCAAAATTTCTTTTAATTTCTTTTTATAATCTCTTAATAGTTTTTCTGACATATCCTTTTTCGTGTAAAAGTCTGCTCTAGCTGCTATAGTTAATTTACTTGAAAGAAGCCTTGCAATTTTTCCTTGCAATTCTTTCTTTGCGGTACATATATCAGGGTGTAAGAATATTAAACCAAATTTTGGTGGCCTTTTTATTTTCTTTCCTCTTAAAAATTTGAACAAACTTTTTTCAGCACCTAATAATTGAATAGTTGAAGACGGCATTTTTGCTAACTTTTCCAAAGAACCCGCTAAAGCAAGTAGTCTTGCGGCTAAAATGCTACCAAGGAGTGAAGTTAAGTTTGGCATTTCTTCTGAGGCTATTTTCTTTAAGTAGTTTTCAATCTTCTTTTTCAAATCATATAAATTTTTTAATTGTTGTGCATAACTTTGTAAAATTTTTATATCTTCATCTTTCAATTCCATTCCCATACTACCTTTAAAATCCTCAAAATTTTCTCTCTTTCCGTATTTAGCTACTAACTCTGTGAATTTTTCATGATCTTTTACAACTAATTCAGGATAGTATAGGCCATACCATTCTCTTAATCTTTCACTCATAACATTCAGGATTTTTTCAAGATCACCTAAAGCTGAAACTGTTTGAACTATTAATTTGTCTCTCCTCTGTAAAGATGAAATTTTCATTTTTGTTTTTAAAATACAAACCTCATTTAAAAGGTTATTAAATTCTATTTCATTTTCTACAAAACCCAATTTTATTACAAAGCTTCTTAAATTCTTTCTCAAATATTTTGTAGCTTGGTTTGGTTGTTTTATGATCAAGTCTTTAAATTCTTTTTTAATATTTTTAATTTCATCTATTTCCTTTCCTTCTTCAACTAAAAAAAGCTTTTTTGCTATCTCTTCAGCATTTTTTTCAAAAAATTTATATTTCACTAATTCATTTTTTTCATTAAAAATGAAAAGGCCAGCCACGTTTATAGCTAAGTAATGCATAAATTATTTATTACTTAGAATAAGAATAAAAGTTTACGTGATAAAATGGGAAGGATAAGGACAAAATGGATAAAGACAATGGCACTCAAAATTTTAGAGCAGTATCCCGAAAAATTCACGGAGAACTTTGATGAAAATAAAAAAGTGCTAAAAGAACTTGGTATAATTGATAAAAAAGGTTTAAGAAATAAGGTTGCTGGTTATATAACCCATCTCAAAACAAAATCAACTTGATTCTATACTAAATTTATGCTTCTTACCTTCAAATTCAAATTCAAAAATCTTTCCCTTTAATTCCCCAAAGTTTACTTTACTTGATGTTGAATCTTCTATATACTTTTTATAAATTTGGAATGCTTCTTCATCTTCTAAGTATAATTTTACCTTATCTTTTATTTTGAAACCCATCTTTTTTCTTCTATCTTGAACATTTCTTATTAACTCTCTAACTAACCATTCTTTTTTCAACTCTTCTGTAACACTAGTATCTAATAAAACTCTCCCTTCTTCAAACTCTCTCCCTTCTTTTAACTTGCAAAACTCTACAACCTTTACGTTTGCCAATTTTTTAATAACATGATTTAAATCTTTTACAGCTCTTTTTACTTTTTCATTACCACTTACATACAAACAGTTAAGAGGATACCTTAACTTTATTCCATTTTCATGTCTTAAAGAATTTGAGGTTTCAACTATTCTTTTTACAATTCCCATTTCTTCTTCAAGTTTTTCATTTATAAGTCTTTTCTCAACTTTTGGCCATTTTGTTAAATGAATACTTACTTCTTTTTCAAATTTTTTGAAAAAATCTTGGTAAAGTGATTCAGTTAAGAAGGGAATGAATGGTGATAACAACTTTAGAGTTTCTAGCATAACTTCATAAAATGTATTCAAAATGGCTTCTTTGTTTTTTGATTTTACTTCTGGCTTTATTTCATCTCTTATTATATGTCCATACCATCTAGAGATATCATTCAAGAAAAAATTTTGTAATTCTTCTGCAGCTACGTGAGGTTTCAAATCATCTAAGCATTTAGTAACATTCATTTTTACCTTTTGAAGTCTGGAAAGTAACCACTTGCTGGCTAAATCAAGATTTTTCTGCTTTTTTGGTTTGAAGTTATTAGCTTCACAATAAGTTTGTAAAAATTTTACGGTATTGTATAGTATGTTAAGATTTCTTCTTATTTCTCTCGCAGGAGTGTAGCCAAACGGTAAAGGTTGACCAGGATTATGCAAACAATACATCCATCTCATCACGTCAGCGCCTATATTTTCTAGAGCTTCATCAGCCCATATCACATTACCCCAACTTTTGTGCATTTCTCTTTTCTTTTCATCAAGAACCATACCATGAGCTAAAACTGACTTATAAGGTGCTTTCCCTTCTAAAGTTACAGAAATGAAAAGTATAGAGTAAAACCATAATCTAACTTGTTCATGCATTTCAGTTATAAAATCAGCAGGAAACCATTTTTTCCAAAAATTTTTGTCTTCTAAATACTTTAAGGTTGAAAATGGAACAACACCTGCATCTAACCAACAATCACCAGTTTCAACTATTCTTTTCATCTCTTTTCCACATTTTGGACACTTTAGAATAACATCATCTATCCATGGTCTATGCAATTCTTTCAATTTTTCTATTCCTTTTATTGCTTTTTTCTTTAGCTCTTTTTTACTACTTATAACTTCAAGATGACCATTTTCACATTCCCAAAATGGGAGAGGCAAACCAAAATACCTTTTTCTTGAAATGTTCCAATCTTTCAAATTAGTTAACCAATCTATCATACTTTTCTTAGTCCATTCTGGGTACCATCTCACTTTTTTAGCTTCTTCTATAAGCTTAGGCTTTATTTCTTTTGTTGAAATGAACCATTCTTCACTTGTTCTATAAACAAGTTCTTCACCACAACGCCAACAACAAGGATAGTTATGTTTCACTTCGATTTTCTTAAAAAGTAAGCCTTTTTCTTCAAGTTTTTTCATGACTATTTCATTCGCTTCCTTAAAGCTTTTTCCTTGAAGGTAGCCGGAATCTTTTTCAAAAACTCCAGATTCATTCAAAGGGCAAAGAATAGGAAGGTTATACTCTTTTCCTATTTCATAATCTTCAGGCCCATGGCCAGGTGCAATGTGGACAAGTCCTGTACCTTCCTCTAAGTTAACATACTCTTTTGAAAGAACAACTTTTCCTAAAATATTCCATTGAAGGGGCAACTCTTTTAAAGGGGGTTCATACTGTAACTCTACTAACTCTCTACCATAAACATTTTCTAAAATTTCATACTCTTCTTCAATAACATTTTTCACTAAATCTTTAGCTATTATGAATATTTCATTTCCCACTCTAACTCTGCTGTACTCAAAATCAGGATGAACAGCAACAGCTACGTTAGAGACAAGAGTAAATGGAGTTGTAGTGTATATGAGAAGAAATTCTTTTTTTCTATCTTTAATAGGAAACTTAACAAAAATTCCAGGATGCTTTAATTCTTTGTAGCCAACTGCAACTTCATGACTTGAAAGACTAGTACCACAACGAGGACACCAAGGCAAAACTTTTAACCCTTTATATAGCCAACCTTTTTCATAACATTTTTTTAAGAAATACCACACGTACTCTATGTTTTTATCATCCATAGTTAAATAAGCATTATCCCAATCCATCCACATTCCAAGTTTTTTTGATAGTTCTATCCAAATTTTAACATATTTTAAGACACTTTCTTTACATTTTTCAGCAAATTTATCTATACCAAACTTTTCTATGTCTTTTTTGGTTTTGAAACCAAGTTCTTTTTCTATTCCTACCTCAACCCATAAACCTTGACAATCGAACCCAGGCTGTTTCCTAACATCAAATCCTTGCATCGTTTTGAATCTTAAGTAAAGGTCTTTATAAGTTCTCCCCCATGCATGATGTACACCCATTGGATTGTTAGCAGTAGGAGGGCCATCAATAAAAGAAAATTTTTTTCCTCCTTTTAACTTTAAAGATTTTTCAGGTATTTTATTTTCATACCAAAATTTGAGTATTTTCTTTTCTATTTCTTGAGGATTGTACATATCTCCACCTTGCTTTTAGAAATATTAGATTATTCTTTTTAAATAATTTTTGAAAAAAGGCAGTTATTTATTTTTTAAAATGCATTTAATATTATTCTTCTTTTTGAGGGGTGAAATATGCCTGAAGAATGTGTGATTTGTGGTTCTAAAAATGCTACTAGGAAAGCAAAAATAGAAGGTGTGATAGTAAGTGTTTGTGAAAATTGTTTGAAATTTGGTGAAGAAATAATTCCAATAGAGTTTAAGCCTTCTGAGAAAAAAGTACCAAAAATAGAAGAGTTAGAAATTTTAATAAAAGAAGACTTTAACAAATTGATAAAAAGTGAAAGAGAAAAAAGAAAGTTATCACAAGAAGAGTTAGCCAAAAAAATAGGAGAAAAAGAATCTATAGTAAGAAGAATAGAAGAAGGGTGGGAACCTCCTTTAAAAATTATAAGAAAACTAGAAAAATTCTTTAACGTCCAACTCACAGAAAAAGTTGAAGAAACTAAAATAGAAACTAAAAAGGAAAAAAGAAAACTCACTATTGGTGATATTGTTGAAATTCGTTAGGGCTCATGTCATCATTTCAGGTTTAGTTCAAGGAGTAAGCTTTCGCTCTTATACAAAATTTAAGGCTAAAGCTTTAGGGTTAAAAGGATGGGTTAGGAACTTACCTACAGGAGAAGTTGAAGCTGTTTTTGAAGGGCCAGAAGATAAAGTAAAAGAAATTTTAGAGTGGTGTAAAAGAGGGCCACCATTAGCAAAAGTAGATGATTTGAAAGTTGAGTTTTCTGAATATAAAGGTGAGTTTGACGATTTTGAAAGAAGATAATTTTAAATAATTCTAATTTAAACTATTGTTGATTTTTATGATGGAAAAATTACCCGCAGGTCCAAACCCACCAGAAGAAATTTTTGTAATAGTAGAGATACCAAAAGGCTCTCAAAATAAGTATGAGTTAGATGAGAAATTGGGTTTGATAGTTTTAGATAGAGTTCTCCATTCTCCTTTACATTATCCAGCAGATTATGGCCACATTCCTTCAACTTTATGTGAAGATGGTGACCCATTAGATGCATTAGTTTTAGTAACAGAACCTACTTTTCCAGGATGCCTAATAAAAGTAAGGCCAGTAGGAATAATTGAAATGGAAGATGAAAGAGGAGTAGATGATAAAATTCTAGCAGTTCCAATAGAAGATCCAAGGTTTTCTCATGTTTTTGATATAAAAGATGTTCCAGAACATTTTTTAAAAGAAATATCTCACTTTTTTGAGATGTACAAGGCATTAGAACCAAATAAGTGGGTAAGAGTGAAAGGCTGGTTTGGAGCTGAAAAAGCAAAAAAAGTGATAGAAGAAGCTATTAAATTATACAAGAAAAAAATTTGAAAGTTACCCACATAACTTTAAATTTTTTAATGAAAATTATTTGAATATGGGTGAATTAGTTCACAAAGGATCGTAGCATTAATTCTATTAGTTTTTCTGCTATTCTAGATGATAGAGGAAGAATAACAATACCTTCTTTTGTAAGAAAAAAGTTGAAGTTAAAGTCTAATTCTGTCGTTTTTATTACAGTCTACAAAAGTGGTGAAAATGAAAGGTGATTTAGTTCATTTATTCGGATTTCAAGGAGAAGTTCAGAAAATCTTTAGTTTCCTTATACAAAGAAATTTGGAAAGAGCCACCTTGGAATGAATATTTTTGGAGTGATGAAATAGTAAATGAAGAAATAAATTCTGCCCTTAATCAGAAAGATTTTATAGGGAAATTAGCAATTAAGTCTGATATTGTCATAGGTTTTACATGGGGTTATTCTTTACCAAACAAATTTTACTTTCTCAGTAATCTCAAAAAATCAAGAACATTTTATATTGCTGAGTTAGGGGTAGAAAAAAATTCTAGGAGAAGAGGTATAGGGACAAACCTTGTGAACATGCTGGTTGAAGATGCTAAAAAACTTGGCTATGAGGTAACTACTTTAAGAACTCATATAAAAAGTGTGGCATACAATTTTTATTTGAAGTTGGGTTTTGAGGATTTAAAAATTAGAGATCCAAAGTATCCGGAAAGAACATATATGAAAAAGGAGATAGGATAAATATGGATGAAGTGAGGCTTACTCAAGAATTGATTAGGATAAATTCAGAAAATCCTCCTGGAAATGAGAAAAAAATAGCAAAGTTTATTAAAGATTACTTAGAAGATTTTGGAATTCCAGCTGAGATGATAGAATTTGGGAAGAATAGGTTTAATGTAATAGGAGAAAAAGGGAAAGGCAAAGGCTTAATTCTAGCAGGTCATATTGATACTGTCCCTTCTGGAGATTTGAAAAAATGGAAGTATAGTCCATTCGAAGGGAAAATAGTGAAAGGAAAAATATATGGGAGAGGTGCAAGTGATATGAAAGGCGGACTTGCAGCAATACTAGGGTCCTTAAGGAAGTTTAAAAATAAAAATTTTAAAAAGAGGCTAGTGTTAGCTTTTGTAGGTGATGAGGAAGTTGCAATGAAAGGGACTAAATATTTGATAGAAAAAAGAAAATCTTTTCTTAAAAATGTGAAGTATGGAGTAATGGCAGAACCTACGAATTTGGACATAAGAATAGCTCAAAAAGGAATAACCATGATAAAATTAAAATTTAAAGGTAAAGCTGCTCATGGCTCAAAACCAGAACTCGGAGATAATGCTATTTTAAAAGCATCAGACTTTATTCAAGAGTTAAAGAAATTAACAAGAAAATTAAAAAAGAAAAAAGATCCTTTACTAGGTAGTGGAACCATAAATGTAGGAAAAATTTTAGGAGGGACAAAAGTTAACATAGTACCTGATTATTGTGAAGTTGAAATTGATAGAAGACTAATTCCTGGAGAAACTCCTGCTATTGCTATAAAACAAATAAGGAAAATACTAGAGAAATTAAATCTAAAAGCAAAAATTGAGTATTTGAATGAACCAAGACTTGCGATGAAAATACCTAAAAATTCAAAAATAGTTAAAATGATTCAAAGTATAAAAAAAGCGAAAATTAAAGGAGAATCAGGATACACAGAATCTGAATTATATTACAGAGAATGTGGGATAGAATTTGTTTCTTTTGGTCCAGGTGATCCTAAATTAGCACATGTTATTAATGAAAATATAAAAATTTCAAAAATCAAAAAAGCAAAAAAAGTATTCGAGAAACTTATTGAAAGATGGTGTTTATGAAACTTCAGCCTGTAAAAGGAACAAGAGATTTTTTGCCTGAAGAGATGATAAAAAGGAATTATGTAATAGAAAAAATTAAAAGAGTTTTCATATCTTATGGCTTTGACGAAGTTCAAACACCAGTATTTGAAGATTTTGATTTGTTAACAAAGAAATGCGGTGAGGAAATAAAAGAACAAATATTTTATTTCAAAGATAAAGGTGAAAGAGAATTGGGCTTAAGATTTGATCTAACTGTTCCTTTGTGTAGAATAGTTGCAGCCAATCCTCAAATACCAAAACCTTTCAAAAGATTTTGCATAGCTCCTGTATGGAGGTATGAAGAAGTAACCAAAGGAAGAAAAAGAGAATTTTATCAATGTGATATTGATATCATTGGTTCAAATAGTATGGAAGCTGATGTTGAGTGTATTGCATGTGCAATAGATTGTTTAAAAGTTCTAGGGTTTAGAGATTTTGAAGTTTTAATAAATAACAGAAAAATTTTAGATGGATTTATAGAGTTAATAAAAGCCGATAAAAGTAAAAACGTTGATATCTTCAGAGCAATTGATAAGTTAAAAAAGTTTGGTAAGGAAAAAGTTAGGGATGAATTAAGAAAATGTGGTTTAAGCGATGAGCAAATAAAAAATCTCTTTGAATTAATTTTAGTTTCAGATAATGAAACAATTTTGGAAAAATTAAAAGATAAAATGAAAAATATTGAAGTTGGGATAGAAGGTTTAAAAGAGTTAGAAGAGATCTTTGAAAAAGCTAAGTTATATGGAATTTACAAAAACTTAAAATTAGATTTAAGTTTAGCAAGAGGGTTAGACTACTATACAGGCCCAATATTTGAGATAATTCTAAGATCAAAGGAAAGAATTGGTTCTATTGCAGGTGGTGGGAGATATGACAATTTAATTGAAATGTTAGGAGGAAGACCTACACCAGCAACAGGCATAAGTTTGGGTATTGAAAGAATAATTGAAATAATGAAAGAAGAAAGAATGCTAGAATTACCTAAGACTAATGTTAAAGTTTTTATTGCTAATGTTGATGAAAAAGTTAAGGGTAAGGCCATAGAAATCGCTAAAAAATTAAGGAAAGAAGGAATTTCTTGTCAAGTTGATTTAATGGAAAGAAATTTGAAAAAGCAATTAGATTTTGCTAATAGATTAGAAGTCCCATTTTCTCTCATAGTTGGTCTTGAAGAAATCAAAGAAGAGAAAGTTAAGATTAAAGATATGAAAAGTGGGAAAGAGTATGAAGTTAAAATTGAAAATATAATAAAATTTTTCAAGAATCAACAATAGTATTTTTTATCTGTAGTAGAATATGTGCAATGGGATTCATACAAAGCTTCAACTTCTCCTACAACTTTTATTGAAATATCAAAATCATCTCCAGCTAAATATTCTGGAATATTTTCTATCTTGGCGGAGAAATATCCTTGTTCGTTTGTTGTATTCGTAGTTTTAAAACTTAAACCAGGATATTTAATTGCAACTTCTATTTCTGTGTTAATTACAGGAGTTCCATTAGTATAGTTAAGATAGCCAGAAAGTTCTATGTTATACTCTCCACCAGCTGTCAATCCACCCATACAAAGGAAGCCTAAACAAATTCTGAAGTTATTTGAAGCATTTCCAGTTAACGGTTGGCCACTTATTATTTTCATTATATATTTGCCAGTGGCCGTTAAGTTTGTAGAACCTCCAGAGGAAAAAACTCCTCTCATCCTAAAACTATCACTTGATACAAATGCTAAGCTTATAGCTATGAAAAGAAGAAAAAACAAGATAAAAAAATAACATTTCTTCATACAATTTATAAGATGAATGTTCATTAAAAGCTTATTGGTTTAGTTTTGAGTAATTAATTACTACCCTTAAATAGTAAAAAATAAAAATTTTATAATTCAAAATAAAAATATGAAGTCTAGAAGTCCAGAAATTATTGTAGTTTCTGATATGCATTTGGGTTCGAAAAAAACTCATAAGAAAGAATTTAACAAGTTTTTAGACTATTTGAAGGATGAAAAAGATTTAGAATATTTCATAATAAATGGTGATGGTTTAGAGTTTTGGGGTAGAGATGATGCAGGTGTTACTTTAGAGAATGCTGATACTATTCATAAGTTAATGGAATTAAATAAAAGTAGAAAAATTTATTGGATTCCAGGGAACCATGATTATCATCTTAGAAATTTTCGAGGTCATTACTACCCTTTCAAGTTTCCTCTTGAATTAGTTATTAAAACAAGTAAAATAGATTACAGGTTTTTACATGGTTATCAATTTGATCCAACAGAATTTGAATTTCTTTTTGATGCCCTTTGTTACACAACGAATGATTCACGAGGGGAAATGCTTTATGATGCTTGGAAAAGATTTATTAGGACTAGGAAATTTATCGAAAAATTTTTGTTACAACCTTTTTATCCAAAGTTTAAAAGTGATATAAAGAGAATGATAAGAACACCTGAAGAAAGAGGAATTGTTGATATAGTAGAAGAGAATGCAAAAAACTCTGTAAAGGAAAATGAATTCTTAATTTTTGGTCATACCCACAAAGGATTTGTTGATAATTATTCAAGAATTGCAAATTCAGGTGCATGGTTTGGAAATGCTCCTAACACCTACTTAAGAATAAAAAGAGGGAAGGTAAAGTTGGAGGAATTCTAAGGCATTACACCTCCTATCAATCCCCAACCCCACAATGGAGGATAAGCAAATCTACAAGCTGGTATCAATTCTCTCCCACCTACTGGAGGATCCCATTCAAGTTTAAGTCTTTCATCTCCACCACCTTGATAGTGTTGCAAGAAAATTTTATGCCAGCCTTTTGATAAGTATTTGCTACACGAATATTCTGTTGCCCCTTGCTCTTTCCAACTTGCTTTACATAAAGAACCATCTATATGAAGTGAAAATCCATCGTCAGTTGTAACGTAGAAGTAATATGTTCCTGAAGATGGTGCATATAAATAGCCCATTATACTAGCTACCCACCAGTACTGGTTTCCTCCACAAGGTTTATAGTTTGTCCAATCTATACTACCAACTTTCTGCATGCAAAATACATACCGAGGATAACCATCTGAATCTCCTATATCCAAGAAGTTAGCTATTAAAGCACCTCTACCCTCAATAAGTGGTCCATCAACTCTTGTTCCATTTTCAAAATCTCCATTATAATTCAACACTAAAACATCATTATTATCGTGGACTAACGCTCTCTGGCCAGTTTTCGAACCAATACTTCTTCCATCACCTGTTCCAAGCTTAAAATCTGCACCATGATGTTCTAGTGTCCAACCATAAACATTTAAATCTCCAGCAACATCAACTTTATCCCATAATTTAACTTTTCTTGAACCACTTGAGGTTCCAGCACCCACTATATCGAGAGCGCCAGTAGTCCAACCCTCATAAGCTATCTTACCCGCATTTTGCTCTCTCGTTTTTCCTACTCCTAAATCAATCATCCTAGAGCTATCAGTACCTACACCTTGTTCTGAACCACCAACAATAACATTCTTAGCTTTCACTTTACCATTTACATCTAATTTTGCTCCAGGACTTGTTGTTCCTATTCCAACATTACCGTCTGATCTTATAAACATTCTTGTTATACCACCATGGCCTCCTGGAATATTGAAAGAAATACCTTTTCCACTTACAGCATGCATCAAGTTCAAATTCAAATTGTCTTCATAGACATCTATCCAGCCCCCTGTATCACTCGGAACATATGCTGATCCTGTCGCATTTCTTAGCAAATATGTATCTACTATAATTTGTCCCCTATTTCCAAGAGGTTCTGAGTTTCTTATATCCAAACCAACATAAGGATCTGGACTATTCGTTCCTATTCCCACTCTCTTTCCATCTCTATCTATAACTAAAATATCGGTTCCATCTGAATGCTCAAATTCTAAGTTATTAGGAGATGTTCTATAGAACATAAAGAGCTCATTACTGAAATTCAATCCATGAGGTCCACCTTCTCCATTAGCACCAAAGTATATTTTTCTTGCCGTTCCACTAAGTTTTATATCACCATTTACATCTAATTTTGCTCCAGGATTACTTGTTCCAATTCCTAATTTTCCAGGAATATACCAGTTGTTACCTATCCAGCCATACAAAACACCATCAGCATTGTTTCTAAATCTTATCTTACCTCCAGAAGTTGTCGAAGTTATATAAGAATCTGGATTGCTAGAAGGATCGTAATAGCTTTTCAACAAAATTCCCCCTCCAACCCTCAAAGAATATTGATTTGCATTGTCTTTGTAATTAAAGCTTCCTTGCCCAGAAACTGTTAGACCAGAGTTAGTAAAATTGGCTAAACTATACCTTCCACTTAAGTCTCTTTTTTCTATTGTAACTCCCCCATATCCAAATATCGCTGGCCCATCGACTCCAGTTGTACTATAATCCCACTTTATTCCATGATATCCATCATTTCTTAAATAAACAGCATTATCACTCATATTTAAACTTCCAGTCATCGTATCTCCTGCCCTATTAACAAATCTCGAATCACAATCAGCACAAGTTAACCCTTCATCAGATGGCCAAGAAGTTCTACAATCACTTCCTATACATAATCCAGTATCACCTCGAACATAACTACTAGAGTGAATATCTCCACTCACATCTAATTTATATCCTGGGTTTGTCATTCCTATACCAACATTACCACCATTTGGGTTAAGTGCTATTGGAACTCCAAAACCTAATGTATATGCCTGAAGCCATCCATAACCATCTGCCAATCCAACTTCAAACATTTCTTCCCCAGAAATGCCGAATGATGGAGGTGTAGGAGGATTAATACCACCACCTACTGGTGGTGTAGGTCCAAACTTCAAATCTCCAATGATTTTTACGTTCCCTGTTACACTTACATTGTTAGTATCTACATGAACTGATTCAGGTGCACTTATCCATAACCTATCATCAGTTTTTATATTTAAATCAAAATCGTCGTAAATTTTTGAAACATCGTTACCTGAGGAATTTAACCAGATTAAACCAACTCCACTGTTTCTGAACTTTATGTTATTATTCTCCATATTCAAGTCTTCTATTGGCAAAAGCTTGCTAGCAGAATAGCTATAAGCCACACTCGTCAAATTAACTCTAGGAGATAGAACATTCCATTGAGAATTATTCCATACAGAAACTTCAACATAATAAGCTTCATCAAAACTTAAGCTAGGACTTATTTCAACACTAAACAAACCATTATCAACATTAACATTATCAACAATAACAGTATCCAAAAGATTCCCTCCGGTATAGCTATCATAAAATCTAAACCTTAGTCTATAGCTACCGCTAACAGGGATGTCAGATGAATCACTCAGTCTTCCCTGTATGCTGATCTTCTTAGGAATATCAGCATAGCATAAAGATGCTAATAGCAATAAAGACAATACAAAGAAAACCTTTTTCATCCTATCACCCCTAAATGATTTTTAT
>CAZSPB010000005.1:0-20529 GCA_964608725.1 uncultured archaeon
TGCTTTACCAGCATTGGTAATGGTATTGGTAATTTCTTCCTCATCAATCAACTTACCATTTCGATAATGGCGGATGATGAATTTACCCTGAAGGGTTAATGCACCTTTTAATCTCATTTTTTTGTTTTTTCTCTTTGCGACCTTTAGATGTAAGATTCAGTAGAAGGAAAAAGTTTTACTTTTAAATCTCGATGTCGGCGTCCATAATACTTTTGCAAAGCATCTTTCAAAATTGCAATTCTTTCTTTAAAAGCACTTACTTTATCAGCTAATCCAAAACCAATGGCATAATCTAAACAAGCTCCAAGTGAAAGAATTTGATGAAAATCCTTGTTAAATCCTGGCTCTTTTGTTGTATCATCATAATCAAACTCATCAATAGAACGGGAAACATAAATTTTCAATCCTCCTTCTAAAGTAACATAATCTTCTGAAGGTTTTGGATAAAGAAAAATCGTTGGTCCAATTAAATCGTAATATTTTGGAAGTCCTGGAGTTTCCTCAAATTCTTCTAAAGCTTCATCAATCTGGCTTTGGTCAATTGCTTGCAATTGATGCCAATTTCCTTCATTATCTTTCACTTCCACCCTTATCACTTTTTGAGCCCAGGTTGGCAAAGTATAATCTTGCTGTCCATCAACTAAATTAGTGGTAGCAATTGGCAAATCAGTATAATTTGAATCATCATATTCCCATTCTCCTGAAGCTTCCCAAATCCAAGCATTCACTGTTCGATACCAGTTATTTATCATTCTGGTGAATCTTTTTAAAAGATTTGTATCACCAGAAATTGCTCCATCTTCCATCCCAAGTAAATCCTCGCAATCCTGAATCAATCCTTTTTTATTTGTTGTATCATTGAAAACCATTTTCTTTTTCTGGTAAAAGTTTTATTGGTTTTATTTCTCTTTCACATAAAGCCTGATAAACTTCTTTCAAATCCATTGGCGTCCAATGAGAGCAAGGAAAGTCTAAATGACAGTAAACCTTAAATCCTAATTCTTTTGCTCTCTTGCAAAATGACAAATCCAATCCTAAAACTCTAATTCCATCTTCATCGTAATAATTCTTAAATGGATACCTCATTTTTGGATGTTCCAAAACTCTTCGATGAATCATAATACATCCTGAACCAACAGCATCACATTCAACCAATCCTTCGCTTCCATCAACTTCCATTACCTGATATCTTCCTCTTTTGTTCTCCTTCAAAACCAATGGCACAATTCTATGGTCTCGAAAAGCAAAACATAATGCTCCAACGATATCAAGATTGTAATCAGCTAAATCCAGAATATTTAAAGGTGGCACAATATCAGAATCAATCATCAAAAGGAAATCATACTCTTTTTTTTCTAAAAACTTTTTAACAATTTTGTTCCGATTGTTTTGAATTGGCTTGTCAGCTGGATAAGAAAGATAAACATTGTATTTGCCCTGATGAGTAATATCAGTCAAAACAAAAGATAGTTCTGGTCTTATCCAACCTTGATTTAAAACTGCAATATAAACACCTTTAGTTTCGTTCATAAAATTCTTTTATTTTTTGGCAAATATATTTGACCTTTGATTTTGTTAAAGAGGTAAAGGTTGGCAAATAAAGTCCTTTTTGGGAAAACTGATAGGCTTTCAATTTCTTGTAATCAGGATTAAAATACATCGGTTGCATACTCATTGGCTTGAAAAACACTCTGGTTTCAATTCCATTTTTCTCAAGCCATTTTCTTAATTTGTCTCGATTTTCGGCTAAAATATCATACATCCACAAAACATCTCTTTTTGGCATTTTTTTAATTCCCTTTATTCCTTCCAAACATTCATCATACCACTTTTCAATCTTTTTTCTTTTCTCCAAAATTTTTTCCAATCTTTCGGTTTGAGCTAAAGCTACTGCTGCCTGTAAATTTGTCATTCGAAAATTGAAAGCAAACTTTTTATGCAAAAAGGTATGATTTTCATCAAAAGCCATTGCCCTTAAATGCTTCATTTGCTTTGCTAATCTTTCGCTATTAGTCAAACAAATTCCTCCTTCTCCTGCAGTAATAATTTTGTTAGCAAACAAGGAAAAACAAGCAATATCTCCTTTTGGCTTAATTCCGTGAGCTTCACAACTATCTTCAATCACCCAAAGATTATACTCATAAGCAATTCTTAAAATTTCTCTCATTTTGCATTGTCTTCCATAAATGTGAACTGGAATAATTGCTTTTGTTCTTGGTGTAATTTTCTCCTCAATTTTTGAAACATCAATGTTTAAATCATCATCACAATCTACAAAAACTGGTTTAGCACCTAAAAAGCTTACTGCCCAAGCAGTGGCAATCATTGTAAATTCTGGCACAATCACTTCATCTCCTTCTTTTATTCCAAGAGAAGCTAAAGCTAAAATCAAAGCTGTTGTTCCTGAAGAACAAGCTACTCCATATTTCATTTTATGAAACTTTGCAAATGCTTTCTCAAATTTTTCTACATAATCACCTTTAGAGGAAATCCAATTTCTTTTAATGCAATCAACAACATATTTCAGCTCATTTCCTGATAAATCTGGTTGGCTAACTGGTATTTTATTTTTCAAAACCCCATTTTTGCCCATTTTGATAATACCAATCAATTGTCTTTTTCAAACCTTCCTCTATTGGAGTTCTTGGTCTTCTTTTAATTGTTTTGCAAATCTTTGAATTATCACACCATAGCTTTTCAACATCATAAGGTCTAAATTTTTTGGGATCAATTCTAAGTTCAATCTTCTTTCCCATAATCTCGGCAATTTTGAAAGCTAACCAATCAATAGCATAAAATCTACCTGAACCTAAATTGTAAATCTCTCCTGGTTTTCCATATTTCATCAATTCAATTGCCATTTCAACTGCATCTTCAACATAAATGAAATCTCTTTTTGCTTTTACATTTCCTAAAACCACAACATTTGATTTTGAAAGCTGGGAAATAATTTCTGGAATTACATATTCGTGAGTTTCTCTTGGTCCGTAAGTATTAAACTGCCTCAAAATTATTACTGGCAAATTATGTTCTTTGAAGAAAGTAAAGCATAATCTATCACCTGCTAATTTGGAAACGGCATAAGTTGAATGTGGATTAGTTGGAGTTTTCTCGCTAATTTTCCCTGGCCAGCTTCCATAAACTTCTGAAGAAGAATAATACATCAGTTTTCTAATTTTTGCTTCTTTACAAGCCATCAAAACATTTAAAGTTCCAACTGCATTTACTTCAAAAAACTCTTTTGGTCTCTCAAAACATTCTGGAATGTAAGGTTCAGCCGCTAAATGATAAACATCTTGAATTTGATGTTCTTTCAAAATCTTGGCTAATTTCTGGTAATCATCTCGAATATCAAATTCAATCCATTCTGCTTTCTCATTAATATTTTCTTTACTTCCTGAAACAAAATTATCAAGCACTAAAACTTGATACCCTTGTTGTATCAATTTGTCAACTAAATTTGAGCCAATAAATCCTGCTCCTCCAATTACACAAACTTTTACTGGAGCAATCCTTGTAGAACTTCCAAATATTTCGTTTTTAAATTTTTCCAAGACCATTTTTCTGCTAATTCATCCATTTTTTTGGAAAGATGAGAAATATCTTGCAAAGCAAATTCTTCAATTTTCTGAGCTAACTTAACTGGTGAAATGATTGCTGCTTTTATCGGTCTTTTGATATAATATTCAGTTATTGCTTCTGGTTCAAATAAAAGCTCTTTTGGCAAATAAGTATTATGCGGATAAATATCAGTTGAAATCACTGGCATTCCTACTGACATCGCTTCCTGAATTGGCAAAGACAGTCCATCAAATTTATGCGGAAAAACAAACATATCACCTCTTTCATAAAGTTTCTCATACGGCACATCTCCTAAAATCACTTCAACTCGAGAATCATTAACGACATCAAAATAAACTTGGGAATGAATGATAAATTGCACGGGTTGTTTCACAAGTGAAATTGCTTCCAAAAACTCGTGCAATGAATTTCGGTTTAAATATCCACCGTGTCCATTGTTAAAGAGAAAAACTCTTGCCTTTTTTCTCAACTTAAATGGCAATTCTTCCCTATCAATTGGAACTGGTAAATAAACTTTTGGCTCTGGAGCTTCATCGTAATCAAGTTTAGAAGGACATAAAAATAAATCTGGTTTTACTGGTAAGTCTTTCGGAAGCCATTCATAATTTGGCATCAATACCGTTTTAATTCCTCTCTCTTTTGCTTTAGAAAACAAATTCCAGTTATAAGGAGTTTCAAAAGTTAGCACTAAATTGATATCTTTCAAAAAATTGTCAATTTCTTCTAAATCTGGAACTCCTCTTTTGCAAACATAGGAAATTTCTTCAGGAAATCTTTCTGGATAATACTCATAAACTCCATTCCAAACAATCATTACTTTGGCAATGTAATCTTTTAAATGTTTGTAAAACTGCCTTGATAAAGTTCCTAAACCTGAATTGTCAGCTCGAGCAATTAAACCTATTTTTAAATCCTTCATAGTTTTTTGAAAACTCGACCTTTAAATTTTAATTTTTTCATAGCCATAATAAGGCAAAATATCACCTAAAATTTCATTGAATTGTCTTTTTTGTTCATCAGTCCATTCTTCCCAGGAGGGAAAAGAATGTGGTTTTGCATTTATCGGCTTTCCTTTCAAGTCCTCCAATCTGATTAAAGGGAATTTAAAACTTCTCAATCGTTCATTTACTACTCTCCAATACCAGCAACATTTCTCAAATTGGCTTAAGTTTTCAAAGTTTGGAACATCAAGCTTTACATTATGATAATCAATTCCATCATTTGAATAAAGTCCATTGCTCATAAAAGAACGAACTACTTTTCTTGGGTCTCTCACCAAATGGAAAATATTTGCTTCTGGAAAAAATTCTAAAATTGCTTCAATATGAGGAATTAAAAAGCTGTTTGATTCTCTTTCTTCTCCAGTAAAATTTTCTCTCACATAATTTCTTGAGATATTTTTATTATGCCAAGCAGGAACAAAAACCTGATAATCTGATAATCTCGGCTCGTGTTTAATTTGAAAAAGTTCTGCTACAAATTTTGTTCCTGAATGACCACAACCTGTGATTAAAAGCATCATTTTGAAATTATTTCCAACATTTTTTTGACCCTTTGAGTGTAAGTATAGTTTTGAATGCAATGTTTATGACCTGCTAATCTGATTTTTTCTCTTTCTTCATCGTGTTTTAGATAATACTCAATTTTTTCCACTAATTCTTCAAAAGTTTTATAGCCAACATAATGTTTTCCTTCTTCAAATTCTTCTTTTAAACCATAAAGTTTTGGATGGATTAAAAAGCCTCCTGAACCTAAAATCTTGTAAATTCTGGCTGACCAGTAAAAATCATCTTGAGGATATTTTGGAGCAACAATAATTTTTGCTGAAGCACAGAAATCGCATAAATTCTCTCCAAAAATATTGTTGTAAACTTTGAATTTTTCTTTAAAAATTGCTTTTAAACGAAAAACCCATTCAATTCTTTCTCCATAAACGCTTCCTAAAAAAGCAATTGGAACATCATATTCTTTGCGATATTTCCCTAAATGAGCATTTTTATCTCCAATTCCTTGTCGTAAAATGTAAACATTTTTGTAATTGTGCCTTCTTGCCCAAGTTTCATCAGTTAAAAAAGCATATTCAATGAATGGAATTACTGATTGAACCCATTTCTCTCTATTTTGAGCAATCTCTTTAATTGCCACTTTATCCCAAAACCACATTACTTTTTTGCAAGTGATGTGATTTAAAAGTTCAATGAAATCTTCTAAAGCAACATTGAATTTAATTCCACCTTTATGGAAAAGAAAAACTTCAGCTCCTTCGGCAACTTCTTCAACAATTCGGTTTCTTTCTTGGTAAAAATAGCGTTCATTTATTGGAATAACTTCGTGTCCTAATTTTTCAAGTGAATAAGTGATATGTTTTTCGTCTACATCTGAATATGGATTATCAAAATTGCCTAAATAAATGATTTTCATAGTCTTTTGACATATAGGATTCCAGGCTCAGAACGATAGAAACCTGGAATCTCTGCAATTTTTTGATAACCTAATTTTTCGTAAAAATTTTGTGCACCTTTATTTGAACTTCTTGTAAAAAGATATATACAGGCTAATCCTCTATCACGAGCAATTCTTTCAACTTCTCTCATCAATTGAGTTCCATAACCTTTTCTTCTTTCACCTTCTTTGATAAAAAGATTCCAAACTTCAAGATTTTCTTGACCGCTTCCAATGCGATAATCTAAGTATCCCTGTGGGATTTCAATTCTGGTTGCCTCTCCCATTTTTTCTAATCCCCCCGCCCTAAAAAAGAGCGGGGGGATTAGTTTAGTTCTTCGAAATAATTCTCACACCAGCTTCAGGTCTTAAAGTCTTAGTTCCATAAATGATATCGCCAATAATCTTAACTCTTAAGTGCTCAGATTCTTTCTCTTGAATTCTTACTGGCACGCCTCCTCTTCCTCCTAAGCTTTGGAAGGCATAAACAAAAGCTTCACGATGAACTAAAAGATTCCTGTGTCCACCTTCAGTTCCAGCAGTTCCAGCAGGAACCTGAGAAGTAATCACCAAAGGAACACCATAAAGCAAGTCGTGAGCTCCTTGAGGAACAGTTGGTTTACCAAATTGGCTGGCATCATAGTATTTCTGAATCTTCATAAGCTCAAGCCAATAAGCTTTAGGAGTGAAGAAGAGGACACACTCTTCTTTAGGAACACTATTGGACTCAATAATGCTGAAAGCCTTCTCAATAGTAGTGGACTGAAGCTCAGTAGCAGAATCACCAACAACTGCAGTAATATTAGCACCTTCATCAAGCAAATCAGTATCAAACTGCTTAGCTAACTGATAAGCAATCACTTGTCCATAATAGTTTCTCAAAGAATATTGTCTTGCAGCCTGCTTGTATTGGAAATCGCTCAGATACAAAGCAGCACCCTTCCACTTATTGAGCTGCAAAGTAGTGGAAGTATCGGAAATGTTTGAAGCAGTCACTTCACCAGAAGTCACAGGAATATCATAAACCGTAAATCCTTCAGCAATCTTTGGAATATGCACTTGGTCTCCACCATCAGCAACATCAGCAGAATAATCGAGGAAATAGTTAGCAGCCACTAACTTTGCTTTAAAGAACATTGACACTCGAGGACTCCAAATCTCAGGCGTGAAGACAGAAAAAGATTGTGCTTTCGCCATCTATCGTTTTAGATTCCTGAACCTCCTGCCATCTTCTTTTTCATTTCCTCTTCATACTTCCTAAACTCTTCATCACTCATTTTTGCAATTTCTTCTGGAGTAATTTCTTTAGTGGTTGAAGAAGGCGAGGAGGGTTCAGGAACCTTTTGCTCCTTTGCGACCTTTTCTCTCCGAGCCTGAATATAGAGCTGAACTTCAGGCATTTTTACCGCTTCTTCAAGAGAAACTCCTTCTGCCTTTGCAATTTTTGAAATAAAATCAACTTCCTCTGGAGAATAATCCTTTAAAACAGAAACGGTTTTAACAAGTTGAACGGGATCAATTCCAACTTCCTCACTTGTTTTAGTTTGAGCTTTATATTTCTTCAATTGCTCCTCAACTTTCTTTAATCTGGCATAAAGCTGGCGATTTTTTCTCTTCAATTCTTCAACATCTTCTTCAGGTTTTTCTTGAGGCTCTTTTTCAGGGGTCTCTTCCTGACCCTCCTCTGGGGTTTCAACAGGGGTTTCCCCTTCCCCTTGAATTTGTTGTTCTTCTTCCAAAATTTCTTCCATTTTTTTGCCCTTTTTAAGAGAAGGGCGAAACTCTTTTAGCCTTTTTTAGCGGAGGCTACCGCCGACCTTTAAATGAAATCCTTTTTTTTGTCTTTTTTTTCAGAAATGATTTTGATGGCAATTAACCATTGACGCATTTCATCTAAAAAATAGCGAAAAGCACGATATTTGATTTCTAAATTTTTGTCAGTTAAATCAAGATTGCAAAGAATCTGTTTTAATTCCTTTGCTCGCCATTCAAACAATTTTTGAAGCATTTTCCTGTTTTGTTTGATGAATTTTTTAAGGTCTTTATCCATAATTAAATTCTAACCTCAGTTGGAATTTCTGTCAAACCTATTGGTAAGCTGACCTTTGCAATTGAACCTCCTCTTTTAGCTTTTGAAGTTTGAATTGCTACTTCTAAAGGATTTTCTTCTTCTTCAAATTCAAGCTCCATTGGATTAATTCCAGCTAAATCAAGCAAGCGATAGAAAATCTTTTTGGTTCTTTTATCTTCAAGAATGGTTGGATTGGAACCAATAATTTGAAGCACAGTTTGCAAAGTAGTCAATTTAGCTGCCATATCAATTTGTTCAGCAGTAATCAGAATATCAATCTTGTATTTCAAATCCTTGTAAAAATCAGCTGGAATAACAATTTCTTTAGCATTCTCAACTTCCTGTTTAACAGTTGCTTCTAAAATTCTTCTTTCTTCAAAATTTGGCAATTTTCCTTCTCTTTCGATGTAATCTAAAATGGCATCATTTAATCGTTTTCTGATAACAAGCTTTTTAATTCTATCAACTTCAAATTCATCAAATTCTCCTAAAGAAAGGATATGTTCGGCTCTTCTTTGTTTTTTAAATTCTGGAATTACCCAATCAAAAAGGATTTCTTTTAGAAAAACTCCTAAATCTTCTCGTTTTAAGTCAAAATAACCACTCACCATTTTGGTTTGCAAAATTGCTGTTCCTAATGGAGTTCCAGCTGGTGGTCTTTCACCTCGAATGATATCATAAGCAAAAGATTTTCTCATTACATTTGTTTCCCATTTTGCATCTGATTCTCGATAAGCGTGTAAGTTTCTTTCCTCAACTACAATTGGAGTAATTTCTGATTGAACAATTAAAAGGTCTCCATCTTCAACATCAGTCAAAAGGTTTGAAGCAACTGTTTCATCTCGAGTTTGGAAAATATGTTTTGAAGTCCAGCGAAGTCCTGCTCTGAAAAGATTCTCGTTTTGATTGATAGCAATTTGTTCTTCAAATAATCTTTCAACCATTCCTCTTCCAAGCCATCTTCCTGGAATTTTATCCCAATGGAGTTCTTTGTAATGAAGTTCATTTCTTTTTTCAGCAACATGAACAATTCCATCACCAATATCGGAAACAATCCAGTAATTGTAAGGTTCTCCTGGGATATTAAGGAAGCATTCATAGACGGTAATATGATTATCTTCAGCTTTTTCAATTGCTTTATCAACATTTTCCCAAACTCCTTTGAATTTTTGAAGTTGTGAAAGTGTTAAATCGTGTTCCTCAATGATGTAGATTGAATTTTCCAAATTTTTTGCTGTTGGCTCAACATAAAAGTTTTGCAAAGGAACTAAAAAAAGCTTTTCTCTGACTTTTTTAACAACAACTGTTCCATATTTTGGCCAGTTGTAAACAATTTCATTCAAAAATCTGGCAAATTTTTGTTCTTTCATCCAGATTTTTAAATCTTTCTCAAAAAGCCAAGCTGGCCAATAACTCTGTCCTTTCTCAGCAATAATCCGAATATCTTTGGTATCAATATCAATCATTTTTGAAGCAACTTCAACTGGATAATTAACGATGTTAAAGAAAGCTTTTTTATAGCCAGAAGAATCTTTATCACCATCACGGAATTTGCTTACCCAATAAAGGTCAATCAGTTTGATAATATCTTTTAAAGTTGGTGCATAAGAAGGATTAACTTCTAAAGAAGTTTTCTCAAAATCTTCAATTTTTTCTTTTATGGTTTGTAAAATGGTCATTTTAGAAATTCTTTGTCATTGAAAATATATTTGCCACCTTTTAAATGTTTTCTTTTTTTCCAAACTTTTTCAACAACTTCATAAGCTTTATCAAAGCCAATTTCTTTGGTTAGCTTATGGATTGCTCTCATATAATACTCCTTTTTTGGTTCATTTTTTTCTGGTTTTGGAATCATTTTCTTTTGCGTTTTCTTTTACGATGCCATTTTGACGACCCTTTAACTCCTTTGTTGATTAAGGCATAGAAAATTGATTTGCCTTTTTTCTTGCCGTAAGTTTTTTGAAGTTTTCTTAAAACTTTTCTGCCTGATTTTGTTAAAGGCATTATCTCATTCTCTTAAGACGCAGGGCAAGTCTTAAGGCAGCTTTGATGCTTTTACCTCGAGCAGTTTTCAAAGCTTTTCGGATATAAGAAGCTTTAACAGTGCCATCTTTGTTAAAGGCTTTAGAACCATATCTTCTTCGCATATAGGCTCTAACTCGCCCTGGTCTTTTGATTGCTTTTTGAATCCAGCGTTTTGTTCTTGCCATTTTAGATGAAGTTTTGAATTTGAATTCTCGCCCTTTTTAGTTTTTTTAGCTCTTCTTTGAGAGCATTTTTTAAGGAAGTGTTATCTGATGGTTTCAAATCCCAATAAGCAAGCATTGTTGAAATAACATCATCATCGTGAAATCCTCTTTGAGCTCCAGCACCTTTCTGTTTAGCTGAATCTGACCAAACAAAGGTTTTCATTTCTTCAATCGTTTGTTTATCGTAAATTTTCACAAAATCTTGTCTTAAAAGGTTCAAAAAATGGGCAATTAATGCTTTTTTTGATGCATAAGTGGTTTTCCAACCAACTTTTTTGACTTCTTTTTTTTCTCGATATTCAAAAACTCTTCGGCGATAAATTTTTAAGTCTTTAATGCCTTCAATTAAAGCCGCACCAGCAGAATTAGCTTCAGGAATTATCAATGGTTTGTTGTATTTGAAGTAAAGGAAACGAACCTTTTCAACTAAAGCTGGAATTGGAATATAGCCATTGAATTTTGCAACTTTTTTACCTTCAGAAGAAACAACTGAAATTGATGATGGATCAATTACTCCTTCTGATGGATCAACACCAATCTGGTAGGTAAGATGTTTTTTTGGTTGTTCCCAAATTTCACATTCTTCCTCAATTGCAATTGGTTTTTTTATCATTCTTTCAAGTCTTTGGATGTATTCTTTTGGAAAAACATTATTTTCGGTCAAAATATCAATATCCCATTCTCCATAAACATAACGGCGAATATAGTCTTCTGGTTGATTTAGTTGGTCTTCAATATAATCGGCAGGAAGATTGTCTTTATTTTCAAGCATTGAACCTTGAATAACCTCAACATTTTCTTTTGGATTTCGGATAAAATAATCATAAGCCCAGAAATTGGCTGGATTACAGGTCATATTTCCCTGTCTTATGGGAACATTCATTCTTCTTAAGCGAGCATTTAAAGATTCAAAAACTTCCTGTTCAATTTCTTCAAGCTGGTCAATAAAATAAGCACCTAAATTTAAAGATTTAAGCTTTTGTTGTGCTTTTTTAATATCTTTAAGAGAACCTTCTTGTAAAGCTTCTAAACCAAATAAGATGATTTGGGAATTGTTAAAGAATGTAATTGTGCCTTCTTTAACCTTGTATTGATACCAAGTGGTAGGAAGAAGGTCAAATAAATCTGGTAAAATAGTTCTTTCAATGTCTTGTAAAGTTTTTCTCCCTAAAAGAACAAGATTGTTTGGAAAAAAAAGACAAAAAATGATGAGTTTTAGAAGTAAAGCTAAAGTTTTACCACAACCATAGCCTCCGTAATATAAGCAATAGCGTTTTTTTGAATTGATAAATTTTTTTTGTGATTCTGAAAGTTTAAAGGTTCTATCTTTTATGCACCATTCTTCAATTTCATTGCCTTTTAAAAAACGCTCACCAGCAAGTTTAAAGTATTCAATTATCTGACTTTTCCTCAGTCTCATCCTTTTGTTTGAAAACTATTTTAAGGTTGCCAATTTCAAGTGAAGATTCTTCTTTTGGATATTCACCCATAAGCTTAAGATACATATCAATAGCTCGGTTTTTAGCATTTTTATCTTCATCCTGGAGAATGTTTTTGTTAAGTTCTAAAGCTACTAAAGGATGGTCAAGTAAAAAAGCTTTTAAACCTTCTTTATAGGTCTTAGTATTTTCAATCTGCTGGCAGTGGTAAATATCAGCATAACCTGCCATTAATGCTGCTTTGCCTTTTGGATAACCCATTAAGCGGTATTGGAGATATCTAATGGGTTTGGATAAAGGGTCAAGTTTTACTTTTCTGGTTCTCTTTTTCTTCTTTGGCATAGTTCAGATTATAGCAAAAAATCAAAAAAAGTCAAGTTTTCCCGAGAATTGAAGTTAAAATGCTGAAATCCCCACAGATTTAGCCGTAGAGAGGTTTTTTTTCAAAAGATGACTTAGGACATCTTTGGGTAAAAAAGCCTCTCAGAAGCCAAATATGTGGGAAATACGGCAAAATTTTTGAAGGTTTAGGGTCAAATTTTCAAAAATCTGGTTGAAAAGGAGGAAACCGGCTGTGTAGTGGGGTTAAGCCTCGCGGAAAATTTGCCAAAAATTTCCGACTTTGCTCCCCCCTCCCCCTTTGTGTCGCACAATATCGATTTGGCGACAATTAAAAAAGGCTAAATTTTGCTTGGTTTTTGCTGATTTTTCCAATTTTTAGCTTTGGTTTTAGGTTTTAGGCTTTTTTTTTAAATATACAGGCGCGCGTGTGTGGCGATAATTGATAAAACTAGGTCGGTGGTAAACCTAGATCGGTTTAGGTTTAAGCTTTTGGTTTATGGTTATGGTTTAGGTTATGGATTAGGCTTATTTTAACTTTTTTTTAACTTTTTTTTAACTCCTTTATCTTTTTTTTGGCGCTCGGAGTTTTCCACAATGTAACACTTGACAAGATTGAGGCGTTAAATATAATAGGAGATAAAAGAAAAGAAAAAGAAAAAAAGGTCGAAAGCTTTAAAAAACCATGAAAAACTATAAAAAAATTGCTCTTGAAAACTTAAAAGAAAGAATGAAAGAAATTGAAGAAATTTTAAACGCTAATGATCCGCTTGAAGAATTAGGCAATCATATTTTATCGTGGGATGGCGCTGATCTTCAATTCAGTTGGGGTGGTCCTTCTGATGGTTTTTATTTGGCTATTAACGATGAAGGTTATTTAGTTAATGCTGTTTATTACTATAAAGAGTGGGATGGAGGAGAAGAAATCCCTTTACATGGACAAAATTTTGAATTGATCGAAAAGCTTTATGAAACTTGTTTGAAGCCTGAATGTGATCTTTAATCCTTTCCCTTTCCATCAGCTCCGGCTGGTGGAAAGGCTAAAGGGTTAAAGGTCGAAAGCTTTAAAAATCTATGCTCAAAAAAAAGCTTCTTCAATCTTGGGACTGGAAAAAAAGCAAATTTGAAATCTACGGCGTTTTTAAACATTCAGTTTTTCCAATTGGCTTCATTATCAAAATCAAAGATAAAGACGGGACAGAATATGAAAAAAGATTTAAAAACGAAATTGAACTTGCCGAATTTCTCAAATCTTTATTTTTAGCTTGATCCTTTTAATCTTCATTTTCGGGCGGGCAGGTTTTGGGCTTGTTTAAAGGTCGAAAGCTTTAAATCGGCTTATGCTTATCAATCGCTTTCCTATCCTTGCTTTTATCAGCTACACTTTAGCAAAACGGGCAAATTTTTCAGAAAGAATGTCAAAGCAGTTAGGAATGGCAATGGCTCTTCAATATGCTTGCTGGAAAACTTCTGGTTGGTATGGCTACAAAGGCAATGGCTACAAAGGTAGGGAAAAAAGCTTGGAAGAACAATTTGTCAAAAGTGAAAAAGATTTGAAACGCTTTGAATGTATTGAATGGCTTGGCGAAACTTTTTTGGTTGATTGTCAAACTGAAACAGTTATCGGTGCCGCTTTGAGAAAGAAGCCGTTTGATTGCTCTCCTGAAAAATTTGATGCTGAAAAAGCTGAAATTCTTTGGCGTTGTGCTGGAGGTAATGAAGAAAAGCTTCAAAGGTTTGAACAAAGAATTATCCAAGATTTTCAAAATTTCCTAAAAGCTCGTGGTCTTTCAAATCCTTCTGGAATTTTAAAGGTTGGACGCTCTTTCTTCCAATTCTGGAAAAAAGTTCGGGACTTTTATCGCTCCCCAAGCTTCTGGGCTTCCCTTTAACGCTGGCAAGTTTCCCAGCTTGGAAGCTCCCAAAAGCTTGGGGGCTTTTTTATTCTTCCCGATTTTCCCCAAAAATAGCTTGATAAAACATCCAAACTACAGTGGCAAAAATGAAAAATCCTAACAATCCTTTTAGCAAATCAAGAAAAATTTCAATGATTAAATCAAGCATTTAATTTTTTTATCAAATCAGCAAATTTTGAATCTAATAAATCACAATTTGGCAAAACACAATGACCTCCAATTTTTCTCATTATCGGAATCAAATTTGGCTTTTTATATTCTGGAAATCCCAGTTTCTCATAGCCTTGATTGTAGTTTTCAACCCAAAGTGTCCAAGCTTCAAAAGGAACCTTATATTTGCCACAAAGGCGTTTCACTTCTTTAACAAATTCAATTTCAAGTCCATAATGAGTTGTAGATAAAAGCTTCATTAACTCGGTTGTTTCTGGTTTGTCAAAAAGATAAACTCTAAAGCCAGCTCTTCTAAAATAATCGGCTATTTCTGATGCTTTTTCTCCTCCTAAAAATTTTGTGAAAGTGGTTAAACTCTTATCCAAAAATGGATGAATTCCAATCACTGGTGAATGAATTGCCTTCAATTTCCTTGAAGTCCCAACAGGAACAGTTGAATGAATAACAGTAAATCTTGGCTGATAAAGCTTTTGATATTTTTTAACTTCTTTTCCAAACTCTTTTGAGTAAGGAAAGCAAATGTGAAGGCAATAAACTTCTTCTGAAATTTCTCTAATGTTATGTTTGCCAAAAAGATAGATTGGAAATTTTCCAACCAAAACTAACCATAAAGCTCTTCCAACTTCTCCATCTCCAACTATCACTCCTACATTTTTTTCCTGGTAAGCTTTTTTGATCATTTTCTCTTGATATCTCTTACCGCTCCTCTTCTTCCAAAATATCTTGGATTTTCTCTTCTTTTTCTTCTGGCTTTTTTTCTTCTTCTTGCCATTTTTTTTGATTAGCTTTGCGACCTTTCACTTGTTATAAACCCTTTCTGGCTGTTTTGGAAACAAAATTGAACTACTTCTCCTCCAATTTTTTAGCTTTCGGTAGTTGATATAAAACGGACATTCTGGATTTTCACAAATCCAGGTTGTATTGTAAGTTGGCGTCTTATCATCATCCAACATCCTAACAATCTCGGTCATTTCCTTTTTGCAATATGGACAAAGTTTTTGTTTCATTGCGTTGATATAGAAACCCCTTTTTCTATCTTATTGCGTTAATATAGCCCGCCAGCCATTGTCCCCTTTCCTTCTTCCCCTTTTCAGGTAGAAGAAAGAAAGGTCTTTGTTCTGGCGGTCGGGCTGGGAACGCCCAGCCCTTATCCCGACAACTTTTTAGGTTGCCGAGCGGGATTAGTTTTTGACTTCCCAATAAGGTTTCTTTACTTTTTCTTTATCTATTCCTCTACATTCAGGATAATTAACAATTTCAGCGATAATATAAGGGCTACGATTAAATTTTTTAGCTAAATATTGATAAATTTCCATTCTGCCTTTAAATTTCTTTGCTTTTGCAAAACTTTCACAACAACAAATGTTCCATTCACTAATAATCATTTTAGCTTCTTCTTTTGTTATAGGATATCCTTTAGCCATTTTTTTTATTTTTTCTAACGACCTTTTTTCATTATCTTCCTCCAGCATAACGGCCATTCTTTAGCTGGATTTACCTCCTCATCCTTTAACATTTCCCTTGCCACCCTTATCTGCATCTCTTTATCCCAAATCACCGTCATCACATAATCCCAACTTGCATTTTCTCCAATAAACCCATATTTTATCGCATATTTTCTAAAAGTTTCAGGTTTAAATTGAAGGTATCCATAAGAAGCGGTTCCATCTCGGTCTTTTGTATTCAAAGCTAAAGGATTTTTAGAGCTTTCACATTCAGCCAATTTTTCAATTAAAGCATCAATTTGTTGTTGAGTTGTGATTAAAGTTAAATTTTCAAATCCTTTTTCTTCTCCAACTTTGATTTGAATTTGATTGCTTTGTCCTAAAAGATAGCCAAATCCTAACACTCCAAAAATAACGATAACCGCTAAAATGATTTTTTTACTGCTCGACATAAATTTTTTCTACTACCCTGCCCCGAGACTGCTTTTCCATCCACTCCCAGCTTCCCAGGTTTGGAGTGGAAAAACAGCTCGGAAGCAGGGTAGTAGGTTTACTCCTCAACCTGTGCTTCTGCTTGTTCTTCTCCTCCTTCTTGTTGTTCTTCAGGTTGAGTTTCAACTTGTTCCTCTGGTTGAGGAGTAATTTCCTCTTGCAACAGAACTTTAAGCATATTATTTTCAAAATTTTTGCGACCTTTTACTCTTGCTTAACTCGAATGCTAATTCTTTCACGAGTTTTAAAACCAACGCTTCTTAAAATCTGCTTCAATGCCAAAACCATTCTTCCTTTTTTGCCAATAATCAGTCCTCTATCGCTTGGATGAGCTTCAATTTCGTAAAAAACACCCATTTCGTCAACTTTTCTGTTTACTTTGATTTCTTCTGGATGATTAACAAAAGCTTTTAAGATTGTTTCGAGAAGTTCTTGAGAAGTCATTTTTCCTTTCAACTTTTGCGACCTTTAGTAAAGATTCATTGCCTCGCCCTGTTGAATTTCTAATGTTGACCTCAACGCTGACAGCATTTTTTCAATCCCCTTAAGCTTCATTTTCAAAACAATTTCCTTTTTTCCCCATTCCGTTGCATCATATTCCATATCTGCCTTTCTATCTGATTTTACTGATTTTCTGATATTTTTCCAGACTTCAGGTTTTTTCATCAAAATCATTGCAAGTTCCATTCCAAGATAGAAGTATTCAGCCGCTAAAAATTCTCTAAATTTCATCACTTCTTGAGGTGTCAATTCATCTTTTGTCTTCAAAATTTCAGCAATTTTTTCAATTGTCAGTTCTTTTTTTGGTTGATTTTCTTGAAGAAAATCTTTTGCTACTTTCATTTGTTTTTTCAATTTCACTTCCCACTCCCTCTTTGTATTGCCTCAACCTCTCAACATAAGGCAACATTTGGTCGACAATTTCTTCAGGTTTCTTCACTAATTCTACTTTATACACCGTCTTTTGATTAATAATCCTTTTTATAATCTTCACTACACTTCCTTCTGGAATTTCCGCTAATTGTTCAATTAACTGACGAGAAGTAGTCAAAATCGTTTTCACTTCTTTTTGATGGACTACATATAACCTCAACCCTTTTTTTGTTCGCCCTTTTGGATCGGTGAATTCTACCAATTCACCGCCAAGTAAGCCAACAACAACTTCTTTGTTTTCCTTCAAAGAAAGTTTTGGTAAAAATTTATTTTGCTTAAGCCATTCTTTTGCTACTTGCATAGTTTTTAGAAATTATCAGGGTTTAAAAGTTCAGGATTTTCAAAAATATTGCCAATAACTTCACATTTCTTATTATCCCAATCACCATACCAACAAGGAGAATAAATTTGAAAAGAAATAGGTGAAAAAGTCCACACTCCTGCATAATTTTTATTATTCCATAAAATTACAAAATTTCCTTCTCTTTCAAAATTTACAATATCTCCTTCATAAATTTCCTTCCCATTTTTGTCTTGCAAACCCGTATATTGCACCAGAATATATCTATCTTTCTCTTTTGTTCTCATTTTATGCCATTCCATATCAACCGTAGCACAAGGAATCATCACTTTTCTTTTTTTATCCCAAGCTTTGAATTTTATTTCTCTTTGTTTAAAAAATTGTTCAAAAAGTTCCATAGTTTAAAATGGAGGTTTTTCATCTTCAATCGGTCTTTCTTTTTCTTTCACTGGCTTTGCTCTTAAATACCCCTTAATCATCTCTTTTAACTCCAGAAAATCATATTTTCGCTCAATTTCGTAAATGTTCATTAACCATTCCTTAATTTCCATAATTTTTTCCATCATCTTTTCCACCTCCTCTTCATTTGGCTCCCTTCCAAAAGTTTCCAGAAAAGTGTTATAAAGCATCACTGCATCTCTTTGAACTGAAGCTCGTTGCACTGACTTATCACGCTTGCTTAAAGTTTCATTTATCATCTTCTCCTTTTTCTTTTGAGCAATATAAATTTGCCTTCTTTTTTCTTCTAATGCTTTTTTAATTTCTTCTTCTTTCTTCTTCTCTTCCATAATTTTGTTGTCTTCTAATTTCTTCAACTCTGCTTTCAACTAAAGCATCAATAATTTTGGCTGGCATTTCTTTCAGCTGTCTTTCAATTTCTTCAAGCTGTTTAATCAGCTCTTCTAATTTGTTGATTTTCTGGTATCTGGTATCCATAGTGTTTGCATTGCTCAATCTGCCATTCTGTCCAATACCAATCTGGCAAATGTTTACTCATCTCAATCCATCTTTCACATTCCATTTTTTCGTGCTTCTCAACTCCAGTTAAAACGGAGTAGATGGTAAAAACAGCAATTCCAATCCAGATTAAGATGTAGGCAAGAATTTCAATTTTCCTGTTCATTTTTTCTTAAAAGATCACCTTCTTTCCATTCATCCCAATCTTCATCTTCCAACCATCTTTCAATCCACAAAGACATCAAATCGTCTGGAATATCCTCATCCTGATAAAGATTAATTAGCTTCTTTAAAATCTTTTCGTTCATTTTCATTAACCTCGCTAACTTCGTTGGCGACCTTTACCTCTTCACCATCGGAAGAGGTTTTAATTAAATCTTGCAGATTTTTAAGCTTTAAATGAACTCTTTGCCAGACATAGTAATAGCTTTTGTTAATCTTTTTAGCGATGTGTAAAATTGGCATACCTTCTTCAATATGCAATCGCCTCAATTCTTGTGCTTCTTTCAATAACTCTTCACTTTTTTTTCTTTTGTTTAAGCTTGAAAATCTTGTCATTGTCTTATTTTATATAACGATGCCTGTTTCAAAATGTTTCATTTTCTTCTATTTTATCCTCTTTTTCATTTTTGTCAAGTGTGGATAACTGAAATTTTGCCTTTAACCTTTCTTTTATCGCCTCAATTCCTGCTTTATTTTCCCTTTCCCACTCCTCATCTTTGTAAGTGTAAAGCTCCTCATAAGCTTTCAAAGCTCTTTTAAGCTCATAAAAATAGTTCCATTCTGGAGTTTTCCCATTTTTGCCCTTAATCACCCAGTTTTCACCTTTTTTGCAAATCGCTCCCATTTCTTCAGCTAAAAGGATTAAACCAATTTCACCGCCTAAAATATCGTTTTTAACCCATTTTTTCTTTTCATCTAAAACCTCACCATAATAGCTTAAATCGCCATCAAAATTCTTCGTAAGCTCCTTCATTCGCTTGAAATATTCTTCAACCTCTTTCCGATCATTTTCATCGTTTAAATCCCAACCTTTAAGCATCCGATATTGTTTTTCAGTGAAAATTCGCACCATTTTCTTAAGGACAGTCCTTCCATTCCAGACAAACTTGGTTTTCTTCATTTTCTCCAGTAATTTTGCCTTTTCTTCTTCAGTTAAAGGTTCAAAAGTTTCAGTATCGGAAAAATAAGCGTAGTATTTCATAATTTATTTTGCTCATCCTGCGACCTTTGAAGCTCTTTTTGAACTTCAAGCCTTATTTTTCTAACCTCATCAATGTATTTTTCCACCGTTTCCAAAGTCCATTTTTCAAGGTATTCTTCCTCATCTAACCACTCAAAAGTCCTTAAAATATCTTCGTCAGAGTAGCCAACCAGACGCCGAGCGGGACGCAGGTTCCGAGATACAGCGCTTTGAAATTGCTCCTTGTTATCAAATACGAAGCCTTTATGTTTAAAGTAGAGACCAATAATTCTAATATGGCGTTGTTTACAATTCAAAAGTTTTTCTAAATTTTCTTTAAAAGAAAAGGGTCTGTCGCAAGTTTTATCTTGCGACTCTCTCTCTTTAGAGAGAGATATATTATTACTATTGCATAATAAAGAAGTTATTACTATTGAACTGTGGTTCCCATTGCTCAGAGGTGAGGAATGGGAACCTCTGAGGTCTGCCGTTTCGGGAACCTCTGAGGTTTTAACGGCGTTCAAAATATTTTCGGCGTTTAATAAAGGCTTGATTTCAACAAACCACTTTTTTATTACCATTCCCTTGCTTTTTGGACTTTTTTCTTTATAGGGCACTACCTTTATAATGCCGTATTCCATTAATCTCCTTTTTACTTCAAGGAATTTTTTCTTTCTCCATCCCATATTTTTTCTGGCAAATTCATTAGAAACCCAAACTCGCTTACTATTTTTTTGTTTTTTAGAAAAATACACATAAACCACGAATAAATTTAAAGCTTCCCAATCTTTCTTTTTGATTAAAAATTCAATAGTTGGCAGATGAAAAATAAGCGAATTATCTAAAATCTCGTAGATTTTTTCTTCGTATTCATTATGATAAAGTTCTCTTTCTGCCATAATAAAAAAACTGCTCCCAGCCAGAATGAGAGCAGTTTGGTTGAGCTCAACCTCCTATTCTCATTCTGGCTGGTATTATCCCATTATAAGCATTTTTTCTTTTTTGTCAA
>CAZSPB010000006.1:0-9673 GCA_964608725.1 uncultured archaeon
TTGAAAATTTTAAGAAAATAGTTAAAGGAGTTTATGAAATAGTAAGCGCAATACCACCTGAAAGATTTGAAGTTAATCTAGATGAAATTTTAAAGGGACCTCCATTTCTCAATGATTATTCTCCAAAAGATAAGGAAGTGGAAGAGGCTTTGGGAAGGTATATCTTAAGACATAAAGATTAATTAAAAATTTCAACTGAAAGCAAATTTTTCTTCTAGAATGTAAGCCTTTCCTCCGTTGGCTTTAATTAACTTTGCTACTTCCATTAAACCTTTCAAATTCTTCGACTTCCAGACAGAATGCTGGACTAGCTTAGCATTCATCGCATGCAAGCTTCTGTTTACCCTAACCCTTAAACTTGCCAACTCCTTTGGTATGTCGTAGACTAGCATGTATGCCATAATTGTTATACGTGTAACAAAGTATTTAAATCTTCCCAAGCTCTGGTTCTGTTAAGTTATAGTTTGGTAAGCTTCAAATAACTTTATTTGTTAACTTTTATTTGGTAAAAAATTACTGGTAAATTAGTTTGGTTTAAAAATAAGTGAACCTTTTATTTGACTTTTTTCATAGTTTCTAATTCTTCCACGATAGCATCATAAATTTGAGGTAGCAATTCTTTAATTTCATTTTTAGAAAATCCTAAAACTCCAAGAACAGTTTCATCTAATTCCATCCTACCCCAGAATCTATTTTTAAACTGGTCGATTAAAGACGGAAATTCTATATTTTTCAACCTTTCAAATACCTTTAAAAGTTTGATTTTTTGATTTTTTTGGAGTTTATTAATATCAGGTACGAGTATTCTGGATAAATCATAAACTTTTATTTCAGTTCTTTGAAGTTGAGATTCACTTTTTAATGATAGAAACTGGGTAATATAGGCAATGCTATTGAAGAAGAGAGCTAAAATTTTTGCATTCTCTAACGTAAGAGAAGGAAAGCTCAGAAACGTGTAAAGTGGTGAGAATCTTTTGGAGGCCACAAAAGCAAACAGGTGGGAGTTGGGTGAATATATGTTGAACTTTATGCAAAGAGCCAGGAAGGTTTGAGAGGAAATGATTCTTCTTTTTATTTCCTCATACCCTATCATTTTATACGCTTTTCCCGAATATTTCTTCCTTTTTTCTTCGATTTTTGCTATTATTAGAGGTTCAATCTTTTTATACTCTCTTGGTTTTTCTCCTATCAAAAAATCATGTTTACTATCTATAGAAATAGTTGAGATACCAGTATTAGTCCGAAGGGCTGGATAAACCTTCGTTTTAGCAATTCTAACAGAAATATTAGAGTCTTTGACTTTTGCTATTATATGGTTACCCTGTTCTTTTTCATAAACAAGAAAAGCCTGTTTGATTCTATCAGAAGTTGTTGGTCTTGTAATGAAAGCTTTCTGTGCTGTTCCTGCGGGAAACGTGTTAAATCCTAAGATAAGTTTGAATTCTTTAAGAGTTGTCGAAATACTTTTCATTTTTACTTTTAATTCATTTAAAAATTTGAAAAGTGGCTTCAATTCTTTCTTGGAAAAAATTAAGAACGGCATTAGGTTGTTGATATTATTCATCAATTCCGAAGCTTTTACAGAAACTATCTGTATCTCTTCGTCACTATAATCCTTTTCTGAGTTAAGTATATTTTCACTCAATTTTCTTGCCCATAATTCATCTTTATCCCTAATAGTTGTATTTACGAAAACAATTTTAGTAATGTCATTCTTTTTGGGTTTACCTTTTTTGGCAATTAACAATACATCTCGATATTGAGCAGATTCGCTAAAAGCAGCTTCTTTTTCAGGCTTAATTATGTACAAAATTCTATAATTTTGAATTAAAAATTCCCTAACAGTCTTTGTAAGAAAGCCTCTAAATAAGTTTATAGGTATAACAAGGGCTATCTTCCCACCATCCTTCAACAATAAATCTGCTAATCTTATGAAATAAGCCCATAGATTTGGTGCCCCACCTACGACTTTCTCGTAGATTGGAGAAAGTCTTTTTAACTTTTGGTTGTATTCTGTGGGAAGCTTCCTTTTGTCTGAGAATGGAGGATTCATTATAATTATATCAACTGGTTTAAGATAGAATTCTTTACCAATGCCAGAAGGAGAAACTGTTGTCGCTTTTCGAAGGACGATTTTTCTTCCTGTAAGAGTTAGCTGTGCATCAGAAACAAATGGTCTGAGCAATATACCTTTCTTTTTGAATTCTCTATCAAGGCTTTTAGCAGCCAATTCTAATGAATCCATTCTTGCTATTCGTACAATATTTGTTGGTTGGTCAAGCTTTTGAGAAGCCAAGTTAATCGTAGTGAGATGAGCAGCGAAAGGCATTATATCTATACCAGTAATGTGTTCCTCTACAAATTTTTTATGTAACTTTCTGATTGTTTCCTCTTCTAAACTTTTTCCAGTTTGTTTTTCAAAAAGTCTTAATTTTCTCCTATAACACGCCGCTAATAAAGTCCCAGAACCACATGCTGGGTCTAAAATCGTTTCGTCCCACTTTTCTATCACCAAATTGGCCAATATTTCCGCTGCAATAGGATTTGTGTAAAATGCAGCCCATACTTTTGCTACTTCTTTAGGCAGTAAAGCATGGAAAAACTTTCCAGCTAAATCTTGAGTAATGTGTTCTGCTCTTAGTAGAATTAGGTTTTTAATTACTCTGTTTATTAGTTCAACTGTTTCCCTCCTTTCAGGTATTTTGTTAATAAGTTTAACTTCGTATATTGGTTGATAATCAATATTCAAAATCAGTGAAAAATATTTATTCAGTTCCCTAATAGATTTGATTGGTCTTAATTCAGGAAGAGTCTTATCCTTACTTTTGGTTTGGTATACATGGTAAAATAAGAGCTGATTAAAGAGAAGGTAAGATGCCAACATGCTAATTCGTGCTTTTAATTCTTTATCTCTTTTTATCTCACTCAATCCAGTGAATAATTCCAATTTAGTTGTTACTTCTTCAAAGATTTCCTCAGTTTTGGCCTGTCTTATTATGGTATACAAGTCTTGCACATTTTCTCTGATAGCTTTAACAATAGAATTGAAATCTACCTTTCTCTTTTTAGTTCTAAAACGTCTCTCCAATTCTTTAAGTATTTCCTTTATTTCGACTCCTATCGGCCAGTCCGACCAATAATCCGTATGAATCCAAGCTATCCTTACTCGTTGAGAAAGAATGGCATCATAAAATTTCGAGATATCAAGAATAACTTGGCCTTTTCTTTCTTTAGGTAAAACTAATACAATAATATTCTTTGTGTTGTACTCTATAGCATAATCAAAGACTTGGTCTATTGCTTGTCGATATTCTCTTTCACCGCCAAATTTGATTTCAATAATAAATGGTGTTGAGTTTAATTGAAAGAATATATCAACAAATCCACGGCCGATTCTTGGCTCAGAAATACCTCTTGCATTGAGTTCTTTTTCTAAGAATTGAATTATTGGTGTATATATACTCCTTTCACTTATTTTAATCATTTTTTCACCTTAGTAGTTTTTGCCAATTCCTTATAAGCTTTTTCTAACGGAACCAATCGATAAATTCTTTTTCTCGCATCATTAGGGTCAAAAGATACTTCTAACCAACCATCTTTTCTCATTTGAGAAAAAGCTACATTTAAGACTTCAGGCTTATCTCCAAGGATTTTTTGAGCAGTTTCAAAATTGAAAGGGTTATCTTTTAATTTATCCCACAAAATGGCATATCTCTTTTGTAACCAACGTGGTAAGGGTTTTATTCTCATAAATTTTATTAGTAATTGCTTATAATATAAATTTTTATTTAAACTTTGACATAAAGTTTTATATGGAGATTTGCCCTATTTGTGAGAAAAGGGTTAAAGATATATTGGAACACTTGTCAATAATCCATAATGTAAAGAGTATAGACGAGGCTCAAAAATTAGTTGAGAGGTACAAAGAAAAAGAAAAATTGCGAAAAGAGTTTAGAGAGTTCGTAGAAAAACTTAATCAACAACTTAAAAAAGGCGAAATAAATGGAAAGGTCTTTAGGGAAAAAGTTAGTAAATGGTGGAAAGAAAAGGGTGAAAAAGTATGAAAAAAATTGAACTTAAAAAATTAGAGTCTATTCCTATCGAGCTAATTGAAATTTCTGAAGAAAATGTAAGAAAAACTAAAGCAAGAGAAGGATTAGAGGAACTTAAGCAAAGCATCAAAAAACTCGGTCTGATTCACCCTATCATAGTGGTAAAAAAGAATGGTAAATATGAGCTAATAGTTGGGCAAAGAAGATTTTTAGCCTGTAAAGAATTGGGCATGAAAGAAATTCCCGCTATAATTTTGGGTGAGCTGGATTCTTTAACTAAGCGATTCATTTCATTTAGTGAAAATATTCAGCGTAGAAAACTCCCATTCGAAGATACAATAAGAGTTTGTGAATATCTTTACGAAAACTATAAGGGTACCCCCAAAGAAAGAATTGAAAAGATTGCAAAAGATTTAGGAATAACTTTCGATACAGTCAAAAGATATCTGGCATACAGATTAGTTCCCGAAGAAGTAAGAAAAATGGTTGATGAAGGTAAGTTATATCGAACGACGGCATATCGAATAACTCAAGCTTTCTGGCCCAATAAAGAGAAAATCATAAAAATAGCTAAGCACATTGTCCGAATGACCAAACCTGAATGGGAGAAAGTTTTAATGGTTGGCTCAAAAAAACCAGAGGAACCAATAGAAAAAATAATAGAAGAAGCAAGAAAATTAACTTCATTCAAAAAAATAACATTGGTTATTTCTAAAGATACATTGGAGATTATCGAAAAAATCAAGGAAAAAAGAAACTTGAAAGATATGGATACTTCTGAATTTATCAGAATGCTTTTAGAGGAAAAATTAAAAGATGAAGGTTGGTTAAAATGAAAAGAATTCAAGAGGAAAAACTCATCGCAGAACTTTTCCTAAATATCAAAAATAGAAGAAAAAAATCAAACCCATTAAGAATCGCTGAAATTTGTAAAATTTTATCGGAAAAATATGGGTCACCTAAGAAACTTGCCGAGAAATTAGATGTTTCTTATGAAACCATTCGAAGTTTCTTAAAATTATTAGAACTTCCAGAACCTGTACAACAACTGATAAAAAATGGAAAAATAGGATTCGATGTCGGCCAACGGATAGCAAGAATCCCTTCTCCTAAAAAACAAATTGAAGTAGCTAAATCTGTTATAGGTTTAAATGCTCATGATGCCAGGGAAGTTATCCAATATATCATAAGACAACCAAATGCATCTCCGCAGAGTGTAAAGAAAAGACTACTTAGGCATAAGAAAAAAAATTACACAATTTTATTGCTTCCTTTAGAGGAAGAATTATACGAAAAACTAAAGGAAAAATCTAAATCTAAAAACATCTCTGTAGAATCACTTATTTTAGAACTTATAAAAGGTAGGTTGAGAAAATGACACTAATTATAGCAGCTATAGGAGAATATGAAGAAGAACAAAAAAAGAAACCATTCATAATAATGGGTGCTGATGATAGAATAGTAATCACATCTTCAAGTGGCGTAAGAAGTGAAAGTTGTGGTGCAGAAAAATTGTTCAAACTCTCTAAATATTGTGGTGTATTAATAGCAGATGATGGTGTAATAGGAAAAACTCTCATCGAAAGATTCAAAATGCAATACAAAAATAAAAAACTTGTTTGGGTATCAGAAATAGTCGAGGAATTTTCTAAATTTAGTAGAGAAATGTTTAAAAATTCGATAGGATTTCCTCAAATTCCGTCAGTAATTTTCATATTTGCTGGATTTGATAAAGAAAATGAAGAACTTAAACCAAAAATATTTGTTTTATGGAGTGGTGACGGATTCTTAGTACGGTCTTCAATTAAACCTTATGAGATTCAGGGTCAACCTTGGATATCGCTATATAAATTTGAAAAGGAATATGAAAAAGCAAAGTTTTCTATAGATAAACTTTCGAGGCTTGTATGTCAATCAATTTTCGATACACATCGTATTAATAGCGGAAACGTAGGTAAACCAACTTGGTATGCAAGAATTGATGAAGAAGGTTTCAAATCCCACGAGGAATTGGGAATAGAGGTTAAGGACTTATATGATGAGTGGTGAGCAATTCTGGATGCGAGTATTTTAACAAAAATTTTCTATATTTCCACCCAAATGGGCAAACCCAGCATCCATTTCTTGGGATTTTTTCATAAAGAGGATTAACATATAACTTCTTCGTCCAGATATATATCCATACATCCAATTCGAACCAATCCAATATTGGTTGAACCACAATTTCGTTTTCAATGTGTTTTTGTTGCTTGATATATGGCTGGTTTATTCTACTTATGCTTTCCCATCTTCTTTCTGCACTAAACACTAACACACTCTTTTTACCGAAATTACTTAAAAGGAATTTTTTGAAAGGTTCGAATTTCAAAAACTTTGAGCACCACCTATTTGAGTAAGATGGTTTACCAAACTTTTTTTCTAAAGTTTTCCATGAAAATTTTGGTTTAATGACAAAAATTTTCCAACCCATTTTTTTCAATTCTTGAATATAGTTATAGGTTTCAGGAAATTCCATTCCCGTATCGATATAAACATTAGGAATATTGTACTTCCTTAAAAGATGGGAAAGAACTAATGAATCTTTCCCACCGCTAAAAGAAATTACAGCCTCTTTTCCAAATTTTTTAAAAGCATTCTTCACTATAGATAATGAAAATTTTGTTAGATTTTTAAGTCTTTTTCTATTAGCTTTGATAAGATTTTTCTTATCAACCCCTTGAATTCTCCCTTTCAAAAACGTTGTAATTTTTACACCATCCTTCGTTATTTTAAACTCCAAAATTTTGTCTTTCGTAAATACTACTTTTTTTCTAAACATTCTGTCGCTAAACAAAAGGAAAATTCCCTCACCAAGTTCAACAGACTTTTGAACTTTATTAAGTATGTTTTTTTCTAACGGCGTTAATGGTCGTATATCGGTGGAATTAATAAAGGTAAGTGGATGAGACTTTATGAAATTCCCATTATTTTCCCCTATTATAAGAGAGTGATAACGCTCTGACCAAGCGAACATCATGTTATCTTCCTGTTTTATCCTGTAATTAATTTAGACTGATTATATTTAAATCTTTCCTGTTTTATCCTGAACAGAAATCTTTAAATATCTTTATAAGTAATTATTTATTAGATAAGTAATTAGTAATGTGATAAAAATGAAAAGTTGTATAGTAGACATAGAGGTAGAAAATAAAGACCCTAAATTTGGTAGAATAATTTGTATTGGAGTTAAGGATATAGAGACTGGTAAGACTCTTGTATTCTTTGATGAAAATGAAAAGACGATGATAGAAGATTTCCTTGAGTATTTTCATAAACATGGTTTTAACGAAATAATTGGCTACAATATTCTATTTGATATTCGATTCATTTTCGTAAGATGTTTAAAATACGGGATTGCTTCAAACGGGTTTTTCTCAGCTAAACACACCGATTTAATGGAATTTATGAAGTCTGTTAATAAAGGTCGTGTATGGATAAAACCTGGTACCCTAAATGAATGGGCAGAATTTCTTTTTGGGAGCGGTAAGTATCCACTCTCTGAAAGTGTTAAAGAAAAGTTTTGGAAAGGTAAGATAAGCGAGATAATTGAATACAATAAGCGTGATTTAGAACTTACTTACTTGCTTTGGAAGAGAATCAAAAAGGTGTTAGAAAATGACGGTTAGGTGCAAGTATTGCGGTGGAATAAACGTAATTAAGCATGGTAAAAAGTATAACAAGAGTGGGAAGTTTCAAATTTATTATTGTAAGGACTGTAAAAGATACTTTTCTGAAAACACCACCTTTAAGAAAATGAGATTCAAAGGAGAGCTTATTACAGTTGCTTTAGACCTGTACTGCAAAAATGTATCTTTACGCAGAATAGCTGAACACTTAAACTTAGTTTATGGAGTTAAAGTTTCGCACGTTACAATCCTTAACTGGATTAGACGGTATTCTACTCTATTCAAAGAATTTGCTCAGAACTTGCTTGCGGAAAATGGTGATACAATTCATGTAGACGAAATGATGGTTAATATAAAAGGAAAATGGTATTGGTGGTGGGAAGTTTTAGATGAAAAAACGAGAGTAATCTTATCAACACATCTTTCAAAAACAAGGGAAACTTCCGATGCCATAAACCTGCTACAGGAAGCCAAACGAAAAATGAGAAATAAACCTGAAAAAGTTGTGACAGATGGTTTATGGGCATATGAAGGGTCTGTCAGAAAATGTTTTTTCACTCTACATAAACCAAGAACAAAACATGTAAGGCTTGTGAGATTCTTCGATAAGGTGAACAATAATATCATAGAAAGGTTACATGGAAGTTACAGAGAAAGAACAAAAGTTATGAGAGGTTTCGGTGCATTTCACTCCGCAAGAAAAATTCTTGACTTATGGACATTTTATTATAACTTCATAAGACCTCATCAATCGCTGGGAATAACTCCTATTGAGGCTGCAGGAATTTCTCTTCCTCTGAACGGTGAAAATAAATGGTTAGAACTTATACGATTATGCCTTTCCACGAACGGTGTTAAAAATGACGGCAAAAGAGAAGTTGATGAATGAAGTGGGTATATTTATTCAAAAACTTCTGCTTAGTGGACCAAAAGAATATAGAATTGTAAGGGAAGAAGTAATGAAGAAATTCAAATTAACTAAGAGAAAAGCTGGAAACATTATCCATAGATTAAAAAGAAGGGGTTGCTTTCTATTTTACGCTTTTTCTTATGAAAGTTTGTATAATGGTGTTTTGTTTCTTCCTGGTTTTGAAGAAGAAGCAAGGAAGATGTTTAGAAAAATTAGAGAATCAATACCTCAACCTATTAGATATGCTAATAAAAGACTTCATAGGTACTTAGTTTGGGAAACAAGAAAAATAGTAGCTCAAAATAAAGATTTACCGAGCAAACTATTAGTAGAAATTGTTAAATGGAAGCTTAAGGTCTCAGAACCTGTGGCTAAAAGACTTATAGGCGAAGTATTTCAGAGAAGATAATCGTTTATATTGATAACTTTACCTATTCTTTCTGGTTTAATTATATAGTCTCTTTTTCCAATTCTCTTTATCTCTAAAAACACCTTTTCTGCTTTCTTTGTAGTTTGTTCTCTTAATCTTATGTACTCCTTAACTACCGATAAAGGCAATTTGAAAAAATCAAATTTTCCATTAGGTTTTAAAGCACAGAGAACAAAGAATGTGTTAGGAAAATTTGAAAGTTTCTTTATATTTCTCTTCCTTATTGGAAACCAGTAAACATTTGGATATCTTCTCATTTCATTACGAGCTTTCAATTGGTATAACTCAACATTCTTACCATCAAATGCCAATATATCAATACCAATGTCCCTAAACGGATAAAATACCTGAATACCTCTTTTCTCTAAAAATTTCGCAAATTCTATTTCAGCATAAGAGTCAAGATTCCTCCTGATGAAGTATTTTTTATCAATTTCCATTTTTTCACAATATTTACTTACACCAAACAAAATTTAACATTTTTCAGAAATTAAATCCTAAACCAAACCTTTCTTACCAAAATGATTTTAACAGCTAAACCAAACTATAACTTAACAGAACCCCAAGCTCTTAATAATTTAAACTAAAACCAAAATTAATTTAGATGGAAGAAGTT
>CAZSPB010000007.1:0-9565 GCA_964608725.1 uncultured archaeon
CCTGCTAAGCTAGTGGGGCATCGCCCCTTCTGGGTTCGAATCCCAGCCCGGGCGCAAGAAATCTATTTCTTAGTCCCGAAGGTATTGTTCAAATAATAGTATGAACAAGTGAAATTTGGGTATGATAGGATTTGAGAAGGAGTTAATAGAGAAAACTCTAAAGGATCAAATAGACCAGATTAGAAGTTGTAAGATTAGTTTAAGCAAAGGTAAGAAGAAATTCTTTAGAATCTCTAAAAGAAATTCTAAGCTTATTCTAAAGTTTATTGATGAATGTTTAGCAAGAGGTTTATCTAAGAATAGAATTATGTTCTACATTTGTAGGTTGAGAAAAATTTTGAGGATGGTTAAAAAAGATTTTGATAAGATGGATAAAGAAGATGTAAAAGCTTTAGTTAGGAAGATAGAGTTAAGTAACTATAAAGAATGGACAAAACAATGCTATAGGATTACTATTAAGAAATTCTTCCAGTTCATCAAAGGATATGAATGGGATAGCAAGCAATATCCTCCAGAAGTAAGTTGGAAAAAGCTGAGTTTGAAGAATAATAACAATAAATTACCTGAAGAGATTTTAACAGAAAAAGAAGTTCTTAGGATGGTAGATAATGCAGAAAATTTGAGAGATAAAGCCTTTATTCTAACTCTTTATGAAAGCGGATGTAGAATTTCCGAAATTTTAGGTTTAAAGCTAAAGCATGTTAGCTTCGATAAGAATGGGGCTATTCTTATAGTAAACGGAAAGACAGGAAGCAGAAGAATAAGATTAGTTTTATCAGCTTCTAAGCTTGCTAACTGGATTGAAAACCATCCTAATAAAGAAGATAAAGAGAGCTATTTGTGGGTTAATTTAGAAGGTGGAAAAAAGCATTTATCCTATAGAAGGGTTTGCGATATTTTGAAAAAGATTGCCAAGAAAGCTGGAATTCAAAAGCAAGTTAATCCTCATGCTTTTAGACATGCGAGAGCTACTCATTTAGCTAAGCATTTACCAGAGGCTGTGATGAAAGCCTATTTTGGATGGACTCAATCTAGCAAGATGGCTTCTGTTTATTATCATTTGAGTGGTGCTGATGTAGATTCAGCTATTCTAAGCATGTACGGTAAGAAGGAAGAAAAAGGAGAAGAATTAATGAAGCCTAAACTTTGTCCAAGATGTAAGACTGAAAACTCTCCTGAAGCAGAATTTTGTAATAAGTGCGGTTTACCGTTTAATGCTAAGTATATCGAAGAAATGGAAAAGGAAAAAATAGAACTAATCAAAGAAATATCTAAACTCAAGGAGGAGATGGAAAGAATAAAAAAGGCTGAGAAGAAGTTGCTCAGCTTGATAACTCCTGAAATAGTTGAAAAGTTAATAGAAAGAAAAGTTCAGGAAATGAGAAATAATAAGGATATTGTAGGAAGTCGTGAGAACTCTTATTCTTAAATTCGTTGCACAACTTCAAAATTAGTGACGACTTGTAGTTTCTAGATACGATATGGTGGCTTTTTCTTGAATCTTCTTGAATTTTCTCGGTTTAAGTTTTTTTGAATTCTGAAATAGGGTGAAATGCTATGCAAAAACTAAATGATACCTCTTCTTCTCAATTCATAGTATAAATTATTTCTTGCCTCATCTATAGTTCTAAACCAACCAGAAGTAAGGTTGTAATTTTTTCCTTTAAATTCCAGTAAAAGAGTCCGCCATATTCGTAAATTCTTGCAACTCCTTTTTCAATTAATCTTCTCTTCTTAAGCAGGTATAAGATTAGAATTACTATGCCACTGAATATTAAAATCAACTCAATCATTCTTCACCAAAAATTATTATCTCCTCTTTTAATTTTCTTTTTATCTTACCTACTGCAGGTATACCTAATTTTGCTATTTATTCAAAAGAGTATTTTTAAATTTGAAAAAAAAGAAAATTTTTGGATAAATATTTGATGGAATTTTTGGATTATACGGAAGAAGTTCATACATGAATACTGAATCTGAAAGTTTGGATGAATCAAAATGTTATCTTCATTTAATTTACTTACTTCATAAACCAGAACTTTTCAACTAATATAATTCCTATAAATCTTGAATGAGATATCTTTTAGATTTCTTCCCTCAACCTGAAAAATTTCTTTAATTCTCTCAACTATGTTTTTCTGGGATACCTGATAACTGATATAATTAGCTAACGAAATTGCGACTCTAGAAAAATTATGTAAATTATAAAAAATATCTGTTTCGTCCTTAATTTTTTTCAGCATCCCCAAATCGGTTATTTCACCTGTTATATGAACATTAGAGTCGCTAGGCGAAAGATGATAATATCCTAATTCCATAATAGTTCTTAGGTCATTAAACAATCTATCTAAAAATATTCTATAAAACTGGGAAGGAGAAGCTTTTATTTTGTGAATTAAAGCTTTTCCTATTTCCACGCTATCAGAGACTCTGAAAGAAGATGTGACACCTCTTACTAGTAATCCTAGCTTTTGCTTTCCATGAAAAGGCGAATTTACCTCAAAAGGGAGCTCAAATGCCACAATCCCTAAAGGAGACTTTTTACCACTTGTATAAAGCTTTTCTAACATAAATAATTCTTTTTCTACTTCCTCAAAATAAGCTCCACCTTCAGGGCCGCTATCGATGTTTAGGTTTCCTACTCTTCTAAATTTGTGAAAGTTAATACCTTTACCTTCACAGCCACACCCTTTAATTTCTAATCCTACATACTTTCTGCTTTTCAATTTAAACGGAAATCTAATAAAAGCCTTTCTAGATTGTGGGTTAGGTCTTTTTTTTGTTCGTATACCCTTATAGGTATAACCAGCTGTTTTCCAATCGTCCGTATAGTAACTTTCCCACATAGAGTCCTCATAAACCATACACAATTGGGAGATATTTTTTAGTTTTAATGAATTTAGAACTTTCTCAATATAGTAAGGTTTAATGGTTTTTTGAAATTGTATTCTTCTTAAAGAGTTTTTTATTCCTAATTCCACAAATCCTTCGGAAATATATATTTTATCTGGTGAAATTTCTAGTGAGTATCTGTATCTAATCCTTCTCTTATCAGAATATATATGATAGACTTCATTTCTCCAAATTAAATCACCTAAATAAAACCTCATAATTTAAAGAAAAAACCTAACACTTAAATCATTTACGAAAATAATTGTATGTTACTCAAAATATGGTTAATTTCATCTTTCTTGTTTGTGATTTTAATAAAGTAGTCAAGTCGAATAAAGTGCATCAACAATACATAACTAAATATATCATATTCACTTAACCATGCAGTTTTGTGGATAGGCAGAAATCTGTTACATTCCCTCCATTTGAATTTACGAAAAATTATTCCATATTTAGAAGGTTTATAAAATGGTTCGAGGCCTGGAAGGGGAACAAAATGACGTGGTGCAGCATCAAACATATAATTCTTTGAGAACAAGTACTTCATTTGGTTTATACTTTCTGCTACAGTTTGATGAGTTTCTCCTGGACACCCAACCATCCAATTGGTTCTTATAAATACTGGTAAATTTCTAAGTGTTTTTAGCGAAGTTCGTGTATCTTCAATTGTATGCTTTCTATTAAGAATTGTTAGTATTTTATCTGATCCACTCTCAACACCCATTATAAATTCTATGAAGTTTGTTTTTGTGACTAATTTCTTGAGAAAACTTATTTGTATAGTCTTAAAGAAGTCAGGTCTTATATTGCAGCTTATAAGTAAATTTATTCCCTCTTTTAAGATTCCCCTATAAATTTTTTGAACGAATTTTTTATTAGCGAAAAAGTAGCTATCGGCTAAATGAATAAATTGAACTTTAAATTTTTCTTCAAGCATTTTTAGTTCCTCTATACAGGAATTTACGTTTCTGAATCTAATTCCTTTCCAAAATCTAGTTTCTACACAATTCAAACAATTGTAAGGACACCCCCGACTAAACATAGTATAAATCACAAATTTCTTTCTTGCATTTTTTGGGAGAAGATGATAAGCTGGCATAGGAATTTCATTTGCCTCTAGAAGTTTCTGAGGGGGTGTGAAAAAAATTTTTCCCCCTTCCTTAAAAGTTATACCTTTAACTTTTTTCAAACTTTTATTACTTTCTATAGCATTAAGCAACTCTAAAGTTGTTTTTTCACCTTCACCTCTAACAACAATGTCAACGCAAGGTTCTCTGGCTACTTCCTTACTTAGGAAAGTCACGTGAGGACCTCCAATTACTGTAATAGTAGTTGGGTCTATTTCCTTAACAATTTTTAAGATTTCTATAGCTTCTTCGTATTCCGGTGATGTACAAGTTACACCGATAATATTGCTTCTTTTTACATACTTAGTTAGAACTTTACGAAGCCAACTCTCCTTATTACTTTTCAATTTTCGTTTTTCATAATCTAAAGAAACTACTTTAGTTGAATAACCAAATTTTTCAAGAAAATTAGCTATGCAAAGAAGGCCATAAGGAAGTGGCCATTTATTTGTTATATCTATTATCTTAGAAGCCTTGAAATAAAAAGAAATGTCTTGTGAACTAGTTTTTCGTGGAATAAAATAATGTCTGATATTTTCTTCTGAATTTCTAAGTTTTGAAATTAAATTCTCTAGAATTCTTGAAAAATTGGGACGTAGAGGTGATTCAAACCATGGTTTTATCAAAACTATATCGAAAGTTCTCATAAAATTATTACAAACTTTAAAATAAAAAAAGATAAAGAAAATTATGAGGAAGAGTAAAGTTCTAATTTTTGATTTTGGGGATGTAATAGGGTCTAATCCCGCTTCGCAAATTTTTGCATCTATTTCCAAAAAGTTTGGAGTGAAATACAGTTTAATAGAAAAAGTCGTTTCTGAACTAGCTCCTAAAGTTCAGAAAAATCAACTTTCCGAGAAAGCTTTTTGGAAAGAACTAAGTAAAAGATTAAAAATAAAAAACATTTATGAATTGAAAAAAGTTTGGATGAAAGCATATGAAGAAAACGTGAAATTTAATCGAAGATTAATTGCTTTATTGAAAAAACTTAGAGAAAAAAAGTATAAGTTATGCCTGCTTTCTAACACGACAAAATTTCATAAGAAAGCTTCCTTTAGAAAAACTTTGGAAAATTTCTTTGACATTGTAATTTACTCATGTGATGTAGGAATGAGAAAGCCAGAAAGAGAGATTTACCTATTCCTCCTTAAGAAAATAAATAAAAGTCCTCAAAATTGCATTTTAATAGATAATAAAATAGAAAACTTAAAATGTCCAAAAGAATTAGGGATGAAAGTCGTCCATTTTAAATCAGCTAAGCAATTAGAAAAAGAATTAAAGAGATTGGGTATTAACCTCAGGTAAATTTAATTCTTCTTTTTTAATTCTACCACATACCTCTATCGTTGGACCGATTCTTCCACACTCACATTTCTCATCATAATCTATAGTTAGTTTGCATTTATCTGAAGTAAGAATAAAAGCAGGATAGGAAGTTACTATTGAAGTTAAAATAACAGCTACTCCCTTTTCTCCTACACAAACTTCTTCTAAATTTTTATCTCTAATAGATACATAGGCCCAAGGATGCACATGGAGTCGATTGCACTCACAGCTTAAAAAGACGGTATATACATCTATGTTTCCATACTGCTCACGAATGTTTCTTTTTTGGATATTTAAAGATCTTGCTATAAAGTTATAGAATTCTTTATTGCTCATCTTTTTTTCTCTACCTTTCCACCCGCCTGTTAATACAGCCTTAGAAGAAGGTAGTGCAACTGATAATTTATCTTTTTTTAATTTCATTAACAATTCGTACCAAATAAAATGCGTACCTATTATGTGGAGGGTTGTATCGCTTTTTTCTAGACAATCTTTTATAAGTTTCCATTTAAGTTTAAAATCTTTATCAACACCCCACCAAATTTTCTTTACAAGAGGTTCGTAGGTATCTTTGTGAAATTTACTGATTCCTGTACCACTTTCTCTAGGATGAGGCAATAATATGAGTAACTCCTGAGAAGAGGAAAATTGAAGCAGCTCATTAATAATTTTTCCGTGTGCAAGAGTAGACCTTCTTAGAGTTTCTTCATCAAAGGGATAAAAAACTGGTGCTTGAGTGGTCCCGCTAGATGAAAGGTTAATAATGTTTTTGTTTGTAAGGAATTCTAATTTCCTGTCAGAGCTAAATATCTCTTTCAAGAACCATGTAGTAAGGAATGGTATTTTGTTCAGGTCATTAAAATCTTTTAAAGATGATGGAGATATTTTACACTTTTTACAATATTTTTTGTACATTGGGTTGTTAGTATAATGAAAAACAAAAATTTCTTTAATTACTTCAAATCTCAATTTTTTCCCTTCTATTACTGGGATTTCTAAAATATTTGATATTTGCAAAAGTCTATCAAAGTAACTCATTTTTCACTTCCCCAAAATTTTTTATATCAACAGGATTTTTATTATTTAAGTTAATATAGATTACTTCTGGAAATGAAATTACGTTACCATTGGTAAGTATTCCTACTACTTGTAAACAAACTAAAGAATGTGTTATTAGTAATAGTAACGGATGTACAATTTTTGTCTTTAATCTAATACAAAGAAATTCTTTTTTGAGAGAAGAGCTACAAGTTGGCTTAAATACAGAAATTATACATTTTTCTACTTGTGGTCTAAAAGTAATAATAGGTTTACTTTTTGCTTTTCCAAAATTTAAGAGTATTTTTAAAACTTCTGGGTGACCTGTTGCTTCAACAATTACATCTACATCCTCAAGCAAATATACATTGTTCTCATTCAGAAGTTTTTTATAGACTTTGACATTTATTTCTGAATTAATATCCTTCAAGAATTTTTTGCTCACCTCCACCTTATATTTACCTAAAGTACTTTCGAAGCAAAATAAGTTCCTAGTTATATCCTCTGGTTTAAATACATCAGCATCTACTAGTACGAAATTTCTTATTCCACATCTAGCTAACATCATTCCAGTTAGTTGTGCACATCCAAATCCAACAAATCCCACTGTCTTTTCTCTTAATTTTTTAAATCTTGTCTCATCAGGTAAAAAGCTATAGAGTTTTTCAAAATCAATCATAAATAAATTTTATCTTTAACATATTTTAATATAAACATCGCTCGGTCTCGAATACTCATTTGAGGTACTCTTACAGGTTGATAACCTAGATTTTTATAAGTAGATATTATTTCTTTGTGTACTTCCTTCCTTTTTCTTCCCCTCCTTCCTGTAAGTTTTAGACTCTTTATTAAATCTAGAACAAAAATTGCATCATATCGATTCTTGGATAATTTTATCATCCACTCGGGGGCTGAGAATCCGTAAACCCTTAAATACGCTATTATATCTCCACATCCCCTATCTAAAAAGGCAAGATCCTGTGTAGGAGGAATTTTGTTTTCTAAATTTATTTGCATTTTAAAAACCCTTTCTTCAAACTTTAGCAAGTCTGTTTCATAAAGTTTCTCTAACAACATTCTTTCTTCACTATTAGCGGTTTGAAATACCTCGGGAAGTGTGTAATATCCTAATTTTTCCAGGTAATTAACTAAACTTGTTTTTCCGCATCCAGGACCTCCTGTAATAACTACCTTTCTCATTTTTATCAATTAGAGTATACTCAACAATTCTTTTAAGCTTTTAATACAGTAAGTAGCTTGAGAAATATTATGTTCGCCTATGTAAACTGTTTTCATACCTAATTCGCAAGCTCCTTTGATTTCTTTCTTATCATCGCTGATAAAAATTACATCATTTGGTGTTAAATTAAAGTAATTTAAAACTGTAATGTATGAAAGTTTGTGAGGTTTTGTATAACCAATATCATGTGATGTAAATATAGCATCAAATAGTCTAGTATTAATACCAGATAATCTAAGAAACTTTATTTTTTCTTTCCTAGAAGTAACGCTATTGGATAAGATTGCCATTTTGTATCCTTTCTTTTTTAGTTTTGAAAGAACAAAGTTTACATTGCCTTTTGCTCTTGCATATTTTTTCCATAGCTTTTCATAAAATTTTATCCATTCTTCTACTAATTCTTCAGCGTTGATTTTTTCAAAAAGCATTAAATTACATTTTTTAAAACTAAGTTTTCCAATTTTTCCTAATTTATAAAGATTATCCCATATATCTTCTAATGTAGTATGCGAATTGTATCCGTGAAAGTTCAAAAATTTTACTAAATGATTCAAAATTATTTCTTTCCTTAAATTCTCATAAAGAACACCTCCTGCATCAAAAATAATCAAAGTTACCATATTTATTTTTTTATTCAGAAAAGTTAAATATGAACAATAAAAGAGAATTGCAAACCTCTTTTAACAAAAAACCCATACAGTACTTAAAATCTTTCCTTTCAATTAACACTCATGTAGGTTGTAATTTGGGATGTGTTTACTGCGTATGCCATGCATTCGGCCTGCCAGATTTTCCTCAAAAAGTAGCAACACCCAAACAGCTAATGGGATTATTGTTGAATAATAAGTATTTCATACCGAACATTACCCCAATTGCAATAAATAATAAATCGGATCCTCTTTTGCCTGGAGTGAAGGAATCTACTTTTGAGGTGTTGAAATTTTTTGCCAACTATAACTTGAAGAATCCTTTAGTAATTATTTCTAAACTCTCTTATTCTCCTGAGGAATTAGATTTAATTGAAAATCTTTCTCTTAATATATATCATTTCACATCATATTCGGGTCTATCCTTTCCGTTAGAAAAAGTTGATAGTAAAATCCAAAAAGAAAATATAAAACTCTTATCCAAAAGTAGTATAAAATCTATCCATTATTGGAGACCAATCATAAATGGTCTGAATGACAACATTAAAGTGATTAAAAAAATTTTGGAGTTTGTTGCAAGGAGATGTTATGCTTCTGTGGTATCTGGCATAAGACTACCCTTAAGAGTTGTAAACAATCTTAAAAAATTAGGTATAAATGTTAGATACGAAAAGTATTACGCTATTCATAAAAAATTATCTGATGAAACGAGAAAAAAAATAGCAGAAGTTTCACATAAAAAATATCCTAATTATCCCATATTTTTTCATACTTCCTGTGCTTTAAGTTATTTTGAAAACTTACCCGATTATAACGTTAATTACTTAAAGAATGGTTTTCATTGTAATCCTTTCTGCAAGAACAGGCATATTTGTATAAGTTATTTACCTTCCTACAAAACTATAAAAAAAGTAGTTTCCCAATTTACGAACAAATTTAGGATAATAAAAGATAAGAAAACTGTAGTTATACACAGACATTTATCCTTAGAAGATTTATCTTATCTAAGGTATATCTTGAAAATGAAAGTTGTTGTACATTCTGAATAGTGTTAATGCCTTTTTATAAAAAGTCTTATATTTTTCTTCGTTAAGGAAATCTAGCTAAATAACTGTATTTTTTTACGATTCGTATGTTAAAGATATAAATCTTGAGGAGTAATATATTTACGAAAGGTAAAAAATTGTAAAATTAAGGGACTAGGAAATCGATTTCTTGTGTCCAGCCCGGGCGCTTGTGAGGAGTTAGACTCCCTTCCGTTTGGCGTTTATTACGAAGGATTGAAAGTAAGCAAG
>CAZSPB010000008.1:0-9358 GCA_964608725.1 uncultured archaeon
CTGTATTGGATAATTTTCATCAACTGGTATTCCAAACATAAAAGAAAATAAGTATTGCTCTTTGCCAACTCTTCGCATACCCAAACTTCTTTTATCCGCAAAAGTAAAATATTTAAAGAAATGAATAAATAAATATAACGGTGTTTTAATGAAACCTTATTGTGAAATTGTTTCCCAAGAGTTATTACCAGCATTAAGGGCATTAATAGCTAAGAGGCTTATTGAAAAATACGAGTTAACTCAAGAAAATGCAGCAAGGAAGTTAGGGTTAACTCAATCAGCAATATCCCAATATAAGAGAGAAATAAGAGGTAAAAAAGTTAAAATTTTAGAAAAGGATGAAATTGTGGATAGAAAAATAGAGGAATTTGTGGATAGAATTGCGTCAGATGAGTTGAAAGATCCTATAAAACTTCTTAACGCTTTTTGTGAAATATGCAAATTAATAAGAAAAAGAGGGTTGTTGTGCGAATTACATTTAATTTCATTTCCACGTTTAAAAGGCTGTAAAATTTGTTTTGAGTAATTAACAAACGTTCCTTCCAATTTCTTCAAGAAGAGTTTTATTTATGTAAATAGTTGAATTCATTCTTAAAGCTAAAGCTATAGCATCAGAAGGTTTTGCATCTATTTTTAGTATTTTATTACCACTTCTTAAGTAAAGGTTAGCATAGTAATAATTTCCATCAAATCTTTCTATAGCTACTGAATCTAAAGTTATATTATAAGTTCTTAAAACAGAAGCAAAGATGTCATGAGTGTTTGGCCTCTCTTCTATTATTCTTTTTAAACCAAGTTCTATAGAGTAAGCTCTTTCAGGGCTTGTTTGTGCAATTATAGCTGTACAGTTATGGCCAACTATGACAAAAGTTCCAGAAACTTGTAAAACATCGGCAACAACATAATTTGAATATTGAATTAAATTTAGAACTCCTAATGAAATGAAAGAAAAAAGTGTGAGAATTATAAAAATAATTAAAGGTAACTTTGATTCTTTTTTCCTTTTTCTTTTCATTTTAGACCTTCTTTTTTAGCATGGGTAATCCTGTTCTTTCATTCTCAATAACTTCCCACTTACCTGGAGGTAAATCAACGGCACCTTCTGGATCTCTTGAAAAAAAGAAAAGTCTCCCCCTTTGATGTAACCAAAAAGTTATTCCTCTTTTATTTTTATAACTAAAAGCCATAAAAACCCCTAAAATTATTAAGTTAATAACTATAAAATAGTTATCTGAGAGTTGTCCATTCTGTTTTCACATTACTACAATTTGTAGAAACTCTAACTTGTTTTATATCAGTTTTGCTTAAAGAAAGAGAAGATGTCATAATAGTGCCTGTTGCACCTGGTGCTAGGGAAAGGCCTTGAATATCTGAAACTGAAAAAGCAGTATCATTACTCAAAATTATATCAAACTTAAAATCTCCTAATGGAACATTCTGAGCTTCTACAACTGCTATTATTTTTTTACCTGCATCATCCCATTTTGGATATTCAGCACTAATGTAAACTAAATTACCTCCAATGCATGTTGGTAACGATGTTTGTAGAGTTTGTCTTGTGTAAGAGGAAACGAAGGTTGCAAGAACAGCAGCAACACCCATAGTTATAACAATCAATAAAACAGAAGCAACAAGAGGTGAAACTCCCTTCATAATAAACACTTATTATTTTTTCCTTATATAAATTATCTTAAAGCTTTTACAAGAACTATTTGCTTTTCATTAGTTGAGTTATAGCCTGAATTTTTTATTAAAATTTCATGATCACCTCTACCAAACTTACAACCTTCAATTAAATCAATGCTTGAAAAATTTAATTTCATAATAATTTTCCCTTTTTCTCCAATAATGTTAATTCCATCCTCAACTTTAGATACACCAACACCAAATATTTGCTCTCTAGTTTCCATAAGAAATGTTACACTATCGTTAATTGGCTCTACAATATAGTTCCCATTTGTAACACTGAAAGTTGCAATTCTCGATGAACCTTCTCCTTCTTCAACTACCCTCTCTATATAACTTTTAATTAACTTGAGATTACTCTTTCCTTCTTTGAATAACATCATCTCTTTAATTCTTTGTGTTGGTTGTTTTCCAGTTTCTAGAACAATTGCAATAATGCTTATTGAGATTATTAATATTAACACTGCACCTATTATGGGATGTATACCTTTCATGAATATACTGTCCTATTAATTACCAAATTATCTTTTAAGTACGAATTTTTATAACTCAAAGACAAATTCAAAAAAACTGTAATTACTTTCCCATTACTTGTTATTGTATAATTAACTTCTGAGTTATAACCTTTATGTTTAAGTATGTTTTGAGAAAAGTTTATGAAATTGTTAAGATTTGTTGTTATATCTTCTCCATTTAACAACGATAAGTCAATAGTCTCTATCAACTCATTTTTTAAGTTCAAAAAAGTCTCGTAAATTGGATTTTTTTCTTCTATTAGAACTACTCTTCTCGTTCTTAAGGAAAGTAAGGCTATTAAAATTAATATTAACAATAAAATGAAAATTTGACCTTTCATCTTGGCCAAACCCATAAATTGATGAGAAGTGGTTGAAAATTTGTATAACCTGAGATTAAATAACTTGAAATAGTAATACTTTTATTTTCTGGTAAAGTTTCATTGCAAGGTAATTTATTACAAATTTTCACTTTAAAATCATAAGTTGTAGGAAGACAATTTCTTAAAAAGCTGTTCAAATCTTCAATAAAGTTGTTTGCAGCATAATATCTTAAAACATTTTTGTTGTCTGCTTCTCTAAGGCAATCATAACCAATTGAAGTGCTTATTTTACTAATTGGTGTAAAAGTGAAATAAGTTGAAAGAGCTAAAAGAATGATAACAGACCCTATGATTGCTTCTAAAGTGTAAGTAAGGCCTTTTACCATACTAATAACCTTGCTTCAGTTGGTATTAAAGAAAAATTTAAAGTTTCAAATAAAATGGGATACTTTTTAACTATTATATTTCCTGCTTGTGGTGGTCTTAGGCCATAAGTACAATTTGTAATATTTAAGAAAAAATTATGTAAAAATCCTATTTCATCTTTTAACTCTGGATAACTTTTAAGAGAATTGCATTTTTCTTGGGAAACTACTTCAAAATCATCTCTATAAACTAAGACAATACTCATATCACTTGGTCTTGAAAACTCTATATTGCTCAAATTTCCTTTTAAATAAATGTTAACATATTTCTTCTCATATGCTTCTAATGAAATTGAGAACTTTAATTCCGTTTTCCCATTTATATTTGAATGAGTTGAAGGAATTTCGTTAAAGAAGTTATCATAAACACGAATACTTTCTACTTGAGGTGTAAAGTTTAAGTTTATTTCTTCAACACGTGAATAATTTCCTGTATTTTCAAATTTACAAGAAACCTCTCCAATCTTTGAGAATAAAATTCCACTTGGAGATAGTAACTGTTTTTCAAGTGTTAAAGATGATACTTTTACTTCGCTCTCCTTTAAAACAGAAAATTGATTTGTAAACGTGCTACTTAGAAAAGAAAAGATTAAAGATATAGTTAAAATCACAACACCAAATGCAACAACAAAATCCACATGAGACATTAAATCAACTTCATCAAAACATTTTGATTTCTTTTCAAATAAATCGAAGCTGGTGGATATGAAATTCCACTTAAGTTAGCAGTAATGTTAACTTTTCTCTCCTTTTCAAGAATTTCTCCTTTAAAATTAATTTTCATCCTAATTCTTTTTGGTAAGAATTCTATAAGATATTTTTTGTCAGCTATGGTAGTTGGTATTGAAAGGTTAACTTTCCCTTCATTCACGTTAGAAAAATAAAGTACCAAAATTTCTTTTCTAATATTTTCTATAACATAATCCATTTCACTCAAAATTGAACGTTTTTCTAAATCATTGAGTATGTTTGAAATTGAAAATAAAATAAGAGATGCTGCAAAAATTCCTATAACAAACATTGTAGCATAAGATAAAAGGGGCGACACACCCTTCATACTAATTAATTCATTAGGGTATCATAAAAGTTTTATGCAAACAAAGAAATGATGGTGTAGCCTGCTATTATTAATAAAAAGGAATGTTTTATCCCTGCTATTATTCTACCTTCTGACATCTTTCCTATAACAAGGCCAGCAAAGAATCCTTGAATTAAAACTAAAAGTTTGAATGTTTGGATGTAAAATGCTTCGAGTGAGGCTGTTCCTTCAGAAAGAAAGTGCAGACTTGGTAAAAGGAACGTTTGAAGAACTATTAAAATTCCTATAAATAAAAAGAAGATAACATAACCAACCACAATTTGATTATAAATTGTAGAAGCTCTTTCCTTCATTATTCTATTAATTTCTATCATACTTTTACCAACAGAATCTAATATTTCAGAAATATCACCACCACCTCTATGAGCCTCTATTATTGTAGAAATCGATCTTTTAACAAGCTTTGTTCTATCTTTTGAAAATTTTCTAAGGATTTCATCAAATGGAACTCCCCAATCAATTTGAGTAGCTATCCTTTTAACATAAGGAGTTAAGGCACCATAATAAGTATTTTTGGTAGCAATTATAGCTTGAGGTAAAGTCATTCCAGTTCTCATGTTTTCTGCTACATCCCTAAGGAAGTCAGGAAATCTTTCTTCTATCTCTTTGTTTCTCTTATAATCTAAATATTCCATTATCAAAAATCCACTTAAAGCAATAACAAAGGATAAAACAATTAAAAGGTCAAATTTAATGAAAAAATAATTGAAAAGGAATAAAATTAAACCTAAGAATATTGTGAGTAAACTTATTTTCACTTTGAAACTAATTTTCATTTTATCACATTTTTGGTTGAGTTAGTTGTAAAAATACTAGGAAACCCAAGTTTAATGCAATGAGCCCGTACACTCCAAAATCAACTAATTCTTGAGCTGTGAAACCGAAAATTTTACCTCCAAGCATTCCTAATAAAGGAAGGATTATAACAAAAATGAAAGGTGCGGCAACTAACAAAGCTGTATAAAAATCAGCGTAAATTGAAAGTTGTTGTAAGTACTTATTCCTTTTAAGTTTGTATTCAAACATGATTCTTTCAGATTCTTCTTTCAAAAAATTTTTTAAACTCCCACCAGTCTGAATTGCAGTTAGTATTCCATACAAAAGGTCTTTAAACTGTGCAGATGGTGTTCTTGATGCAACATCTTTTATTGCTCTTATCTCATCAAGACCAAAGACTTCAATATTTCTCGCTATCTTTCTAGATTCTCTTGAGACTTCTCCATATTCCTTAAATTGAGAAATAACTTTGAATATAACTCTAGGAGGAACACCTGATTCTGCTATAGCAGCCATATGGTTTATTGCAAAAGGTAAATTAGCTTCTATATCACTCTTTCTTTTTTCCATCATAGATGTGGGATAGGTGTAATATAAGAAAAAAGTTAGAGCTGAAAAGAAAGATGGAACTATTATTAGACCAGAAACAGTTAAAATTATGTTTAGTTTAAAGTAAAGTGAAAATGCTAAAGTTAAAATGAAAACTATAATGAAAACCAGGAGAGTTAGGAAAAATACTATGGAAAGGTAAGTTCTGAAAAGCATCTTTGTATCGGCCATTATTAAAGATTCTCTTAAAGGTTGAAAGTAATTTGAATATTTATCAACAAGCTTTCCGAAAAGATGAATAGCTGGTTTTTTAAGAAAATGGTAATCTTCTACTTTTTTCTTTTTATTCATATTACTAAATTAGAAAGTGCGATATATATTCTTACATTTTTATAATAGCTTCCTCTTTTGGATATATCATTATTCCCTTATCAGTTATTTTATAAGGATGTAATTTATTTGAGTGAGCAGTACCTCTCATTTTCCAAACAGTTAATGCTCTAGAAAATTGCGAGCCTGTTCTAGTATAATATAAAACTATAACTCCATCTGTCACAAATTCCTCAACGCCAAATCTTGATAAAGCTGGTTGCATTGGTAGTATTTCGGATATGAGTATTGAAGTACAATTGAGTTTTCTTAAAAGCAAAGATATTTGAAAAACTGTCCTCCTTATTTCAGAAATTTCTTTTATGTAAAGTCCTAAAGCAGAAATTGAATCTAAAACAACTCTTTGTGCATTTATTCTCTTTATGTTAGTTTCTATTAGCTCATAAATATCTTCAACGTGAAAAGGGTCATACCTCACAAATATGACTTTTCCTCTCTTTTCAAACTGCCTAAAATCCCAACCAAAATTTAAACAATTTTCTTTTATGTTTTCTATTGGTTCTTCAAAACTCACATAAATTCCAGGTTCTTTAAACTCTTTTATACCACTAAAAATGAATTGTGATGAAAATAAAGTTTTTCCTGTTCCTGCTGTTCCTGTTAATAAAGTTAAAGAACCTTCTATCAAACCACCATTAACAAGATCATCAAATCCTGGCACTCCAGTCTTAATTCTCTTTCGCATATTAATTATTTTGCTTCCATATAAAAAACTTTAATGCCCTGGACGGGATTTGAACCCGCGACCTCCTGCTTAGGAGGCAGGCGCTCTATCCAAACTGAGCTACCAGGGCATAATGATAGATTAAAGCTAAGAATATTAAAAATTAGATGAAAGCCTTTACTTCTTTTTTTGTAGCTATAGCTCTTAACAAGGCTTTCCCTAAATCAGAGCTTTTCGAAACCTTTATTTGGCCTTTCCTTCCTATAGTTGCCGTAAAAAGGTACTCATTATCAACGTAAATGTTTGCATTTTTTCCTGATAATTTTTTTTCAAAAGTTAGAACTATATAAGCTCCTGTTTCATGAACATTAAATTTTACCTTTTTTCCCAAAGACTCAACTAGAGGTTGAACTTCAATAGAAATCCCTAACTTCTCTTCTATCTTCTTTATTGTCTTTCCATTTCTTCCTATTATTTTTGGTATTGATTCGTTTCTAACTTTAATAACTGCCTTGTTTCTTGAAAGGAATTCTATCTCTGCTGAAGGATCAAATTTTCTTATTTCAGACTTTACTCTTTCTTCAGCAAGCCTTATTAAAGCACTTTTCTTTTCTCTTTTAACTGGAACTACAACTGTTTGTTCACCATAAGTATAAATTTCATATTCTAAACTTCCTGTTTCAAAATCTCTAACTTCAACTATTGGCCTTGCTAAATCAGCTTCAGTCATTCCATGAGGGACTCTAACAGTTAAACTCAAAGAGAAAACTCTTTCTACATTTCCATCTTTTATGAATATTATAGTGTCAATAACATGTGGTATAACTCCTAATTCAACTCTTCCTATGAACCTTTGGATAGCATCTATAGGATCTGTTGCATGAACAACACCAACCATTCCAATTCCAGCTAACCTCATATCAGAAAATATCTCAAAATCTCTAGTGTCTCTTATATCGTCAAATATAGTGTAATCTGGCCTCACTAAAAGTAAAATGTTAGCTGACTTTGCAAAGCTTCCATTTAAAGGTGCATATTGAGTTATTTCTGGTGGAACCTGCAAATCTCTTGGTGACTCCATAGTTTTAACTATTTTTCCTTGATTAAAGTAAAACTCTGCTAGAGAACTAGCAAAACAAGTTTTTCCTGACCCTGGAGGTCCTGCTATCAAAATACCTTCTGCTCTTTGGGCAAGTCTTTCCTTAAGTTTTGAAGAAAGTTTATAATCATCTAAAGTTAGTTTCACTATTGGTCTAACTAAAGTTACTTCTAATCCATCACTAAAAGGAGGTCTAGCTATGGCAATTCTATTTTCTTTTAATTGAACGACAGTAGCTCCATGCTCTCCATATTCAATAAAAGAATTTTCTTCATATCTTGCAGCATCAAGAATTTCATTTATTATAGCTTCAATTTCTTCTGTTTTCATGGGCTTTTCTCTTAAAGTAATTAACTTCACATTACCGGGTTTTCCTCTTTTTGCATATGGCAAAGCACCTTCTTTCAAATGTAAAGACATGGTATCTGGTGTTAAAAAGTTCTCTATTCTTATCTTCTTTTGTCTTTCCCAAGGTTCAAAGTACTTAACTTTAACACCTTCTGCTTCAGCAACCAAAGCTTGTAACAAATCACAAGTAATGAGAACAGCATTATTAACTTTAGCAACATCTTGTATTAAAGCATCTATCCTTCCAGATTTGGCAAGAAGGATATCTTCATAACTAGGCCTTTCACCAAAAAATCTTATTTTTACCTTCTTTTTTTCAGCTATTTCTCTTATCTTTTTTACTTCATCTAACCCCACAAAACCTATTTCTCTACCTTTTGCTGCTTGAGCTTGCAATTCTCCTATAACAACTTCTGGAATTATTATTTCTTCTATTTTCTCTTTTTTCATCAAACTTCTAAGTTTTCCATGAATAATCGAAGAAGTATCAGGAACTACTTTTTTCAATTCAACTTCTTTTGTCTTTAGCTTTCTCCTTTTCATAACAATCAATTACGAGACAAACTATTTATTATTTAAAGCTTTCTTTACTCGAAAGAAGTATAATAATTTTAGAAACTATAATTTGAAAAGTAAAAAAGCTTAAATTTTTTCTAAGTTTAAAGACTAATATGAAGTGTCCAGAGTGTGGTTCAGAAAAGGTTCTAGTAACAAAGAAAGAAGTAATTTGTAAAAAATGTGGATTGGTTATAGAAGAGAACATTTTAGGTTACTAAATTAAAAATAAAACTTTTTTCTATTCTGAATTCTCGCTCTAGCTTTTATATAGAAAAAATAAATTTATAATATATGCATGGAGTTACGATAATACAAGTGCTTCTCATTATGCTTCTCATAGCTTCGCTCGTAACAATTGTTTTGCCTTGGACTACCAGCAGTGTAGAAAGTTTTATGGATGTTTCAGAAATAAAGACTATAAAATCAGATTTTCAGCATTGTAATGATAAAATTATAGAAACTGCTAGAACAGGAATAAGTAACAAATGTATTTTCTCAGTTACTAGAGGTGAAATAACTGGGAAAGAAGATGGTATATATTACAAAATAATAAGCAAGGCAAACATATGTCAAGAACATCCTTGGAAAGAAGTTGATGAAAAGAATCATATATGGCAAAAATGTGAAGTTTCAGGTGAAGGGAAAATTCTTTACATAAAGTGGATGTTTCCTTCTTCTCTTGAAGTAGTTGGCGACATAATAGGAACTCAACTAAGAGGAGCAACAGAGTTTGCAGATATAGAGTTTAATAATCCTGTTCGTTTTATAACTTTAACTTTGTACGTTGAATTTGTGTATACTCCTGGAGAAAAAGGAAATATAGTAGAATTTAGCAGACTGAATGTGACTGAAGAAAAAATCACACTCAAAATAAAAATCATTTAGGGGTGATAGGATGAAAAAGGTTTTCTTTGTATTGTCTTTA
>CAZSPB010000009.1:0-9275 GCA_964608725.1 uncultured archaeon
TCTCTTATTCTTGCTTTAATAATCTCATTATTTGTCCAATCAACAAATAAATCTCTCCGGATTGATTTAACTAATTCCTTTACTATTTCTTTAATTTTTTCATCTTGTTTGATTAATTTTTTACTCGCAATAGCATCGTAAAAAGCCAACTCTTCTTCAGTTAATCCCATTTCTTCTGCTGTTTTTTCCGATTTTTTTATCTCTTTTGCCAATTCTATTAATCGCTCAATGACTTTTGAAGCGCTTAATATTCTATTTTCATAATCTTCAATAGTTTTATCTAATAGCTCTAAAAATGATTTATAACGAATTTTATTCTTTTTCATCTTCAATTTAATTCTATCAGACAAAAGTTTTCTTAAAATTTCTATTGACAAATTTTTGTACTCACTTTTTCTTAATTCTTCTAAAAATTTTTCATCTAAGATTGAAATGTCTGGTTTTTCTTTCTTTTGTAAAGCAAAAATATCTATTACCCCTTCTGCAGCAATACTTTTTGAAACCAGTTCTTTAATTATTGATTCTAAACTTTCTTCAATTACTCCTTTTTTATTAACCGTATATTTAATCAACCTACTTCTTATCGCTTTGATAAATTCAATGTCATTTTTTATCTCGTATGCCTCTTTATGCGGCATTACAAAAGAATGCAATTTGATTAATTTTAATGATTCCTCTAAAAATCTTTTTTTCTTATCCTCATCTATCCTTCCGGTTTTCAAATCGGTAATAATCGTATTAACTGCTTTTTCAAAAAGTCGCGCTTTTTCACTATCTTCAAGATATTTCCATTTTGAAAAATCTACCCCAGTAAACATTGATTTCACAATATCATATTTCTCTAACATCTTATCAATAACTTTTTTAAGTGGTATCATTGATTCTTTCCTAACAGACGGATCATATATTCTTAAAGCTTTTCTTAAATCATCAGCAATTCCAATGTAATCTACAATTAAACCTCCTGGTTTATCTTTATAAATTCTATTCACCCTCGCTATCGCTTGCATTAAAGTATGATTTTTTAAGGGTTTGTCAAAATACATTGTAGTTAAACAAGGCACATCAAAACCTGTCAGCCACATATCACAAACTATAACCATTTTTAATGGATCTTTAGGATCTCTAAATCTTCTTTCTATTTCTCGGATATTTGTCTCTTTAATTTGATTTTTAAATTCTTCTGGCTTTGAAATCACTACTGCCACTTCTGGAGCGTTTTTGATGTTTGAAATAATTTTATACATTTCCACAGCCACCCTTCTGCTAATTGTCACTACCATTGCTTTTCCTTCTATGCCTCTACCATTAAAATGATTAACGATATCGTGAGCAATTTTTTTCATTCTATCTGGGACACTGACTAACTGCTCTAATCTAGCAAATTTTCTTTTCAAAGACTCTTTAGCTTCGGCTTCAATTTCGCAAGTTAACCTATCAAAATCTTCATCAATAAAATAATTAGTCAGATGCAATGGCACTAATCTTCCCTCATAATAAATTTGCACAATAGCTTTGTCTTTTACTCCCTGACTCATTGGATACACATCAATATAATCTCCAAAAACTAACTTTGTGTTTTTGTCTCTTAAATCTATAGGTGTTGCAGTAATACCCATAAAAGAGGCATTAGGCATTGCTTTTCTGGCTCTAACAGCAAGTTCAGCATATTGAGAACGATGGGCTTCATCAGCAATCACAATAATATTGTTTCTTTCTGAAAGTTTACCAAAATCCTCTCCAAATTTTTGAATAGTAGTAAAAATCAATTCTGCTCCAGCAGTTTTCAATTTTTCTTTTAAATCTTTAATGCTTTCTGCTTGCTTGGCTATCTTCGCATAACCTGCCCTTAAAAATGTTCTATAAAATTGATTATCTAAATCATTTCTATCTGTAAGAAAAACAAATGTTGGAGAATTAAGCTTTTCTAATTTTCTAACTTTATTCACATAAAAAACCATTGAAAGGGTTTTCCCGCTTCCTTGAGTATGCCAAAAAACACCAATTCTGCCATCTCCCTCTGGTTTTAATGCTTTCAAGGTTGCTTGGACAGCTTTATTAACTCCAAAATATTGATGATACAAGCAAATTTTTTTGGTATATTTTGAAACCTCTTTTTCGCTATCTGCCTCAAAAACAATAAAGTTTTCAATAATATCCAAAAGCCGAGATTTTTGAAAAATTCCTTTAATCAAAACTTCTAATTGAGAAATTCCTTTTAACTTTTCTTTTGGATCTTCAATTCCCCGCCAAACTTTAAACCACTCCCAAGAAGCAGAAATTGTCCCATATCTTGCTTCAGATAAATCACTCACAACTAAAATTTGATTGTATTTAAAAATATCTGAAATATCTTTTTTATAATCTTGTAATTGCTCATAAGCATCCCGAATTGTTGCCTCTTCAATCCGTGGATTTTTCAATTCAAAAATCGCTATCGGAATTCCATTGATAAAAACAACTAAATCAGGACGACGAATTCTTTCTGTTCCTTGAATACTCAACTGATTGACTACCAAAAATTCATTATTTAACGGATCATCAAAATCAATAACTTTAACAATTTCTCCTTTTATCTCTCCATTTTTGTCTCTAACTTTAATTTTTACTCCTTGAGTTAATAACTCCCAAGCTTCTTTGTTGGCAATCTCTAAATTTGGATGCTCAATATGTTTTAATTTATAAACCACCTCATCAATTCCTTTCTCTGGCAAATTCGGATTTAACCGCCTCAAAGCATTTCTCAATCTATTTTCTAAAATCACATCTTTAAAATCTCTTTCAACCAAAACCCCACCAGTAGAAATATTTGGTCCAAATTTGTATTCATAGCCAAGTTGTTTGAACCAATCAATGGATGAAAGTTCAACTAGACTTTGTTCGGTAAATTTTGACATATTTATTAGTTTATTTCATTAATTTAAAAATGATTTCCAACTTTCAATTGCTTCTTTATTTATTTTTTTGAAATCTGAAAATACTCTATAAAAATTTGCAATTTCTGATAAATCGTTTTTATTGTAAGGACAAGGAACAATCAAAGCCCACGCAGGTACATCTCCCTTTTTCGCAATCTGAGAAGTTATTCTATTTATGAGTCCTTTAGAATGAATCCACTTGGAAGAAATCTCATTCCAAATAGAATAACATTTATTTTTTAACATTAACAGATCATCTACTTCTTTCATCATTTCGCTAATGGTTTTCTTTTTTAAATCAATCTCTAAAAGCTGAAGTTTTTGTTCAAAATATAAATGAGAGGGGTATTTAGCATCAGCATAATAGCTTTTAGCTAGCGTCTCCAATAACACTCTCAAACCAAAAAAGCAATTTGGTAAATTTCCTACTAATAAATCAATTAATATTCCATAAGAGACAGGTTGTAAAACATGGAAAATATAAGCATACATCGCCCAGTTTTGATAATGTTTTTTTAAGTTTGGCAAAGAAGTGGTTTGGGTAACATAGTCGATAACATCTACACTAACGAAGAAAAAAATCGTCTTTAAATATTCTTTCCCATTCTCTAATAAAAACTTATCATTTTTTCTCATCACCTCTTTCACCTCTTCTAAATAATCTTCAGATTCAGAACTATTAGTTTTTAATCTTTTGTTTCTCATACTCTCACCTCCCCACTCATCAATTTTGGCAAAAGCAAATCGCGGAGAGCGGAGAGTTTTTGGTTTTCTTTTAGTATGTGCAAAATTTTTTCAAAGATTGGATCGACCTTTGTTTGTATTTTTTGAATCACTTCTTTATTGAAAGGAAACTTTAAATATTTAATGGACCGTCCTGCATGCAAAATTGTTGTTCCGGAAGCGTGTTCTAAAATAGTATTTTGAACATATGGAGTTTTAAGCCAGAAATAAATAAAAGAGTTTTTAATAAAACCATCCTTTGAATAAACTTTACGAATACCAGAAGAGAAAGCCCCATTACATCCGATTTTTACTCTTCCAATAGTCGCGTCTAAAGACAATAAAACATCATTTTCTTTACAAGTTTTTCCTTGGGCTATTTCTTCAGGAATATATACATCCACACCCGTTACTTTATCTAAATCCCGAACCCGATAAAAAGGAATATATCCATCTTTTCTTTTCTCACTATAATATCTCGAACCAGGTTCTATTCCTTTTTCAAAAACTAAAACTTCTTGCGCATTTAATATTTGCCACTTTTTATTTATATTCCCTATCATGTTAGGAGCTACAAACCACTCCTTAAAAATCGCCTGCGCCATTTCTTCTAAAATTTGATTAATTCTATTATTCAACTCAATCCTCTCATCAAAAGCAGAAAGAATATCCGCAATGCGTTTTTGTTGGTTGATGTCTTCAGGAATTATAATCTTTAAATTTTCTAAAATAAAAGTATTTAAATTTTTCTGTGTAGATCCATCAGCAATATTCTTTAATAAATTCTTTTTAAACTCTAAATAGTAAAAAAGAAACATTTTATCTATCCCGTTATAATCTGAAAACCATAACCAACCGTCATGAATGCATCCATCAACTCCTAAAAGTTTAGGAAATCCTACCTGACCACTATTGGCTAAAATTAAACTTCCCTTAGGGAGAAAGATGCTTTTTTTCTTTCCCTCTTTGATTATTTTTTCTTTTGTATTATTAATAAATCTACTAGAAATTCCTGTGGCATCCGATATTTTCACCCAAGGGATATTTCCTCCAAGAAATTTCATAATTGGTCTTGGAGATGCCCCTCTTTTAACTTTCACTACTTCCCCCAACTTCACCTTCCGCCATCCTTTGGGTAGATTATTATTGCTCTGGTTTTTCATATCTCAATATTATTATTTTTTGCAAACTTTATAATATCCTCTGCTGGAACCCATAAAGATATAGCTAATCGAATCTCTTGTTGCCTTTCTCTTTCACTAATTCGTGGTTGATTAACGATAGAAGCATTATGCATTCCAAATACCTCACCATTTACTAAAAAACCGGGACAACCGCTGGAACCTTTATACATTAGAGCGTCTGTTTCATATGAATATAGTTCTCTACCAGTAGGCGCGGTAATTGGATGAAAAGAGGATATATACGCTCCCTGAAATCGCTCAATTAAATGAAAAGTTCCAGTGTTTGGATCAATAAAAGCGAGAGGAAATCCGATAGAACCTACTGGGGTTCCTGGAACAATTCGTTGTTTAGTTAGTTTAACACAAAGAGTAGAACGAGGGTTGACTATTTTCAATAACGCAATGTCTCGTTCGACATCTTCTGCTATAAAAATACATCTTTCCATTTGTTGACCAATATCTGGAGCTCTGATAACTGTAAAGTTTGAATGTCTTGGTTGAGCAGGATCATTCTGAATATGACAAAGGTGAGCAGTTGTGACTAAAATACCGGGTGTTATCATAAAAGCTGTTCCGGTACTTATATTAAATTGGTTCTGACTTATCTGAGAAAAAGCCTTAATTCCATACACTGCCTCCCTAATTTTAGAACAAGCTTCAGAAAAATTATTTATTATTAATTTTGACTTTTGCATTTTGATTTTTGAATTTGTTTTATCTTTCCCAACTCCGCTTTTTGCCAAGTTTTAGGTTCTACCTGATTACTCATATCTTGTGATAAATTCGCAGAGTTTTACTCCAAGATCAGTGAGACGATAAAAGCTCCCATGAGTAATGCCACTTCTATCAGGATATGTACGACTGGTTATTAAACTTAACTCAATTAGTTTACGTTCGTGCAACTCAACTAGATGTGGCAAGTTATGTCCTATTTGTAATGCAATATTTTTCAACCATTCTCTTGCTCTTGTTGTTGAAGGATTAAGTGTTACACCCGCCTTTATACGATTGTGCCGCATATCCCAAATTGCCTTCAAAATCAAGATTTCCCCGCTACTAAGTTGTTTACAAATCTGCATTAATTGGTAGGCTAAAATTTGATCTTCTAGTTTTGTGTCTTTAGAAATACTACAAAAGAATATTGACTTCATCGCCCTAAATCGGATCTCATCAGGCGTTTCACTATCTATAAAAGTCAATATTTCTTTAAAACATGCTTGGTTTATATTGTTTTCTAAATAGTCTTCTTTAATCTCTCCTTTCATTTGATATTTTTTTATTTCTCGTCCTAATTGCGTCAATAAATTTCCCTTTATTACGCTTTGAACTAATCTTCCTGCAGATAATTTCCAATCTTTTAATTCAGATACTAAAACACCAGTAAGAAATTCAGCAATCTTAATTGTTGGTTGCTGTAAAATTTTCATTAATCCTTTAATATCACTAAATTTAACCAAGCCTCTGTTTTTCGCTTGTTTTGTTTCTTTTTTCTTACCTTTGGTCATAATCTTTAAATTTTTTAATTACGTTTTTAACTTCCAGTTTTAATTTTTTCATAATTTTACCTTCCCATCCTTTGGATAAATTTTAATTTTGCATTTTGATTTTTGGATTTTCTCTTTGTGGATAACTCTTGCTTGACATAAAATTTTTGTTATAATATTTAATGTAGGCGGGAGCCTACGAAACACGCGGTCCCGACTTCGGTCGGGATTTTCGCTTTTTATAGATACCTTTTTGTGCCCGCATAAAATTTTCCAAAATCAATGTATAAATCTTTTATCTTGTGTAGCTCTCCCGCTGTCATTCCTCTAACACCTACAATATAAATTTTCTTTCCTTTAATTTTTAATCTTTGAAGAGGTTCAGCCAAATCTGAATCCCCAGAAAACAACAAAACCCCCGAAACTTTTTCAGCATCATCCATCATATCTAACGCCATTTCTACATCAAAATTGCATTTTGGTTCCTCAATGTGATTACCAATTATCTTTCTTAGTCTCTGAACTATCTCTTCTATCTCAATATGTATTCCATTATCAAAAAGAGTACGAGTGCTTCTTTTAAATAAAAGCGCCTCATCTATAGTTTTTCTTATAAATTTCACTTCTTTTGTTCGTAAAATAGCACCTGCTTTCCTTATTCTGGCATGAAGTTGTTTAGATTTTTGAGGCTCTTTTTTATTAAATCCGTAATATACTTTAATCTCTTTAATTGATTGAATCTCACTAAGTTGTTTGATCACATCTTCTATTTTAAACTGCCATTTTAAAACCTCCTGCCAATGAAACATATTCACAAGATCAAGATAACCAATAATCGCTGTTTCTTTTTCTAATGTTTCAATATAAAATTTTCTTTTTTCTTCAATGTTCATAAAAAATGTTTTAAATTTTCTTGAATTCTTCTTTCTAATTCCCGATTTTTCTCAAAACACCTTTCTAATTCCGCGGTTAATTTTTTCATTTTTTCCTTAAAAGGTACTCCATCGTCTTTTTCTGGTTTTATTCCTACATATCTTCCTGGAGTTAAAACATAACCTGCTTTTCTAATATCTTCTAAAGTGACTGATTTACAAAAACCTGGCTCGTCTCTGTATTCTCCATACTCTTTTTGCCCTCGCCAGGCGCGAACTGTATTTGCAATTTTTTGAATTTGCTCATCAGTGAAAATGTTTTGCTTTCTCGAAATCGGCTCATAAATTTCTCTGGCATCAATAAACAATGTTTCTCCAACTCTATTTCTAAACCTCCCATTCTTTTTATTTTTGGTTAAAAACCAAAGAGAAACCGGAAGGGAAACATTATAAAAAAGCTTTGGTGGACAGGCAATAATAACATCAACTAAATCGTCTTCAATAATTCTTTTTCTAATTTCCCCTTCTTTTCCACCCACTGCTAATGCGCCATTTGCCATAACAAATCCTGCCATTCCATTTGGGGCTAAATGATAAATAAAGTGCTGAATCCACATAAAATTAGCGTTAGATGCTGGCGGTATTCCATACTTTAACCGAGGATCATTATCACTTAACTTGTTGGGATCCCATTCTGCATTAAAAGGAGGATTAGAGATAACAAAATCTGCTCTTAAATCGGGAAATCTATCGTCATAATAGGAATTGCATCCTCCTTCAATCTGTGCCTCCATTCCTCTAATAGCCAAATTCATTTTACAAAGCTTCCAAGTATTAACATTTAGCTCTTGTCCATAAAAGACCATTTTATTGGGATCTCCTTTATGGCTTTTTAAAAATCTTCCTGACTGAACAAACATTCCTCCTGAACCACAAGCTGGGTCAAAAATTCTTGCTCCTTCATATGGCTCTAAAATTTCAACTAACAATTTAACAATTGAACGAGGAGTGAAAAATTCTCCGCCTCTTTTTCCTTCAGCCGAAGCAAACTGACCAATAAAATATTCATAAACTTCGCCTAAAATGTCTCTTTCTTTTTGAAGGTTATGATCAAATTTAATTTTAGAAAAAATATTAATCAATTCATTTAAAACATAACTATCAAGCGGTGTTGTAGAATAAATTTTAGGTAAAATTCCTTTTAACTCTGAATTTTCTTTTTCTATTTCTTCCATTGCTTCATCAATATACTTTCCAATATTAGGTTGTGAGGCTTTAGATTGTAAGAATTCCCAGCGGGCTTTTTCAGGAATATAAAAAATACCCTCGGCTTTATAAGGATCTTTTTGATTAAGATAATAGGTTTTAGTGTTTTCATCGCGAATAAAAAAGGTTTTACTAAGTTTTTCTGTTAATTCTTCTCTTCTTTGATAAAAAGCATCAGAAACATATTTCAAAAAGATAAGCCCTAAAACAATATATTTATATTCGGAAGGATCAACATTACCTCTTAATTTATCAGCAGCTTCCCATAATTCTTTTTTTATATCAATTTCTTTCCCTTTTTTACTTGCTTCAATTACTTTTTCTGCTGTTTCTTTTTGAACCTTTTTTATTTTCTCTCTCATTTTTAAAGGTAAAGAATCTATTTCATACAAAAAACTACTTCCAACTTTTTTTATTTTCACATTGGGATTTTTTGCCAATTGTTTTTGAATTGCTTGTCTTGTTACCCCAAAAATTCTTGCTAGATCTGAAGTAGAGATATATTTTTCTTTTCTCATATTACTTTCATTTTACCCAAATAAAAATAGTTGTCAATTGACAACCATTTGAATTTAGTATTTTATAAAATAGATTCGTTGACAGCTTAAATTAAATTTTTTTCTTTAAAACTAAAAAATTTATTTTTAGTAATAATAATGTGATCTACAACTTCTATTCCCATTATTTTGCCAGCTTCTACAATTCTTTTGGTAATTTCTAAGTCAGCTTTTGAGGGTTCGGGGTCGCCTGAGGGGTGGTTGTGGGCAAGAATTATTGAGACCGCTAAATGTTGGATTGCGGTTTTGAAAACTTCTCTTGGATGAACAA
>CAZSPB010000010.1:0-8500 GCA_964608725.1 uncultured archaeon
TAAGTTGATTGATGAGGAAGAAATTACCAATACCATTACCAATGCTGGTAAAGCAGAAGTTGCTGGATTGATTAACGAAGTCACTTCTGGTGGATTTAAATGGATTGCTCTTGGAAGTGGAACTACTGCGGCTACTGCTAATGATACTGCTTTAGAATCAGAAATTACTGGAAATGGTCTTGGAAGAGCTCAAGCAACTTGCTCAAGAGTAACTACTGATGTTTCAAATGATACCGCTCAATTGGTTCATACTTGGACTGCTTCTGGAACTCAATCAGTGACTGAAGCAGGAATTTTTGATACTTCAACCGCAAATGCTGGAAATATGTTGGCAAGACAGACTTTTTCAGCTAAAAACTTGGAAGCTAATGATACTTTAGAGGTAACTTATAAAGTGAAAGTAGCTTAATAATTATGCCTAAGGGAAAATATATAAAAGATATTCCAAGAAATTGGGACGGAATAGAATTTGAAGAATTAAGGAGGAAAGTAGATCCTTTATTTAATCAACTTCACGATGAGTTGTCTGATTGTTATTACAATTATTGGAGATATGGAAAGAGTAAACCTTTTGTAGTTAAAGGAAAGGTTTTTGATGTTCAAGAAACCCCTGAAAAGTCAAAAGAATTATTTGATAAATTACACGGATTAATTTTTCATTTGCACAAATTAAAGTTATACCAAGAAAATGAAAAGTTGGGTAATAAAAAAAATATGGAGCTACATAAAAGAATGACAGAAAGAATAGAAAGAATAATTTCAAGAAAGAAAATTGGTGAAAACAAGTATATTGTTGAAGTAAAACGAGATAAAAACGAGATTGAGAAGAGTCAAGAATTTATTCAAAAATTAAAACAAGAAGGTATTGAATTAGAAATATGATTCCAGTAACCAGAACAGATGTAACACCAACAACTGCAAATGCATGGGTAGATGTAGATGTTTCTTCTTATGTAGGTTCAGATGCTGGTAATATAGCAGGAGTGGTTTTAGAAGTAACTTATGATGATAGTGGTGATTATGCAATAGGTTTTAGAAAAAATGGTTCTACTGATACTCAAAAAGAAGATTGGCCTGCTAATTATTTTGGAGTTCCTTCACATTTTTATGTTTATGTGGGAGTAGATTCTAATGATATTTTTGAGTGTTTTATTGAAGATTTAGAAGGTAAAAAGGTTTATTTGGTAGGATATATAAAAAATGATGAAGGAAAGTTTTTTACCAATGCTATTGCTAAAACTACTACTAATTTAGAAACTTGGGAAGATTGTGATATTTCCAGTGATACAGGAACAGATACTGCAATTGTAAGTTTTTGGATTACTATTTGTACAGCAAATGATTATTATGATGCAGGTATAAGAACTAATGGTTCAACTGATACATTTTTAATGTCTTCTTATTCATATAGCGGATTTTATGGAGGACAAGCAATGGGGGTAGACGAAAATGAAATTGTAGAACTTTATTGTGAAACTACATCAATTACTTTTTACTTAATGGGATATTTGATTGATAATGCTAATATTTTTACTAATAGAATAGAATATGCTTTAAGCGAAAGTGATACTTGGCTTGATATAGATGTAAGTGATAATGTTCCTTCGGGGAATAATGGAGCTTTTTTCTATATGGATGCTTGTGAGTATAGAATGGGATTGAGAAAAAATGGAGAAACTTATGACAATTATTATGATGTTAGAAGAATGAAAGCTCACGCTTGGGTTGAGTTAGATGCAAATAGAATTGCAGAAGGGAAAGTGGAAAGTACTTCATCTAAGTATTATCTTTTAGGATATACAAATGAACCAGCAGGAGGGGGACAAAGTTATAGTCAAACTTGTAGTGAAACTTTAACTTTAACTGATACTTTTTCAAAACAAGCAGATTTTGTGAAAAGTTTTGTAGAAACTATTGATTTGTCAGATTCAATTTCTCTTTTGAAAAAATTTTTCCTGACTTTATCAGAAACTTTAGGAATTTCTGATAATGTAAGTAAACTTGGAAAATTCAAAAAAACTTTAAGCGAAACTTTAAGTTTAAGTGAAATTTTTAGCAAAATTACTAAATTTAAAAAAGCGATAACTGATACGATTTCTTTAAGTGATACTATTTCAACCTTAAAAAAATTCAGTTTGGTTTTATCAGAAACTTTGAGTTTGAGTGATGTTGTTAGTAAGATTGCGAGATTTAAAAAAACACTTACTGATTCTTTATCTTTATCAGATACGATTGCAACACTTAAAAAGTTTTCGATTACTCTTTCAGAAACAATTGGATTGACAGATATTTTGCAGACTTTAAAGAAATTTTCGATTACACTTTCAGAAACTTTAAGTTTGAGCGAAATTTTTAGCAAAGTTGCAAATTACAAGAAAACAATTTCAGAAACGATTTCTTTAACTGATATTGTTTCTACAACCAAAAAATTCTTTTTGACGCTTTCAGAAACAATTGGACTTACTGATTTAGTTTCAGTTCTTAAAAAATTTAGCATAACACTTTCAGAAACTTTGAATTTAAGTGATGTTTTATCAAAATTAACGAAATTTAAGAAAACAATTACTGAAACTTTACATTTAAGGGATATCATTTCAATTCCAGGAGCTTGGTGGGATACAATTACAAAATCTGTTACCAATTGGACAAAACAATCTAAATCGTCAACAACTTGGACAAAACAATCAAAATCTACAACCAGTTGGACAAAACAATCTAAATCACAATGACCAAGTGGAAAATAACCATACCAAATTTTTTAGGAGGATTTGCTCCTGCTTGGTATTTAAGCAGTTATCCCAGCTATGGAAACAAAAATATGGCAGGAGATATGAAAAATGTCAATTTAATTGACCCAAATTGTGTTACTCAAGGACCAGGACTTGCAACTTTAACAAATGGAGACCAATCAGGAGTGGTTACAACCTTAATCAAGGGAATTTTAGATAAAGCAGTTGCTTCAGATGTTTCTTATGCAATTGGTGGAAACAAACTTTACAAGATTACTTCAACTGAAGTTGTTTCTGATGCTAATTTTCCGCATACAATTGACCATCCATCTTATACAAACGAGAATGGAGAAGATGTAGCTTATTTTCAAGGCAACCTTTATTATTCCTACAACCATTCAGATGGAGGAGATGTTGGAAAATATGATATTTCAGGTAACAGCTTTGATGATGATTGGCTTTCTACTACTGGAGGTTTTTCATTGCAAAATGCTCCACATCCAATGATTGTTGGTGGAAATGATTTCCTTTATGTTGCCAATGGAAGATATATCACTTCTTATGATGGAGAAACAATAACTGAAAAAGATTTAGATTTACCGCAAAATGCTGTGATTCAATCTTTAGTTTGGACTTTAAATAGATTATGGATTGCGGTAAATCGTCCATCTTTAACAGGTTCAAACAAAACTATTGGTTCAATTTATGTTTGGGATGGTTATTCTCCAAGCTGGGAAGACGAAATAAGAATCAAAGGAAAAATTGGCACTTTATATGTTAAAGATGGAGTGATTTATGTTTTCTACCAAGATGTTACTTCTGGGAATTCAAAACTTGGCTATTTTACAGGTTCTCATATCAGAGAATTGGTAACTTTCAAAGGTTCTTTACCAGCTTATTATCAGGTAACCGAATATCAAAACTTTTTAATTTGGCTTTCTGACAATTTGATTTATGCTTTTGGAGCGGTAGATAAAAATTTGCCTTCAATGCTTTTTCAGATTGCTTCTGCAACTTATTCAAATGCTGGAGGATTAGCAACTCCATTTGGAACTCCAATTGTGGCTTCTTATCAAGATACAAATTACCAGCTGGCAAAATTTTCAGGTTATACCACTGATTGTTATTGGAAATCTTTAATGTTTGAAATTTCAGATGAGGAAATTGGCTATATTGATAAAGTGATTGTGAATACAAAACCATTAGCAACTGGAGCCAGAGTTGATGTGAAGATTACTTACAATGAAGGAAAAGGAGAAAAAACTTTAGGTTCAATTTCCTATGCTAATGATGGAAATGCTACCAGAAAAGTTTTTAAGCCACATTTAAAAGTTGAAAATTTCAGGATTGAATTAGATTGGAGCAATGGTTCAACATCAAATCCAGTTTCAGTAAGAAGCATTCATATTTTCGGTCATACATTAGCAAAAGAATAATGGCAAAAGAAATTTTCAAAGACAAAATTGAAAAAGAATCTTTTGGAGAGGAAATTAAACCAGAGGATTTTATTGTCAGGAAAAATGTTATTCATCCAATGGTAAAAGGAGGAAAATTATCTTTTGGAAGTGAAGATAAATGTTTTAAATTTGAACCTGATAAAGGAATTTGGTTAGGAAATGCTGATTTTAACAATGCTCCTTTTAAAGTTGATTTAGACGGAAATTTGACTGCTTCTTCTGCTAATATTGCTGGCTATTTAGTTGGATATTTTGTTGGCGGTGATGGAAGCGATGGAGATGTGACGGTAAATAGTGAGATAACTTTAACTCGAGATATGTTTTATAACAATTTGACTGTTGAAGATGGAGGAATTATTAACACTAATGGATATCGGATTTTTGTCAAAAATACTTGCGAAATAAAAGCTGGTGGAATTATCAGAAACAATGGGCAAGATGGAGAAAATGGTCAGGATGGAAATGGTTCAACTGGAGGAACTGGTGGAGCAGGAGGAGCTGGAGCTCCAGGAAATTCTTTACCTGCTGGACAAAATGGAGCAAATGGAGGAAATGGAGGAGATGGAATGGATTGTGGAACATCTGCTTGTCCTGATGACCACGGAAATCCTGGTGGAACAGGAGGAGATGGAAGTGATGTTACAAAATCTATTGGTTCAGCAGGAAGTAATGGAGGAAACGGAGGAAGTGGAGGAGGTTCAGGTCATACAGGACAAGCTGGAGGTCCTGGTGGAAGTGGAGGAAGTGGAGGAACTTCTACTGGTACAGTTTATAATGTTCCTCGCTCTTATATTTCTGCTTTTCAACTTTTTGATTCTTATCCTTCTCCTACCGCTTTAGGAGGAAGTTGTGGAAGTGGTGCTGGTGGAGGAGGTGGAGGAGGAGTAACTTATGCAGGTTATGGAGCTCCTGGAGGAGGAGGCGGTGGAGGCGGTGCTGGTGGTGCTGGTGGTTGCGTTGCTATTTTTGCTAAAAACTTAGTTTTAGATGGAACAATTGAAGCAAAAGGAGGAAATGGTGGTGATGGAGGTAAAGGTGCTGATGCTTCTGGAGGAGACTATACTGGAGGTGGAGGAGGTGGAGGAGGAGGAGCTGGAGGTCCTGGAGGAGTTGTGATACTTGTTTATGTTAACAAATCAGGTTCTGGAACAGTAAATGTTTCTGGTGGAGTAGGAGGAGCAGGAGGATTAGCAGGTCAAGGAACTCCTGGAGGTTATAATGGACAGAATGGAAATCCAGGAGAAGATGGTCCAAGCGGTATTATCTATGAAATCCAAGTTTAAAAACTATGGCACAAATTTCACAACAAAAATTAGCTGAAATAAGGAAAAAACTTGAAGAAATTAGAAAGAAGGCTGAAGCAATAAGCCAAAAAGTTGCTACTCTCAAAAAAGCAAAAGAGAAAGGAATGGAAATAACTCCAAAAACTACAGTTGAAGAGGCACAGAAATATCTTTTGGAAGCTGGAGAAGTTAAACCTCAACAAACTCCTGAAATTCCTGATACTACTGAAACTCCTGATGCTCAAAAATCAATTGATTATGCTAAATTTTTGAAAACTTCTACTCCAAGTCACATATTAGAGTTGCTTGCTCAAAGAGAATTGGAAAGACAAGAAGATTGGAGAAAGAAAGTAGAAAATTGGCTTTCTCAATTAGCTGAAAAGATAATAAAAAAAGAAAGAAGAAGTGCTGCTGAAGAATTAGAAGAGCAATTTAAAAAATATGGAATTCCTGAAACTTTTGAACGAATTCAAAGATTAACTGAAGAAATTGAACCTTTAAAAGAACAATTGATTAATCTTGAAAAAGAAGAACAGGAAGCTTTATTGAAAGCAGAACAAAGAATGGCTCCAATGGTGTTTATCAGGGGTGAAAAGGCATTAATCCAAAGACAATATGCAGCTCAAAAAGCAGCTTTAGCAGCACAAATTCAGGCAAAAGCAGCTCAAATTGAAGCTTTACAAGGAAATATTCAATTAGCTCAACAACTTGCTAAGCAAGCAGTAAATGCAATGACTTATGATGAAGAATGGGAATATCGGCGTTTATATGATTTCATTCGTTTAAACCAAAGCTTTATTGATAGCCTTTCAGCTGAAAGAAGATGGTTTTTAAATCAGCTTTTGGAAGAAAAAAGAGAAGAACTTGAAAGAAAAAGACAAGAAAAGCTTCAAATTTTGAAATGGGCAACCGATCCTGATACTGCTCCAGCTTTTGCTGGCGTTGATTTGACTTCCTTGACTTTAGAAGAAGCAGCTGATTTAGTGAAGGAGTATCTTAAGACAAAACCGAAAGAAGAAGAGGAATATGCTCCTACTCGATTTAAGAGAGAATGGTTAGAAGCAGGAGGATTAGAAGGAACTGGAATGACTTTAACTGAATGGATTTTGCGTCGAACAGGAATGATGGAAGAAAAAGCACGAGAATGGACTGATGAAGAAATTAGAGCTACGATTCGCAATTTCCAAGCTGAAGGTTATAGCTATGAAGAAGTTGTAAATGCTTTTGTGTTGGATGATAAAATTCTCAATAAAGATAGAGCAGTGTTTATTGCGGGTGAAATGTTTGGAGTAGTTCCTCCAGGAATGACTTATGAAGAGTGGTTAAAAAAGGAGAAAGGAATTGTATCGGAAAAGAAAAAACCAGTTTGGGAGGAAGTAAAAGTAGAAGAAGAAAAAGAAGAAAAAAAGAAACCTAAAAAGAAAACAGAACCAGAATTTCGTTTACCAAAAGAAATAGAAAAAATTGGTGAAACACTTTCTTCAATTTTACCTGAAGATGTGATTAAACTTTTCAAATAAAAAATGGCTTTTCTAACAGCTTCAGAATTCAGAAAAAAATTACGAAGAGGATTGAAAGCTTCAGATTTTCATCCAAGTGTTTATAGACCTACTACTCCAAAAGAAGAATTGGAGCATTATGGATATGAACTTCCAAAAAAAGGATGGTTTCTTCTTGGTAAAAGGTTTTTAAATGTGCTTTCAGGAGTTTTAGAAGTGTTAAGAACAGGAGAATATGCAGTTGGAGGAATTTTAGCTGGTAAATCTCCTATTACAGGAATTAGAGAAAAGATTTCTCCATCAGAAGCATTAGGAATTAAAACTGAAGAAACTCGTTTATGGTCTAAAGAAGGATTAACAGCATTAGCAGTGGATATTTTACTTGATCCAACTACTTATATCACTTTTGGAACTGGTGGAGCAATGAAAATTGCTACTCGTGGTGGAATGATACCTTTAACAAAAGCAGGACAAGATTTGATGAGAAAAATGATTGAAAGAGGGGCTTCTGAAGCTACTGCTCGGCGAGTAATGGCAAAATTAATTCAAAGAGGTGGAGAAGAAGCAATGAAAAAATATGTGGCAAAATCAGGTTTGAAGTTTATGGGACAAGTTTTTATTCCAGCAGAATATTTTGAAAAAATTGGTAAAGTAATAAACCGAGTTCCTGGAGCAGGAGTATTAAACAGAGTAGGAAATGCTTTTGCACGAGTTTTCATTCCTTTTAGAGAAATTGAGAAATTACCTGCAAAATTTGGAGGGAAAGGCACATATACTGATTTTCTTTACAAACCTTATGAAAGAGAGACAATAGCTCAAATTCAGCGAGAAATTAACGAAATAAAGAAAAAAGCAATGGAAGCTTACAAAAAATATGGTGTTGAAATTGGAACAGAAATAGGTTATCGAATTGAAACTCAAGAGTTAACAGGAGATGCTTTGTTGGATGAGATAATAAAATGGATGGAAAAAGAACACAAAGAAATGTTAGAAATTGAAAGAAGTTTAGGTAAAAAAATTGGAGAAATTAGAGGTTATTTGAAACACTATCTTACTCCAGAAGCCAGGAAATTTATAGAAGAAGGGAATAGTTTTTGGAATGTTTTGCCTAAACCTTTAAGAACAAGATTGCAATCTGCAAGACCAAGGAAATTAGTTAGAATAGTAGATGAAAAAGGAAGAGATGTAACTTGGGATAAAATAAGGTTTTCTTTGAAACCAATCAAAGAAAGTAAGATTATTGAAAAATTGGAAAAAGTTGTTCAAAAAAAAGTTGAAAGATTGCAAAAAATACAAGAAGCTTTGGTAAAAAAAGATGTAGACAAAATAATGAAATTTTGGAGAGATTATGCTAAGTTTTTAAGAACTCAAATTTCAAAATTTCCTGAAGTAAAAACAATTACTGAGAAAGCAATAGAAGAAGGTAAATTTAGTAAAGAAGAATATCAAGCAATAGTTGAAGGTTTTGCTGCTTTAGAAGCAATGAAGCTTGCTCCTATAATAGAGGAATTAGAGACTCTTGTTCGAACAAG
>CAZSPB010000011.1:0-7893 GCA_964608725.1 uncultured archaeon
ACTATTAATGGTTTTTGAAGGCTAATGAAGTAAGAGTAAGAAATAATGAAAGCTAGAATTAGTAAATAAATCGCTATTCTCGTTATACCCTTTTTATTCCATTTCAAGAAAGCTTGAATCTTAAAGTTAAAGAAAAATTTCCTTACCAAAAAGAGAAAAAAGAGAGAGAAGAGTGCATAAAAGTATTCAAGTTGAAATTTAACTGGTATTTTGTGAGCATGGAAGAAGTGAAAGGTTAAAAAAGAGATTACAAGTATATAGAAAAACAACTTAAAAAAAGTGTTATTCTTCATCAATTTTAAATTTAGTCAACTCTCTAAATAAAAAGATAGAAAAAAGTAAGATGCTCAAACTTCTATCCTAACTATTGAACCCAAGTGTAATATGTGACGTTGAGCTTGTCTCCGTTCATCAAAGTTACTGATGTAAACGTTGTTTCTGCAAATAATGTTCCTCCTGAGCTTGCGTTGAATAAACCTGTAGCATTGACTATAGCGTTATCACAAGAAGATGTCCATTGATATGTATGACTCCAATTTCCTGTTCCTATTGAGTTATAAGTAGCATCTGCTCTTGCTAAACCACAAGTTGTCCATTCTTGTCCATTACATAAGCTTGTGTCAGAAGCTGAAACTCCATTTGTACAGTTTGCTAATGCCAAATAACCCATTCTACAACCGCTTGTTGTACTTCCTGCTCCTATACACTCCTTAATATGATCTTTTCCTGCATTCGTTATCAAGTTGTGCTTACACTCTATCAACTGACCATTTTTGTAAATACAAACCATACCTTGCAAACTGAATTTGTCATTCGCTGAATTGCCTCCAAATGAGAGCGTTACAGCCAAAACAACAGCTAACGAAGCTAAACCAAGGACAAAATATTCTTTTCTCATTTTTTCCTCCCTTTTTGTTTTATTTCCTCTTTAAAACACAATTCAAGATAGATTACTAACAAACCAATTACAATACTCGATGTATCTCCAGAAAGGATAAAGGCTATTAAAGCGAAAATGAAACCTATGACCAAAGCCTTAATTACTTTTTTCCAATCCATTTTTTTGCCTCCTTTCTTATACAAAAAATATATTACAGCCAGTATAAAAATGATTACTATGAGAGAAAACCAATCTATTCTGAATGCTCTCGTCACTTCTACTGTGGCCCCTTCGCCAACACCAATACTTTCTTGCATTGAAAAATAGTTTGTTAAACTTAATATTTATTTCTTTTTGTAAACATAAACTACTTTCTTTTTTCTGAATTTTGAAAGCGTTTTGTAAACAAATAAAATTAAAATTACAAAAATTATTATCTCAGCTATCCACCAATGCTTTATTAACAAGGATAATATTGGCCCATAAGTAATTAAAGGTGAATAAACATTCAATGGAAAATCTTTAATTATTTTTCTTCCATCATATTCTATTTTCACAAAAGCTGTGAAACTGCCAAAAGTCTTTGGTAGAAAATCAAGTTCAAATATTTCTTCTGAGCCAGCTTCTATCACTTTTCTCACGGTTATATTCTCTGGTTCAAACCCTTTTGGCAAGAACAAAGTTGCTGTGACATTCAACTTAGAGTTAGCTGTATTTCTTATGATAACTTTAATAGATGTTTTTTCTCCAGTCATGATCAAAGGAACTTCTAGCCCCTTAATATTTAATGATGGAGGAGCTAATTTTGAAACAACTTCAAATGTTGCAGACGCTATATCAGTAGAATTATCATATTGGGCGAGAACCTTAAAAGTATAAGTCCCTGGTTCAGAAGTTATAGGTAACATCAAATAATAAATATCTCTTCTTATTGTTTCTACACCAATCGTTGTCCTTTTTAGTGAAACTACATTTCCTTCAGGATCTTCTATCCAATAACTTAAATTAACGTTTATAGCTCCAGAAGGTCCTTTAGCTTTCATTACAGTTATTGTTGCATAAACTTTACTTCCTGGTATTACTTGCTCACTTTCCATATGAACATCAGTATCTAAAATATACTCTTCTTTCATAGGTTTAGTAGGTGGTACATAAACTCCTCCTCCAGAAGGTGCTGGTGCTGGTGCAGGTGTTGGGCATTCTTCTAATTGACAAACTCCATCACACCAATGACAACCTGCTGAAATGCAAGAAGATTCTGTTTTGTAAGTTGAGCATGGTATTAAGAGTTTTAAGAAAGCTTGTATAGACTCTGAGATTATTCTTAAGAATGATACTGTTCTTTTGAAAATTTGGTTAATGTTGAGAGATTGGGAAACTATTCTTAAAACTACTTTTATTCTTTTAGCACTCTCATTCATTGAGAAGCTATTTGATAAAACTTTGAAGAAAGATTTTGATCTTTCTGCAATTTCACCACTTTTTATTATACCTGAAACTTCTTTAAGAAATGTACTAGTCTTCCTTAAACTTTCAGTTAAAGGTACAGCTTCGGAAATTTTTCTCAAAAAGTTGAAAGCTCTTTTAGATATTTCGTTAAAGTTTATTGTGGCTATTATTCTTCTGAAGAATGAGCCAACTTTCCTTACAATTTCATCATAATGGAAAATTCCTGATACTGTTTGATAAAACGTTCCTACTCTTTTACTCATCTCACCAAAAACAAAACTTTCTGAGAATTGTCTGAAAGTATTTGTGGCCCTTCTTGCAAAACCACCATAAGTAAGAAAATCTTTAATGAAGAATAGGAATTCTCCAACTTTCTGAGAAATTATATTTTCAATATAAGTTATACCATTTGAAACAACCTTTATTATTGACAAAAATCTTTTTACATTTTCTCCTGTAGTAAAGCTTCCTGAAACCCCTCTAACTCTTATTATTATTTTTTGAATCATTTCATTAGAAAATAGAAAGTCCCCAATTTTTCTAAAGATTAAACTTACTCTTGAAATATGCTCGTTGTAAGATGAATAATCTGAAATAGTTTTGAAGAAGAATCCTGTTCTCCAAAGAAGTTCGTTGTACATCACAACATTCATTGGGTTTCTTGAAAATAGGCCTAGCTTATATAATAACTCTGCATAAGTTATTGGCTGGTTTGGAGTTTTGGAGAATTCTGAAAGTCTGGAAATTATTTCTCCATATGTAATATAGCTTAAGAATCTTCTGTTTAAAATTCCATACTTAAGCAGAATTTCTTCATAAATAGTATAATCTTCAATTCTTCTTTCGAATAACCCTAATTTGAGTAAAATTTCACTGTAAGTTATTGTTTCATATGGTTTCTTTTCAAATAAGCTTAGTTTAGAAGCTATTTCATTGTAAGTTATTGTTTGTGAAAGACTTTTGGAGAAAATTGCATATTTATCTAATATTTCAGAGTAAGTTAATGGTTGATAAAAGCTTCTGAAGAAACAACTTATTCTTATGGGTATATCGCTACTAATTAGAAAATCTGAAATCAGTTTCACTCTAACAACGAATTTATAATAAGTGTCGCTATAAAATACACCAGAAGACAAATATTTGAATGTAGTTTTTGCTCTTTCACTTAATTCGCTATACTCTATACTTTCAACTAAGTTTTTGTAGAGAATCGTGAGCCTTTTTATTGTTTCAGTATGAGAAATAATATCAGCTGTTATTTTATAATAGTATCCCACTTTTTGAATCATTGTTTTTTCAGTATAAATTATGCTATTTACTAAAGATCTTGTCATAGACAATAATCTTTGCATAACTCCTGTTGTAGTTAAAGTTTCTGAAACTGATTTAAAGAAGAATCCTGTTTTTGATAAGTGTTCACTATATGAAGAAAAGTCTGTAAGAGTTTTAAGTAAAGTTCCAGTTCTTTTTATAATTTGAGTATAACTTAAAGAAACAAAAGAGTATCTTTCGAATAATCCAAGTCTCGCTAACAACTCATAATAAGTTATAGAATCCGAAGGATTTCTATATAGCAACTCTAATCTTGATATTATTTCTTCATAACTTATAGTTTCTGTCAATTTTTTCTTTAATATTCCAAAACTATAAAGTAATTCGTAAGATGAAATTGATTCTGAATTTTTCCTATTAAAGATTCCAAGTTTGGATAAGAGATCTAAATAAGTTATAGTTTCAGTTTTACTTCGAGAATATATTCCTAGTCTTGAAATTATGTCTCCATAAGTTGTAGAGTCAAAAAGACTTTTAGCAAATATTCCACTTTTTTCTATTGTGTCAAAATAAGTTATTAAAGTTGATGGAAATCTGAAGAAAATTAGCATTTTTTGTATTGAACCATAAGTAAAAACTTTATTACTTACATATAGGAAAAAGTACCCTGTTTTTGTTATGAATGCATCATAAATAAAGGAAGAATAAGAAATTCTCTTAAACAAACCTAACTTGCTTAATAGCTCGTAGTAAGTTATAGAGTCAAAAGGCATTCTGTTCAATAATCCAAGCCTGTAGATTATGTCTCCATAAGTTGTAGAGTCACTTAACTTTTTATTAAACACTCCTAGTTTTATTAATAACTCATAAAGCATCATAGATTCTTTATCTATCCTTTCAAAAAGTCCTAATTTACTCAATAACTCATAATAAGTTATAGAATCGCTTTCTTTTCTGTTGAAAATACTTAACTTTTCTGCTAGCTCTGAGTAAGTTATAGAGTCTAATAAGTTTTTAGAAAAGATTCCAAATTTATTAATCAACTCTGAATAAGTTATAGTACCAAAAACTTTTTTATCAAACAAACCTATTCTAACTAAAAGTTCTGAATAAGTTATAGAATCAGAAAGCGATTTTTCCAACAAACCTAATCTTTTTATTAACTCTGAACAAGTTATAGAGTCTGTTAAAGGTCTTATTAATATTCCGTATTTAGAAAGAATGAAGTTATAAGTGATATAATCTACTTCTTCTCTCTTAAACAATCCTAATTTTGTTAACAATTCTCCATAAGTAATACTTTCATTTGCTTTTGTTTGGTATAAGCCTAATTTTCTTATTAATTCTCCATAAGTTAAATAATCTGACAAACTTTTAGTAAAAATACCACTTCTTTCTATTAGCTCATCGTAAGTTAATTCTTCGTAAGGAAATCTGAAAATTGATGAAAGCCTTTTCATTACTTCATTTAAAGAAAAGGAATCTGTTAATGGTTTGAAAAATGTTCCAAACTTAAATAACATTTCGTTGTAAGCTATTTCATTGGAAGGGTTTCTTGAAAATAGGCCTAGCTTATATAATAACTCTGCATAAGTTATTGGCTGGTTTGGAGTTTTGGAGAATTCTGAAAGTCTGGAAATTATTTCTCCATATGTAATATAGCTTAAGAATCTTCTGTTTAAAATTCCATACTTAAGCAGAATTTCTTCATAAATAGTATAATCTTCAATTCTTCTTTCGAATAACCCTAATTTGAGTAAAATTTCACTGTAAGTTATTGTTTCATATGGTTTCTTTTCAAATAAGCTTAGTTTAGAAGCTATTTCATTGTAAGTTATTGTTTGTGAAAGACTTTTGGAGAAAATTGCATATTTATCTAATATTTCAGAAATAGTAATGGGTTGGTATAATGTTTTTAAAAATGTTGAAGACCTTTGCACTATCTCATTATAAGCAAAACCTTCAGATATTATTTCTGGGAATATTGCAAACTTTTTGTAAATATCGCTAAGAAAAACAAAATTGGCAGCACTTTTGAAAAAGGAGTTTATTCTCTTTATTATTTCCTCATAAGCTATAGTTTGGAAAACTCTCTTAGAGAAGATAGAGTACTTACCTATTATTTCAGAAGGGGTGAAAAATTGGTAAATACCTTTTGAAAATTCTGAAAATCTTTGCATAACTTCATAAGAAGTAAGGCCTCCATATACTTTTCTAGTAAATGCTGAGATTTTTAGAAGTGCTTCACTACTTGTTAAATAATTTGTCAATTTCTCAAAAACTGTTAAAATTCTTTTCAATATTGTAGCAGGAGTTATACTTTCTGATAAAACTTTAGCAAAATTAGAAACTCTTTTTAAAATTTCTCCCGGTGAAACAATCTCGCTTATTATTTCAAATAACTTACCAATTCTCCCTACAAATTCTCCTGCTGCAGTTCCCTCTTTCTTTATTCTTGAAAAGCCTGATTCTCTCATCATACTTCCCAAAAGAGAGAATCCTTCCCCTACAGTTTTATTGTGAACTTGTATAGGAGATGTTGTTGTATAAGAATAAGTATCAGAAACATTCCAGTTATTTGCTGAATCGTTTGCATAAACTTTCCATTTAATTATTGCTCCTACTGTTGAATTTACTATTTTCGTAACGTTAGACCAATTACCAGTTCCTGTCATTGGAATCCATGTATCGTTTAAGAATTCTCCTGCAGAATCTATTTGAACCCAAACATCAGTATAGTTAATTTCATCATATGCTGAGGAAGAGTTATAATCGAAATACACTCCTTTTATTCTTATATCCCTGTTACTTGGACTTTTCCACGCAGACAAAATAGTTGAGTCTTGAGTTGACAAAGAATAGTTTCCTGTACCGCTCACACCAAAACCACCTATTTCTATCCAACTACTACCATTATAAGCTTCAAGCCATAAATCAGGGTTAGTGTTACCATTATTAACAGAACCAGAATTATCATACTGAGAAACATTTACTATAACTGTGATATTTTTAATCACTTCTAATAGATTTTCTGATAAGACGTCGCTATAAGTAGTATAAGTTTTATTAGCTTCTATCTCGCCTGCTACATAAGATTCCTCTCCTCCCCAACCTGAATGAGTTGGTTCTGGATAAGTGTATTTACGAACTCTAACATCATCATAATAAGCTTGAGTTCCATGCATCATTAAAGCAATTTTCCCATTACTGAAATCAGTAAAAGTACGTTCGTGAGTAATACCTTCAAAATGAGCTTTTATCCTATCGTCAGTTCCATCATCAAAAACATCTACTCTAAGGTTATACCAAGTATCACGATTAATAGTAACATCGGTCCATTCTGTACCAGAATAACTCCCATCCACCCAGCTTCTAATCCAGATACTATCATCTGGCCTATCATCTAAAATTACAGCATAATGATTATCTACATCTTGAAATCTAAGCAAAACTCCAGCAAACCCTCCAGTACTTCCACCCGAAGCAATTCTTATTTTTGTTTCAAGAGTATAATTTGCCCAACTGGAGTCACCAGCTGAAGTTCTCATATAGGTCGAAAGGTCAGCACTTTGATAATATCTATAACTGCCGTCAAAATTTACAACGCTCCAGTCACCATTGTGTTCTGTCCAGCCATCAGCATTACCATCCTCAAAATCATCAAAGAAATCAAATGTTGCTGTTCCATTGCTTGTTGTCGAAATAGTAGAGTTTCCATAGTAAATATATATGGTTGCATTATTTGGAGATGCTGGAATATTATCTATCTTAACCCAGAAGATGGCATAGTTACTTCCATACTCTTCTATCCAATAATCTAATAAACCACTTTCATCTCCACTTGAATTTGTGAATCTTACATCATCGAAATCTGGTTGAACATTAGAGCCCAAGTATACATTCTCAGCATTATCACTTCCTGTTATATTATAAATTTTAAATCTTACTTGATAGTTTGTCTGTGCACCAGCACTAGAACCAGTAATGTTATGCTGCTTACGATAACTCCAACCTTCGAGCCAATTACCAACTCCTCCTATAGCTTTATATTGCACTTCTCTTGTTTCTAAATCTTGTGTTGTATTTTCAAATGTCCAGTTTGCACCATTAAACCAAGAAAAGATATATCCGCTCAAACCAACATTATCTTCCCATTTTAATCTATGCTCAACTGGAGTTCCTGCTAAAGTTGAGTTTGTTGAATTTAGAGAAAAGGTTGGTGGTGTCGTATCAAGAAATGTTGTTGTATAAGAATAAGTATCAGAAACATTCCAGTTATTTGCTGAATCGTT
>CAZSPB010000012.1:0-6041 GCA_964608725.1 uncultured archaeon
ACAGGAATAAAGGCTGTAAATGTCTTAGATGAAAATAGAGTTAAAAAGTTATTAAAAGATTAATGAGTTAATGACTTCCTTTTACAAAACTTTAGGAGATATAGCAATTATAGGTACGCCAGACTTCTACCCGGAATCTAGAAGTCAGAGACCGGTCATGCTTATCTACTGTACTGCCCTCCAGAGGTTTTAGAGAGTATGAGATAAACGCCGCGTTCCGCGATAGCGACTTAAAATCTCTGATGGGTAAGTGGGGTTCTCCTATGTGGGATTGGGAGTGTAAGCTATGTATTTACAACCCAACATGCTCAAATAATAGCTAGTAGAGGTGTATTTTTATTCATGTTAAAAGCCTTGAATTTTTTAAGTGAATTCTCTGAGAGATGCTTTTAAAAACCTTTAAATAGTATAAAAATCGTATGAATTATGAAAAAAGGCGAACGCCATGGAGCGGGTTAAGAAGACCATAACCATACATAGAGATTTAGTAGAGTGGGCTGAAAGAGTTGTTAAAAGGGGGATACCCTGGCATACGTTCCCTTTCAGGGTTCATCGAGTATTTACTTCGTAAAGAAAGAGAAAGAAAAGAGTGATAAATGATGATTAAAGGTTCAAGCGCATTTAACAAATTAATTTTAAGAGGAGTTTTTAGCATTGCTTGCTATGAATTTTTATCAATCTCTGAGGGGATAGTATGAGGAAATCGTTGATAGAGAAATGGCTTCCTATTAAAGAATTAAGTAGGGATTCTGCGATAGAAATGGCGTATAAAGCAGTACCCGCCTATATTAAGCACTGCAGGGAGCTGAAAATTTCTGAAAAAGAAATAAAAAGAAATTTTTATGATCCTAAAATAAGAAATTTACATCCATGGTTTGCTAGAAGACCATGCTCTGTGGCGAGAGCTATAACTTTAGCGGCTGTGTTGCCATGTAAGATAGATAAAGAAATTTTTATGAAAATGATAGGCTGGAATAAGAAGGCTAAAGCTTTTATTTTAGAGGGCTATCCGCCTTTACTTTTTTACACAGATCCAGAACGAAAACTAATAGATGAAATACTCGTTAAATTTGGTAAAAAGGCTGATGAAATCGTAGTTTGCGATCCTATGGCTGGAGGAGGAACCATTCCATTTGAGAGTGTAAGATTAGGATTTACTTCCATAGCAGTTGAGTATAGCCCAGTTGCATACCTCATTCTAAAAGGCACAGTTGAATATCCTTCCTTATATGGAGAAAAGCTTTCTCAAGAAGTTATAAACGAAAGCAAAAAGTTAATCTTGTTTGCAGAAGAAACCTTAGGTAAATTTTATCCAATGGATTCTGAAGGATATATACTAGCAAGAGGTTTTAAATGTCCTAGCTGTGGCGGCAGGATTCCATTATTACATAGTACTCAAATAGCTAGGTCAACTTACATAAAATTAAAGTTTAACTCTTCTAAAAAAACGTTTGTTGCGTCCATCACTAAACACCCGCAAAAACTTTCCTATGAAGGGAAGAAGAGGGGGAAAATCATATGTCCTTACTGCAAAAAACCTATAGCTAAAAAAGAGGCTTATAAACTTTGGACTAGGAACCATATTACAATACTTAAGGAATTAAGGGAGGGTGTATTTAACAAAGATAAGATATTGTCAACACATATTATGCTTGTTAAGCAAACTAAGCAAGGTTATTTCATTTGTAACGAGGAAGATATTTCCTGTTTTCTAGAGGCATGTAAAACTTTAATGAGCTCTTTTAATGAGTTAAAGGAATTTATTCCAATGAATTCGATTCCTCAGAGTAATGAAGTCTTTGCTCCAATCAGAGAGTATGGAATAAGATATTGGTATGAATTATTTAATCCACGCCAGTTACTTGCTATTGCTCTTCTTACAAGATACGTTCATGAAAGATGTGAAGAATTACTATCTACTAAAGGTGAATTGGGTGCAGCAGTATCCCTCTACTTAGCATTTGGCATCAGCAGAGTTATAGATTATAACTCAATAGCTACAACATGGAAACGGGGAACTATTAGAGATACCATAGGACGCTATGCTCAAGGCAGAAAGATAACTTATGGAGGAGAATACTGTGAAGCTATAATACCCTACCGTAACCTTAACTGGATCTATGAGCCGGACTTTATACGTAAAAAGAAGACTGAAGGTGGAATATGCCCTGTTTTAACTGAATTATGTAAAAGGGCATCAAACGCTAATAAGAAAGCAGTGATAATTCATGGAGACTGTAGATTTCTTTCATCTATATTGTCTAATACCGTTGACGTAGTCAATGTAGATCCTCCATACTTTGATCAGCATATTTATAGCGATATAAGTGAATATTTTTGGCAGATATTTAGAATAGCTCTCAAACCACTCATAAAGGTTGGATTTCTTTTTAAAGAAACCAGATTAAGCAACTGGAAAACAAATTCTCCAACGGTGCCTCGTGAGGGAGAAATTATTGCACGAAAAGGTAAGAAATATGTTAGATCTTTCAACGAGGAATGGTATACTAACCAGATGAGTGTATTCTTTAAGGAATGTTTTAAAGTTCTTAAGAAAGATGGTGTTCTATTAACTTGGTTTACTCATAGATCTTTAGAAGCGTGGGAAGCTATTATATGTGCATTGTATGCAGGAGGATTCTACGTAACAAAGATTTGGCCTGTAACTTCTGAGCTTTTAACAAGGCTTGTTAGTAAGAAAAATAGTTTAGCACTTAACAAAACCTTGATTATAGTTGCAAGAAAGAGAGAAGAAAAGGAGGTTAGCGAAGAAGAGCTTAAAGAGTATGCACTCTATCTAATGAAAGAAATGACTGAAGTGCTTGCAGAAATAGGCAGTACTCGCTCAGAGCTTCGTACTTTCTTACGAGCTGCTGCAATGTGTGCAGCAACAAAGGTACCATTACCTAAAGATGTATCAAAACCAATTCAATTTTGCAAATCTGAACTTATCCCAAGGTTAGTAAAACTTGCTGAGAAGATGTTTCCCACTATGTACGAACAATTTGACAAGAAATATCTTAAACGTACATTAGAAGATTTTTATGGATAGGTGAGAGGATGCCTCTAAGCCCAACTGTGCAGGAGGAAATCAAAAAGATAGTGTTGAGTAAGCTAAGAAGAAAAATAAGGAACTTTAGTGAGAGGGAAGATATGAATAAGCCTTTTTACTTTAAGCTTTTTTCAAAGAGGGTTGTATTTACTGCTTCTCTTCTACAATCCATATTCACTTGGTTCGGAGGAAAATGGGAAGATTTTGCAGAAATTATAGCAAGAGAAAATTTTCCAAGAGTTGAAAGAATGTATAGGCTTAGAGGTAAGATAACGTCAAAAGAGCTTATTGTGATAGATAACATTTTGAAAGAACTCGATAAAGGAATTAGACAGCCAAACATTGAAAGAACAAAGGAAGAAATTTTAAAAGCCTATGATAAAAACGATGTTCATAAAGATACATCTCATATAGTGAACCTATTTGTAGAGACTGAAGATGGAATGGAATATTATTTCGAATTAAAAACAGTTAAACCAAATAAAAAGGAAGTTAGAGCTGCTAAAAGAAATTTTCTAGAAGTTTTAGCTATGAGGCATAAGGAGAAAGATCTTAATAAAGTTCACGTATTTCTTGCCCTACCATTTAATCCTTATTTTAGCGAAGAATATTCAAGATGGACAGTTATCAGATTCTTTAGGTCTAATAGTGATTTATTAATTGGGAGGGATTTTTGGAATTTCCTTGGTGGAGAAAATACTTATAAAGATCTCCTTAAGGTATTTGAAGAAATTGGAAACGATTTAAAAGATATAATTGAAAACACTATTGATCAATTGGTAAGGGGGCAATAATTACAACAAATTTACTATGTAGACTAGTGTTCATTCCTCTGGAAATTTTTCTAAGCCCTCTACAAGTGGATAATAGGCGACTAACAATTCTGGATTTTCAGAAATAATCTTTTGTCTCGAGTTATGATTCAGGCATCTAAAATGATAGCGAGCTTGACGTATTTTACCATATCTATTCTTTGCTTTAATATGGCAAATAATGTCAGGACATTTTCCATTATTAAAGTAAGGGCAATCAATACAATAGATAATATAGTTGTGATCCTCAGGCACCCCTTCTTCTGAATATAATTCTATCACTCTTTTACAATAAATTATCCATCTACCACACCCATCACATCTAAATGGTTGTCGTTCAACAAGGTCGATGCTAAATGTAGGTATGCCTGTAACTAAACTAAAGTCAGCACTTTGCTTTTCTTTTCCACGACCAATTTCTAATCCGATAACTTCTCCCTTACTTCTTAATAGAAGTATATCGGGCGGTGTTATCACACGATCTCCACTTATAAGCCTTTGTTGCGTTAAAAGAGAAATAACAAACCCCAGTCTCCTCTGAAGCAAATATAAATATACTAATATCTCTATAGGTCCCCCTCTAATCTTGGGAAATAATGAATCATAGCAATTTAAGATACGCGAATTAGGAGGATTCGGATTCGGCGGCTTAGGAATTAAATCACCGGAATATTGTAAGGTTTCTTTGAATACATTCTTGTGATAAGGATCTTCGGCCTCAAAGAAGTTTCTATCTCCTATTGCTTTTTTTAAAATGAGCATAAGCTTTCTACGAAGTTTGTAAGCCTCTTTAGGTCCGAAGCAATCCATTATTAACCATTGATTAACAAGATACATTACAATTTTTATAAATCGCTTTTTGTACTCATTACTTCTTGCAGCAAGATAATAAGCACGACTAGTTATGATATACTGGAAAATATCAGACAAGATCATCTGACGTGACCCAAAAGGCGGTTTTCCTCTTGATTTAGAGCCACCAAAATATAATTCACGACAGAAATCCAGGTAATCTTTACCCATCTGATTTAGTTCATTTTCCATCCTTTGATATTCAGTATCATTATTTAACATAAAATTATCAAGTATAATAAGATGTTTTCCAGAAGTAACAAATCTTTTTAATATTTCCTTCATACTATATCACATCCTTTCATTTCTAGTAGTTCGGAAACTTTTTGTGAAGTATGACTTCTATTATATTATGAAACATATAAAAGTAATCCTTGCGACTCCCTTTTCATGTAGATTTCTATTAATATATCACTTATAAAGAAAATCGACTATGTAGATGAAGAGGGAGTCTTGGTTATAAGGATAATTGTTCATCATAAAATCTTACTAGAACGAAGACTTCCATATAGAGGAGTGTATATGTGTACAAAGATTGGCCGTGAAAACTATTAGAAGAATATTCTCCCCCCTTCGATTAAAAGCAAGTAATTGGCACATTCTGCACCCATACCCGATAATAATCTTCCAACTTCTTTTTACAGCTTTAACATGTTTTCAACTCCAACGATAAAACCCCACCCTTATCAGAATTCTTTCTAATTCTATGGATAGAACATTATAAGATATTGAAGACAGAGCTTTACTCGTCAACATTATTTTGAAAGTTTTATATAGATATTGCTTGGATAAAACATATATTTAGACTAGAATTATCATAAAACAATATAGAATAATAACTCCTCCTAAACCTATTTCCCAATATAAATTATCATATCTCCTTAACTTATCTATTAAATACTTGAATCCTCAAATATTTCACTGTTTTATCAATATAGCATTTAGACCTATATACCAGCTCCAGAAAGAATATTTTCACCACCTGGATCATTTAATATCCTATAACATAGACATGATTTAATGATCCCATCAATATAAAGATACCTTCTCCATACCTCCTCTACATTTTACTCAAAGCAGTCTAAAGATTTTCTAGGATAAAGCTCTCTATCAGAGCCACCAGATTAATTTGAATATAATAGGTTAACATTCCTACATTTATCCCAAGCCCTTCTCCAAATAATTTTATCCCCAACAACAAATATATGTTTCAACCCCCTTTCAGATAATTAATTACTTTCCCACATAAAACCAGATTATTTATATTTAAAGAAAGCCATAAACCCCCTTAACCCCAATACCTAAACAATATTATATACCAAACA
>CAZSPB010000013.1:0-1560 GCA_964608725.1 uncultured archaeon
GAAAGTGATGCAAATTCTTTTTTTTCATTAAGGGCAAAAATTTAAATATTTAAAAAACTAAAAAAATAAGTGTATAAAAATGAGGAGGTGAAGAAAGATGTATGCCTTAGTTGAGAAGGAATTGAGAAAACTCCTAACTTGTGATGGAAGAACCACTAATGGAAAAGGTGGTAATGACCGACAAGAAAGGTTTGACCAAATTCTTTTGAAACTAAAAAGAGAATATGGCATAAGTGGTTTTGACCTTAAATTCTTATATGGAATAGCAAACAACAACAGTAGCGACAAGAAACTAAGCTTGAGTGTAAGGCAGAGAATTGGAAGACTAGTAAGGAACAGTAAGGTATTGACAAAAGTATTGGTAATGAAAGGAAAAAAGGCTTATAGGCATACTATCTTTTGCATAGCTTAAACTTTTTCTTTTTTTAATTTTTTGATTTTTGATTTTCTTAAACTCTTTCTATATTAATGGGGAGAAAAAAATTCGATGAGCTTGTGGTGGGTGGCGTAAGAAAATCCCCACCGAACCTTACGCCACGAAATAGCTACCTTACCGACTTATCCGAAATTGAAACGGTAGGGACATACCGCCACAACCGAAAGCTATTGCGAGGGGAATGGGGCAATAGCGAGTAGGTTGTGTTTTTTTGTTCGGGTATCCCTACCTTGAATTGATGATAAAGTAGGGAAAATGTCGGTGGTAGCTTCCGCCACATAAAATAAGCATAGGAAACCACCGAACAGATAGGGAAATGAAAAATTCCCTATCTATTAGGTAGGGGTGGTGGGTGGGAAAATCCCCTACCATCAGGATTTAGTCAATACTGCTTAGTAGTAAATCCCCCCCAAAAACAAAAACAATTCTGCTTTTGAACCAAAAGCGGTAGGGGATAAGGGGGTGCAAATCCCCCAATCCCCTATATTATAGTTAAGAGGAGGTGGTAATATGCTTAATCCTTGTGTGAATTGTCGTGAGATTGGGCTTAAGTATATTAAGCCTATTGTTTTGGTAAGGATTGCTCATAGGTATTTTAAGGTTACTCTTAAGAATGGAAAAGAAATAGTGGTTTGTGCCGAACATTTAAATAAGACAAGAATTTTAGATGTTGAAAAGATAGAAGGTTTTGGAATTTCTTTTGTCAATAGATTAGGAAGGGCTAAAAGATGAAAAAAGTAGTTATCGAATTAGTAAAAAATGGAAAAGTCTTTAGGAGATTTCTTGAAACTTCTAAAACTCTTGATAGAAGGCTAAAAGAAATAAGAGAAAGGTATCATTTTGATGAATTAAACCTAAAGTGGTAAAAGTGTCATTCAAAAATGGAAAATTGGATTTATACACAATTTGTTTTCCAAAAGCTAAATGTAAGCGATGCAAAAACTATAGAATTTGTATGTCTTTAAACAGGTGAAATTATGAAAATATTGGTTATCGGGGCTAAAGGTTATCCAACCTATTATCTGATAGAAAGGGATAAGGAATGATAACCACAAAAGAGTTAAAAATTTTTGGAAAAATGGGTTTGACCATACAAGAAATAATAGCTTTAAACCTATTGTATA
>CAZSPB010000013.1:1660-5781 GCA_964608725.1 uncultured archaeon
AATTTTGGTGTTTTCTATGGGTTTTAATGAGTTTATAGAGAAAACTCTATCAAAAAGAAGGGGATACAAGTATCATACCTATGAAACAGTATATGATGGAAAAACTTTTGAACTCTATCACTATGGTTGTCTTATCTTACAAGTAGATATGGAAAAAAAGAAAATAACAGATTTGTATGTTTCAAGCGTTTCAGATAGAGACGCAATAAATAGGGCTTTATGGATAATGGGGCTAGGAGATTGGAGAGCAAAATTGGGTTGGGGAATTATAAGAGAAATAGATGATGAAACTTTCGAATGTGTCGAAAGGTTTTATAAGTATGATAGAAATTGGGTTTCTCATTCCCTATATCATAAATGCAAGAAAATATATCAAGATGGAAGATTAGTTTTGTTACAAAACAGTAAAAGAATTTTTCTGTTCATTTTGGAAGAAAAAGTTAGGAATAGAATTTTTTGGGTAAGAGAAGATAAAGAAACTGAAGAAAAAAGCTTATACGATAGGAAATTCTCTTACATTTGTTACAAAAAAGAAATTAATCTTAATAGCTTATTTAGATATACAAACAATTTGGATAAAGCAATTGAAATGGCTAAAATTAAAGCTATAATAGATGAGTTGTGATAGTATGAGAGAAGAAATAGAAGAATTGGAAGGGAAAATAAGCGAGTTAGAAGACAGAATTGACGAATTAGAAACAACAGTTGAGGAAAAAGCAGATTACTATGAGATGGAAGAAAACAGAGATAGAATTGATGAGTTAGAAGAGAGAATGGAAGAATTGGAAGAAAAAATTGAAGAAATGGAAAAATTAATTTTATCTTGTCCCGAAATTAAGAAAGCTAAAGTGGTGAAAGAATTATGAGAAGTGTAAATCACGAACAACTGAAAACAATACTAAAGATAGCATACAAAACAAAAACACCTTATTTTGTTTGGGGGGCAACAGGAATAGGAAAAAGCTATACAATTAGAGAGTTAGCAAAAGAGTTAGCAAAAGAAGAAAAAAGAGAGTTTGTCGAATGGAATAATTTAACAAGAGAGGAAAAGCTAAAAGTGATGGAAAATATAGAGAATTATTTCCTATTCATAGACCAGAGAGCATTACAGTTTGATTTAGGAGATTTTAAGCTACCAAAGTTTGACAATACAAATGGAACTTTTGAATGGTGTATTCCTTTAGTCTATCAAGTAATATGTAATCCTAAAGCAAAGGGAATTCTGTTTTTCGACGAATTTAATTTAGCACCGCCAAGCATACAAGGTATGTTCTATCAAATTATAAATGATAAGCAAATAGGAGAACACAAAATTTCTGATGGAATTTGGGTTGTTGGGGCAGGAAATAGATTAGAAGATAGGGCAAATGTTTATGAAATGCCTTCACCACTATTAGATAGGTTTGAGCATATAGAGTTATCAATTCCAGATTTGGACGAATGGACAAATTGGGCATTAAAGAACGATATAGATAGCAGAATTATAGCTTTCTTACACTTTAAGCCAAGCTATCTGTTCAAGTTTGATACAAAAGCAAAAGATAAGGCATTTCCTACGCCGAGAGGTTGGGAAAGATTAAGCAATATGATAAAAGGAATAACAAAAGATTATGAACTATTAGAAAACATAATAGGTAGTAATGTAGGAGAAGCAGTATCGATAGAAATGATTTCTTTCTTGAAGCTTAAAGAAAGGATAAAAATCGAGGAATTCTTAGAAAATCCGAAGAAAATACTTGAAATACCAAAAGAGAGAACAGATTTAAGATATTCGATAGTTTCAGAATTAGCACAATTGTATAAGAAGAATACAAAAGTATTCGACAAGATAATGAAAGTTGTTGAATTGTTAAGACCAGAATTTGCTATTCTATGCTTGAGAATGTTGAGAGCGGTAAATCCACAACATTTTGTTAAAAATGCAGTAAAGCATAATTTCATACAGAAGTATGCAAAATACCTATTGTGATTTGAATGAAAGTAGATGATTTAGAGATAGTTGGGCATAATGTAGAAATAACAATAGGAAAAACAAGAGTATTTGTTTTCTTTGGGGAATACACGATAGAGTTTGGAGTAAAAAACGATGAATTCGATTTCCAAGTTTATCTTGATGGACACTTTGATGTAACAAAATTTTTAGAGAAGATAGAAAACAGAAAGTTTTTAGAAATCCTTGAACTCTTAAGCTATCTTTCATATAAAGCTCAAACTCAAAATACTTCCATACTATTAGAATATTTAGACGATTTGGATAAGTATATTGAAGAACATAAGAAAACTTTGAAAATAGCAGAAAATAACAAGAAAATAGTTGAAATAGTAGATACCAAGTTTAATCTTTTAGAAGAAGATGAAAATTGGGGAATAAAAATTGCTTACTATTTCGATAAGCAGAACAACCTATTGATTTTCTTTTGGAACACGGATTTTGTAATAGTAAATGTTGAAAATATGGAAATTTTCAAAACGACCAAAAAGAGCATTTTAAACTATTTTGAGAAAAACAAGGTAAATTTCAGGAAAAAAGAAACAAATTGGAATATTTCTTCTTTATTGAAAGATAGATTGCAAAAAATGAAATTACCTAAAGAAGTAAAAGAAAAACTGAAAAACTATTTGGTGATTACTAAGTTATAGGTGAAACTTATGGCTAACGATATTGATATGTGGGAAGATATAGAAGAATTAGAAAAAGAAAATAAAGAACAAGCAGAAGACTTACTAAAAGTATATATTGCAAGATTTATCGAAGGGGATATTGAAAAAGCAGAAAAATTGAGAGAAAAATATGAAAAGAAGTATAAAGTTAAAGCTAACTATTGGTGATTAAATGCTTTCTGCTGAAGATAGAATAATAAGAGGAAAAGTAAAATTACAGAAAGAACAACCTTTTTTTGCATACTTAGTTTTGCATTTGACACCAATAAAAAAAGATGAAGTTTTGACTATGGGAGTTGATGCACACAACAACCTATATTACAACAAAAAGTTTGTCGAAAGCTTAGATGAAAGAGATGTTATCCTATGCTTGACCCACGAGGTTTTGCATATTGCACTAATGCATCTAACAAGAAGAGGAAAAAGAGACCCAAGATTATGGAATTTCTCTGCAGATTTAATAGTGAATAAGATTTTAGAATTGAACTTTAGAGAAGATTTTTATTGCAGTAAGTTAAGAGAATTAGGAGTAACAGAAGAAACCTTAAGGGAATATAATATAAAAATTGAGAATTTGGAAGAAAAAGTAGTAGAAGAAGTTTATTCTATTTTAGAAAAACATATGAAAAAGAATAAGAAGTTTAGGAATTTAGTCGAAGGATACAAGTTTGATAAGCATTTTGATTTAGATAGCTTAAGCGAAGAAGCTAAGAAAAAGTTAGAGAGAAGTTTAGGAAAACCATTTGAGAAGATAAAGAAAGATATAGAAAAAGAGATTAGGAAAAGAGTGGTTGAGGCAAACAACTTCTCTAAATTCAAGGGAAATGCACCATTAGGATTAGAAAGATATTTCGACAAACTTTTAGATTTTAAGCTTAATTGGAAGGCATTACTAAGGAAAACCATATGCGACAACATACCTTATGATTTCTCTTACAAGTTTCCAAGCAGAAAGTCGATAGCAGTAGGAACTTATTTGCCTACTACTATAAAAGATAAAAAATTAGAAGTTGTTTGTGTAGTAGATTTGAGCGGAAGCATTAGCGACGATGAAATGAGAGAGTTTATGACAGAAGTTATCAATATAGCTAAGAGCTTTAGGAATGTAAAGATGACGGTTTTGACCCACGATTATGTTCTGCAAGATAGAATAGAAGTAGAAAATGGAAATATAAACAAGCTTATGAACATAAAATTGCACGGATGCGGTGGAACTTCTCATAAATGGTTGCCAGAATACTTAAGAAGAGAAATGCCACATTCAAGGCTTATAATATGCTTTACAGACGGATTTACAGAATTTTTCGATGAAAGAGAAATTTATCCGAGAAAGGTAATTTGGGTTTTAACAAAAAATGGAATAGAAGAGGATAAAATCCCTTTTGGGCAAGTTATAAGGTTGAATTAAATGAAAATATTTGAAGCTAAAAAACCAAGAACTTGTTCTGTTTGCGGAGAAA
>CAZSPB010000014.1:0-5382 GCA_964608725.1 uncultured archaeon
ATCCTAGAAAGTATTGGAACAGTCCAGCACACCGAAAGATTTATAAGCTTTTCCAAGAATATATCCTTGTACAGGGATAGGCTATTTAAAACCTATCCCTGTACAATAATCCATTAGTAATCACTATGTGGTGAAAAACTATGCGAATAAAAAAATCGAAAATAGAAATCTTAGAATTCGTAAGGAAGAAAGGTGAAGTATTAATAAAAGATATAGCAGACTTCTTCGGAAAGCCAACTGTCTATCATCCAGTTTATGACCTGATACAGCAGGGATGGTTACTCAAGTTCAAAAAGGTTGTTGTATCTACTGGTGTATCAAGATTTACAAAAAGGATCTACTATTCTTATAAGACAAGAGGCAAAAATTTTTGGGTTAGATTATCACCATCTGCAAAAAGATACCTAGAAAAATGTGGAGCAAAATCTTTCTATGATACACCAATGGCAAAAAGGACTAAAGAACTCTACCTTAGAAGACCTATTAAGGAGTTTATGAGAATTTAGTTTTTTCGATCTTTAGTTCGATTTCTGGTGAAACACTTAGCAAGCCCTCTATAACTTGACTAAAAGAGAATTTTCTACCATACTTAGTTATCAATGCTCCCTGCAATTTTAAAAGTTTGTTATATACTTTCTCTTCAATTGCAATTCTTCTATATGTTTTTCCCATATTTTCACTTTTCTACTCATTCTACTAATGTTTATATTGTAATTCACACATAAATCTTTTTAGGTGAAATGAATGGGAGCTATAAAATTGGGTCAAACACCTGGAAGAGTTAGAAATCTTTTAGGAGTTTCAAGGATCTACTACAAGCCTTCTTTGGGTAAGTTTGTAATCAGAAAGCCAGGAGTCATTAGGAGAAGTACAAAGGTTCTTGAAAGAAATAAGAAAGTTAGAGCTTCACCTCCAGCAACAAAGTGTAAAGGATTGCCTTGGGATCAGTTTGTTGCTTGCCTAGCAAAGGAAATGCCAAGATAGACCAAAAAGCTTAACTTTTCCGCTTTTTATATTTTTTAATAGTGGTATTAATGGAGGAAGAAGTAAAGCATGTCAGAGCTATTGATTATTATCCTAAAGATGGAAAGATAACATTCTATAAAGCTGAAGATTCAAAATTTGTAGTTGATAAGGCTGATGAAATACATTCTGAAAACATAAAAATAGTAAAGAGACCTATTCAAATGGAAAAATTACCTGAGCGACTAAGAATAGAATTTGATAAAATAGTTACATGTAAGCTAAAAGAGAAATATCCTAGAGTTTGGACTTGCAAAAGGGAATAAAATGGTAGAGTTTGAGCTAGCAAAGATTAAAAAAGTTTTTCCTAGCGAAGATGATTTTAGAAAGTTTCTGAGAGAGGTATTAATCAGAAAGTTACCAAAAGAGGAATGGAGTGCAAAGAGAGTAGTAGATTATATAGTAGCTTGTAGGCAATCTGGTGGAATACCAATGTTTAGGACAGGATTTGCAGGAGAAGATTATTATGTTGGCGGAAAGCCAGCAGTTATGGCAGTTTGCTGGGCAGGAACTGACCCTCAATCTAGAATGTTTGTTGGAGTTCCAGAACCTATGTTTAGAAACTTAAAAGAAAGACACGGAGATTGGCATTTTCTTATGATTAAATATGCACCAGAAAAGTATAGAGAAGCTAAAAAATATCCAGTTAGATTAGTTTAGCTTTTTTTATTTTTTCCTCAAGTCTTGAAATCTTCTTCTCTAAAGTATCTATTCTTTTTAGTAAAGTAGCTGGAATACCAACTGGTTCTATAGGAGGTGCTGCATAGCTTCTTATTTCACTTGCAAAATACTTTCCTATGGTTATATTGTTTAGTGGCTCTTTTGTGATAACTTCTTTAATGACAATACCTCCTACAACAAATCTTAGTCTATCAGCTGTTTTCTCTATCCAAACTCTATTTGCCAGATACTTTCTCATTTTCCTCCTCTTGTAAAGCCCAGAAAATTCTCAACAAGTCATCAGCTAGTTTTATTAGCTCTTTTGACTCAGCTTGATGCTCTGATTTATAGCAAGCTTCAATTATATGTTTGTATCCTGCTGCTATATGCTTTGACTCACACCAAAATTCTGGATTAGCTATCTTCTTTAGTAAAGCTGTTCTTATTTCTCTTATCGCATGATGGAATTTTAGTATGTTCTCATGCTTTAATCTCTTGAAGGATTCCATTAGATGGTCTTCTGCGTTGACTAGCTCTGACACTGCAAAGAATATTTCTCCTTGCTTAGACAAATCAACCTTTTCCTTTATTTTTTCTTTTTTCATTCAACACGGACCTCCTAAATAATCTTTTTCCTCTTTACAAGTAACTATCAAATCCTCTAATTTCTCCTTAAATCTTTCTTTTTTCTCCTTTATCCAATCTAAGCTTTCAAGCAATTTATCAAATATCATACCAACATACCTTACATTTAGGGCAACAATTACCTATTAGCACAGTGTTACAATTTGGACATCTCTTTAAGAATTTCATCTAGCTCTTCCTCCTTTTGAGGCAAACCAACCAACGCCCAGTTTCCCTTTATTAGAGTTGGCACTGCTTTTACTCCATACCTTTTTGCTTCCTTCCACCCTTCTTCTGTATCAATATTTATTTCCTCGTACTTAATTTTTTTCCTCTCTAGTATTTCCTTTAGCTTCTTACAAGGACTACACTTGTTGCTACTGAAAAGCTTGAACATGCTGAATTACCTTACACTCTTCTCCTGTTGAAGTGTTCTATTACCTTATCTATTATTTCTATTGGTGCTCCCCCAGTTCTTGTGATTATAAACTTTCCTTCTGGACTTGGCTGAATTATTAGTGGTGGATCTCCTAGCCTTCTTTCAACTCCTCCTTCCTTCCATTTTACATCATTGCAGACATAACTTCCGTCTTCCTTCCTTTCACAACTTATATATATTTCAGGTCCTCCAGTTATTCTAAACTTTATTATTTCAACCACCTCACCAAATTTTTAATAAAATCAAAAAAGTGTTCTCTTTCTAAGCAACCTTGAACGAACACTCCTTCAATCATCCCTCCAGGCGTCCATTTTCTACCTGGAGGTTTGATAAATCTTTCTATTCTCTTAATTCTCGGGTCACCAAAATCTTTATGCAAAATATCTACATTTAGCTCTGAACCTATTAAAGCTAAAACTACTTCATTGCAATATTCACAATAATCCTCTATTACTATAAAGTTTTTGTTCATAGTATCTCTCTCCACTTTATTACTCCAAAGAATCTTTTTTCTTTAGGCTCTTCAACACATTCATTCGGAACATCATACTTTGCCCTAAATATAATTGGTATTCGCATCTTTTTAAATTGCTTTAGCCTTTCATGAGAAAAAATTTCTGGATTCCCAAGTAATGCTCCGTTGGAATAAAAGAAAAACCTAAGATTATACCAACCTCCTACGCATAATGCTTTTGCCTTGTCATTATAATCTACTACTATGTAAAATTTAGGTAATTTTTTCTTCATTTCTTAGCACCTTTTTCTTCTTCCCAACCAGGTGGTAATCTAGTAGCACCAAAAACAAAAGATGCTTGCTTAGAGAAAGTTTCCCCAGTTATTGAATTTAGATATTCTTTTACTCCTTCTAGTATAGTTTTGACATAAGTGAAAAGAAACTCATGAACTTTAAATAAGTAGTAATCTAGAGCCTCAAGCTTTCTTTCTTTTGAAGCTTCATGAAAATCTTTCATTGCTTCCCATATTGGCAATCTAACATCTAAAAACTTTTTTTCAATTTTTTCTTCAGCAGCTGATTTAGCGTACTTCTTTGTTAAAGCTAAAACTAGGTTAAAAATTTCATTCCATTTGTTTATCTCTTTCATTATCCAGGTGCTAGGAATTAATCCTAGCTTTCTCATATAAAGAGCATCGTTTATATTATTCTCTAAGTTTTGGCAAAGTAAGCATATTTTTCTAAATTCCGCATTCATACCTTCAGCAAGCCTTCTCCAATTCATTTTCTCTTTTCCTCCTTCTCTATAATAACAGGCGGTGTTTGTATTCTTTTAGCAGTTTCCAACATTTCAGCATATCTCTCCTGGAAGAATTGTAAGTCTCTTTTAACTTCCTCTTTAACTATATCACTAGCTGGAATACCCATTTCCTCTATTCTATTCAATACATTATCCAATACTGTCCATAATCTTCTTTTCTCCATTTCTGCTGTAGCTGCTATACATCTTGCCTCTCTTTCTTGCACATGTAATTGAGCAATTCTGTCATAGGCAGTATCTATTCTTGCCAAAACAGATGCTAGTATTGAGGTTGCCCTATCTAAAGCTGATTGAGTAGCTTCTATTGCTGCTTCAGAATCAATTTTAGCCATCAAAGCTTCTTTTTCAGCTTTCAGTGCTCTTCGTTTTTCAGATTCTGCTTCCTTCCATTTTTCGTATAGAGTTTCTATAACTTCTATAACTTCTGGATCAGCACCTTGTAATAACTTAGTTAGGTCAATTCTCTTAATTTGTTCTATATCTTTTACAATTTTTTCGTCAAGCTTTTCTTTCTTAACCTTCTTTTTCTTACCTCCACCATTTGTTGCATAAGGTTTATAAACTTCTGTTAATAAAAGCTCTCCTGTTTCAGGATGGAAGTTAACCATAACCTTACCTAAATTTATGTCTGTGAGTAAAGTTAGAGGATTTGCAAATATTTTCCTAAAATCAAGCAAATGAACTCTTCCTTTTAGAGGAAACCAATTTTTACCTTTTGGTTTTTCAGAAATAAGCAAAGAAATATATGGTTCGTAATCTATTTCCTCTAATCTTATTCCTCTCCAAAACTTAAACTTACCAAAGGTTTTTCCCTTTAAGGTAGAAACCAATATCACTGGTCTAGGAAATTTTAATTCTATATCTCTATAACTATCTTTTTCACTTTTTTTTATATTCTCTTCAATTTTTATTAGTTCTTTCTCTTCTTCTGTAAGCTTTTTCTTTTTTTCCTTTTCTAAACGCTTTTTTAAATTCTCGATCTCTTTTGATAATCTTACATTTTCTTCTCTTAAGGCAGCATTTTCTTTCATTAAAGCAAGAAAAGCAGGATCTATTTTTCTGGCTCTTAGATCTTCTGGCTTGAATGTAGTATATACTGGAGTAACCTTTGGTTTACGGAATAAAGACTTAATTCTTTCAAACATATTACACCCTTATAGGTGTTTTAATAGCATATCCTGTGGGAGTTATAACCTTTTGTTTTTTGAAGAATTTAAGATAAATAATTACAAGAATTCCACCTATTACTATTGCGGTTTCTATAGGATGTTGTTTCACTAGCTCAACTACATTTGGTAAAGTAAATCCTGGCTTAACCTCATACATCTTCACCATTTCTCCTTTTGCATAGATATAGTAATA
>CAZSPB010000015.1:0-1920 GCA_964608725.1 uncultured archaeon
GACCTCATAGAAAACAAGAAAAAACAAAACGAAATTTTGGAAAAAACAGCGATGGCGATTTTTAAGAGTTGGTTTGTTGATTCAATTAGTAAAGAAAATGAACTCAAAAAAGAATGGGAAATAAAACCCCTTAAAGAAATTGCTCAATTAATTAAAGGTGTGTCTTACAATTCTCCGAATATCACAGAAGAACCAGTAGGAGATCTTTTTATAACTTTGAAAAATTTTTTTAGATGTGGTGGTTTCAAAACAGAATATAAATTCTATGTGGGAGATAAAGCAAAAGAAGAGCAAAAAGTAAATGATGGGGATTTAATAATTGCTCTTACTGATATGACTCCTTTAGCTCAAGTTGTTGGTGCTCCTGCAATTGTTGTTTTGCCTTTTGGCTATACTGGAGGGATTATCTCCTTAGATTGTGCAAAACTGAATGTGAGTAATGAAAACCTAAGATATTATCTTTATCTATCTCTTAAACATCTCCAAGAGGAAAACTCAACATTCGCTAATGGATCTAATGTTTTACATTTGAATACCGATTTATTTATGGAAAATAAAATTATCCCAATACCGCCAGATAATATGTTAGAGGACTTCCACAACAAAATAAAGCCTCTTTTCCAGAAAATTATTTTAAACCAAAAAGAAATTATGGTATTAAGGCAGGTTAGAGATGTTTTATTACCTTTGCTTGTGTTTGGGAAGTTGAGGGTGGAGGAGATGTGAAATGAGGCACTTTCTAGCAATATATGAGTTTGAAATAAAAAATGGAAAAATTGAAGACTTAGAAACCGCTCTAGATAAACTCAAAAAACTCCATACTAACGAGCATTTGTGCATCAAACTAAAGTCTAAACAAAAAGAAAGAATTGAGGAAAATGTTATTTTAAATGGTAATTTAGAATATGGAAAATTTGGAAACAAAAGAGATGTAATAAATATAGAAAGTTCAAAAAAAACTAAATGTATTGAACAAAACGAAAGTCCTCTTGATGTTTATTTCTATATTTTTTACTTTAAAACTGATAATAGAGGATACTTAGTGTTAGAAAGAATCGGAAACATTGGTGTTAGAAGTATGTTAGTTGAAGCATTAAATAAACATTTAAAATCATTAGATGTTAAACCAATTACCATAGGTTATCGGGAGATGCTAGAAAGGCCTATTAAAGAGATAGAGATATCTGTACCCATTTTACCAAGAGATATAGATTCGATTATTGAAAGAAGACTTGGAAAAATAGAGAACAAAGAGGAATTAATTTACAAAATAGTAATTTCAGCAAAAAAGAATAAGAACTTATTGGCAGATTTTGTAAATAAGATTAAGCAACAAATAAGAAACAAAGAAGAAGTGAATATAGGAACGATACTAAGTGAGGATGAAAGAATTAATCTAAAAGTTAGAATAGGTAATAGAATAAGAACAGTAAATATAACTAAAGGAAAGTTACGTTCTTGGATAGAAATAGAACCAACATGTAACAGAAAAGAAGAAGCATTAAAAATAATAGAAGATGTAATGAAGGAGAGGAGAGAGTAAATGGTAAGAATAATAAATATATTTTCTATAATGAAAGATTATGTAAAAGACATGAAAGAAGATTTAAGATTTTTGCCTTTTGTAACCATTCTTGTTTTTTTACCTCTAATTTTTACATATTTATTGGCTGTATTAATTATAGAAAAAACCCAATTTACCAATTTGTTAAACAATATTGTTTTAATAACCAGTATAATTATTCCTCTACTTTTGAATGTTTTAATAATTACTCACTATAGTATTGAAAGAACAACGCAAAATAATAATCCTCAAATAAGGAAGGAGAAATTAAAATTCCTCAAACATATTAATTCTACAGTATCAATGTCTGTTTTAATCTCTGTGTTTCTATTGATAATTACATTAATAACAAATTC
>CAZSPB010000015.1:2020-5082 GCA_964608725.1 uncultured archaeon
GAAGCGGAAATAGTGTATAAAAAAGTTACAGAACTTGATCATCCAGACTTTATGATAAAAAGTAAGATGTTTTATGATATGTTAGTAAATGGTGTTAAGCTTGCCATTCGTGAAAATGGAAAAGAGAAGACAAGAATCGTTAAAATTATGGATTTTGAAAATTTAGATAATAATGAGTTTTTAGTTGCTAATCAGTTTGAGGTAGAGTTTCAATTTCAAAATGGAATGTATAGAAGGCCAGATATGGTTATTTTTGTTAATGGCTTGCCTTTACTTATATTTGAATTTAAGGGATTCAATGCTGGAGAAACAGCTAAAGATGCCTTCTATGACCATCAAGTTAAAAAAGAAGACATACCACAACTATATACTTATGCTCAAATTCTGGTAGCAAGCGATGGTTTAGAAACCAAGTATGGATCAGTAAGTAGTGATTGGGAAAGATTCTTTGTATGGGAAGGAATTTTTAGCGATGATGATGTAAAAGCAAGGAAAGTTGGAGAGAGGCATTATACTTACACTTACAAAGAAAACCAAATAACGAGTCTTGAATTGTTGATTAAAGGTTTATTTAGAAAAGAACATTTAAGCGAGTATATCCTAGACTTTGTTATTTATGAAAAGTCTGGTGAAAATTACATAAAGAAAATTGCAATGTTCCAACAATTTTATGCAGTTAGAAAAGCTATTGAAAGAACAAAGAAGGCGGTTATTGAAGGAAAAAATCCTATGGAAAAAAGAATAGGTGTGATATGGCATACACAGGGTTCTGGAAAGAGCCTAACGATGTTGTTTTATGCTAGGAAACTAATAAAGATAAAGGAACTTGAAAATCCCCTCCTGCTTTTCATTACAGATAGAAAAGATTTAGATGAACAGCTTTACAAAGAAACCTTTGCTCCTGTATTACCAATTGTTAAGCATGCAAAAAGCATAGCTGATTTACAAAATATAATTAAAACAGAAGCTGGAGGAATTGTATTCACCACAATACAGAAATTTGGGAAGAAAAAAGAAGAAGAATATCCTCTTCTTACAAAAAGGCATAATATTGTTGTTATTGCTGATGAAGCACATAGAAGTCAATATAGAGAATTAGCAATGAATCTAAGGAGAGCTATTCCCAACGCTTCATTTATAGGTTTTACAGCAACACCGATAGAATTACAATATAAATCAACTACATTGGTATTTGGAGAGTATATTAGCATTTATTCGATGACAACCGCTAGAAGGCATGAAGTAGTTGTTCCTATTTACTATGAAGCAAGACTTCCAGAATTACATCTTACTAATGAGTTTATAGATGAAGAATTTGAGCAATTAACGGAAGGGGACAAACCAGTCAATAGGGCGCTATTTAGAAGGCTGGAGGAGAAAGTTTTGAAAGCAGAAGATAGGCTAGAAAAAATTGCTAAGGATATAGTAGAACATTTCAATAAAAGAACAAAAGAATTAAAAGGTAAAGCAATGATTGCAGTTATTAGTAGAAGGGTTGCAATTGCATTATATGAAAAAATAATAAAACAAGGAAATGCTCCCTCTATCGCTGTAGTAATCTCTGGAAATAAAACTAAAGATCCTAAAGAATTTTGGTCACATGTAAGAGACAAAAAAGAATTGGAAGATCTAAAGAATAATTTTAAAAATCCAGATTCAGATCCAAAAATGGTTATAGTTGTAGATATGTGGCTAACTGGATTTGATGTTCCTTGCCTTCATACAATGTATTTTGATAAACCTATGAAAAATCATTCTTTGGTTCAAGCCATAGCAAGAGTTAATAGGGTATTTAAGGATAAACCTGGTGGTTTAATTGTTGACTATATAGGAATTGCTGATGATTTAAGAAAGTCTCTCGCAATATACACTTTAAACACAGTTAAAGAGATATTTCTAGATATAAACGAAGTTATTTTTCAATTAAAAGAAAAATATGATATTGTTAGCTCTTTCTTTCACGGGATAGATTATAAGAATTGGAAAAGCATGTCGCCCGAGCAACTTTCTCAATTAACCACAATAAGTTATGATAAAATTTGTAAAGATGAAGCAACTAAAAAAAGATTTGTCAAAAATTATGTTTCTTTAAAGAAACTGTATGCTTTAGCAAGCCCTCACCCAGAAGTTATCAATATAAAAGAGGATATGAGATTTTTTGAGATAATTAAAAAAATGATAGTGAAATATTCTCCGTCGAGAACAAAAGATATTAGTAGAGACTTGGAGTATGAAATAAGTCGTTTAATTTCTAAAAGCATATCTGCTGAAAAGCCAGTTGATATCTTAACTATTATAGGTAAAGAAAAGCCCGAAATTTCTATTTTTGATGAAGAATTCTTAGCTGAATTTAAAAACATGAAGCAAAAAAATTATGCAGCTGAAGTTTTAGCTAAAATTATGAAAGATCAGATAATAGTTAAAATGAAAGTTAACCCAATAAGATATAATTCTCTATATGAAAAATTAAAGAAGATTATTGAAAAATACAATCTTAAACGGATAACGACAGCGGAAGTTATAGAAGAGCTTATCAAACTGGCCCAAGAAATAAAAAAACAAATTGAGGAAGGAAAAAAGCTTGATTTGAGCGAAGAGGAGTTAGCTTTTTATGATATTTTATGCTCAAAAGAAAAATTCTTTGAAAATAAAGAAGAGATAAAAAAAGTCGTTAAAGAGATAATAAAAGAATTAAGTGGTTATATAAAAATAGCAGATTGGAATAGGAAAGAGTTCTTGAAAGCAAAAATAAAGGCAACAATAAAAAGAATTTTAATAAATGCTATTGATGGTAGAGCGGAATACAAAGAAATTAATCAATTATCTTTAAATGTTGTAGAGCATGCTGAAAATCTTTATGCTCTGAGAAATAAGCATTTATTTAGTGGTTATAACAATTTTAATATTTCTAATAGACTTTTGAATTTTGGATGAATTTACACCCACAAATATATGTACTGTATCTTCCTCTCCAGAGAGAACATTTGTTAGGAAATAATCTCATGTAGGTTTTTATTCTATCGATTATTATTGGCAAGGTTAAGATAAAAAGCTTAACCCGG
>CAZSPB010000016.1:0-5056 GCA_964608725.1 uncultured archaeon
TTGGGTCCATTTATAAATGTCATTTGATTCACCTATTTATTAAGCCCGTCGCCCGTAATTTCGGATGACGTTCCGTGGGTATGCGAAGCCCGTAAGGGTTTGGGGAGCGTGAGCAAACCGCATACCCGTCTGTTATATGACTCGAACGAAGTAAGGGTGAGGAGCGAAGCGACAAAGTGTTCCGCCTCGAAGCCAAATGACCTTGTTATTATCTCAAACCACTTTAATAATCGATCAATTCCTATTAAACCAAAAATAGTCACTAAAATTGCTATAATGGTTAAAATAATGGTAAATAATTGGAGTCTTTTTTGAAGTTCCAAATTATATTGTTTTCCTATTTGGTCTTCCAAAGCGTCTATTTTATCCCTGAGACTGTTCACAAGGTCTTCAATATGAAATGTATCTATGCATTTTGACATAAACAAACGTGCTCTGGTTGCAGAAACACTTGATAAAATTTTGTAGGAATATAACACTCTCAGCGTATCAATACGTAAATTTTCTAATTCATTGGTAAGCTTTTTTAATTCCCGATACCTTAATCGGCGAGCATCTATACTTTTTAATGTATTATATATAAGAATATCATAGTGATGGAGCAATGCACAAAAAATTTTAAAAATTCTTATAAAAAACAAATAAAAATCAATTTTTAGTTGTGAATTTAAAAGACAGAATAGATTATGGTAATTTAAAACAACAATATCCCTTTCATATAAGGCCGCATTTCGCTGTGTTGTTTTAGGGATTTCGCTTCTTATATCTTTATATTGGAGAGCTCTCCTTATCGTAACCGCGAAAAACTCTTTATTATAAGGTTCATCAAAATATCCTTCAATTGGAAGATCAGGATCAATGCTGCGCGAATGAATGACTGAGAAAGGTTCATAAAAATAAAATTCAATTTTTGGGAATAAACTATTAAATTTTTTTTCTAAAAACTTCTTTAAGAGTGAGTGTTTCATTGTCTTCGAAAAGGATTCTAGCATTGAAGTCCAAAATCCCGTTAATAAAAGCAAGTAGATCTTCTGTAGAAGTTTCCTCTATAGGACCTATTTTCGCTTGAAAAATTACTCCATTTTCTGGAAACAACCATAGTTCTAAGTCAAATTTTTTATTATTTATAATCTGAGCTCTTTTTTCAACAAATTTTTCAAATAAAGATTTTTTTACAGAACCTTCAGGCCACGGTATGTTTTTAAAAGAATAATCATCCACTCCTTTTATAGTCATTGGAGGGGATTCTATCCTAGCAATATTTTTAGCTGCTTCTATATATCTCGTGTGAAATATCCTTCTATCCAACTTCTCATAAGAAATTTCTGTTAGAGATTTAATTGTCTCTTCACTTATTTCAGACTTTGTGATGGCAGTCCAGATAAAGTATATGTCAACCTTCTTAAAGCGCAATTTGCTCATCTCTATCACTGAATTTTTCTATTGTACTTAATATTTTGTTTTTCTTGTCAGTAATTCTTGGATCAAATACCTTTTTCATGATATCAAATCGCATAGCAACAGGCATTGATGCCAAGGATTTCATAACAGATATTAACCAAGTATCAGGTTTTTCTTGTTTAATTTTTAAATATATCTCCTGTGGGGGTGACCAAGGTTTGTTTAATAAGTCTTTAAATGGTTTAAGTGTCCAAAAATAGGCTTCTATCCATTTAATCATAAGATTTTCCTTTTCCAAATTAAGAACTTCAAGGGTAGCGTTTCTTAAAAATTTACCTATTTGGTCCAGCAAATTAGTAAGATCCTTACTAGTTAAGGGAAATTCTTTTCCATCTATTATAATTGTTACGTACTTTAAGTTAGGTGCAAGGGTTTTATCGGAACGTAATCTCCCTGCAAAGTCAAAAGCGATATGAATATCTGAAGGATATATTGTTATAAACATAATTTTTTTAAACGGAAATGTTTTAGAAAAATTCCAAAACATTGGTTGTAAATCAAAATATTCTCTAACTAACAATTTACCATATTTTGTCTCATAAGGACCATGAAACTCTCGGCCAAAGGCAAGATTTGCAAAATATAAAAACTCACAATAACCTGATAATGCCACAATGAGTTTAGAGATTAGTTTTTTAGTTTCTGGCAAATTGTCAACCTTGTGTATTTCGTATCTTTCAAGAACCTCATCAATACTTTTAGTATTCCATACTACATTTTTTCCTTTATCGCAAAAAGGATTTCCGTTCCTTAATATTTGAATAACTTCAAGTAGTTTTGAACAGACAAAAGATCGGATTTTTGTCTCCTCTTCGGTTTTAGAATCTTCCATGAATAAATACATAAGATGCGCAGTTCTAGAAGGATATGCAAATAATGATGCTATTTTTGAGAGCCCAAAGTTTTTTTCCTTTAATAACTTATCAAAAATAAGATATAAATCATGAATTACTTCTTTATGGGTAAAATAATTACCAATCAGGGGATTAAAAATAGGTTGTGGCCAAACATCCACGGCAGGTTCTTTACTTCTATTGACTAAACCTTGAGCCATTGCATCACAAAATTTATCGATTAGTTTATGATTGATATACAGTTCCTTCTTCTCCATCTACAATCACCTCCATTCCATTCTTTAACACTTTAGTTGCATTATTAGTAGATACCACACAAGGAATTCCTATTTCTCTAGCGATGACTGCTGCATGAGAGGTTATACCACCGTGATCTGTAATGACAGCCCCTGCATTTAAAACGAGAATTATTTCAAGAGGAGTTATAAAATCAGCAACTATTATTTCACCATTCGATATAGAAATATTATCAACTTTTCTGTTAATTATTTTAACTTTACCACGATATATCCCTGGAGATGCCCCGATTCCTTTTAACAACAGCTTACCTTGGTGTTTACCCATTTTGGCACCTCCATTCAAATATCTATGGTCTCTAATTCGATAGGAACCTTTATAGGGCCTTCAAAGTGTTTTTTCGCTTCTTTTATCAAATCTTCAACTTTTTCTCTATATATAGGTAGAGGATGCACTAATACCAAGCTTTTTGCATTTGATTCTGTAGCTACTATTCCTGCATCTTCAGCGATTCCATGCTTCGTTCTTAAAGCCAAATCCTTGATTTCCAGTTGTCCCAAATGCTTCATGGACCAATATATGAGAATCTTGTGCAATTTCTACGAGTCTCTTATTATATAGAGTGTCTGATGAAAAAGTAATTTTTATACCTTCTATTTCAAAGGCAACGCCTATAGTAGGTACAGCATGTGTCACAGGAGTTGTTATTATTTTTATATCGTTAAATTTAAAAGATTTCTTACTAGTGTTACTAGCCTCCCAGTTTTCAAATTCAAAAAAAGGATATTTTCCGGGTGGGTAGCAGAATTGCATCATCTCCATAAGTCCTTTATAAACATTAGGTAATGCTATGAGAGGGATAACTTTAGGTCCTTTTTTTCCTTGTAATCTTTCTGCAAAATTAGTGAAGGCAAAATAAGGAAAACCTAAAGTATGATCGCCGTGAGAATGTGTTATAACAATTAAATCTATATCACTGGCTAAAAATCCCGCCTTAAGCATTTGTTTAATAGCGCCAGGCCCAATATCAATAAATATTCGAGTTCTTTTTAATTCTAATATAAAATTCGTGGTTTCATATTTTTCTGTTTGATTAGCACAATTTCCTAATACAAACAGCTTTCCTATTGATTTTTTTACATTCATTTTCCCACCTCCTTTATTGCTCTTGATTGTAATAACCATAGTTTGCTATCATAGATGCGCCATTCAATATCTCGAGGATAACCAAATATTTTTTCAACTCTAAAGCATATTTCAGTCAATTCTTTAATTTTACTATCATTTAATACTTGATTTTTAGCTATAATCTCTTGCGTATTAACTATTTTTGTATTTTTATCAACAACTACACTCATTTTCTCTTTTTTGCCGATTTTCTTTTCCTTAATCATCAGGGTTTCTCGGTCAATCACATAGTCATCTGGATCTACTTTTCCACCTACAATCGTATCACCCAAACCGCAAGATGCTTCCACTAATAAACTTTTTTCATCTGTTGGATGTTTAGTAAATGTTATGTCTGAAATTTCTGCAGGTATCATCTCCTGTATTATAACAGCTACACCTTCAAGATGTGGAATTTCCTTTTTTATTCTATAAATCACAGCTCTTTCATTAAATAAGGAAGCCCAGCATTTCTTCACATTTTCCAAAACTCGTTCAATTTCTGCTTTTACATTCAAGAATGTATCGTGTAATCCTACAAAAGATGCTTTTAAGCTATCTTCGCTTACTGCGGATGACCTTATGGAAACATATTTAACATTCAGTTTTTCTAAAGCATCTTTAATTTCAAATGCAATTTCTTCTGAAATTTTTCCTTTCAATATCAAATTCCTAATTTCCTTACTTTTCTCTTGAAAGTTATTTTCATTTATTTCTGACACAAGTTTTTCTATCTTTTCCTTCATATTGTTTTCCTCTAAAAACTCAAAGAATGCCTTAGAGGTTATCATAAATCCTTTAGGAACGTTAAATCCATTATTCGTAAGTACGGCTAAAGAATATCCTTTACCTCCAAGTTCCGAAACTTTCGGTTCTTTTACTTCGTTAAGGAATTTTATCGCATTCATGTTATCCACCTTTCATTATAGGATAATAATTCAAATTTATTAATTCCTTTTTCATTTTCACGGCTTCGGGGCGGAATGTCATATAACGTTCTGCGGGTATGCGAAGCTCCGCATTGGCGGTGTTTGGATAAGCGTAGCGAACCGCATACCTGCTGTTAGGCGACGCTGCTATTAAAAGCTCTACCATTGGCATATCTGGTGATCTTGGATTTGGAATGACTTTCCTTGTGCTTGGGTCAACTATGAGGTCTAACTGCTCAAGTATTATTTGACCAACAAGTGGTTGAGCGCCTTCTGGTTCTGCCAGAACATTGAATTCGCCTGCTCTACTACACATTTCCACAGTTACAACGCCATATATTGATTTTATCTCTGTTTTGTTATTTGCGTATCTTACTTTTACCTCTCGCATCTTTCTTAAATTGAGCT
>CAZSPB010000017.1:0-4747 GCA_964608725.1 uncultured archaeon
TTGGTCTTCTCTACTTTTCATTATTTTTTATGCTGATGTCAGAAGAAGTAGAAGTTAAAAAATAAAGATTAACGTGTTTCATTGGAAGAGCGGAGGCATTGTTCTCTGACTAACTTTTGTAAGCTATTTTTCTTTTCCTTCTACAATTAAATAGTCATATTTTTTCCCATTACATGAGATTCCTAGTGTTAAGATATGCCACTTATTTTCTTTACTTTCTGCGTAAACTCTATACCCGTTTTCTATTATACATCCCTTTAAAGCTTTCAGCTCACTTTTATCCTTGAGTGTTATTTCTTTTGTTTTTTCCATTTCTTTTAAGAATTCTATTGCATCTGCGACAGGTTGCTCAACATCTTTAGCTATTTTTCCATAAGGTCTGTTTATTAATAGGTCAAGACTCATATTAAATATTTGGTTATTTTAAATTAAAATATTTAATTGAAAGGTGATAAAAATGTATAAGTTTCATTGGAAGAGCGTGACCAAAGCTTTTAACTCAAAGAAAGAATTTGAAGAATGGATAGATTCAATAGATTTGTACAATGTTAAAAGCTGGTGGGTCGAATATGAGGAGAGGAAGGTTCATAGGAAGGGGAGGTAAAGGTTTAGGTCCGGGAGGCGTTTGTCGTTGTCCTAATTGTGGATATACGGAGCCTCATAAAACTGGAATTCCTTGCTTTACCAGAAAATGTCCTAGATGCGGAACGAGGTTGGTAAGATGAGACCGGAACTTTTTAAAAAGTTTGAAAAAAGAGCAAAGGAATTGGCTAAAAAGATTGAGAGCAGAAAAGAGATAGCCAAAAAATTGAGCGAGGAGTTTGGCTTATCAGTTAGTACTGCTTATGTTTATTTAGGATTTATTGTTATAGGAAAAGAAGAAAAAAGAGTAAATATGAGAGTTCTAGAAGTTTTAAAGATGATTCTAGAGAGACCAAGGACATTAACCGAACTTTCCAAAATCTATAATGGAAACACCAGTAACACTCTAAGAGCAATAAGACGGCTGCAGGAGTTCGGATTTCCGATAAAGTTCATAGATGTTTTGGCAAAGTCCAAAAAAAGAGGAAAAAGAGGTAATGTAAGAGTTTTCTATATATAGTGAGGTCGGTAAGATGAAAAAAACCATATTCGTAATTGTGGCTTACCTGTTGATAGTTATAATAATCGCTTACTTTTCCGCATATTTTACTATGGAATATCTGTGCTCGAAACAATGCAAAAAGGAGGGAAAGCTGTACCATTATTCGATTTGGGAAGGATGTAAATGTTTTAAATTAGAATGTGTAAATAATACGTGTGAAGTTGTCTATGAATAGAATAAAGTTATGCTTGGCAATAGCCGCAACGCTAGGGATTACGATAATGCTCGCAGCCTTACTTTTTGGTTTTGTATTTTAAGAAAAACTTGAAATACCTTAAGATGTTTAAAAGTAAGACTATTATTCCTATCATTAAAAACAACACTCTAAATACGGGGTTTAATGGCACATAAAATCCTATGGTATTAAAATCTGTAGTATAAGCTCCAGCAAAATTGCTAAGTGCAGTTGAATAGAACATATACCCGCCCAAAGCACTAGTAAATGGAAAAGCCAATAAAATTAGAGAAACAAACAATTCAGCGAGAACACCGGCTAGCGAATAAAGGATTAAGCCTCCTTTGGTTATGTAGGCAAATTTGCATACGGTTTCCCCACCACCTTTCCAATATAATCTGATGGTACAATCGCCACCTAAAAGTTTTCCCACTAGGTAATGCGATGTTTCATGAATAACTATATCTATTTTAAGGAGTTCATAAGTGAGAACAAAAAGAATAAAAAATATTGCAGCCAATACATAATTCTTCATAATTTATATATTGAATTTAAATTAATAAATATGGAAAGAAAGCTTTTCAAAGGTTTACCTGATTCTTTTTTGCTTTCTTCTATTCCCTTCTTCTATCTAATTTTTTATTTGTTTTATATTAGTCTTAGAGGAACAGCCCTAAACATTTTTGAATTCTATACCCTAAGCCTAATTCCTATTTTATTCATAATTGGAGTAAGAGGAAGAGAGCTATTTGACATTCTGGGTTTTGATTTAAACAATGCTCCTTTGCATATAGTTATTCTAAGATTTTTGATTATCGCTTTCGTCGGCATTTCTTTTGGTTTCTTGGTCTATAAGATAGGAACTTCTCTTTTTCTTCTATACGGCATTCAGATATTTCCCTTCGATTTGTTCTATTTGCAATTAACTTCTGGCAATCCCCTCCCTCAAACCTTTATAGATACTTTGATAGTCGCATTCTTTGAAGAAACTATAAGAATAGTTCCTATACTAGGCTATGCGAACGCTTTTTATAAAAGGGGATTTTCTGAAGGGGAATCAATTATTTATTCCGTACTTTTTGGTTCGCTATTCTTTGTTTTTTGCCACTATTTTGCTTGGGGAGGATTGAACATCTTGAACGTTTTCGTCATGACTATGATAGTAGTTTTTATGACTTTGATAGGTTGGTTCTTATATTCAAGAAACTTGTGGGGATTTCTAACCTTTAGAGAATATTCGATTATTTCTCCTATGTTCGCTCATTTTATCTACGATTTGTCCATTGCTCTATCGCTTAGAGTTATTCCATCTCCCCTAGCTTTAATTTTTGGAATCTATTAAAAAAATTTAAATACCAGCAAAATTAATAAAAGATTATGAAAAAATTCATTTTTTTAGTTATTTCAGTAATTCTTTCTGTTTATGCAATATCAGCAATCCATGCTAATAAGCCTCCAATTAAATCAGTCGTTCAGTTTAATGAACCAGAATTTTATACTGCAGAAGTTTGGGTCTATAAGAATGGAAAGCTCGTTGGTCATTCGAAGAATACTTTAACTATAATAGGAAGAAACTTTACACAACAGCAGTTAATAAATCCTCAATCTACTAATAAAACCCAGTATATTTCTTTGAGTTCAGTTTCTGGCGATTGTACAGAGACAGCAACCAAACTGGCTAATGAAATAACTACTTCTGATTTGGCGAGAGCTCAGTGTACATTGACAAGCATAAATGCTTCTTCTTGGAGTTGTGAGCATACTTTCACAGCTACCCAATCCCATTCAAACGTACAAGTAGCTGGCTATCATTGGTATGGGGATAGCGGTTCTGACGGAAACTTATTTGCGTGTGCTCAATTTACTTCAGTAAATCTCGAGGCAAACGACCAGTTAACCATAAGATGGAATGTAACTATCGGTGGTGCATAGATGGTTAAAAGAAGTTATTTCATAATTTTGATAATTATTTCTCTATTTTTTATGGTAGTATTGCCTCTTTCTCTGTTGGTTTACTTCGATTATTCTGCTTTAATTATTGTACTTCTCCAGGAAATTTTACTCGCAAATCTTGTTTGGCTAAGCATTAAAGAATTTAAAAGAAAAGAGCAATTTTAATATATATGATTAAGTTTAGGGATAAACTTCTATTAGGGATAATTTCTTCGATTTCATGCTCTATAGTTTTTTCAATTTATGAACTCTATTTTTCTCTCTATTTTCCACTAACTCCCCAAATGCTAACTATAGTACAACTTTTAGTTCTGAGCATACCTTTCTATTTTTTTCTTCTCCATACTGAGGATAGCATAATAGCTATGCTCTCAGGCTTTATTTTTCATTTTTTTAAATCTTTAATAATAGACTTTATAAAATATCAGCCGTTCTGTCTTTTCAACTCTTTTGCTTGGGGTTTATCGTTTTTTATTTTGGGGCTTGCAATCGCTTTCCATAGAGAAGTAGCCCTAACCGAGGCAAGGGTTGGTCTGCTTTCAACCTTTTTCATATTTTTTGCTTTTATCTTTTCTGCTTTCATCATTCTTACGATAGAATCTTTATCTTGCCCGATAGGAGAGATAGAAATATATAGAATACTTAGATTTTTGGAATTTTCCACACGGCTTTAATAACGAGCACAGCAATTACAAATACTACTATTAGAATTATAATCCAAGTTATATTGCTTAAAATAAATTTAATCCACACCTTAATTGCGGATACATTTGTTTTTGTTTCCTCTACGCTTGCTCTTATTTTGCTAAGATAATCACAAACCTCATTCTTTGGATATCCTTCAGAATGTTCGCAATCCCACAAATCCCATAAAATTTTCCAATTTTCATTTAGGTTTATAATAGTTCCATTCCAGTTTGCAAAATAAGTATCATTCCATAAATAGAATGTTAAGTTCCATTTTTCCCAGTATTTTAAGTTTTCATAGATTTGGTTAGCCCACCTTGCCACATGGAATGTTGAAAAACCATAGACTTCAGGGTTTGAACAGTTTACAGATATAGAATAAACACCTTCTATGCTTGGAACTATAAATGTATAGTAATAAAGACCAAGAGAACCATAAAGGTAATTTAGTTTATCTTCAACCCATAAAGTCCTATCTGGATAATAAATTCTTATCGTGCAATTCGCTAGGTTTATTGGAGTTCCGTCTGCATCTCTTATTTGTGCATAAATTGTTCCAACTTCTCCTGATTGATATTCAGTTCCTCTTATTTCTATTACTGGATTTACTGGCTTATGAGTAACAACAATAGTTACTGATTTTTTCTGCGGAAATGAGCTATCTACCGATACATTTATTATATATGTTCCTGTCTTGTTTGGAGCAACTACAACCCATTCGGTTGCCCAAAATCCATATGCAGGAATAGCTGGATTTTTATGCGAATAAGTTTGTCCTTCTTTGAGTT
>CAZSPB010000018.1:0-4310 GCA_964608725.1 uncultured archaeon
TAGAAGAGGCAAAATTAGGCAAAAAAGAAAAGCTTCATGCATTGAAAAGGATGGGCAAAATACTTGAAAGAGTGAAAGAGGATTAACCGTTTATCTTGGGAAAATAGATATTTGTAATATATTTTCTTATTGTGAAATAAAACCAATTTCTGATTTCAGGGAATTCTGTTCTTAATTCATCTATAAGCTTTTCAAAAAGGGATTTGTTTTCTATTTCTATATCAATTTCAAAATCAGACCCACCGATTGTCTGATCTACATAAATTATATTTGGATGTTTATGAGCATATTCGATAAAGGAACTCAATCTGGAAATATTTCTCAAGAAAAAATCTACTTTAAATGTTTCATAACCAATCAAATCCAGATTAAACAATGCACGATAACCTTGTATAACACCTTTCTTTTCCAGTTGTTTTATTCTGAAAGCTACAGTTCTTTCTGGAATACCGAGTCTTTTTGATAATTCAAGTATTGGCATTCTTGCATTTTCTGCGAGTAAAGAAAGAATCTGAATATCTTTTTCATCCACTTTTACAGGATTTTTTCCTCCAAAAAATTTAGGGATATTTTTATCCATTTTCTCCCCCACAAAATAAACTCTGTGAAAGTGATATACTTTAGTAAATATCGAAATCTGATCTTTCCAGATGAATTGCTTAAACATTTTTTTGAAATCTAGATAAAATTTTTCAAATTCATAAATACTCTTAACAATAACAGAAAAATTGATATCATAGACACCATCAACTTTTGCCAAATAACCTACCTTTTTATTTGCCATTAAAAACTCAAATATTCTTTTTTCAATTTCTGGTGTAACATCGAGAAGCTTTATATAAACTCGAAAACTGATATATCCCAGCCTCGAAAAATCGATTATTGTATAATATTTTTCTATAACACCTGTAGTTTCAAGTTTTTTGATTCTGTAATTGACCACATCCTTGTTCAGGCCAGTATTTTTTGCAATTCTTGAGTTTGTTTGTCTTGCATTGATATCGAGCTGATATAAGATTTTTCTATCTTTCCAATCTATTTTCACCTTATTCATATACTCATATTCTCAAAAATTATATATAAATTTTGCGATTTGATGTAAAAAATAATAAAAATTTTCTTATATTTATATTGCTACTATAAAGTAACAAAGTAGGTGATAAATATGGGGAGATTAGATCAAAAAACAATCACAAACAAGATTGCAGAATGTTTGAACACTGTTAGAACAATGAAACCTCTTGTTCATAATATAACAAATTATGTTGTAATGAATTCTACGGCAAACGCATTGTTAGCTATAGGAGCCGCACCGGTAATGTCGCATGCAGAATCAGAGCTTGAAGAAATGATAAACATCGCGAATGCACTTGTAATCAATATTGGAACACTAGATGATGTGTGGATAAATTCAATGAAAAAGGCTGTGAATCTTGCAAAGCATACAAATAAGCCTGTAGTTCTCGACCCGGTAGGCGCGGGAGCAACAAAACTTAGAACTAATACGGTTATAGAACTTCTAAAGAAAGGGAAAATAACAGTTCTTAAAGGAAATTATGGAGAAATTAGTGCCGTGCTAGGGAAAGAAGGAAAAACAAGAGGTGTTGATACACTTGAATTTTCACCTACCACTGCAAAGAAAATTGTGAAGAAAGTAAGCAAAAAATATGGTATAATATCTGTTATAACCGGACCAACAGATTTCATTTCTAATGGAAAAGTAATCATAGAACTAAATAATGGTGTTTCCCTTCTTGAGAAAATAACAGGAACTGGTTGTATGTTAGCTTCATTGATAGGCGCATTTGTTAGCGTTTGTGATGCACTCTATGGAACAACAGCAGCTGTGGCCACTATGAATATTGCATCTGAAAAAGCATATGAAGAAGCAAAACTTCCGGGCACATTCTCCGTCAAACTGATGGATTACCTCTACAAAATAAACGAAAAAGACATCAAAGAAAGGCTGAATATCAAAACAATCACAGGTTGATATATATGGAAGCAGAAACAAAAGAACAAAGATTTCGAGAAATGAAGGAATTGTTTAAAAAATATAGAACGTTCTACATTCAGCATATTCTGGAAGAAAAGAAAAAAGTTCGAAATACTGAAGTAAGAAAAATGTTAAATGAATTTGTAATAGGGAGAATGGCATCAAAACCAGGTATCAGGGCATATATTTTTGAAAAGATGTGGGATATTCTTTCGCTCCCAAAAAACAGCACTTTTTATAAATTATGTGTCGGAATAGAAATGCAGCTGGGACAAACCTATTCCTTCAATGTTGGAGCTGATAAAAAATGCGGATATGGTAAAAGATATACCACAGCATTTTTGACTGCAAAAGAAATGAAACGTATCCATAAAAGCTTTTTTGTTAAATGTTTTCCCAACCATTACAATGAAATATGGAAAATATTTGATGAAATATACGATGTGTTTTATTCGGCACAGATTTTTGATACTATTATAAATCTCTATCCGAACATAGGAAAATCCATACACTCGATATTACAGAACTCCATTCAAGCAGATGAAGAAGAATTTTACATGAACTTTGGAATAGAGAAAAAATATTTGATGAGAGTGTACAGCAAGTTTAAATTTCATAAGTTTGAATTCAAAACATTACCCTTCTTTGTTCTGAAAAGAACCTATGGAATAAATGCGCATATGATAGAACATTACCCCCTATTAATAAAGGTGTTTTATCCCGAAATAGGAAGAAAGGAGATCTTAGCCCTTTCTGGTTACGGAAGATATTATGGAATATCTATGATGATTACTAACGATATCCAGGATTTTGCTTTGGATCTGCTTGCAGACGAGTCTACTCCCCGTGCAAAAACAAAAACTGATGCATTCAATGACGTTATTAATCAAAAAATAACATGGCCAATAATGTACGCATTGTTAGATTCTGATGATATTGCTAAAGAGATAATTCATAAAGCATACACCAAACCAACACAAGAAAACTTAGAGCTGTTGAGAAAAATGCTTTTATCCAAGGAATATATCAAACAGGCAGTTCTAGAATCACTTTCCTATGCACATCTTGCAATAGAAAATCTATCCAATTTTTCGAATACATCTCACAAGGAAATGCTTACACATGTAGCTATAAGCATGAGTCTGTTTACAAAGTACCATAAACTTCTCAAACATTTTTATAATATACACCTCAGACCATCAAAATCATCCATAAGAAAGAGAAAAACAGAACTGATAAAGGTGATGAAAAATGAAAAACAGATTTTTGACATATAAAGTAATATTCATAAAACTAGGAGGCTCTGTGATAACAAACAAGAAAAAACCTTTTACCTTAAACAAGAAAAGATTACAAAACCTGATAGCACAAATCAAGGAATTCAAAAACAATGATAAAAAAGGATATAGAATACTCCTTGGTCACGGGAGTGGAAGTTTTGGTCATGCTATAGCAAGAAAATACAATCTAAAACACGGAAAAAATAAGATGGATATAAAGGCACTGACAGAAGATGAATTCTTTGTTGAAAAATTGAACAGGATTGTATATGAAGAATGTTACAAGGCAAATCTACCGGCAATGAGCTTTTCTCCCAGAACCTTTCTCTGTTTCAGAAGAAAAAACATTGTCTTAAATGAAAAACCTTTACTCTATGCTCTGAAACACGATATAATACCTATAGTCTATGGAGATAACATATTATGCGAAGAAAATTATTTTTATCTGCTATCTACAGAAGATATTTTCAGAATCATCAGCAGTAAAATTAGACCATGTAAAATTATTCTTGTCTCCGATACACTACCTTTTCTTATTCGTAGAAATAAGAAAACATCTCTTAATAGAATAGATGAAAACGTTTTGAAAAGGATAACAAAAATAAAGGGCAATAATTATGATATAACAGGAGGTATGATAGAAAAAATCAAATCAGCATTTTACATTTCGAAAAATCTTGGAATTGATGTAATAATAGTGAATGGAACAAAAAAGGATTCATTAAAGAAAACGCTTCTAGACACGGAAGACGCATTACACCATTTCGATGCAACGCTCGTACGATAAATTTAACATATTGATCCAAGAGAGTTCGATAAAACATATATGGATTTCAAGGTTAGATATCTCCTTGGAGAGGATGATTCTACACCACAACAAAACACCTTTGGGACGGAGATGAATACACAAAACATGTGATAACGAAGAGTTAAATCCGAAATTTTTATATATCCATAAAAAACACTATTATTTATGGAGTATTATCCAAGAATAATAGAGGAAAAAATAAGACCATGGCTAAAGAGAAGGCAAG
>CAZSPB010000019.1:0-2109 GCA_964608725.1 uncultured archaeon
TTTACAAGCTAATTGATAACGTTCTTCTTCATCTTCCACATGTTTCAACTTAGATCTAGCCGCTTCAATCTCCGCTAAATCTTCTTTAACTCTACGAAGTTTCTCGGCTACCGATGAAATCTTACGCGGTAACTCAAAACTAACTTCCATCATTTTACGGTGAATTTCCAAAGCCGTATGCAAACCAAGAACTTTAAAGTAAAATTCCCCTAAAACCGCCGCTTCATCATCATGTTCACTAAGTTCCACTTCAAAACCAATTCTATGATTATTATATTTTTCAAAACTGAAAAGCCGTTCATATTTAACCGTTTTAACCCTCATCTTCCACTTTCACCCCCCTTAACTTTAAATTCTTTAATATTTTTCTTCCAACTTCATCTATTGTTTGTTGGCCTTCAAATTCTAAGACGACATGAATTCTACCGTCTTCATCAATATACATATCATAGATGTTCAAAACCTTCTTCACTTCTTTTTCTATTAGATCCTTTATGTCCTTTTCTAGATCCGCTTCTTTTTCACCCTTCAAAACCTTTTTTATTTCCTTTTCTACTATATCCTTTATTTTTTCTTCCTTCACAATTATTTCCCCCTTTTATTTCGATTCCTATTAATAATAGAAAAAATTCAAGTTTTTTCATAGCTTCATGGATTTTTTCAGCATTTTTATTTTTCATGTTTTTCAAATCCTAATCTATATATTGGATTTTGTTTCTTTTGCTACGGTAATAACGTTTAGGCGTGATAACTTTAACTTTATAGAGATAACGGGCGTAAAAACCGCCGTGAAACCTTTTAACTTCATTTACCCATTCATCTATACTATTGAAACCAGATTCCCCGACAAAGGGTTCTAGTTCCCTTGGATCCTTAATTTTCTTTACAAAAGTTATATAAACAAAACAAACGAATTCCCGGTTAGAATTGTTCCCTTTTATTGCTTTTCCTTTCCCCGTACGCCGCGGAAACCTCAAAGTATAAACATAGCCTTTTTCAAGAAGATGTTTACGGGCCTTTTCACTATTAAAATAAATAATATTATTACATCTAACCATTATCATCCCCTTTTTTACAATATTTTAGTAATCCGGGGTTTTCAAGTTCTTCTTTAAGTTCTTTAAGATATTGTTTTGCTACATCCCATTTACGAGATTCACAAGCCAAAAAAAGATAAAGGGCTTTTTCAGAAGCCGGATTCAACTCGGTTACGTCTTTTATTTTTATTTCAAGTTTCAATGGGCTTTTACTTTTTCTTTTTATTGATTTCAGATATTCTTTTTTCTTCTTTTCAACTTCTTCGGAACTTATGTGTCTTAATTTTATTTTTTTATTCATCTTCATCCCCTGATAACTCTATAAACCAAAAAGCTAGAGTTTCAGGTTGTTTAAGCCCGTTCCATTGAACTATTACACAATGCGGGTGTCTACGGCTAAACCCGATCACAGTTCCGATTTGTCTTCTTTGCCATTGATTTCTTTCATAAAACAATTTGTGACCGTGAACTGATAAAACTACTTTATCTCCTTTTTTGAATATGTCTTTCGCGTCTTTTCCTAAGACTTCTATATCTTCCGGTTTCATGGTGTTTCACCAACTTCCGGCTAAATGGTTCTTTCCTAAAATTTGCACCTTAAAATAGAGAGAGGAGAAAAGGCGAGGAGGATGGAGCCGGACTTCAAAAAATAAGCTTTTAGCGGAAAGAACGTTCATCCCGGAATTGGTTCTTTTCGTGTTTACATTTTTTTGTCGGTTGGTTTTATGTCGTGAAATAATCATTTTACGTCACCATTATTTTTTAATCCTATATCGATCAAAATCGAAAGATTGAATTCCCCAATAACAAATTCCACGATTTTAAACCCTAGTTCTTTAACTTTTTCGTTAAGTTTTTCTAATTCTTCCATTGTGAAAAAATATTGGAGATCTATACAATATAAATTACGTCTGGTTATATAAGATTCTATAAACCGGTCCCCAAATAGTTGTTCAATTATTTTATCCAATTCCGATGTGCTAATTACATTATTTTTCACTATTTTGATCACCATCTTTTAAAATAGCTAAAAAATCTTTGTAGTTTCTTTTATTTATGGTATAAAGCGTAA
>CAZSPB010000019.1:2209-3534 GCA_964608725.1 uncultured archaeon
TATTTTTAGGTGTAGGGTTTTTTCGGTTCCTTGTTCACCGGGTTCTTTTCTTCGAATAGTAAGAATAATGTCATCCCCGGGTTCTAAGTCTAAAAGATCCATAATATAAGGTTCTAATGTGACGTAATAAACAAAATATGTTTTTCCTTTGTGTTTTCCGGTTTTTCTTCGGCGTATAGTGGCTTGAACTGTTATTTGCGGAAGCTTTGTAAGCACCTTATCATCCGGCATAAAGTCACCATCCACATTTTTGAACATAATTATAGCCGAATTTTTATATAAATATATGTGTGACAAAGTGAATGACAACCTTTAAATATATAGTCATCCATAAAGTCATACGGTGTTGAAAAATGGGAAAAATACCTAAAAACCGGTTACAAGAAGTCTTGGAAAAACTAAGATACCTAGCTTTTACATGTCCGGTTTGCGGCCGGACACTATATGGATCTGATGTAAAGATCCGTGACATGGATCAAGAAAACGTATGGGCCTATATATCATGTCCACATGGATATGATTGGGCCCTGTGGAAACTATTAAAAATGGGGAATCCAGGTTGGATTCCTACACTAGAAGAAGAATTAGCCAAATTCAAATAATTTTTCCTATGGCCCTAGCCACACAGACTAGGGCGGGAGATGTTAAAAATGTTTGAGTTAAGTCTTGGTTTCACAATAGGGAAATATCTAGTGGAAAAAGTCTATAAGAAGTTGGTGGAGAAAAAGCCGCTTCCCGATGAACGGGAAGATGAAGGTATCATTGTTTTAGAAGTTGCACGGCCGATATATGAGGATGTTAAACAACAACTTGGTGATGTCGTGGCTAGAATTGTTTATGATAGGCTTTTAACGGCGGCGGAATTACCTCAAGTTGCCGCGGAAGTTTATAAAGCCGTGGCCCATGCACAAAGATTTTTCAAAAAAATTACTTTGGTTCTTTCAGGGCCAATAGTTCTAGCGGCATTGATCGGCCAAGCTTTGGGAATGCAACATTTCAATGTTGATTTTGCGTTTTGGCAAAAAGGAAGCTATGTGAGAGTTCCAGATATGTCACAATATCGAAAACTATTATTCTAGGAGATGATTAAAGTGAAAATAAAACAACATCATACTATTCTTTTTTATGTTATCTTAGGATCATTGAAATGGGATTTTATTAAAAAATGTTGGGAAAAAAGAACTCATGTTTTTATTAGATCTAACCGGTTTCCTTATTTTAGGAAGTTGGTTCCGTTTAAACCAAGTTCCGATCTTGTTGATTGGGCTTGGGAACAAGTAGAAATACTTAAACAAATAAAATCTAAAAGGGGGAAAACAATTGAA
>CAZSPB010000020.1:0-3398 GCA_964608725.1 uncultured archaeon
GACGAACTCCGAAGGAGTGAGGAGAGTAAAAATGGGTCGCGGCCGAAAATATATACTCCAGTATATAAATTTCATAAAAAGGTTCTGAGTAGCGTAAAATTAGTAAAATATAAGAATGTCGATTATTTCTTATAAATTAAAGAACTAAAACTATTGTGGTAAGAATGAAAGTATCAAAAGATATAATTGAATTGGCTGAGAAAATCAAAAGATATAGAACTGATGTAAAATTAGTAAAAGAACTTAAAATTAAAAAAGAGGCATTAGAAAAGCAAGTAGAATCACTAGAGAAAAATATCAAGATCTTAAAGCTAAATATCATAAAGCAAAATAAACTTTTAGAACAGATTAAAGAACTTGAAGAAGATAAAAAGAAATTAAAATTAGAGTTAGAAAGAATAAGAGAAGCATATACCTTTGTTGTAACAACACCGAATGAAGCTTCCCATACTGTTTATGGTGAAATAAGTAGAGAATTATCCAAAGCACAACAAGAAGTATTGATCTGTTCCCCCTGGATAACTTATATTGTGGATGAACTCTCAAGTTTTAGAAAGAAAGAAGGGAAGAAAAAAATCAATATTAAAATCATTACTCGTCTAATAAAAGAAGACGTTGAGAAGGGTGTAACAGATTTGGATAAGTTTAGAGTTTTGAAAGATGTTTTTGGTGCTGAAATACGATATAATAATGACTTACATGCAAAAATGGTGATAATAGATAATTCAGTTGCTATTATCTCTTCTGCTAATTTAACAAAAAAAGGTTTATCTGTTAATTACGAAGCGGGAGTTTGTCTGAAAGATAAAAACATGGTTAATAAAGTTGCTAAATTCTTTAATGATGTGTGGCGTGAAAGTAAGCCCCTAACACAAGAAGCTATAAAAAATGTTTTATCAAATAAAGGGTAATAATATGGAAAATGTTTCTATAAACACTACGAAATATTCTAAGATTGTTTCAGAGATAGAGAGATTCATTGAAACAAAAAGAAAAAAGCCAACAACGGTTAAGGGATTTGTAGAAAGTGTAGATTTGAGTAATAATATTCTTACAGTTAAATTGCAAGCGACTAAGCAACCAGATTTATCAAGGGGTTCTTTAATTTTAATCAGAGAAGATAGTTTGTTAAGTGTTGATGTAAGAGCAACTGTTAGAGATGTATATAATTCTACTCTTAAAATTGAGATTAAAGGGGATCCTTCTCAATTTGAAAATAAAAAAGTTATGATAGATAAGAATAAAACAAATGTAATTTTGGAGAGATTAAGCGACATTGTTGAAAATATAAAAAAGGGTAAGATTAGTTTAGATAATGCGAGAATTCTTGATTTTATATTGGGAGAAAATAAACCACGCTACACCAAAAAAAGAGTTTCTTTCATTTCAAAAAAACTTAATAAAAATCAAAAAGATGCAGTAATAAAGTCTATTGAAGCGGACGATTTCCATTTAGTAATCGGACCTCCAGGAACAGGGAAAACTTATGTTATTGAAGAGTTAATTCAACAATTCTCAAAAAGGAATCAAAAAATCTTGATAACAGCATGGACAAACTTAGCTGTAGATAATATAATAAAACGATTGTTAAAGAAAGAATCTAGAAAGATTGTAAGAATTGGACCTCTTGATGAAATAGACAAAGAAGTAAGAAAATATTCCATATTTGAAAAAATGAAAGAACATAAAGATTGGAAAGAGGTTGAAAGATACCATAAAATTATAGATAACTTGTTTAATTTAATACCAAGGGTTAAAGATGAAATAAATGAAGCACAGAAAAATATCAATAAACTTAAAGATGAAGTCAAAATTCTAAATAGAGAATTAGACGCCCTTACTAATGAAAAACAAAAGTATCAAGAGATAGTATCAACAACCCATAAAATTGAGAATGTACTAGATTTATCTTCTGTAAGTAATGAAATGGAATTACTTAATCAAAAAGCAGAAACTTGTTTAAGTTTAAGTAAAAAGATTCTCCAAATGAATGATTTAGAGACTAAAATACCAGACCCTACCCATATTAAAGAACTTAAAAAACTAACAAGAAATATAAAATTCTCTATTCTAAGTAAAAGAATTTCTTCTCTTTTTTCTAAACAAAATAATAAAGAATTAGAGAAGCTAAAACGAAATTATGAAAAAAATAGAAAACATTTAAAGGAGATTTTAGAACTTCAAAGAAGATATAACCATCTAAAAAAACTGTGTGAAAAAGAATTTAATATAATTTACCCAAATGGAGATGGACAACCTGATAGGGATGCTTTAAATTTTGAGTTTAAAATTTATAAAATATTAGAAAACGAATATCTACCAGCTTTTATGGAACAAGAGATCATTAATATAAAAAGAAGGACTTCAGACATAAATCAAGAAATTTACAGACTTTATTTAGAATCATTAAAAAGAAAGATTGACTCACTGAATGTGAAAATAAAAAGTCTAAATACAGAGCTTTATATCCAGATTAATAAGAGAGATAATCTGCATAGATTATATGTAAATTTATTATCCTCTTTAGACCGCTACAAAAAGGATGTTGATAAGTTAATAAAGGCTATAATATCTGAAATTATTGATGATGCTGATTTGATAGCAGCTACAGCAGTATCGTCATGTCATTATTTTTTAGATGATGTGAATTTTGATATAACTATAATGGATGAGGCAAGTCAAGTGGCTAGTTTTATGTCATTATTACCTCTCTTAAAATGTAAAAAGTTCATATTAGTTGGGGATAATAGACAATTACAACCAATAGAAGAAGAGGATATATCCAAAGAAATGAATCTTTCAATATTTAACAGACTTTTTGATATGTATCCCGCTGCATCAACTTTACTCACAATTCAATATAGAATGCATAAAACAATAGCCCAAATTGCAAGTGAAATTTTTTATGAAGGAAAATTAAGAACATCAAAAAAAGTTGCAAAAAGAATACTTAATTTAAAATCAGGGAAGCACCAATTTCTAAATCCAAAGATACCAGTCATATTTATAGACACATCAAACGTCGGATACTACGAAGATGAAGTGGGGTCTGGTTGTTCAAACACAAAAGAAGCTAGATATGTAGCTTATATCACTTCTTTATTTATCAAAAGTGGTGTAAAACCAGAAGATATTGGAGTTATTACTCCCTATGTCAAACAAAAACTTTTGATAAAAGAATTTCTTGAAGATATCAAAATTAAAGGTGTAGAAGTTGATACTGTCCATAAGTTTCAAGGTAGAGAAAAGGACATTATTATAATGAGCTTCGCGAAGAGCAAAAAGTATTCATTTCCCCAGTATAAATTAAAATTTATTGAGAATGAAACGTTAGTTAATGTTGCTATAACAAGAGCTAAAAAGAAATTAATTTTAGTTGGAAATTCTAAAACATTATG
>CAZSPB010000021.1:0-3326 GCA_964608725.1 uncultured archaeon
TAGATGCTAGTGCTCCTAATGGTAATGCAGGGGTATTTTTGATAGATCCTACTGATATAACTATTGTAGATACGGATACAGCTACAGCTAATTTGACTGATAATGGTGATGGCACCTTTACACCTAATGCTGATACCAATGAAGTTACCGATGACACTATAGAAAGCTATCTTAATGGTGGCACTAGTGTGGTAATAGATACTACTAGTGGTTTTGCTGGTGCTGGTGGGGGCGACATAATTCAAAATGCTGATGCCCAGATTAATAAAACGTCTGGGGGTAATGCTACTATCACATTGGATGCAGATGATGACATTATCCTCGACGGAGGTATTGTCTCTACTGCGGGAACATTGGGAGTAACCCTTACAGCAGTAGGCGACGTTGATATCAATGCTGCAATCACTACCAATGGTGGTTCGTTTACTACCTCCGGAGTTAATTTTAATAATACAGGTGGAGCAATTACTACAAGTGGTGGAGCGATAGATATTCAGAATACAGGCACGGTTACTATCGGTGCCAATATAAATCCAGGAGCTGGTAATGTGACAATTGATGGAGGAGGAACTGGGGCTGCTAGTATTGTAAATGGTGGAGGCACTATCCAGATGGGGGGTGGAAGTTTAGAACTGAGAGCCACAGGCGGAATTGGGTCTGCGGGTACACCTCTTGCTACTTCTGGGCTTACTGATGTTGCGGCTACCACTGGAACTGGTGGAATATACATTACTAATAGTGGGGGTTCTAACATAAATATTACTACAGTAGGTGCTACAAGTGGGATAACGGCTACTACCAGTGGAGATATTCAGGTTATAAATGATGGAGGTCAAATTACTGTAAGTCAGCAAGTTAACGCCGCTTCTGGAAGTGTTACTTTAAGTAATACCACTAATGCTGGAACAGGTACAATAGCCATTAATAACACGGTTCAGGCAGGTGGAACAGGAACAATCAGTATAATTGGTCAGGATGGTGTAACTGTCGATAGCGCAACTATTCAAACTAATAACGGAGCAATTTCTATAGATGCAGATAGTGACGATGATTCTACTGGAATATTTACTACTGTTGCCACCAGTGCAAATCCTCAGATATTAGCTACAACTAACGACAATACCATTACAATCACTGCAGCAGATATTTCACTTGTTTCCGGTACTGTTATTGATAATGATAATGGAACTATTAATTTATACCCCAGTGTGGATACCTTGACAATTGGATTAGGTGCAACTGCTGGGGACTTTACAATTGATAATGGAGAAATAAATTACTTTGGACCTGGAGATACACCTACAATTGTAATAGGTAATAATCATAATGCTTCTGTTACATTTGATAATTTCAGCCCTACTGGAGCAATTACTTTAATAGTTGATGCTGATGGAGGAGCAAACGGCGTAGTTAATTTCAGCAATAATCCTACTACTTTTGTGGATGATGCCAACTTACAGATAGATGTAGGGAGTGGAGGAATCACTATCGGTCAAGATTTAACTTTGGGAAGCGGAGGAGTTGGATCTCCCAGTGGAACAGGTGGATTAGATATTGATGCTAATGGGGGGACTATAAACATTAACGGACGTATTACTACTGGTTCAGGTGGAATTATAATAGATCCTCCCCAGAATTTAAATGTCAACTCTGCTGTTGTTTCAAGTGGGAATATTAACCTTCAGGCAACTGATAACATAACAGTAAATTCTACAGTCCGCACAACTGGAGCAGCAACGACTGTTTCTCTTATTGCTGATCAGAATACAGATAACACAGGAGACCTTACGATAGGTTCTACTGCTATTGCCGAAGTACGCTCTGTAGGAGGATTAATTACTTTAACTGGAGATAATGTGATTATTGGGAATAATGGAAATACCGCTAATGTTATTACTTCCAGTACTGGAGGGATAGATATTAATGCTGACCCAGCGGATAACGGAACGGGAGATGTGACTTTAGGTGCTGATAGTCACTTAGCCACAGGAAGTGGTAATATTACAATAGACAATGCTAATGATGTAACTATAAGTGCCAGCAGTTTGGGTGCTCACAACAGTGGAGGTTCATTCGTTATCGGCCAATCTAATGATATCACAGGCAATGTGGATATCGATGAGGATATAACTGCAGCTACCAACCTAACCATCAATGCGGATGGTAATATCACCGTAGATAATTCCACTCTAACCGCTAATAATGGAATAATCACCCTGAACGCCGATGATAATCAGGATGGCACAGGAGATTTAACAATTGGAGGTACAGGGGCTGCCACTTTAAATTCCTCGGTAAATAATCAAAACATTGTATTATACGGTGAAAATATAAGTATAGGAACGGGCGCTGCTGTTACTTTAAATGCCGGGACCGGAGATATCGAACTTCATGCCAATATGAACGACGATGTGGCTGGTGCTATAAGAATTGATGAAAATAATACTGCTATGACATTCCAAGATTTCACCATTGATGCTACAGATGCCCCAGTAACATTGATAATTTCAGATACTGAAGGAGCCAATACCATTTCTGCCACGGATCTTAATAGTGCTACTGGGAACCTTACTCTTCGTGCAGATAACACTTTGTCGGTTAATGATGCACTCAACATAGCTGGTAGTATTATGATCGAAGATGCTACAACTATAAATGTAAATGCTAATATTACTGCAGGGACCACCTTAGATATTAATGATGCAACTACTGTCAATATTGGGGCTTATACGCTTACTGCTACAAATGGTGAGTTGGATATTCAGACGGGAGTTACAACTTTAAATCTTACGGGTGCAGACGCTAGTACAACGACGATAGATGGTAATGGAGATGCTAATGTATTACTGGCGGCAGTAGCAGATACGAACAATCCTAATCTGACAGTAAATTCAGAGGGTGGAGTAGATATAACCTCTGTGAGCATGGGCACAGGTACATTGACGGTACATGTAGATAATGATGCGGATGGAACTGAGACAGGGACATTCGGGACGTTGACAGCTGGAGTTATCGATATAGATGGAACAGGAAGCAATGACACTTTAACCTTTAATGGGTTGGTGACTTCATCCACGGGGGCAGTAACGATAGACACTGCAGCGACAATAAATATTAATGCAGGTATAACAGCAGCTACGACACTGGATGTAAACACAGCCACGACAGTAAATGCAGCTACAGGTAATACAATTCAGACCACAAATGGTGAGTTGGATATTCAGACAGGTGTAACGACATTTAACATTACAGGGGCAGATGGGACCTTGCTGACGATAGATGGTAATGGAGATGCTAATGTATTACTGGCGGCAGTAGCAGATACG
>CAZSPB010000022.1:0-3291 GCA_964608725.1 uncultured archaeon
GTCTTTCTTTTGAAGAAATTTTAGCAAGCTATCCTTCTCTTACAAAAGAAGCCATCCGAGCTGCTATAGCCTATGCAGCTAAACTCACCAGGGAAGAAATTATCTCTATCTCAGCATAGGTCTTTTGCTGAATGAAATTCAAGTAAGTTCATTATTTGAGAATTTATTTCAACTATACCATTAAAAAAATTTTTTCATACCAGAAATGGCTTCTTTCATAGCTTCTCCCCCTTTCATTTGATTTTCCATTAAATTTTGGTTTTTAATAACAGGGTAGTGGTAAATTTTAGACAATCTGGACTGCCCGCCTTTCAAATTGTCGTGTTTTATAAGCTTTTAAATACTATCTCGCCTCACTGGTATTGAGATTCATTTGAAAGATAAAAGCCATAATCAAGCATGATGGAACAGCTTCAGGTTTTTTCAATGCTTCTCTTAAACTTCTCACGCTGTATTCACAAAAGTCGTAACACCTGGAAGTTATTTTTTCACCAATAAATCCTCCTATAAATGCTCCTGCAAAGTATCCCACGAGTGTGCCTATTCCTGGAGCAATATAGCTTCCAATTCTTGATCCTATTTGACTTCCAATTCTTACTCCTAAAAGAGAACCAAAAGCAATAACACTGCTTCTGATAATGATTGAAATTGCTTCACTTAGCTTGATTTCTCCCTTAATTGCTTTGTATATGATTTTCACTTTGTCCATTACCATTGCTACCACTCCTGCAATCTTGCCAGGTGGGGTATGTTCAAGCCGTTTTATCAATCTTTTCTTGATAGCAACCACTATTGCCGTTGTAATAGCAGCATTGAAAGCAAGGGTGACTCCATTTTTAACTGTTGAGTTAAGCCACCTTTTACTTTTTTCTTTAAGTGATGGATCTTCTTTACCTTTAATGAAATTGTAACCCAATCTAACAACAAGCGGGGTTCCCGTTACTGCGGAGTGAAATACCCAAAATTTCCCTGTTTGTTTGATTTCGTATTTCACAAAATCCTTTATGGAAATCGTATTCCACCTGAAAGCTGGCTCTTCTTTATTTATTCTTTCCACAAGTTCACCTGCTTCTTTTCTGGAAATGGGTTGTGAGCTTACCCTATCTTTCTCTATCTTGTCAGTGACGTCTTTGACTTTGAGCTTGTGAGCGTAATTTCTTTTTATTGTTTCACACTGGTCAGAAGCAACCAGCAAATGCTGTTCACTATAGTCGTGTCCCAGAGTATCACTTGCGGTCGTGGAAGCATTGCACGAAAACTTGCTTTGATACTTATCCACCATTGCTCCCTTGCCGTAATTATCAAAAATTCCAATGTCTACGGAGTCTTTCATTTGCCTTTCACCATACAAAACAGCTGCTCTATATTTTGAACCCCTCAACACAGCATTGACATTAAAAGTTCCTACGTGATAAATCTCCGCAACGTCTCCATGAATACCTGAAGGTCCGCTGAGGGGTTTATCCACCACATTTTTAACAGCCTGGTTTAAAGAGTTTATTGCGTCATCCAGAGGTGCATTCACTGCTACGCTTCCTGAAATCACAGCAGTGTTGATTTTGTCTTTGCTTTCATACTCCTTGCTTTTGGACTTTGTGTTTCCTTTTTTCTTGCAATGCTTTTTGAGCTCTTTTATTATCGCTTTGGCAATTTTATCTGCTTCTCTTCTGTCAGGAATTGAATCACCACAATAACGCATGCACACATCAATAATGAAATTTTTCACCTTTTCTTTCTCTTCACTTTCCAGATCACCCAGATTTTGGTGAAATTCTTTAATGATTTTGTACATCAGATTGGTGAAGTTCTGGTAATCAGATTTTCCCATAAAAATTTCAGAACATAAAGCCTGTTCTAAAATTTGATACTCCTGTCTCATGGTTACACCTCCTTTTTTTTTAATTTATGTACTAGAATGAAATTGACAAGGAATATCCTTTCCAAGAACAGATCAGCGATTGAACATGGTGCCTCTTTAGAATAATTAATTATAAAATTAGACGGTTATGCTTGCTTTCTACCCAATCTATCCTGAATTGTGTTTAATTTTTTGACAATTTGGACTTACATTTTGCAAAAATGTTCAAAGCATCATTCTTTTTGGTAGATTGGAACTTGTTCACATAGTCTTTTGCTCTTTTCTGCTGAGGTTCTCTTTCAGTCTTCTTTGCCTCTTCCTTAAGATTTTTAAAATCTTCCTCAAAATTTTTCTTTATCTCTGTAAAAGCATTTCCTTTTATCACCTTTCCTTTGTTGAGGATGATCTTACAAATTCCTACATCGTATTCTTCTTCATCACCAAAAGATGTCTATACTCCATCGGATTAAAATCAGGTTAGGTTTTTTATAGACTACAAAAATCAAATCATGCTCAGTATCATCATCCATGAGGATTTTTTCACTATATACACCACACTTAGGACATCCTTCCACATCTTCAATTTCGCAATCTATATCATCAACTTCTTCATCAATCCCTACTTTTTCCAGAAGTTCTTCAACTTTTTCATACAGAACTTCATATAGATAATCATGATCTCAGCCCATCTTTTCCACTCCTTTATGTTTTTGTTGAAACAACAGAATTTTAAATTTAGATTTTGGATAACAAATAGAAAAATATGTAATACTAAGTTTTTTGACAGTACCTTATCAAAATGACCTGTTTTTGTTGTCTTTTAATCTTTCTAAAATTTAATGTATAAAAATTTTATTTCATATCAAAGTTGCCTTTTTAAAAATTTAAAAGTAAACTTTTAATTTAAGGAGAGTTGAAGTTTTGTAATTTAGGTTTATTTTTTTTAAATAAGGTAGTTATTGATTCATAGAAAAGTAAGAAGTTCAAAAAAAAAGGAAATAAGGTGTAGTAAATCTGTCGATTTTTGTTTTTTTCTTATTTTTAATTTGTAAAAAGATACAGGATAGTTCTTTGTGTGTTTTTCAAAATTTGCATAGAAATACATTTAAAAAGGAGGGATTGTATGAACTGGTTTAAAATTATAGGCCAACTTTTAGGTACGGTGGTATTTCGGAGCCTTTCTGCTGGCAGAAGCAAGGATGGAAATACAATAATTGTAACGGACAACAAAAAAGAAACAGTTATTATAGACAAAAAAAAGGACGGCGGACTGAAGATTAGCAAAGTCCCTTTTAAGAAAAAGAGGAAATAATTTTAGGAAAGCATTCATAGGATTAATTTCTTTTATTGATAAGGGGGAGTGTCCACCCAAGTGTGCAAATTTTAAAAAGGTGATAAGATGAAAAAATTACAAAAAGGAGGGTGGGCACATG
>CAZSPB010000023.1:0-3282 GCA_964608725.1 uncultured archaeon
AAGCAATGAAGCTTGCTCCTATAATAGAGGAATTAGAGACTCTTGTTCGAACAAGCCAAGGAGCAGAATTTCTTTATAAGCCACTTGTGATTAGAAAAAAAATTCCATACCAAAAGAAAGTTATTGAATTGCAAAAGAAAATCATTCAGCTTGAAAATGAATTGGCAGATAAAATAAGAAAATATGAATTTTTTGATTACATTGATGATAAAGGCAATTTTTACAAAGTAGTAAGGGCAGGAGAAAAGTATAAAAATGCTCTTCCTTTAACAATTAAAGAAATCAACGATTACTTTAGAAGCAAATATGGAATTAAAAATTTCTTTGAACCAGATGCTTTTAAAGCGTTTGCAATGAGAAAAATAGAGCATATCAAATTTGTTAATACTCATCGCTTTTTAGAAGCAGTAAAAGCAAGATTTGGAATAAGAATTGATAAGGCAAAAAGTCATTACATTGATGGAGTAAAGTTTGTAGAACCTCAATGTCCTGAATTAAAAGGTTATCTTTTACCAGAACCAATTGCAAAACATATTGATGATACTGTGAAGTTTTTGACTAATGAAGAAGTAATGAGAGATTTTGTGAAACTTTATGATAAGTTGTTAAGAATTTGGAAAGTAAATGTAACTGGAATTTGGCCAGCTTTCCATACTCGTAATTTTATGGGTGGGACTTTTAACAATTGGCTGGCAGGAGTAAAGCTTGCTGATTATTTAGATGCTGAGAAAATTTTAAGAGGTTCTGATCATATCATTAAGACTAAAACAGGGATGGAATATTCAGGAAAACAGATTTTAGATTTGGCAGAAAGATTAGGAGTAATGGGACAACCAGGAATGATGGATGTTTATCGTCAAGTTGAAGAAATGATTGAAGAGATTACTGCTCGTAATTGGAAATATGTAAAACTTAAAGCAAGTAATGCTCCTCGTTGGATGATGGAGCAAGTGGAAAATAGGTTAAGGTTGCCTTTGTTCATAAACCGATTAAAACAAGGATTTACACCACAACAAGCAGCAAAAGAGGTGTTTAAGTTTCATTTTGATTATTTGCCTGTTACAGGTTTAACTCCTTTTGAGCGAATTTACTTAAGAAGATTGTTCCCTTTCTATACTTGGATTAGAAATAATGTGCCTTTGCAAATTGAAATGATGATGAAACAACCAGGAAAATATGCAAATTTGGATAAAATTCGGGAAGCAATTTCAGGACCTGAAGGAAAAAAAGAAATGAAATGGTTACCTGATTGGATGAAAGAGATGTTTATAATTAGATTGCCTCGAGCTGATGAGTTACCTGATTGGGCTCCTAAACCTATCAAACAATTATTTACTGAAGAGGTAGGAAAAAGTTTATGGATGCAATTGGATTTGCCAATGGAAGATATAAAATACCTTCCAATTTCTTCTTCAGGAATTAGAGAAATTGCTTCTGCTTTAACTCCTTTTCTTAAATATCCTCTTGAGTTATATTTCAACAGAAATTTCTATTTTGGAGGAGATATTTGGAATCCTGATTTACCTCCTGAAATGCAAACCAGAAAAACTATTGAGCAATTAAAATATCTTCCTGATCCAATTAAAAAATTTTTGAATTTTAGAGAGGTAAAATATCGAGATTGGAGATATCCTGATGAAATCAGATTTATTACTCGTTATGAGATGGATGCAAAAAAATTACACTTCCTTTTGACCTTTTTGGGAAGATATTATGCTACTTTTAGAGGAATTTTTGACGATGAAATTCCACCTCAATGGAAGGTTTCTCGTTTCGTAGGTGGAATTCCTGTAAGACCAATAATTTTGGAAGAAGAAAAAAGAAAAAGAGAATGGGAGCAAGAAAGACAAGCTCGGGAAATTTTAAATTGGTTGAAACAACATAAGTTAATTCCTTACAAAAGAAAAAGAAAGAAAAGATTGGTGGCAAGTGATTTTCATCCTGCAGTTATGGGTAGGAGATGAGAATATCACAAAAGCTCCAATACAAAAACAATAAGAAAGCATACCAGAGAAATATAAAAATGACTTCCAATAATGCTTTAAAGTTTTCCCAATTCATTATTGAAATTTTATCTTTTTGATAAAAAAAAATCAATGACCAAAGAACAAAAAATAAGACAAATCCAAAGAAAATTAGCCAAACTTTTAATCAAGCAAGGCTTGCAATTTCTGCAAGGTAGCTTTAAAATTGAAAAAAAAGTTTTTGAAAAAGAGCAGATTAAAAATTTTTTGAAGGAAAAATGCAATATTCCTTCAATGTGGCTTTGCGATTCAAAGTATTACCTTACTGACTGGCAAACTTGGCAAAAAATTATTGAATGGGATTGGTTAGACGAGAAAAAATACATTTCTGATATCCGAGATTGCGAAAATTTTGCTTACTCCTTCTCTTCCCGAATGTCCAACTGGTTTGGCTTAAATTCCGCTGGCAGATGTTCAGGCTGGGTTTACTCGGCAAAAACTGGCAAGCGTTTAGGAGCTCACGCTTTCAATCTGATTTTAGCTTATGATGGAAAAGAAATTGTGCCTTATTTATTTGAACCGATGACTGACCAGTGGACAATCTGGAAAGGTCAAAGAACCAAACTTGGAAATTGGGAATATCAAATTACCTGGATTACCTGCTTTTAAAGGTCGCAATTTTCAAAAAAAGATGCCAAGAAAGAAAAAGCAGGAAAAAATTGATAAAGTGATTGAGCTTTTAGAAGAGATTTTGAAGGAATTGAAGAAATTGAATGAGAATACTGATGATAAAAAATGCGAAGAAGAGTGGCGAAAAATCACCATTTATCCTGATGGAACTTGGAGTCCTGAGCCTGAAGTAGAATTTACAGAATGGCGAATAACTATTCTTTATCCTGATGGGACTTGGGCATTTCCTGAATATTTCTAACCATGGACTGGGTTCAATTTTCACAACTTGGTGTTGGAGTTGCTGCAGTTATTGCCCTTTATCTGGTTGTCAAAGAAGTTTTAAAACTCATCCGAAACCATATCAGCCATAATACTGAAGCTTTAACCGAGCTTAAAGATGCAATTAGAGAGCTAAAAGAGTTTCTTTTGAAAAACAATAAAGGTCGTGAAAAATAAAATCACTATGGCTTATTCATACCTGAAAACACTCAAAAAAGGAGTAAAGTACTTCGTTCTTTTCCTTTTGGCAAGTGGTATTTGCTATCTAACGAATCTTAAGCCAGAAATTGCCAATTTAACCATTGGCGGTCTTTTAGTGATGCTTTACGATTATCTCAAGCACAAGTGGGGAATTAGGTTGCCATAA
>CAZSPB010000024.1:0-3092 GCA_964608725.1 uncultured archaeon
GACTTCATGATTTCAACTATGTTTTCCTTCATATCTTTGTATTTCATATGAATCACTCTTCTTCTTTACCCAAAACTTCAACATCTATTATTTCTTCTGATTCTGTAAGCTCATCATCAAGATTACTCCAATCAAATGCCTTCTTTTTTGCTTCTTCTTCACTCTTTGCTTCAACACTTGCTGTTGCAATCCTTTCAATTGTTAATTTAACAACATAGTTTGCCATATTTTTCACCTTTGAAATTTCATATTTTTACAATTTGATAAATTATTTAACAGTAAGATTTATAAAACTTATCGTTTCCTGTAAGGTATTCCACTCTCGAATTTAAGTTCCTTCAAATCAATAACTTCCCCTTTCTTAATCCCATTCTTCACATTTTCAATGTATTTGTATGATATCTCCGTTGCTGTTATATCCACTTCATTACCAAGATACTCAAAAAAATGCTTTGTCCTTCTTAAAGTTCTTCCTGTCCCGACAGAATCGTCCATAATCAGTATTTTTTTACCCTCTGGTAATTTATGCTCAAGAACATAAGGAACATGAATTCTTTTATCATGTTCATCATATAAACTATATCTAACCATAACGATTTCGGAATTTATAGGTTTGTTCAGTATTCTTGATATAGATTTCAATGCAAAACCAAGTTCAATCCCACCAAACAATATATTCACAATTGTATCATATTCTTCTTCAAGTTCATTAACTATCTGTATAGAATGTTTTATTATTTTGTCTACTTCGATTGCTTCATGCTGTTTCTTTATAGGAAATCCTTCCAATATTTTTTCAACTTCTTTGATTATGTGTGTGTCACGATAATTAATAGGTTTTTTGCCAAATACATACCTATAAAAATTATCTACATCTCTTTCTGCCTGTCTGAACATTCTTTCATATATTTCTGGTGAAATAGTATAGTCTATAAGCATTTTATTGAATAAAGCATTAAGCAACTCAAGTGATCGTTCCCTTCTTTCCTTTAAGATATAACATTTATCTTTCTTGCTCATTTAACCACCTCAATATCTTTTTGAGATACTCCCTATCATAATCTTTGTTCACATTTTTGATGACAGCACCATACTTATAGAAATGCACAAGACCACGACCCATTTCCTTACCTTTCTTTGTATGTTTATCATAAGCATAGTCAGGAATACTCGGTTTCTCTATCAAACCACGCTTGAAACAGTTATACATATCATCAATCGTTCTGTTTTTCTTCTGTTTTGAAAGATAATATGTAGCAAAAATGCCAAGCAATTTAGCATCTCCTTTATCCCTATTCAAAATCTGATATGCCTCTCTCAAGGAATTTATCACGCATATTGCCTGTGGATTTGCCATACCGACATCTTCCACAGAGATAACAACCATTCTTTCCCAGAATTTATTTTGTAACGCTTCCCCAGAGGATAACAATTCATAAGCCCAATAACACGCTCTTTCAGTGTTTCCTCTGCGAATATCTTTTTGTAATGCCGATATTACTTCATCTGAATTATATCCGTTAGCTGTTTTCTCTGGGAGTTTTTGTTTTTTGATTAATTCAATCTCTCTTAAAAATTCATTCAAGTCCGTCAACGGACAGAAATCAGGAATTATATTTCTTTCAGTTACATCTTTAAGTGTTCCACAAAACCTTTCCTTTCTATGTCTCATAACAACTGCAAAACTATCACAATATACCTTACCTCTACCCTTAATATCAGACAATGGACAATCTGCACAGTTCTTAATTTCAATTATCTTTGCCATACTAATCACTTTAACAATTTTACAAATTGTTAAAAAATTAACAGTAAGATTTATAAATCTTTACTCTGTTTTTTTCTTAAATATCTTCTATAAGCAACTCTCGAAAGCATATCAGCTTCTGAATTTTTCTCTCTCGGTATCCATCTAAACTCAATATCCAAACCCTTTATCATTTCTCTTATTTTTGGAACAAAATATCTCGATGTTTCAGATTTAATTCTCCAGATTCCTTTCATCTGATTTATAACAAGCATACTATCTCCCATTACAATAATTTTATCTTTAATGTTGTTTTCCTTTAACCATTCGATGGCTCTTAAAAGACCAGAATATTCAGCAACATTATTTGTCATACCAATACCTTCCCCTATAACCCTACAACCAGCTTTGATTTTCTTACCATCTTTGTAAATAACATAACCATAACTCGCTATTCCATTAGGATTAACAGGTTCACACAACCCATCAAAATAAACTTCAATCATATTCTTTTACCTCTTTAATCTTTATACCGTGTTTTGGACATATTATTGTTGTCATATGAATCACCAAACATTTTCTTAATCTCATCAGGAACAACAAACGGTGCTACAAGAACATACAGAGATGGTTGTTCATCTTCGTAAAGTTCGTGATTATATGCTCTACATTTAAAAGCCAAAGGAAATTCCTTATCAGGAACAACAATCACGAAAAACTTATCAAGAATTTTTGCCAATTTCATTGCTTCTGTAAACTGTCTATAATCATAAGTAATAATTTCCTTTCCATATACAACAACATATTCTTTATCTGCCGTTATTAACAAATCACCAAGATTACATTCTTTGAGATTATAACCTTTAGACATCTTTTTAAATTGTTCTTCGGTCATTAACGCTATTGTGTTTTCTGAATTAGACCAGATATATCTTTCGTTCATTCTTATCGCCTTGATTTTACTTCCTTTAACTGACAAGCAAAACACATTCTATAATAAGGACTATCCACATAAGGATTCACGAAAGCCCTTTGTTCACATTTAATACAATTTCCTATCATCTTTTCACCTATACCCTAATATCATAAAAATCTGCTTCAATTGTCTTAACTTTATCGGCGGGAAGTCTCCTTCCTTTAGGTAGGAGATGAGAGCCGATAAGTATTTATTGTTTTTGGTTATATTATTACTATGATGAACCTTCGGGACGAGGGGGATAGCCTGTTGGAGTTACCCAATAGGGTAACTGTGAATCAGGAAGCCCTATCCTTTAGGTTAGGGTAGTTCACTATTCTTCTGCTTCTACCCCTTTTTTAAGTATCTCTGTTATAGCATCTTCAAGTT
>CAZSPB010000025.1:0-2737 GCA_964608725.1 uncultured archaeon
GTTTTTTTTTTTATTCAAATATATAGGTTGGGGTATAGAGAATGGAAAATATAGGTTGGGGTATAGAGAAAAAGCTTAAAAATTTTTATACCGAAAAGTTTATAAATCTTTCTATTAACAATTTGTCATACAAAATGAGTCATTATTTTAAGTAATGATGATGTAGGCAAGGAGACAACGAAAGTGATAACATGAAAATGGAGTTTTGGTTTGATCTAAACGATTTGTTTAAAAAAGGAGTAATACAAAGTAGTAATATAGTAACATGCGAAATTGACAATGAAGCAGTAAAAGAACTTGCAAAATATACTGAATTAACAAAAAGATACAACAGTGATATAATTGAAATTAACGATGATTTAACAAAACGAGAGATTTTATATGACAAATTAAAAGCAATTGTTTACAAGAAACTAAACAGCAACAAAACAGTAAGAATTACATTAAACAATGTGAAAACAGCAATAAAGCAAACAGAAAAAGAACTTAATAAAATAAACACAGTAACATGTAAGTATTGTAAACAGAAATTTGACAAGAGAAAAACAAAATATAAATACATTTATAGATACAGTAATACAGAATACTATCATAAAAAATGCTACGAGAAATATCAAGCAGAAATAAACACAGCAACATGCGAGTATTGTAAGCAGAAATTTGACAAGAGAAACAGTAATTATGAAAAATTTTGTAGTAATGAATGTTATGAAAAATATGAGCAAGAGCAAAAAGAAAAACAGAAACAGCAAGAGATACAAAAACTCAAAAACAAAATAAAACAATACGAAGAAAAAGCAGAGTTTTGCAAAAAACACAATTTAGAAATACAGCAAAAACGAGCATTAGACAAAATAAAACTGTTAAAAACATTAATTACAGTAAAAGAGTATAACTACAAAGAATTTCACAGCAACGAAGATGACAATTATATAAAAATCGAAGAATACAGTAATGACATACCTCACAGATGTTTACAAGAACTTCAGCGATTCAAAGAAGTAGCACAGAAACTCAAAGATGTTACAGTAAGTTACTATGTAGTTGAACAATATTACAACAATGATCCCTGCATCGTTGCAGTAATAAAAACAGAATTTTACGAAACTGAAATTTTAATTTCGGAGTGGTGAACTTGATTTTTTGTTCACCACAGAGGGGAAACCCTCATCTATGCTATGCGAGAGCATAGCTTCTCTAAACCTCGAAAGAGGTTAAATCATCGGAGTTGTCTCCTTGTCTTTAATTTTTCTTTTAATAATTTTGTAAAAGATGTATTTAATCTCATAAAACTGTTAAAACATAAATTTATAAATCTTTCTGTCAATAATTTGTCAAATTGTAAAATTTGTAAGGAGGGAGTGAATTAACCCCAAACAGCCCGCCAATGGCGAAAAAAATTGACAGTGTTCTCTCGCCGCAACGGTTAGGGGACGCCCACACACTGTCAATTGGCTGGGGGAGAGAAGGAGATGGAAAGATGCAAATGAAGATTGAAACTAAAAAAACTGAAGTTTTTGAAAGAGTTTTAGTAGAAGTTTTTGGAGAGAAGATTTCGATTGTTCAGTTTGAAGATGGTGTTGTTGAAGTAGGAGTTTCTGAAAGAGTATCCGTTGTGAGGTGGTGAAAATGAAAGTTAAAGCATGGAGAAACGGAAAAAGCAAAACTATAAAGAAAAAATATTATCACATGGCAGTAGATAAAAAACTTATAATAGATGTTCTCAAGAAAAAGGAGAACAAAACAGAAAAAATAATAGCAATTAATGGAAAACATCTTGATAGTAAAACAACAATAGAGATTCTGAAAAAAGATAAGAGAAAATTTATCACGATTGGAGAATGTAATAATCAGAATGAAGATGGAAGCTGTAAGGGTCATGAAATAAAGAATTAAAGGGAGTGGAAAAATGAAAGCAGAAGTAAGAGACGGCTGGTTAAGAATAGAAGATATTGAAATATATAACAACGAGTTTAATACGAAAGAGTTATGTAAAATATTAGAGTTTTTACTTGAAAGATTGAAACAAACATATGAACAGCGACTCTGTAACGGATATAGAAAAATAAAAGAAAATAAAGTGTATTTCACTGATACATTTAGTGCATATTTTAGATTAGTCAAGCAAGAAAACAATGAATACGAAATTTCATGGGGATTTGGGTCAGGTCTTGCACACAGAATATACAGAATAAACATAATAGCAAGTGACATAAGTGAAGCGTTAAGAATAGCTGAAATAATATACAGAAATACTGATAAAAACATAGAAGAAATAATAGAGCTAATAAAACAACGAACAGAAACAGAAATTATTAGAGCTGTCTCTGAAGACAGTTCTTATGATAGAGAAGAAAAAGTGATAGAATATGTTTAAAATGTTAAAATTCTTAGTAAATAATAGATACATTTATGCAGAATTCGAACAACTAATTCCAAACGATTTTGGCAAAAGAGATTGTAGTTTCGCAGAAATTATTGACATACAAAAACAGACAATAACAACAATATCAAGAAATAGCATAAAGAAATTAATAGTAAAAATCAAGGACATTTCAGAAGATGAAATAAAGCATCTGTATCTTGAAGACAGAATTCTTCAGAAAATTCAAGTAAATTCAGATAGAACATTTCGTAATAAGAAACTGAATGTAGATGTTGTATTCATAAACAAAGATTCAAATATCTATTTCTATTTTGTTGATACAAGAAAGATTTTGGAAAAAACAAGGAGTGG
>CAZSPB010000026.1:0-2389 GCA_964608725.1 uncultured archaeon
TTTCATTTTTTAGAAAAATATAAGTATGAAAAATGATATTATGGTAAATTGGTGGTTGAGATGGTGTTTATTATGACTGAATACCTAAGCATTACTGAGGACAATAAGCTAATGTTTCATGAAGGGGCCTTTGAGGAAGTGCTTAAGGATGCAGGGGTTATAGGGGTAGATCTCTATACGGCAATGAATGAGGTTTTTAACTACCTTACGTCTAGGGGCTTTGAGGAAAAATATATAGAAAGGGAAATAGAGAACGACGACGGCTTTACTGAGATTTTCAGCGTAACGTATTGGGTTAAGTGTTTCGATAATTTTAACGATGCTTATTTTGAAGGCCTGAGATTAAAGATGGTGTGTAATGATATCATTAAAAAATATGGTGGTAAAAATGTCCACTAGGGCTAATATCGTGTTTAGGGAAGGTAAAAAGTATAGCATTATTTACCAACACTATGACGGCTATCCTTATTACGTTTTGTCTTTCCTTTACGCTTTCAACAAAGAGTACATAGATCCCTATGGTGCTTTTCACGGCTTAGACTACTATACGGCTAATTTCATATTTTTCAGTAAGCTATACCTCTATAGGCATCTAAAATCCAAGGATTGGCTCTATTACGGTTACGGTATCAATCCAGCTAATGCAGTCCTTACAGATTGTCAGTATCTCTATGTTTTCGATGTAGATACGCATTATATACGTGTTTATGACTATTGGAGTAAAGAGCTACTTTTTGAAGGGAAACTAGAGGACATCGTCGAGGGCATGGTTAAAAGGAGCGATGTCGTTAGGGATCTCTTAAATGAGTTCTTAGAGTTCTTCAAGGATCTTAAATGGTGTTGAAAAATGAGGGCTAAAAAGGTTTTTGTTGAAATCGAGGACTTAACGGGCCTTATACCGATGATTTATCGCTATAGGCTCAAGGAGATCAAGGAAATAGCAAAGGACGGAAAAGATCCCTATGAGTTTCTCTCAAAGGATCTAGCGAGGGATATACTGAATGACTATAAGAACCTGAGAAAGAGGCTAAGAAAGGTCAGAAATAGGAAATATGTCAGTAAAACCTATGAGTACTACATAAATAACTATCTTGCTTTCGCTTATTGCTTTATTTTCTACTTTTAATTTTTTCTTTTTGCGAAAGAGAAACAAAGGAGGGTTAAAAATGGTGTCGGATCTGTTTCATGGATATGGGAGGAAAGTGAAGCATGAAGCGATACCTTTTATAAAGAAACTAATCGAAAAAGACGGCTATATCTATTATCTCGATGTTGCTTTTATTTTTGGTGTTTCAGCAACTACTGCTAGGAATTGGCTTTTAGAGCTAGCACAAAAGAACCCCGATAAATATATTTATTATTCTGGCTATTTGTACCTCAAAAAACAAAAATAGGCCTTGATGGAAGGACATAGTTACCTTTTTAACTTTTTCTCTTTTTCTCAAAATAGAAAAATATAAATATGAAAAGCACCATTTCTTTTATTGGTGGTTGAAATGAATGAGGAAATTTTTAAGTGTGTGTTAAGCATCCACTTAAGAAAAACAAAAGTGGAAAATTTAGAAATACAGGAGAAACTAAAAGAGTATGCTTTATATCTGCTACAACAAACAAAAGAGGACGTGAAAAACGCTATTACTTCCGATGTTTGCTTTTGTCCTTACATACCTAGATTTTCCTATGTGCAATGCCCATATCATGGAGCTATCCGAAGTTTTCTTGAGTCTTCAAGGAAAAACCTTATTCTAGGGCTTTTGATTCGGGGACGCATAAACGACTATACTAACTTTGTAGAACTATATTTCTTTAACAGCAAGTGGAAGGGCTGGAAAATCTTTTTAGATTACGGTTCTGACCTTGAGAACAATGAACCTAATATTTATATTAAGATAGAGAACAAGCAATGGGTACATGTGGAAAAAAGAAGCATGGAGTATTACGATATCCTTGAACAATTAGAGAGAGACATTAAGAAGGCTTACAGAATCAATTTAATTGATTTTTACAATAACATTTACATAGTAGAAGGACAATTTTTAAGGTCAGTCCTTGAGGATATCAAGGACTAGCTCTTTTTTCTTTAGGTTTTTAACTTTTTCTCTTTTTGTAAAAATAGAAAAATATAAATATAAAAAGCACCATTTCTATTATTGGTGGTAAAAATGGAAGTCGTAAAGCCAAAAAGGTTTTATATTTATTTGGACGACGTTTTTATAGAATACGGTAATGTCGTGAAAAACATAGGAAACAATGCCAAACTGAGAAGGCATATTCTCAGGAATTGGGACACTATTAAAAAGGCTGGTGTAGTCATTATTTCAACTAGTAATACTAAGAACTTCCTAGTAGTCCTTAGGAAAAGACATTATCACGATTCACCTATAGATTA
>CAZSPB010000027.1:0-2284 GCA_964608725.1 uncultured archaeon
ATGCTGCGAAGCAGTAGGCGGAGACCCAAACGCAACCATACCATTCGCAGTTCCATTAAGCCTAATAAGCGGAGCACTAGACATACAAGACGACATAATAGACCAATCGAAGACAAAACATGGCCGCCCAACAGTATATGGGAGATACGGAAAGGAAATCGCCATACTCGCCGCAGACGCACTACTATTCAAAGGATTCACACTGCTACACGAAGCATGCGCAGAAATTCCGAAAGAAAAGGCCGAAAAAATAATGAGAACAATAAAAAATTTATTCTACGAACTAGGCGATGCAGAAGCCCTAGAATTGAACCTAAGAGGGAAACTAGATGTAACGCCTGATGAATACTTGAACATAATAAATAAAAAAGCAGCTGACGTGGAGGCTCATACACGAATAGGAGCAATACTCGGAAACGCAACTCGTGAAGAAGAAGAAAAATTAGCTGGCTACGGTAGGCTATTAGGTAGGTTGATAATAATAAGAGATGATGTGGAAGACTTACTCGATATTAAAGAGGCTCAACACAGAATAGAAAAGGAGAATCTTCCTTTACCTGTAGTGTATACTCTAGCTATTAAACAGAATTTTTGCATAGAAAGAAAAATTTATCCAGGAAAAAAGGTTTCCCAAAAAGTTGTTAAGACCTTTATAGATGAAATAAAGAAGAGTCAAGGCTTTAAGCTAACTGAAAATTATATGGAACAAATTACTCAAGAAGCCTTATCTCATATTAGAGGACTCAGAAATAACTTTTATCTCCGTTTATTCTTACTTGACTTTTTAAGTTTTCCAATAAGAATTTCCTAAAAAGTGGAAGAAAAGTTTTAAGTTAACCCCACCAAGTACCTCCTCTTATGATCTTCCTTCTCTTCCTCTTGGCCATATAATCACCGTGAGTATTTTTGTTCTACAATAGTATTTAAGTCTTGTTGTACACATATACAATTAACTAAAACTTTTTATTAAGTAAAAAAAATGATAGGGTGATGAAAAATGGTTAGATTTTTGGCGGGACCGGTTTCTGAGTCTTCTAAAAAAGTTTTGACTGTTTTAATTTTGTTATTCACACTTTTGACTTGGCGCCAGTTAACCCTATTTCTTGAAGAAAGTCTTTTAAATGAATTTAACTTGCCACCTTGGTTAATTACGATTAATTTGATAATTTACAATGTTTCTATAATTATTATTGGCCTATTAGTTTCTTTGGTATCAAGTAAAAACCGTCGGGCTTATTTCATCGTATTATGGTTAACAACAATTGTTGTCATCCCTTTTGTTCTATTAGTTTCACTTAACACTTATACAATTATATGGGCATGGTCTTTTATCCTAGGCTTTTCATTTGGATTCGGTTTTCCTTCATGTTTAGCATATTTTGCGGATGTTGTACCAACAGTAAGAAGAGGACGAATGAGTAGCGTAGGATTTTTCTTTGCAAGTTTAGGTACCTTTCTAATGGCATTTTTATTTCAAAATTTTGATATAATCCAACTGACTATTTTCACAACGTTTTGGAGCATATTTTGGTCGTTACTTAATTTCTTTTTGATGAGGAAGAAAACAAAAAGGGAGATCAATGAGAATGTACGACTATCTTTTCTTAATATTATAAAAAATAAACCAGTTTACCTGTTTTTGATTTCTTGGTCAATGTTCTGTTTGGTCGATGGGCTCGAAGAACCAATATTGAACAATTACTTCGGAAGTCAATTTTACTCGTTTATATTACCTTTTTACACTTTAATTGTTGCAATTTTTATAATAATAGGTGGTTTTATTTCTGATTTCATTGGTAGAAAATATGCAATTATTTATGGTTTCATAAGTATCGGTTTTGCTTATGCTTTTATGGGAATTGCCCCTTCACTAGAAATATTCTGGTTTCTCTTCTTCATAGTAGATGCGATTGCTTGGGGAATGTTCTTTCCTATATTTCTCATAATTATATGGGGGGATTTATCTTCTCCTGAAGATCGAGAGAAATACTACGTGATTGGAACCTTTCCATTTTTTCTGTCAATAATTTTAAGATTAATACTCAAAGAATATCTCATTTTGATACCAGCCAGTGCTGCTTTTTCTTTTGCTAGTTTCTTCTTGTTTTTGGCTGTTATTCCTTTGATGTTTGCTCCTGAAACCTTACCTGAGAAGGAGATTAGGCGTAGGGAGTTGAGGAAGTATGTTGAGAAGGCTAAGAAGATTCGTGAGAAGTATGCGAGGAAGAGTTAGAGTTTTTCTATTTTTGTTGCTATTTCTTTTAGTATTTTTGTGAATGGGTGT
>CAZSPB010000028.1:0-2252 GCA_964608725.1 uncultured archaeon
AAAAGTGTTAGGGAAAACAAAAACAAAAACAACTAACCATATATTTTCATCAATTCTTGTTTACAAGCTCTAGCAAAAGCTCTTGAAACAACGAATGGTATTTTAGCCCTTTTCCACTTTGCTAGCTTGTCAAAACCAGAGTATGAGGAGATTTTAGGTTTGCTAGTATCACAAGGAACTAGGAAAAGAGGAAAGTTTCCCCAAAAACTTCTCCTCATAGTTTTTGTGATGTAAGCTTTGCTTATTCTTGGCTTTATAGCGAGATATTTCTCTAAGCCTGGCACATTCTCCATTATCCATATTTTTGGTTGTGCTCTTCTAACAAATCTTAGAAAACAATAAACTAGTTCTAATCCCCTCTGTGGATTCTTCTTTTCTTTCCATCTTTTATCACAAATTACAGTAAAATCTCTACATGGTGGACTACCCCATATCACATCATATCCTTGAAAATCTAAACCATCTAAATCTCTTATGTCAGAAACAATACACTTAAATGGATACAACTTAGCTATTTCTAGATTTATTTCTATACCTACACACTCAAATCCTTCGGCGACGAACCCTTCAGAAACTCCTCCAAGACCACAGAAACAATCTAATAACTTGAACTTCATTACTTTACATCTCCTTCAGTTTTCAGTTTAAGTGAAGTTTGAGACTTAAGTTGGTTTAAACGATTTAACCATGTTTCAAAAAAGCGAATACGCTCTTCCTTGTTTTTACAACTCCAATTTGCGCATAATTTTCTGGAAACGGGGCGTGTCCATGCCATACTATCAAAACTATCAATTAAATGTTTTACAAGTGGAAAAACATTAAGTTTCAAACCAAATATATGTAATCGCTTATTTCTAAGTTCTTTCCTAACTAAACTTATAGTTTGATAAATGATTTTTTTATTCGATTCAACACACAGGTTTCCAACAGCAAAAAAATTAAATTCTTTTATAATGCCATATTCACGATAAAGTTTAATACATCGTAAAACACTATTTGGCTTTTTATACCATCCTTGAATACTAATGAGCCAATTAACATTATATTTCCCTGTATAATTAATAACATTTTGAACAGTTCTTTCTATATTTGTTATTTCATCATTTATCCATAGCGATTTAGGATAATAGTCATCACAATAGTCAGGACATGTTACAAAAACTTCAACATTTTCAGGTAAAGTGGATTTAACATAATAATATAAACGAATTAAACGATTAACCCAATTTTTGGGATAATCTTTAACTTTTATGTCGCGAAAAATCTCGATGCCACAATCAATTATAACAGATTTAATGTTTTTTCTATACTTTCTGATACATGATAACCCAACTGACGGATTATTAGCATTAATCAAAATGTAAGGATAAGGTTTAGGTGGTAATGTGTAAAAAATAGGGCGCAAATCAACTAAACTCATATTTTTTTGCATGTTTTACATCTCCTTTAGTTTTTTCTCGTTTGCAAACTCCATCAATAATTCTCCATCTTTCCATAAGATTATTGCGTAAGAGTTTTTACTGACTTTTCTAGCAAATTCCATAGCGTTACCTAACCTATTGTATCCTTTAGTTCTTCTAGTTCCATTTACATAGTATTCGACGACAAAATTATAGTCTTGATGCTTTTTTCTACGCTTATGTCTAAAATGAAAGGCTAGCAAATCTCTTATAGCCATTCTAACGGCTTCAGTTTTGTTAGGATAATATCCTAATTCAACAAGCTCTTTAAGCTTCTCCAAATGTATTTTTGAAAGTCGTAAAGTTATCCAACTCATGTTAATCTCATCTCCTTACTCACTTACTTTTGTATAATATTTCCTCAGGTTATCTAAGAAGTCATCGACAAACTCATTAATGCTTATAGTGTATCCAAATTTTCCATATCCATCTATGTAGTCATTAGGATTATTGACAGCATTAACCATCAATTCATCAACCATTTTATCAATAGCTAACATTCGCAAAGCCTTTGATGATTCAAATAATTCTTTAGAATCATAGCATCCATCAAGAAGTTCATTTATGTTGAAACCTGCTTCTCTAAGTTCTCTAACAATCACATCATATCGGAGAGGAAGTTCTTTTATGAGACCATACTTAACCATTTTACACCACCTTTGTTTTTTATTTATGTTATAGTTACTACACAAAAATATTTAAAGTTTTCTCATCTCTATGAGAACAAGAATTAAAATGATTAAAGCGTCAAAAAACATTATTACGCTTAAAACCCATGATGGAACAAAAAAC
>CAZSPB010000029.1:0-2154 GCA_964608725.1 uncultured archaeon
TAAAGGTTATTAGACCTTTTATATCATGCGAGCCGACGCCGATTGAATATAACGTATGGCCGTTAAGCGAAGCTTTGCCGAAAGGCAAAGTTTGGATCGAGGCTCTGCAAGAGCCGAGCCGTTTAATGCCTGTTCAACGCCCCGAATGAAGCGTAGCGAAGTGAGAATGCAATGTGGTCGAGGAAACCGAAGATTTCCGAAGAAGTCGTGGGCGAAGGGGCTTAAGATAAAACCTCTTTTAATTTTTGCACAATCAATTTATTTCTCTCTTTTATAAACTCTTCAAAATTACTGAAATCTAACGATATATTTTGAGGAATTAGATGTTTCTTCATAAATTCTTTTCTTTCTTCTTCATCTGGATATGTTTCTTCTAACCATTTTTTAAAATCTTTGTTTGATTTTTCTTCGTTTGGTAATCCTTCTAATAATTGTAGATTACCGATATAATCACAATTCTCTAAATAAAAGTCCCATTTATTTTTATCAATTCCTAGTTTTCTCAGTTTAGATATTTTAAAGAAACTTCTTGGGAATATATGGTCTTGATGAAAACGATTTTTAAAATCTAATGTTGGATAGAGTAAAGCTAATATTGAAAATGTATGTCCCTGACCATATTTTGAATATAGTAAATTTTCAATATCATCATCAGTAAATATGATGGATTTATTTGTTCCTTTGAATTTATCTACAATTTCTTTAAATGGAAAAATATCACCAGTTTGTTTGATAATACTCCTAATTGGTCTTAACACATTATCTGGTTGTCCACTAAATGCCCTTTTGATTAATGAAATGGTAAACCATTTCTTTATCCTTTCTCTATCTTCTTTATATACTGATGATTGAGTGAAATTATCTGGATTTCCTTTTTTCAAAATATAATATGCAATAGGAATAATAGCATTTGCTGATGTTAGGGTCTGATAGTTATACCCAAAGCTAGATATTAATTCTATAGCTATTCGAAGGGATTTGGTTATCGAATCCCATTTTTCTTCAATCTTATGCATATTTTCTGTATTGAAATTATCTACTTTGAATGCTATGTCTGTCAAATCTGAAAGAACAAGACAGCTTTTAAGAACAAAATCCTTATTGAACTCAAAACCTTCACCTATCCTATTTATATCATCAACGAACTGGGTAATTTCTTCTCTTGCATCTTTTGTTTTCCACTGGGCTGTTGCGATGGACAATAATAAATCAGAATAACTTAATTGTGTTCCTCCACTATTTACTCTTATGAATATATTAAGAACTTTGTCTAATTCTTGTGAAGTTTCTAAATAATAATTTATGACTCTTTCTTCTGTTATTACTTCGTATAACCTAAACAAACATTCTTCTGCAAATTCACTCTCAATTAATCCATTATCTCGTAAAAATTTGTTTATATCTCTTAAACTTTCAAATTCAATGATTTTTCCTACTTCAAACCAGAAAGTATTTTTATCTCTTTTATTAGCTTCTTCATCAGTTAAAAAAGAAAAATCATACAATAAATCAAATTCTTTGGACTTTGATAAAAGATTTAAATATAGTTTTCTTTTTGGGAAAGCATCGTCATTTTCCCATCTTTTTCTAGGTATTTTATATGCGTAAGTTCCTTTGAGAGCAATATACAAAGCAGTTAATCTTTGTTGTCCATCTAAAATAGCGGTTATATTTTCCTCACCCGTTACATTTGCTTTTGGGTTGTGTGTATTATCTCTTTCATGATATTCTCGGATAAATTCATAAAATTGAAAATCTTTTGTCTTATCTTTTGCAACATTCCAGAATAAAAATGAACCTATTGTATAACCTCTCATCAAAGAATCAAATAATCTGATTATTTGTTCTGGTTCCCAAACGAACTCTCTTTGAATAGCTGGAAGAAGATATTTCTTTCTATGGATAGATTCTATTGCTTCTTTTATCGTAATTGGTGTTTGAAATGCCGACTTTTTTATTTCCATATTGAATCACTTAATAGAGTATTCTAATTTATTTATATAAATATTTCTAAAAGCCCCGAAGCCCACGATTGCGTTGAACGTATCGCGGATAAAAGAAGTCCCGACTCGTCGGGATTTGGAGAAATCTTTGATTTCCCTTTTATCCGCTGTTAGATGAAGTCGCCGATTCAATGATGCTTATTAAATTGTT
>CAZSPB010000030.1:0-2055 GCA_964608725.1 uncultured archaeon
GTTTAACCAATATTCCAGTAGCAATAATAAAAATTAGCAAAGAGGAAAAAGTACTTACAGTAGATAGGATAATTGACTTTTTAGAGGCATTGAAACAATGACTTTACATGTGAGTTACTGCCCCTACGCTAAAACAGAGATTGTTAATGGTTACCTCATATTGGTATGTACAATAGATAATAAGCAATGCCTATGTGGAAACAACATTTATTGTATCGTAAACTGCATGAAAAAATATGAACACGAAATAAGAGAGTACTATAGGGGATATGGGAAATGGGTAAAGAATTTGTTTTCGTAAAATGGGAAGATGGAAAGAAGTTTGCACATTTCAAGTACATGGGAATAGACATTATAATACCACGTTCAAGACTGATACCGCATTTAGCATGTGAAGTCGAAGCTAGACTAAAAGGCATTAAAGATGTTAATAAGATAGTTGAATATTGTGCGGAAAAATCAAGTGTCTATGGTTTCGCATTGTTCAGATATTTTCTAGACAAACTTGAAGATTATAAGAGAAAAGGATTAAGCCTAGAAGACATTATTAAGAAGGGTATTTGGGATAAAGACTACGATAAAGCATTTTACTATAAGCCTACATGTGATTTAGTAACTTTAAGAGAACTGATAACTAAAGGAGTAGAAACAGAGAAAGCACTAGAACTTGCGAAATGTAAGTAAAAAAATATTTTTTATTTTTAAGGTTTAGCTTTTAAAACTCTTTTATCTTACGAGCCTCTTTAATTCAGCACTTAATCTAGCGATACCGTGTTCTTTACCAGCACAAGCTGTTTCAATTTCTCTTATTAAAGATTCTTTGTCTCTAACTCCTCTCTTAATAGCATCTACGAGAACTTTCAGCTTACAAATAGGATGGTATATTTTTATTCTCTCTTTTTCAGCAGGTGTTAATGTTTCACCAGATACTTTTTCAATAGCTTCAACTATTACTTCTCCTGCCATATTTTTCACCTATGATAAAATAATGTATGCAAATATTTAAGCTTAAGTATATACTTTTTACTTTCTTCTTTCCTTCAATACTTCAACTATTACAACTACAAAATAGAATATAAGAAGTATGAAGAATATGAAAACAACTAAGCTAACCATGTGCCCCATAGAGCATAGAGAACACATTATTTACACCCTTTAGTTTATATATAAAAGGAAAAATTTATATATAGCTATGCAGTTTTAAGGTAACCTTTTTATATGAGAGGTTACCTTAACATTCATGGTGTAAGTTTTGGGTAAAACTATTAAATTAACAAATAGGGTTTTCCAAGAGCTAAGCTATATTGCAGGAGAAATTAAAGCTAGAAGTTACTCAGAAACAATTGATTATCTTGTGAAGCTATACTATAAGTTACCTAAGCTAAAGCTCAAAAACGAAACGTTACCGCATTTTCTAGGTAAAGTCGGAACTATCGTAAAGCTATTAGTTGAAAATAAGGATAGATACAGTCTAATAGAAACAGAATGTTATTTACCACAAATAGGGCTAATAGATGTTTACGCTTTAGACAGAAAAGAATGGAAAGACGTAGCAATAGAAATATGCTGGAAAACACCAATAGACAAGGAGAAAATAAGAAAGCTATTGAAAAAAGGATGGAAAGTAATAATCGTAGGTAGAGGAAAACCAAAAATCAATGAAAACATAGAATTCATAAACATAAACGATGTATTCAAAACACTCTACGAAACACTAGGTAACCTTTTAAGAGAAAAGGTTACCATAGAGGAAATAATACCAAAAACCACTCCAAAACAGAAAGAGAAAACCATAGAGGAATTGCTTAAACCCATAAAAGGAGTAAGATACTATGTTTTATGTCCAAGATGTAATACAATATCGCATTTGATAAGAGAAGATGAAAATAAAATAATGTACTATTGTCCTAATTGTGATAACGTTTTCTTTAAAATAAAACAAAGTAACCTTTTAATATGAAAGGTTACCATAAGATAAAAAGGTGGTGAAAGTGAAGAAGGTAAATCCGAAAGTTAGGGAGTACATTAAGAAGGTTATAATGAACACTTTTAATC
>CAZSPB010000031.1:0-1933 GCA_964608725.1 uncultured archaeon
TCTTATTTTTTCTTCCTGTGTTTCGCAAGAATTGAATTCTACCTCTGCTTGATTATCCGTACTTACTCTTGTATAAATTGCACATCTTAATTTTTCTTGCATTTTAGCCTCCATTTTTATAAAATAACCTTACAATATAGGGTCTTGTGATATAGTATTGTAGTATTGTATTACAATACTATTTCAAAGTCAAGAGAAAGATGTATTTAAAAAATTTAGCCAAACTCAGAAAACAGAAAGGTTGGTCTCAAGAGAAACTTGCTGTAGAGTCAGGGGTTTCTTATAACACTATTATAAAGCTTGAAAGAGGAGGGATAAAAAACCCAAAAATTGAAACAGTAGTTAAATTAGCAGATGCATTAAAAGTCTCAGTAGATGAATTGATAGGAAGAAGAAAATGAGTATGTGGAAGAATATTAAAAATAAACAAGTAGATATTGTTTGTCCAGTATGCGGTATCCATAAAAGAATTTTGATAAACGACATTTTAATAAAAAGAATAGTTATTTGTCCTTCGTGCGAGAATGAAGTAAAATTGATTGATAAAGATTCGTCTGCTATTAAAATAAAGAAAGAAATAAGCAAAATTGAAAGCAAGATAAAAGAAATTTTTTGAAAAACTTTAGAGAAGTAGCTCTTAAGAAGTAAGAAAAATGTCTAACAAGTTTCCCTATTTTAAACATTTACAAGCAAAATTAGACAACCGAAGATGTAGAATAATGAATTCTACATGGGAAATGTTCCCTTATGAACTTAAGAGTTTCTTAGAGTTTTTAAATTCAGTTTCTATTACAAAAGCAATTTTAGTTGAATTAGATAGTATAATAAGACAAACAAATTTATCTGAATATAATTTTGGTGGAAGAGGTATAGGAGGAAGTCTTCCCAAATTGCCAGAAGATGAGAAAAAAAGGGTAGCTTTTTATTACAAGACGCTGAAAGAAATTAAGAAAGAATCTGATTTAGTACAGATAACCTATGCTAATGTATTTTCCCAAGGGAGTAATTCTATTTCCGATTCTGTACAGGGTTTCAAAGAACAAGTTTTTATTCCTTTTTACGATTATATTTTTGAAAGAGTTAGCGATGGGGATTTTCTGTTATATTTATTAGTCCGTTTCAAAATAAAAAGTGAATTCTTTGATAAAAAGAATCTTTTTAATATTTACAAACATTCAGGAAAAGAGGAAGATTTAGATAAAGAATTAAGGAGATTTTTATTCATTGAAGGTATAGATTATCCCTATTCTAAACCAAAAGCACCGTCTGGGGAGGCAGATATAGTATTAGAAATAGAAGAGAATCCGATTCCACTAGAGGTTAAAATTTTTGATCCTGAAAAGAGTTATAATAAGAAAAGAATAATAGATGGAGCTAATCAAGTTAAAAGATATGCTGATGATTATAACTATCCAATGGGATATTTAGTAATTTTTAATCCATCTAATAAATATCTTGAAGTAAGTTCAAGTTATCATCCTCCAATTTTATCAATAGGTTCTAAAGAAGTAGCATTTATAATTATAGACATTAATCCTAGTAGACCAACAGCAAGTAAAGAGAAGATTTTAACAAGAGAATATCTTACACAAGACGATTTTATAGAGAAATAATTATTTCTCCCTTTCCAATCCACCCTCCAACACTTCCTAAAAACCCTCCATCAAAAGAAAGGAATTGAAAAGAATCTTTATATTAAAAAATTCATCAAAGAAATAATCTACTCAAAAGAAAACATCCAGATAAATCTTTATTTTTCAAGGAATTTCGCACTACAAATTTTCTCTGATTCAAATCTTCAGAATGGGTGGGAAGGGAATAATTTTAAAGAAAAATTACTTTCCGAAAATCCTAAAGACTTAGTTTGCAGTAATAAATATGGCTCCCCACTTAGGGAAGAACCAAACTTTATTATTCCAATAATCCTACCTAA
>CAZSPB010000032.1:0-1903 GCA_964608725.1 uncultured archaeon
TAATTTTCTTCCTAATAGCAAAATTCAATCCTTCCCTATCCATAGAGTGATAAACCTCTATGTTATTTTCCTTGTTAAGACAAATGAGTGTGGGAAAAACAAACCCAACGCTTTTCTTAACGTCTTTAAACACCTTTACGTGTATATCGAAAAACTCGTTAAAATCCATCATACCCCATTAAATAGTAGGGAAATATTCAATTTAAATGTAGAAAAATTCTCGTTACTGGAGGGAAATTCTACAATTTCAACTTTTTACACTTAATATCAAAGCACTCTTTCAATTTCTTCAAAATTTCCTTCCTTTTTTCCTCATCGCTATAGAAAACCATTTCTATAAAATCTTCCAGCACACAAAAATCCTTGTAGTCCATCTCGTCTTCCAAAATTTCAACCATTTGACTAACCAATATACCCATATTATCCCATTAACATCAAGGAAAATGTTCAATTTAAATGTATAATTTTTCCACCCCAAAACTGACCTGTAAAACAATTCTACATCAAAATCATTAAGACCTTTCTCTCAATTTCCCTATCTTTCAACTTTTTAGAAATTTCATAGATAATTTTCTTAATGTCTTCCCCAATTTCCACATTTTGTAATTTATCTAAAAATTCGCCGAACTTCCTAACGAAGAACTTTTGACCCCTATATTCCTTCAAACAAGATTTGAACAATCTAACAACAAGTTTGTAATTTTTGCATTTCTCAACATTAAGTTTCTTTAAATCATCAATACGAACCATCTTCTCAAAGTTTCTAATACAAGTTTCACTACAATCTTGTAGACAAGAAATCGCATTCATAATACTTACTCTAATCTCATCGAGAAACTTAACATCATCATCTTTCAACTCTTTATCCATAATAACAACAACCAATCCATTCGAAAACATTTTCCTAAATTCTTCTTTCCTATCCTTACTGACAAACCTAATCAAATTGGAACAAAAGATAAACTTCTTAAAGTCAATTTCCCTTCTCCTAACATACGCCTCAAACAAAACCCTAAACAAGAAGTAATCCCTATTCTTCTTAACCCAATCTAACTCTAAAACCTTCCTAACCTTTTCCTCGTCTTCTATGTTTTCTAATGTCCAATTGACCAATTCACCAAAAGTATCGAATTTCATACTCTCTCCAACAATATTTTATTTTCAAACCCTTCTATCAGAAGAGTGGTCAAGTCCACCTTGCTAACATCAGTGCTTTCTCCATCGAAATCAACATCGAACAAGACAATCTTAACATTCCCATTTTCGAAGCAAATCTTCGCAAACACTCCCTTTTCCTCGCTTTCAAGAACAAAATACCCTTCCAAAAACCTCGCCAAATCTACCAAGTCATCGAGAAAATCAACATACCAATATCCGATAATTTTCCACCCATCTATGTTAATATCAACATCGTCATATCCATCGTCATAATCGATAACTTCTTTCCATTCACTCTTTTTCTCTAACCATTTCTTAAACTCCTCTCTAACCTTATCATTCCTTATAGTCAAACACGAATAAAGTGAATAACTGTAAGTTCCCATTAAACCCTCCCATAAAATTCTACAAAAATGTTCGGTTTAAATGTAGAATTCCCCGAAAAAAGCGTCCGTTAAGTGAACAAATTATACAAAATGTAGAATTAAGATATCTTCCCCATATAGAAATTCTACAAAAATTGAAAAAATGTAGAATTATTAACTGGTAAAGTGATTAATTCTACAAAGATAATTGTAATATTAGTTTCTCAAGCAATTCTTTTTCATCTTTCTCTAAATCCAAAGTATTCAAAGCATACTTAAAAATCGAAACAATATCTTCCTTCAGATAATCCGAAAACCTTTCTATAAAAACATCAACACAAACATCGTAAAAGAAATCATATCCCCAATCCCTAACAATT
>CAZSPB010000033.1:0-1858 GCA_964608725.1 uncultured archaeon
GTATCACCTTTATAATCCCAATCAATAGCCCAGTAATCTATTAATTCTGAAAAATGTTTAACTTTCTCTGCAATCTCTAAAAGCTCGGCTGTTGGTGGCAATTGAAAATCTGTAATCTTTAAAATAACTTCTTTATCTTTTACCTTTGTCTCAATCTCTAAATAAGCAACCTCAGCAAACTTTATGTGTTTTAAAAGTTCCTTTTCTACAACCTCATCTGGAATTTGTAAAAGTTTTAAGTCAAAACCAACTAAAGCAGATTTCAATTCATTTACAGAAGGAATTTGAATTAGTTTCAATTCTACTCCATTTTTCTTAGCAAAAACTTTACCCAACTCATTTACTCCATATCCCTGATCCCAACCCAAAATATCGCATTTATTAAAACCATTGGCTCTACACTCTAAAACAACTTTTTCTACTTCTTCCATTGTAACTGGAGCATTTAAAGGTCCAATATGAACAATTCTATCTTGTTTTCTTCCGTGTAAATATCTAAATCCAGTTAATTTTTCTGCTTGATAGAGTTTAAGCATAAAGTTTAAATAATTTTCTTCTTTATCTTTCCAGTAAATTGTCTCATAGTTTCCAATATTCCAAATCTCAAAAGGTCTTCCAGGATAGCCATATTTTTTCTTTTTCTCATCCAAAAGATCTTTTGAGTTATGAATGTCTAACAACCTTTTTCTTGTTACTTGAATGGCAAATTTTGATAAATCACATCCTATCCATCTTCTTCCCAATTTTTCTGCTACCGCTAAAGTTGTACCTGAACCACAAAAGAAATCGGCAACAATGTCGCCGGGATTGGAGGAAGCCAGGATGATGCGTTTTAAAAGGGCTTCGGGTTTTTGAGTATCGAAAGATAAATGTTCATCATGACTTTTTACAATAATATTGAAGTGCCAATAATCCGGTGCTATCTTCCCTTCTTCTTTCATATAGGTCCTCGTAATACGCCCATCTGCAAGTTTATTTTCTTTATATCTTCTCCCAAATTCATCTATTTTATTAAACCTTTTTAATGTAGCTTCGGAAAAAGGTTCGTAAATAGGATTAAAAGCGAAATTTTGAGTTTTAGAGGAAAACAAAATTATATCGTGTTTTCTTTGAAATCCTTTTCTTCTATCTGTTCCCCCTGTATATGTCCAAATTATCTCATTTACAAAATTCTCATACCCAAAAATCTCATCCATTAAGACCTTCACATAATGTCCTACATGCCAGTCCAGATGAACATAAATTGAACCATTCTCCGCTAAAAGTTCCCTCATTAAAACCAATCTTTCATACATGTATTGAAGATAAGAAGCAACCCCGCCAGACCAAGTGTCTTTGTAAGCCCGCTCTTCAATTATGGAAGGTTCTTTTTCAATTTGCTCGTTTCCAATTTTAGTTCTTATCGTAAAATCAGCTCCTGTAAAAAACGGCGGGTCAATATAAATCAAATTTATCTTCCCTGCCCAACCTTGCTTTAAAAGAGAAGACATCACTAATTTATTATCTCCCCAAATCAAAATATTCTTCCAATTTTTTGGATAATTCTTCGGGAAAACCTGTTTTGTTTTAAAAAGTCTTTCCTCGTTTTCTTTTACCCTTGGTTCATTTACCGTTTCTATAACCTGAAACGGCAAATTTGGTCTCTCAATAGAAATTTTATCTTTCAACTCAAATTCTTTATACTTTCCTTGCCAAATTAACTCCACAAATTTTTTATCTTTTTCATTATTGTTTTTCATAAATTTTCTCTATCAAATTAACAAAACCTCCTTCTCCTTCAATTTTGGCACCGATAAAAAGATCTCTTAAAGCATTGTAAAATTTTTGTTCCTTGGTCATAGTTTTTAACATCTTACCT
>CAZSPB010000034.1:0-1794 GCA_964608725.1 uncultured archaeon
TTGGAAACTCACTTTCAAAGCTTTTAAAAATATCCTCAATAATCTTCTCAAATCTGCGTGTAAATTCATCTATATCTTTAAAGGGTAAACGCCAACGTTTCCACCACTCGTCCCACCAACTCAAAAATGAAACCCCCCTAACCAATGGAAATTTCTAAGATTTAAGAATAAAACCATAAATATAAGCTTAAACGGCATATTTACAAAGTTCTAAAAATTAAAAAAGTTGTTTATTCGTAAACTTTTTCAGCTATTTTATATGCCTCTACCGCATCTAACTCTATATCTCTATCCTTAGACAATACCTCCATTTTTCTTAGAATTCTATAGGCTTCATGTTGAATTATCATTTTCATGATTTCATTTGAACCTGTCCATATTATTCCTAGCCTAGTATCTCTTAATGCTCTTTCAACCGGATATACTTGAGTATATCCAATTCCACCTAAAATTTGCATTGCATTATTTACTATTTCCCATGCAACCTCAGTAGCAAATAATTTTGCCTCCGAAACAAGTCTTCTAGCCTCATAGTAGTATTCTTCAGGATTTTTATCTGCTAAATCTGCAGCTTTTGCAGCATTATATACTAAGGCTCTTGCAGCATCAAGTTTTGTAATGCTCTCAGCAACCTTAAAATTAACCCCCTGAAAATTTCTTATTTTTGTTCCAAAAGCTTTCCTCTTATCAGCATATTTCATAGCTAATTCAAGACATGCTCTTATCCCTAAAGAACCTGCTGCACTTGTTAATCTTTCAGGAATCATCATCTGGTTAAAAATTCTTCTACCACCATACTCCTCCCCTATTAAATTTTCCTCTGGAACCTCAACATCCTTAAAAACTATTCTAGCAGTCCCCATTCCCCTAAATCCAAGCAACCCGTATATTTCACCTATCTTAACACCCATATTCTTCTCAACTATAAAGCAGCTTAATGCCTGATGCCCTGGTACACCTGGATCTAAATTTGTTCTTGCATATACAAGAAATATATCTGCATGTGCCCCACCAGCAATAAACCTTTTTTCACCATTTAAAACATACCTCCTTCCCCTTTTTACTGCGGTGGTTGTTGTACCAAAAAAGTCACTACCACCACGTGGTTCCGTGAGACATTCAGCACTTAAAATCTCACCTCTAATTAAAGGTTTTAGGTACCTTTCTTTTTGCTCTTTTGTACCAAACTTGCTTAAAGCTTCACCTACAATACTTGGCATAGCATAACAACACCCTACACCTGCACCTAAAACACTAATTTCTTCTAAAGCAACTACTTCATGAGTCCACTTAAGACCTCTACCACCATACTCTCTTGAAAATCTTAAACCAAGCAAATTTCTTCTAGCAGCTTCCCTTAAAAATTCAAAAGGATACTCAATTTCACCTGTATCCATTTTTCTTATAAGCTCCGGGTTAACACTTCTTACAAGCTCTTTAGCTTCTTCCCTAATTTTTAACTCATCACTAGAAAAAAGAAAATTATTTTCAAGCATTACTAAACCCTCCCTATCTACTTGAATTAAATTCACTTATTACTTAACTATTGCTTTCTTCTAAACTCGCTAAAAAAGAAAAGCAAATAAAAGTTGAAGAAGGTTGCTAAGAAAAATGGTCTTTGGGAATTTAGAGTATGTTTTCATGAAAAAATATAGAAAATAGCGATATGGGAAAGGGCAGCAATGATTTGCATATATTTATCTTCTAATTTTTATCTCTGTCCTTTTTAGATGCTTGCATATGTCATATCCCCCAAGATTAGTTTGCATCCTCTTGGTAGAGTGTTTTCTGAGC
>CAZSPB010000035.1:0-1777 GCA_964608725.1 uncultured archaeon
GTTTTCACATTTTAATTGATAATTGTATAACCGACATTAAAAACCTACCCCAAGCCCAATTGCGTAGTGAGTTTTACACCTTACTTAAAGATTTGATAGTCCAGAAAATGGATCTTAATGAAAAAATCAGATTATTGAGTTTTTTAGATGATGTTCTCTTTCAATTAAGTGAGTATTTCACCAAACAAAAGGTCGTAAAAAACAAATCCAAACAATAAAAAACATGGAAATCAAAATAAAATGGAGGGAAGGAGTTGTGATACCGAAAAAAAGTCCTAATGCTCTAATTATTTATTTCATTCCATCATACAAAAAGGGAGAGTTTTTACCTGATTTGTGTGTGGCACCAAGAGACGAAAATAAACCATTTGATATTATTTTTCAGGGCTGTACATGGTCTGACGAAATAATAAATTTCACGATTTCGCCTGATGAAGAAAATGTTATTGAGTTTCTTAAAGATTATATTGATAAACTGTACCACAACTTACATCAAAAGGTCGCAAAAAACAAATCCAAACAATAAAAAACATGGAAAATAAAGAGAAACACGAATTGCTTGAGTTTAAGAAAGAAATGGATGTTATTTGCCAAAAATTAAGGGTGCTTGAACGTCAAATAGAAGTTTCGTACCTATTTTTTGAAGAACAGCCGTTTTTATCTGCTATTCCAGATTGTAAGCATCTTTTGTGTATAATAATTGAGCTTTTTAATCACTATTCCCTCGCTCTGAAAGAAATTAGAGATCTTTCCTTTCATCTCTTAAGTAAACTTAACCAAAAGGTCGCCGAAAAAACCAAAAACAAATAAATGAATTGGGGAAGGTGGCTTCAGCACCACGAAACAATTAAAAATCTTTTGAGCGATTTCTTTCCAGTCGAGAAAGAAAATCAAAAAGAAAATCAAAAAGAGCCTTTAGTTGAGCAAGGGCTCAAGGAGATCTATTTTGAAAGAGCTTTCCTTTTAGCTTCCCTTTGGATTTTAACCATTCCTTTAAGAATTCACCCTTTAACTTGCCTTTTAGAGTTTGCATTTCTGGTGTATGTGGTAAAATTTATTTATGCATGGATCAGAGGATATTAAAGAAAAAACCAGAGTTATCAGCATTCACGATTTAATATGTCTTTTAATCATTTTTGGGTGCTTAATGCTAAAGGCAATGAATGTTGACACCGTAGTTGATCAAATCCTTTTGTTTGGGGCAGGTTTCTATTTTGGCGGGAAATTTAACCATTTATGAGCATTAATTCAAAATTCTTTTCACTTGATTATTTAGAAGATTTTTCAAGGAGGCTTGAAGAGATTGCGATGTGGCAAAGATTAAAGTTTTACCGTGATGATTCTGGTCCAGTCACCGTTCCCGCAGGGAGTAGTGTTGAATGGTTAAGTATTTCTGGTCCCGGAAAGGCAGTCCGGGGTAAACACGAAAGTAAAAATATTGGTGCAGGATCTGCTATACAAGAAGCACAAATAGATGGGGAAACATGGTCATCAGCTTGGGGTGTCGCTGTCACCATTCACGCTTGCATGAGCTCAGAAGCAACTTCCCGAGGCTATTATTCATGTGGTGAGAGTGGTTTGATTGTCACTGACTGGGACACAACTAATAACTACTATTTGGTCTGGGGAACTTTTTCTAATCTACAATGGCTTGAAAGCTTGGTTTTAAGGTTTAGAAATGCGACCTCAACTACAGACGCAACTATGAAGGGACAATTTGTTTACTACCTCCCAACTGCTTCAAAAAGCTTTAAGCTTGAAATGGTCGCACCCAAAA
>CAZSPB010000036.1:0-1730 GCA_964608725.1 uncultured archaeon
ATGATAAGCTTGCCATCCATAACAGTTATTCTTGGATCTTCAACACCATTTACCTCAAACCACTCCTCAGGTTGAAATATCGGATAGGGAAGTTTTTCTTCAATTTTGTCTATATCTTTTAATTTGGCATATCCAAACCTAGCAATTTCATCTTCACCTTTAGCAGTATAAATAAGGTGTATCTCGCCTTTCAAGCTAACAACACCAGGATTACAAACAAGTTTACATTCCCACCAATTACTAGTTGGAGTTAAAAGCGGGTTTCTTGGACTTCTTTCAAGCTTTACAGTCATAGGTTAAACAGCATCCTCCCAATGTAAAATTTTTAGCTAGCTATTAAGAAAGACTATTTTGGAAAAAACAGTTTTAAAGTTTATCTTCTAAAACTTTTAAAACCTTAATTTTTAGCTAGCTTGATTGTATAGGTAAAAGGTAACCTAATCTTTGAATAGTTTTAAGAAGTAATGAAAGAGTTAATGATTGCAAACCAACCCATAAGGGGCGACCTAAATAAATTCTTGATTCACCCTTTTTAACAAGGTCTTTATAGTAACCTAGCCTAGAAAAAATCTTCAAGGATGCTCCATATCGGAGGTTTGTTTTTAAAAGTTTTCCTATACTGGGTTCTATATGGTAAATACCATTTCTTAAAATCCCGACTTTTTGAGAAAGCTTATAACATTCATAGTATATTATGTCATGGTCATAGTGGATTATTTTTGGCATAATATTTTTAGGTATAGCTTTAAAAGCTTCCTCCAACAATTTACGCTTAAAAAATCTTGGAAGAAAGAAACCTACACCCGGTTTTATTGCTTCCGGATCTGTTATTCTTAGATTAATAATCTGTCTTGATGCCTTGTAAAGTTTTGCTATAAATCCCTTAGACAAAGGCCAAGTTTGTTCTTCAAAAATAACCATATCATAAGATTTTTCTTCAACTAGCTTTAAAGCTCTTTCAATAGCTGTTTTTTCTAATATTTGATCCGAATCAACTAAAACTACGTACTCTCCCCTTGAGCTTTCAACTCCTAAAAATCTTGCCTCAAGTAATCCGCCTTTACATAAAACAATTTTAGCACCATAACTTTCAGCTATCATCCTAGTTTTATCACTTGAAAAACTATCAACAACTACTATTTCAATATCCGGATAACTTTGCTCCTTTATAGATTGTAAACAAAAACTAATCGTTTCCTCAGAATTTTTTGTTGGAATGGTTACTGAGATAAGGGGGTTAGCCATTTAAGGCTCACCCCCTCAAAATTTAGCCTACTATATTGCAAACTTAAAAAAGTAAAGCCTCCTTATATACTTCAAAATTCAATTTTTTTAACAGCCCCCGCTTGAATAAGAAAATGCTCCCTTTAAATAAGTGGAAAAAACTGTGAGACGTTTAAAAATCAGTATTTCCAGTTTCAGAATTAATGGTAACTTCAACATATGGGTAGGATTCAAATAAAAAATGTTTTGTTAAATCTCAAAAGATTAAACCTGGAGTTGGCTATTAGGTTTATTCTGCTAGATCTAATCCGTATCCATATATAAAAATTGAGGGTAAACTTTTACTTAACTTAACTATCAATCTTCATAAGGGATGAACCTTATAGGGATGCCTCTACTTCCACAAAATATAACCTTAAGCAACGAAAATGTTCAGGTTACTTTCTATACAACATGGGATGATAAGAAAAACATTTTTGTAGAAGCTGAAAACTTAGAGGCTGGTA
>CAZSPB010000037.1:0-1719 GCA_964608725.1 uncultured archaeon
TAAATTTTTTAGGCTTTGTTTTGGGTTTTGCTCTATTAGTGTATGTAAGATTCCATCAAGTATTATTAGTTCTGGATGTTTTTTGAAGTGTGGATGGAGGATTGTATCTATAAGCTTATTTAGGTAAGATTTTCTCATATTTGCTCCTCCAAGGAAAAAAAGGGAAAGATGTTTTTGGTTTGTTGTTTTATTTTTTAACTGTCTGTTAGGGTTGTTATGGTTTTTACTAGGTTTGTGATTTCTTTCTTTTCTTTGGTTAGGAGTTCTATTCCTGCTTTAAGTTCTACTTCAGCTTCTTTGGCAAGCTCCCTTTTCCTTTCAGGTGAGAGTCTTCTGAATTCTTTTGCTAATTCCGATATTTTCCTGCCTACAAGCCTGGATTTTTCCCATGGGTCTACTGTAGCCTCAAATTCTGCTAGAAATTTTGGGTCTCTTAAACCTCTTACTAGATAGGTCATCCAAGCCTCATAGTTTCCTCTACCTGCTAGACTTCCAAGAAACCATTGACCTTGCTTAACAGCTATTCCACTAAGCCAACGCCAAACACCATAACCAGGCGTTACACCATGAATTCCCTTACTTTCCATTTTTATAACCTCCCTAAATAAAAATTGGTAAATGTTGGGATATAGATTATATTCTACAGTTGTAATACTACTGTGTTACGTATTGTATTGCAGTTTTGTAGATTTGAGTTTCTAGTATCTTTAAGTATCCTTGGAGATAATCTTTAAGCTCATCAAATTCTTGACATTTTTTAATGAGTAAGGAAAGATGTTTAAGTAGTTCTGTTTGTGTTTTTAGTGGGTCTACTTCAACTTTAATTTTTTCACTATACTCATAGACAATATTATAAATTTCTGTGACAATCTCGTTAATACGTTCTTTTAAACCAAGATACTTTAAAGCGTATGTTTCTAAAACTTCGTTTTTCTGTTTTAGTTCATTCTTCTCGCAGATTGATGCCTGTAGTTCTCTTGATGTGTTTTGTAATTTTTGATAAAGACCTTGATTTTGAATTTCTAAAGTTTGAAGTTTTCTTTTTAAATTTTGGTTTATACTTTTCAACTCTACATTTTCTTGTTTTATTGTCCTGTTTTCCTCTTTTAGTTTCATGTTTTCTTGTTGAAGAGTAAATATTGCATGATTTGCAGCCTCTATTATTGTTTTTCCCTTCCTAACTTCTTCCTCAATTGTTGGATGTAGATAGAGAAAATCATCTTCAAATAAAAATGTTCGATATTGCTCCTCAAATTTTATGGTTTGTTCAAAGCTTAAGCCATACTTGAATAATTTTAGGTATATGTCTTTTAGTGATAATCCTTTTTCTCTTAATTTGATAAATTTAGCAAAAAGTTCATCTTCATCCAATTTTTCAAACTTTTTCTTTGGTTTTAGGTTAAGATGTCTTTCTAATGCTTCGTTGGCGGCTCTTCTTATAAATTCGGAGAGGGTTTCTCCCGTTGATGGGAGAATTGACCTTATCTTTTTTAATTGTTCTGGGCTAAATCTTACATTGACAATTATTGTGGACAATTTGCCTTCTCTTCATAGAAATTATGGTGGTGCTAAATTAATTTTTTTGTTCTAAACGATACAAATTTCTAGTTATTTTTTAATCTACAAACTTTGATAATGTATTACAGTAATACGCTAAGTTATGGAAATGAAATAAAATTTCAGTATTTTAATTTTGTTTTTTAAACCCCTCCCACCCCC
>CAZSPB010000038.1:0-1661 GCA_964608725.1 uncultured archaeon
AGCAACTCTCATCCTTCCTTAATACGGATATCGCGAAAACCATACAAACGGATAAAACCAAAATTGAAAGCCATGTTTCTTTTGATTTAGAATTAGAATCTAAAACACTCTTAAAACAAAACTCAGATTTGGATACGGAACTGGTAACTACAAACATTGAAAGTGGCATAGAGACACTTGTGTCTTCTGAGGGACAAACTCAATTGCCAATTTTTGAAAAATTTATTAATTGTATTAACTGTGATGATAAAAGATTCCCAAGAAGTTTTAGCGAGAGCTTTAATTCACCTTTTATAGTTTTGATAGGCGAAGATGAACATGAGTGGCATATTCCGATAATCTATGCATTGAAGGAATTGTTCTGTGAAATAACCGATAAACATCCAAGGATAACTTTTAGAGAACCAGAACTTTTTGAGGAAGGAATAGAGGAAACTATCGATTCATTGGATCCACATTCCTTAGACCAATTTACTTTTGAATATAAAATTGAATTCTTGGATGCAAGAAAAATGCATCTTGCAGTCGATGAATTTGTAAAGATGGTTAGAGGGCGTCTTGAATCAGGATTCTTACAACAATTCGGAGTTTTGGTTATAGCAGTAAAACCAAAAGATTGTAAAAGAGTGAATAAACATAAATATGATGCTTTAGGAGAGATTATAGAACACAGAGAAAATAATGCTTTAAAGTTTAAAGGGCTTCGTGTTTATACTTGCTTGCCTGATAATACAAAGTATGAAACGTTCTGCTCTAAACTCCTTGGAGTAAGTTCTTTGGACGAATTTTTCAATAATCTAAGAAAATACGAAAAATATTTGGATTACACTCATAGAACGTTTTCCATTTTCGTTAAAAGAGGAACTGATGCTACTGATAAACTTCAATATTCTCTAAAAGTTGCTACTTTTGTTTATTTACTGAATGACCTAAGAAATAGAAGGAAGAGAATAATAAACAATTTTGAAAAACTTTGCGAATTCGTAAATGAAATTTTAGAAAGGGAAATAAAGGTAGAGGCTCAAATATCAGAAGGTAGAGTTACTCCAGATATAATCTATTCCCCAGAAGGAGAGGAAATTTACGTGGAAATAGAAACTTTAATTGGTACTTTTGAACCTTTAAAGAAAATTGACGAAACGGTAGAAAAATACAAGGATACTCCAAATGCCACAATCTGGATTATTCTCAAGCCTGTTTCTGCAGTAATTCATTATGAAGAGCTTAAGGCAAGGAAAAAGGCTTATAAAATCCTTTATGATGATAAGAAGATAGATTTTAAGGTTCTTACGCTTTTAACGTCAAGGGGCAAATTCAAATGGGATTTAGTGAACATTGACGAATTCGTGAGGGATAAAAATGCTAAATGAATTTAGAGAGATTGTCAAAGAAAAAGTGAAAGAAATTCAGCAAGAAGTTTACATTAAAGATGAGATTCTCGAGAAAATCGTAGGTCTCTTTTTATCCCTCAGAGATGGCAGATTTCCTGGTAAAAAGCCACCCAGAGGATTATTATTTTATGGTCCTCCTGGAACTGGGAAAACTCTACTTATGAAGACTTTAGCTAAAAAATTGGATCTTTCAGAACCAATTATAATAAGAGGTCCAGAGATAATCTCCCAATATTATGGAAAAAGCGAAGCAAGACTAAGGCAAATTTT
>CAZSPB010000039.1:0-1659 GCA_964608725.1 uncultured archaeon
AAATTCTAATAAGCAGTTCCTTGTTTTTTATTTTTATTTTTCCCATTCTAGCACCGGCGAACCTGATAACGCTTGTTAAGTTCCCTGAAACAATTTCACAGAGAGGTCGAGGAGCGAAGCGACGAAGCATTCTGCCCGCCGACTTTTTATTTTTCTATGATCCATACCATTTCTTGTTTAAAAGATTTTAAGGGTTCATGATTGAAACCGCCATATACTTTCCATTTTTTAAACCCGACAATTCTCAGTAACAATTCAAATTCTCTTTTGTGAATAAGCACAATCCTAAATTTATCTTTCCATATAACTTTGTTTTTATATTTAAGCGTGTTTACAAATTCAACAATATGGTTGGTTTCATCAATAAAATAAGATTTAGTAATCAAAGCATATTCTTTGTCACCATCTTTAATAGTTTCTTTTTGTTCTTTTCCGTAATTATTCACGATAAATTCAGGATTGGGAGTAAAAAAATTAAGAATTAATCTCCCATTCGGCTCTAGATGATTTTTAATATTTTTCAAAGTTTTAATTTGGTCTTCTATCGTCAAATTATGTAAAAAAGATCTGAATGGAATTATTATCAAAGAAAATTTGATATCAAATTTGAAATTTCTCATATCAGCTTTTTTGACTTTTGGTTTTAATCCCAAATTCCTGGCTTTCTTTTTGAGAACTTCTAACATATTTTTAGAAATATCGATTCCGTAAGCATCAACACCATCTTTAAGCAACTCTAAATAAATTCTTCCTGTTCCACAAGCAATTTCAAGAACTTTTCCTTTTGCTTTGCAGGCTTCTTTTCTATAAAGATCTACATCATCTTTATATTCCCCATAAATCAAATCATAAACTTTTGCCCATTTTTCAAAGTTTTGCGTGTTCATAATCATCATTAATTTTTAAATATTATATAACTTTTCTCTTGGAGGCGGGCGGAAAATCTTTTCGGAAAATTGTATAAATTTCAGTGATATCCGAAGTATTTATTGTCTTGAAATTTCTAAAATCTGGGTAAAACTCCTAGAGAATTTCTGCTTTTTTTACTCGAGCAAGAGCAGATCAACCATGTGTAGTGTTTACGTTGCTTTGAAATTCCTCTACGAAAATATGCTTAATGAGAAATTGATGAGAAGCATTGCTCCGTTTTTGAAAAAATTCCAGGACTATAAAAATGAACTATCTAAACACTCTCAAATTAAAAACAGAACAGAACCATAAGGCTTTTACTTTAAATAACATTTTTAGTAATACAAAATTTATGAACTTCAAAGCATACTTAAAAATGCTGCGTGTAAGAAACTGGTTGGGATACTTTCTCATCGCAACCTTGGGGTATGTAATCTTCACGAAACTGGAGGTTTGCCTCCCGGAAACAATATTCTTCTATGCGCTCGTTGTCCTGTTTCTGGGTTTCAGTTTTTCCATAAACAATTGCTTTGATAACAAAGAGGATTCACTAAAAACAAAAAACAATAACCCGGTGGCTGCAAGAGAAATAAAGCAGAGAGAGGGCATTGTATTCTCCCTTGCTTTAGCGTTCCTTGGAATGCTTCTTTCTCTTCTACGTGGATTGAATGTTTTCTATTTCTTTTCCGTTCTCATTTTTCTATCCCTTTCATATTCCTCTCCACCGCTCAGATTAAAGTCAAGGCCGCT
>CAZSPB010000040.1:0-1647 GCA_964608725.1 uncultured archaeon
TGGAATTCTCCTTCCCACCACTCTACACTTGCTCTGAGTTCTTCTGGAAGTTTCTCCTTGAACTCCTCTAATATTTTACAGACTTTCTTCTCCAATTCAACTTTCAATCCATCCCAATCCAAATCCCAGACCATATACATCACCTAGTAAATCTCTTCTTATAATTACTTATAAGCCTTACTCTCCCTTACAAGAGTGTAGACTATTGTGTAACCCATGTCCTCTAGTCCATCCTCACCTATGTGAATCAATCTGAATCCTCTCTCTAGTAGGGAGTTCAGTGTTCTCTCTAACTCTCTTGAGGAGGAGAAGTCCATAGAGTAGATGACTCTTATCTCTCCCTTTCCTTCCTTCTCTAGTTCATTCTCTAGTTCACCTAGAAGTTTATTCATCTTTAGTAGGTAGAATTGGATTTCATCATAACTCTGAAAGGACTCTTCTAGAATCCCTTTTGAGAGTTCTAGAGAGAGTCTCTTCATTTCTCTTACTAATTCCTTAGCTCTCTTCACTCTCTTTCCTCCTAGTATAAGTTGATTCCTATCTCCTTAGCTAGTCCTTGAAGGAATGTAGATGGAATGTAGTAGTTCATTTTACTTCCTTCTTTCCTTAGGAGTGTGAGTATCTTTCTGTCACCAAGATTGTGAAGGATTGTGACTGCATTTGTGTAACTCATATCTTTTAACCATGAGAAGAGAGGAGGAGTGATGTATGTCCTAGTGTTTTTGAACCAAGCTAGAACTAGGCATACATTGAAGACAGTCACATCCTTTGCATAGGTGAAACCATACTTCTTCAGTCTCTTCAGAATATGCCATCCATGTCTCTTCTGAATTTCTCTTGCCTCTTCAATTACCTTAGTCTTTAATTCTTCTATCCTCAATTCTTTTCCATCCTCTTACTCTCTCTTCCTCTTTCATCTGATGAATTTTAAAATCCAGAATTGAGTCTATCTTTTTCAATTTGGTCTCTAAGGAATTGATGTTCTTTCTTATCTCTTCTATTCCTCTCTCTAATTCATAAATTAAATTTCTCACTTCATTCAGACTCATACTTCTTTCCCCCTACTTTTTGTGAGAACTGTCCACTTACCTTACTCTCTTCCTCCTCTATCATCTGGAAGAGTGATGAGAAGAGAATTGAGTTAATCTCCATTAGTCTTACCTCTAAGTCACTGATGTCCTCTCTTATCTTCTCTATCTTCCTCTCTATCTCATAGGTTAGACCTCTCAATTCAGCCAGATTCACCTTTCTCTCCCACCACTGCTTTTACTAGGAATCCTCCAAGAAAGATGAAGAAGAGAATGAAAAGTAGTAGCTCCATCTTCATCCTCTTTACTCTGTCTCTTCATCATTCCCTATCTTATAGAGTGTAATCTCATATCCTTTATCAGTCAAAAGGAGTAGTTGGTTGCCAGTTTGTGATACAATCACAATTTTCCCAAGATTCTCATAAGTCTGAAGTCTTTTGTCATGATAATCTATTTCTGTCTCAAACATCTTTATCTTAATCTTCAAGGAAATATCACTCAACTATCCATCCCTCCCTTCTCAATACATCTAGGACAGAATCTCTTAGGTTGGAAGGAATCCATCTTGGAAGTCTCTGTATGTTTGCTCTATTGAACCTTACATACATCTGATTGTCTA
>CAZSPB010000041.1:0-1513 GCA_964608725.1 uncultured archaeon
CTGAAAAATATATTTTGCTATTAGTGGAAAAAAATTTCCCGTGCTCTTTATATACTATCGATTTCCAAATTAATAAAAGAGGTGAAATGAAATGACAAGAACCAAGGTTGTTGTAACCCCTATAATGGAAATAAAGAAAAGCATCAAGTCGGACTTGAAAGGAGGTAAGCTAGGACTCATTCAAAGGAGAAAGATGTACAACACAGTCAAGGACCCAAGACTTTTGGCAATTATGGCTTGCATGGCAAGTCAGTTAGCTGGAAAAAGATATCCTGATACAGGCTTAGGAGGAGTTCAAAAAGCATTCAGAGAAGCAAGAAAAGGTCCTTGCAAGATATAAACAGTAAAGCTTCCTTTTTTCCCATTTTTTATTTTTTGTTAGTCAATACTCTAGGGGATGAAAATGAATCTTACCTCCAGAAATTTAGCTAGTTCTTTCTTTAGGTTTTTTTATATTTTTCTAAATCTCTCATATGGTGATTAGATGGGAGAAGTTAGAATAGAAAATCCAACAAAAACAATAAAAATAGAAGATTTACCGGAAGATATTTGGAAGGAAGGAATATGGATAAAAGTTGATGAATATGGAAAATTCTTGGTAGTTTCAAACAATTGGGAAATATTTGATGAAATAAGGATTTTAAATCCAAACAAAATAAAGGGAGATGATTCTATAATAAAGGTTTATGTTCCTTATGCCTCTGCTTGCAAGCTAGTTAGATTTAACGATGAAAAAATACTCGTTTGCGATTCTGAAGAAAAGATAAAGTCTTCTGTTGGCAATTTAGTAAGGGATAAATTGTGGGGTGATTAGAATGATGGAAGAAAGGAATGTAAAAAGCCTGGTACTCAGAGAAGGGGTAGTGTATCTTGGAGATAAAGACTATAAAATTTTAGGAACAGTAGCTTATCCGATGATAATTAGAATAAACGCAGTCAAGCCAAAATCTGTAATAATCTCAGAACTGCATAGATATCCAAGACCTCCTGAAATAAGTATAGAATTTGAAGGTTTAGCGGTCTGCAAAATTGAAGATAGAATAATGAAATGTGAGGTGAAATAAATGGTAAGAGAAAAGGTTGAAGCATGGGCAGAATATGAAGAATGGGAACCTAGAAAAGTTGTTAAATGGATTCTTGAATGCAGAAGAGATGAAGGAATACCAATGTTTAAAACAAAATTTGCAGGATTACACTTTAAGGTCGATACAGAACCTGCAGTCATGGCTATATGCTGGGGAGGTCATGACGGTGCTCCAACTGTTATGTTTACAAATGTTCCAAAAAGAGACTTAAAACTAATAGAAGAAGGGATTGGTGATTGGAGAAGACTAATACTAAAATATGGAACAAGATTTGACATAGAAGAAGCGGAAAGGTATGGAATTTATTTAAAAGGAAGTAGGTTGCCAAGAATTAGAAGGTAATTAGATGAAATTGAGTGAAATAAAAGAAAAGGTTAAAGAAATTTGTTCAGAAGTAGGTGGAACATTTGACGAAGAAGTTTTAGGTT
>CAZSPB010000042.1:0-1511 GCA_964608725.1 uncultured archaeon
TGCAATGAAATATTTAAGTTATTATGAAAGATTTAGAAATTGTAAAGAAATGATGGAAGAAGATGGATTGTTTACTACTGATTTAGAAGAAATTGCACCTATACCTTCTCCAGAAGAAGTTACAGTTGCAGGAATATCACTTCCTAATATTTATCAAACTGCATTAAATATTGCTGATAAAGGAAATCAATATGGATGTTTTGAAATTAATATTCAAGGAAAGCTTCGGAAATTCATCCAAAAAGCAACTTGTATTTGTCCTTCAGGAGTTTCAGAAGAAAAATGTAAAGAAATTAAAAGAAAAGGTATAGGATGTGCTTGGGCAGTTACTGATCTTTCTGATAAAGATCTAGAAGGATTGTTTAAAGGAGATAAAAAGGTGTTTGAAAATATAGGGTATGCTTTTGCTGCTTATGAATATAATAAATTCTGGAATGAAAAAATAGATAGAGAAGGAGTACTTCCAAAAGAATTTAGAATAGAATTTTCAGATTTAAAAGATGCATTTTTAGGAAATCCAGAAAGAGCAGTAACACACAATTTAACTCCTCAAGAATATAAAGAACAAAAACAAAAAGAACTTCAATATAAAGTTCTTGATATAGCTCTTCGAAAAAAGATGGAATGGATCCCTGCAGGATTCACTAAAACAATGTTAGAAGGAGATGAAGCCCAAAGAACAGAACTTATTTTAAACACTAGCTATAAATTTCTCGAATACAAATTTGCGGATAAAATTGAAGAAAAAATTAACCAAGAACTTCGAAATATTGGCATCAAAGGAGTTGAAGTTGATATTACTGCTGAGGATTTTAAATATTTAGTAAATCTGGTAACAGGAGAAGAAAAAGAAGAAGCTGAGAAATATTTTAAAAACAAATTTGGTCCAACTGAGAAATCAGTTGTCGAAACTATAGTTAATTCACGAATCAATGATTGGTTACCGGAAGAATTTGAATTTACAGTTACCTTTGATGACCTTAAAAATATTAAAAATTTTATTACTAAAACAGGAGAAGAACGCCAAGCCGCAGGAAAGGCTCTAGAAGAAGCACGTGGAGGAGATCTTTTTAATGGAATTATCAATTATATATCAAACAATGCAGAAGATATTTTTGGAGAAAAAGTAGGAAAGGTAATAGGGAAACCAGAGGTTTTAAAAGCTGTCTATGGAACAATTCAAAATTATATTGACAAAGGAAATTTTAATGAAGCATGGCAAACGGCATATAAATCTGATAAATTAGGAGAAATTGATTCCCTTCAAGATGTAGGAGAAGATTTAATAGCAAATAAAATTTTCTCCTGGGCGGATGAGAAAATAGGATGGGATCCTGGATCTGCTAAAAAAATTTATGAAGGATATAAAAGTTATAAAAAAGCTTTAGATGCTTACAAATCAGCTAAAGCCGCTGGAGAAAAAGCTCAAATAATTAAAGAAGCAAAAAATAATTTGCAACTTACTAAAGCTCAAAATATTGGAACATTGATAGGGATTGTATTTAGTAAAC